>NZ_HG424460.1 GCF_000336385.2 Lysobacter antibioticus HS124 | reverse complement strand
AGGAGCGGCGTAAGCCGCGACCACGAAACCCGGCCTGCGGCGCGATCTGGACGCCCTGCGGTCGCGGCTTGCGCCGCTCCTATAAGGGCTTACACGAGGCCCCGGCGTCAGCGATGCTGCGACTCGGGATGGCGGACCTGCCCTGCCCCGCGCACGACGAAGCGTTCGATGGTCAGCGATTCGACGCCCATCGGGCCGTAGGCATGCAAGCGCGTGGTCGAAATGCCGATCTCGGCGCCGAGGCCGAGTTGGCCGCCGTCGTTGAAGCGCGAGGAGGCGTTGACCATCACCGCCGAGCTGCGGGTGCGGCGGACGAAGGCCTCGGCGGCGGCCGGGTCGGCGGTGGCGATCACTTCGGTGTGGTCGGAGCCGTACTGCGCGATATGCACCAGGGCCTGATCGAGATCGTCGACCACGCGCGCGGCGATGATCAGGTCGAGGTACTCGGCGGCGTAGTCGGCGTCGTCCGCGACGGCCAGGTCCGGCGCATAGGCGCGCACGCGCTCGCAGCCGCGCACTTCCACGCCGCGCGCGGCCAGGGCGGCCAGCGCTTGCGGCAGGAAGGCGTCGGCGATGTCGCGATGCACCAGCAGGGTTTCCAGCGCATTGCACACGCCCGGGCGCGAGGCCTTGCCGTCGACCAGCAGGTCCAGCGCCAGCGCGGGATCGGCGGCGCGGTCCACGTAAAGGTGGCAGACGCCTTTGTAGTGCTTGACGACCGGCACGCGCGCATGTTCGGCGACGAAGCGGATCAGGCTTTCGCCGCCGCGCGGGATCGCCAGATCGATCAGATCCGACAGCTGCAGCAGCTCCAGCACGTGCTCGCGCGCGGTGTCGTCGATCAACGACACCGCCGCTTCCGGCAAGCCGCGTTCGCGCAGCGCCGCGTGCAGGGCGGCGGCAATCGCGGCGTTGCTGGCGCGCGCTTCCGAGCCGCCGCGCAGCAGCACGGCGTTGCCGGCTTTCAGGCATAGCGCGGCGGCGTCGGCGGTCACGTTGGGCCGCGATTCGTAGATCATCGCGATCAGGCCCAGCGGCACCCGCTTGCGTTCGATCACCAATCCGTTCGGGCGGGTTTCGCTGCGGGTGACGCCGTCGAGCGGGTCGG
Source organism: Lysobacter antibioticus HS124 (assembly GCF_000336385.2). GTDB lineage: Bacteria > Pseudomonadota > Gammaproteobacteria > Xanthomonadales > Xanthomonadaceae > Lysobacter > Lysobacter firmicutimachus. The sequence continues at coordinate 94,524 of NZ_HG424460.1, read as the reverse complement.
CTTGCGCGGCCACTTCGCGCAGCGCGTCGGCGATGGCCGTCAGGCGCTGCGGGTCCAGGCGCAGGCGGTCGAGCATGGCCGCGCCGAGGCCGGCGGCTTCGCCGCGGCTCACGTCTTCGGCGTTGGCGGCCAGGATGCTCGCGCTTCGTGCGTCCAGCTGCCCCGCCATCGCCGCGATCAGGGCGGCGCGCTCGGCACCGTCGAGTGCGGCCAGAATCAGCGATGCCGCACGGGCGCGCTCGGCCAAGGTGCGTACGTAACCGCTCATGCCCTGTTCCTCTCGTTGGCGGCGACCGCACCGGTGGGGTCGGCCGCGATCGCGCCGACCTCCGCCGGCGTGCGCCCGCCCAGCATCACCAGATCGTCGCGGTGCACCACCGACTCGCCGTAGCGGAAGCCGAGCACCGCCTCGATGTCGCGGCTGTGGCGGCCCTTGATCCGCCCCAGCTCGACCGAGTTGTACTGCACCAACCCGCGCCCGATCGCCTCACCGTCCGCCGCCACGCGCAGCTCGACCACGTCGCCGCGGCGGAACTCGCCCTCGACCGCGACCACCCCGCCCGGCAGCAACGAGGCGCCGCGCACGCGCAGCGCGTTGGCCGCGCCGGCGTCGATGTGCAGGCTGCCGCTGGCGGGCGCGTGGCGCAGCCATTGCTTGCGAGCGCGCAGACGGTCGCTGTGCGCAGCGACCAGGGTGCCGTGCAGGCGGTCCTGGGCCAATGCCGCGACCACCTCGGCGTCGCGGCCGCAGAACAGCGCAGTGGCGATACCGGCGGTGGCGGCCTTGGCCGCCGCTTCGAGCTTGGTGCGCATGCCGCCGGTGCCGAGCGCGCCGGCGCCGCCGCTGGCGGCGACCAGCAGTTCCGGCGTCACCGTCGCCACGTGGCCGATCGGCCGCGCGGTCGGATCGCGCTGCGGGTGACCGCTGTACAAACCGCCGATGTCGGTGGCGATCAGCAGCAGGTCGGCGTCGACCAGCGACGCCACCGCCGCAGCCAGGTTGTCGTTGTCGCCGAGCTTGAGTTCGTCGACCGCGACGGTGTCGTTCTCGTTGACGACCGGCAACGCGCCCAGGCGCAGCAATTCGCGCAGCGAAGCGCGCGCATTGAGGTAGCGGCGACGGTTGCGCAGGTCGTCGTGGGTCAGCAGCACCTGCGCCACCGGCACGCTGGACAGCTGCTGCCAGAACGCGATCAGCGAGGCTTGGCCCAGCGAGGCCAGCGCCTGGCGCAGCACCAGGCCGTCGCCGCCGGTGTGGATGCGGCTGCGCCCGGCCGCGACCGCGCCGGAGGACACCAGCACCACTTCGCGCTGCTGTTCGCGCGCGCTTTCGATGAAACGCGCCAGGCCGGCGGCGTAGCGCGGGTCGAGCCCGCCGCCCTCGAAGCCGGCCAGCAGGCTGCTGCCGACCTTGAGCACGGCGCGGCGCCAGGGCGGCAAAGGCTGCGCGGCGAAATCCTTTGCCGCGGCGCTCATGTCAGTTCCTTCAGGCGCGCGCGCAGGGCATCCAGGCGCAGATCGCCCGCCGCGCCCGGCGATACCCGCGCGCGCAGGCTGGCCTCCGGATCGCCCTCGGCCCAGCGCGCCGGGTCGGCGGCCTGCTTGTAGGCGTCGCGGAACGGCAGGCCCTGGCGGGCCAGATCGACGGCGAGGTCGGTGGCGTACATCGACGGCTCCAGCGCCGCGCGCAGGCGTTCGGCCTTCCATTCCAGGTTGCGCAGCAGGTCGGGCAGCAGCTCCAGCGCGCCGAGGCCGCGGCCGAAGGCGTGAAAGATGGCGCCCTTGGAGAACTGCAGGTCGCGGTGGTAGCCCGAAGGCAGCGACAGCAGATGTTCGATCTCGGTGCGCGCGGCGGCGACGGCGGCGTAGCTGGCGCGCATCAGCTCGATCACGTCGGGGTTGCGCTTGTTGGGCATGATCGAACTGCCGGTGGTGTATTCGGCCGGCAAGGCGACGAAGCCGAATTCGGCGCTGGTGAACAGGCTCAGGTCCCAGGCCAGGCGGCGCAAGTCGAGCAACGCGGTCGACAGCGCATCGATCGCGCCGAGTTCGAACTTGCCGCGCGAAAGCTGGGCGTAGGTGGCGATCAGCTGCAGTCGGCCGAAGCCCAGCGTCTGGGTGGTGTGTTCGCGCGCCAGCGGCAGGTTGATGCCGTAGCCCGCGGCACTGCCGAGCGGATTGGCGTCGACCCAGTCCAGGGTCTGGCGCGCCCGCACGGCGTTGTCGATGAAGCCCTCGGCCCAGGCGCCCCACCACATGCCGGCGCTGGAGACCATCGCGCGTTGCAGATGGGTGTAGCCCGGCAGCGGCAAGCCGGCCTCGGCCTCGGCGCGCGCCAGGGCGACTTCGGCCGTCTCCCGACACAGCGCGTAGACGCGGCTCAGCCGGTCCTTCAGCCACAACCGGGTGGCGACCAGGATCTGGTCGTTGCGACTGCGGCCGGTGTGGATCTTGCGGCCGGCATCGCCGAGCCGTTCGATCAACCGGCCTTCGATCGCCGAATGGCCGTCCTCGTAGCGCTCGTCGAGCACGAAGCGGCCGGCGCGGAAATCTTCGGCCAGCACGTCCAGCTCGCGCGACAACCCCTCGAGCTCGTCTGCGTTGAGGATGCCGATCTGCTGCAGGCCCTGCGCATGGGCGCGGCTGGCCTGGATATCGAACAGGAAGAACTCGCGGTCGAGAATCACGTCCTCGCCGGCGAGGAAGTTCTGGATCCGCGCGTCGACCTTGACGCCGGGTTTTTGCCAAAGCAGATCGGACATGGGGGACGGCTCGCTGGAATCGGGAAAGAGAATCGGGAAAACGGGGAAACAGAGGCGAAAGAGAATTCGGCAACAGAAGGCGGCGGCGACCGCCGATCGTTCCGCCTCACTCGTTCCTGCGCATGGACAAACGGGCCAGAGCGTCCTCCTGCGTCAGCTCCGTCCGCTCGCCGGTCGCGCGACGCTTGAGTTCGACGACGCCGCGCTCCAGTCCGCGCCGGCCGACCACAATCTGCCAGGGCGGACCGAGCAGGTCCATGTGTGCGAATTTGACCCCGGCGCGCTCGCCGGTGTCGTCGAGCAGCACGTCCACGCCGCGCGCCTGGAGTTGCGCGTACAGGTGTTCGCAAGCCGCAGAGACCGTCGCATCGGCCGGATCGAGATCGATCAGGCCGACCCGGAACGGCGCCACCGGCTCGGGCCAGACGATGCCGGCTTCGTCGCAACCGGCCTCGACGATGGCGCCGACCAGGCGCGACACGCCGATGCCGTAGGAGCCGCCGTGGATGGCGCGCTCGACGCCGTCGGCGCCGGTCACCGCGGCCTTCATCGGCTGCGAGTATTTGGTGCCGAAATAGAACACCTGGCCGACTTCGATCCCGCGCGCCTGCACCCGCCGTTCGGCCGGTACCTCGCGCTCGAAGCGCTCGATGTCGTGCACGTCTTCGGTCGCGGCGTAGAGCGAGCTCCACTGGCGCACGATCGGCTCCAGGTCGCCGTCGTAATCGATGTCGTCGCCTGGGATCGGCAATTCGAGCATGCCGCGGTCGCAATACACCGCCGACTCGCCCGACGGCGCCAGGACCAGGAACTCGTGCGACAGGTCGCCGCCGATCGGCCCGGTCTCGGCGCGCATCGGGATCGCGCGGATGCCGAGCCGGGCGAAGATGCGCAGGTAGGCGACGAACATGCGCCGGTAACTGCGACGCGCCCCGGCCTCGTCGAGATCGAACGAGTACGCATCCTTCATCAGAAACTCGCGCCCGCGCAACACGCCGAAACGCGGGCGCTGCTCGTCGCGGAACTTCCACTGCAACTGGTACAGGTTCATCGGCAACGCGCGGTAGGACTTCACATGCGCGCGGAAGATCGCGGTGATCATGTCCTCGTTGGTCGGCCCGTACAGCAGTTCGCGCTCGTGGCGGTCGCGGATGCGCAGCATTTCCGGCCCGTAGGCTTCGTAGCGGCCGCTTTCGCGCCACAGGTCGGCCAACTGCAAGGTCGGCATCAGCAATTCCAGCGCGCCGGCGCGGTCCAGCTCGTCGCGGACGACGGCCTCGATCTTGCGCAGCACGCGCAGGCCGGCAGGCAGCCAGGTGTAGATGCCGGCGGTTTCCTGCCGGATCAGTCCGGCGCGCAGCATCAGCCGGTGCGAGGCGATCTGCGCCTCGGCGGGGTTTTCCTTCAACGCGGGCAAGAAATAACGCGACAGACGCATGGCGGCTTCACTCCGAACGCTGCAACCCATCCAACCGACGAATCCCTCCTACCGGACGCCCCCTTTTGGAAAGGGAGGTCAAGGGGGACTTGCCTTGGCCATTGTTTCCGCTTTTGCCCTGCGTTCAGAGCAACAGCGACAGCAAATCCCCTGCCCCCTTTTCTCGAGGGGGAAACAACGGAAGCGTCACGGTCGCGGGTGCGCGTCGATGCCGGTCAGTTCGTCCAGGCCGAAGGCTAGGTTGAGGTTCTGCAGCGCCTGCGTCGCCGCGCCCTTGAGCAGGTTGTCCAGGGTCGACACCACCACCACCCGGCGACCGTCTTCGGATACCGAGAAGCCGCCGATTTCCACATGGTGCCGGCCGGCGATGCGGCTGACCCAGGGCGCCTCGTCCAGCACCCGCACCATCGGCTCGCCGTCGTAATGGCGGTGATAGTGCTCGACCAGCTCTTCGCGCTCGAACCGGCGCGACAGGTGCAGGTTCGAGGTTACGGTGAGACCGCGGAAATGCGGCGCCACGTGCGGCATGAATTCGACCGGATGGCCGAGGTGGCGAGTGACCTCGCGCTCGTGCAGATGCCCGGTCAGCGCGTACGGCATCAGGTTGTCGCGCAGCTTGTCGGGGTCGTTCTTGTCCGAGGACGTGGTGCCGGCGCCGGAGTATCCGGACACGCCGAAGCACTGCACCGCGCCTTCCAGCACGTTCAGCAGCGGCGCGATCGCCAGCTGCATCGCGCTGGCGTAGCAGCCCGGGTTGCTGATCCGGCGCTGGCCGTGATAATCGCCGCGGGTCAGCTCGGGCAGGCCGTAGTACCAGTGATCGTCGAAGCGATAGTCCGCCGACAGGTCGACGATCACCGGTTCGGCGCCGACGGCGTCGAACGCGGCCACGCAGGCGGCGGCCTTGCCGTTGGGCAGGGCCAGCACCACCGCGTCGGCGCCCAGCGCCGGCAACTGTTCGTGCGCCGGCGAGCTGTAGCGCAGATCCGGGTTCTTGGCCGCGTATTCGGGGATGTGGTCGGCCAGGCGCTGGCCGTCGAGTTCGCGCGAGGACACGAAGGCCAACTCAAACTCGGGATGGCCGGCGATCAGCCGGATCAGGTCGGCGCCGACGTGGCCGCGCGCGCCGACGATGCCTAAGGTCTTAGCCATGGGTTGCGGCTCCGCTTGCGTGTCGGTCCAGCTTGTAATGCAGATTGCGCTTCACCGCCGGCCACTCCGTATCGATGATCGAGAATGCGACCGTGTCGCGGGGACTGCCGTCGGCGTGCCGGCGGTGATTGCGCAGCACGCCGTCCTGCTTGGCGCCCAGGCGCGCGATCGCGGCGCGCGAAGCCTGATTGAACCAGCTCGTCTCGAAGCCTACCGCGATACAGCCCAGGGTTTCGAAGGCGTGGCCGAGCAACAGCAGCTTGGCCTGGGTGTTCAGGCCGGTGCGCTGCACCCGCGGCGCATAGAAGGTATAGCCGATCTGGACCCGCGGCACCGCCGCGTCCATGTCGTAATAGCGGGTGCTGCCGACTACTTCGCCGCGCGCATCGAGCACGGCGAACGGCCAGGCGACGCCGCGGTCGCGCATCGCCAGGGCGGCGTCGATGTAACCGTCCACGCCCTCCGGCGCCGGCACGTTGGTGTACCAGGCCTGGGCCAGTTCGCCGCCGGCCAGGGCCGCGCGCAGACCGTCGCCGTGCGCGCGGCGCAGCGGTTCCAGGACGACGTGCTCCCCGCTCAGCCGCGGTTGCTGGGTCCACGCACTGCCTTGCGCGTCCATCAGTCCTCCAGGGTCGGCGTGCGCCGCCCGGCGTACTCGACGCAGGCGGCGATTTCGTCGAAGCCGTGCATGCCGTACCAGAACACCTTCCACTTCTCCTGCTTTAGGCAACCGTCGGATTCGGAGTAATAGAACGGGTTGACCGGATTGCCGTGGCGCGAGCGCCAGAACACGCTCGGATTCTGCTCGCGCATGACCTGCCATACCGCCCGCCCCAGGCCTTCGCCCTGGGCGTCGTCGAGCACCGCGAACTTGTCCAGGTAGGTGCGGCCGTCGGCCTCGATCAGCACGATCGCGGCGCGATAGTTCTCGCTGACGTAGGCCTGCTTGAGCCGGGTGTTTTCGAAATAACCTGCGACCAGCTTGCGCCCGAAGGCCGAATCGATCAGGCCGCGCAGGCGTTCCAGGTCGAGCTCGTCCCAGCGCGCGGCCTGCAGCACGCGTTCGCCGCGCCGGACCAGCGTGCCCGAGCCCTTGTGAGTGAACAGTTCCTTGGCCAGTTCGGCCGGCTTGGTGATCGACACCGACGAGGTCAGCGGCAGCTTGTCCAGCAAGTCCTTGATCTGCTCGATCTTGACCTTCATGCCGCCGTTGATCCACGGCTGCTCGATCAGGTGCTCGTACTCGGTCGACAGATTGATCGAGTCGATCACCTTGCCGTTGTCGTCGAGCAGGCCGCCGGTGCCGGTCAGGAACACGATCTTGTACGGTTGCAACACCTGCACCAGCTCGTTGGCGGCGAAGTCGGCGTTGACGTTGAGGATCTGCCCGCCGGCGGTTTCGCCGAGGCTGGCGATGACCGGAATCGAGCCGGCCTGCAGGCTGGCCTCGATCGGCGCCAGGTTGACCTTCTTGACCTCGCCGACCAGGCCGTAGGTATCGCGGTCCAGGTATTCGGCCTCGAACACGCCGGAGATGATCGAGGTCGCGCGGCCGTCGCCGGCCTGCAGCGCTTCGACCAGCTTGAGGTTCTGCGCCTGGAACACGCGGCGCACGATCGCCAGCGCCTCCGGCGAGGTCACGCGCAGACCGTTGACGGTCTGCTTGACGATGCCGGCCGCGGACAGTTCTTCGTCGAGCTGCGGGCCGGCGCCGTGGATCACGATCGGGGTCAGGCCGACGTCCTGCAGGAAGGCCAGCGACGAGGTCAGTGCGGCCAGGTCGTCGCGCAGCACCGCGCCGCCGACCTTGACCACCGCGAAGCGCTTGGAATCGAGCTGGGAAAAACGCTTGAGGTACTGCGAGATCTCCTTGGCGCTGGCCATGCTCGACAGCAGCCGCACGATGGTCTGGCGGGTCTGCAGGTGGTTGTCCATGGAAACGCTCATTACGCCTTGCTCCCGATGATGCGCGCCACGCTCTGCGCGTAGCCTTGCAGTTGTTCCAGCGCGACCCATTCGTCGGCGGTATGGGCCTGGGCGATATGGCCCGGGCCGTAGACGATCGCGGTCAGGCCGGCGGCCGAGAACAGCGAGGCTTCGGTCCAGAAATCGACCGCGTTGCCGATCGGCAGATCGAGCGCGTCGGCCAGGTCGCGCGCTTCCAGCCGGCGATGTTCGGCATCGGCGACGCCGCCGGCCGGCAACGGCGGACCGCGGAAGGTTTCCTCGTAGCGCTCGATCGCGCCGGCGTCGACCAGGGTGCCGAAGGTTTCGTGCAGGTCGTCGATCGGCTGCGAGGGCAGCGGACGAAAGCCGAAACGCAGTTCCGCGCTGGGCGCGATCATGTTGGCCTTGATCCCGCCTTCGACCCGGCCGATGTTGAAGCGCAGCCCGGTCAGGCCGCCGAAGCGCTGGTGCGCCTGCGCCTCGACGTAGTCCAGGGCCTTGCCGCCCCAGCGGATCGCCTGATGCAACGCGCTGGCCTGCATCGCGTTGGCGCCGGAGGCATGCCCGGCGACGCCGCGGAACTTCAGCAGCACCGAGCTGATGCCGCGATGCGCCAGCACCGCCTCGTTCATGGTCGGCTCGGCCACCAGCACGTCCGAGAAACCGTGCGCAGTGCCGAGGAAGCCGGCGATGCAACGCGCGTCGTTGGCCTCCTCGTCGGTCGAGAACAGGAACGCGGCGTCGCCGTCGGCAACGGCCGCGGCGGCCAGCAATCCGGCCGCCGCGCCCTTGATGTCGCAGGCGCCCAGGCCGATCGCGCGGTCTTCGGTCACCCGCAACACGTGCGGATCCGCGCTCCAGGCTTCCGACGACGGCACCGTGTCGAGATGGACGTTGAACAGCCGGCGCGGGTTGCCGCGCACGGCCAACATCGACACCGCGCCGGCGCCGTGATCGGTCACTTCGATGCGGAATCCCGGCAGTTGGCTGCGCAGATAATCGAAGATGCCGTCGGTACCGATGTCCCGCGGCGGATTGCGGGTGTCGTAGGAGACCAGGGCCTGCAGATGGGTTAGGACTTCGGGGAGCATGGTCGGCGGGTCGTTGGGGAGTCGGTGGGGTGCGTCGCCGCAATATCGTCGCTGCAGTCCCCTCTCCCGCCTGCGGGAGAGGGGCTGTTGAGCGTCAGCTCTTGCGGTTGATCTCCGCCCACAGCGTGCTGCTCATGCCGAACAGCTTGATGAAGCCTTCGGCCTCGGCCACGCCCCAGTCGGCGGCCTGGGCGTACGTCGCGCCCTTGGCGTTGAGGATGTGCCTGGATTCGATCGCCACCGCGTTGACGGTGCCGCCGTTGCTCTCCAGGGTCACCTCGCCGTTGACGGTCGATTGCGAGCTGGCCAGGAAGGCTTCCAGGTCGGCCTTGAGCGGGTCGTGGAAGAAGCCTTCGTAGACCAGCTCCACCCACTTGCGCGCCACGTCCGGCTTGAAGCGGTTCTGCTGCTTGCTGAGCACCGCTTCTTCCAGCGCGCGGTGCGCGGTCAGCAGCGCGATCAGGCCCGGCGCTTCGAAGATGATCCGGCCCTTGAGGCCGATGGTGGTGTCGCCGGTGTACAGGCCGCGGCCAACGCCGTACTGCGCGAACAGGCCGTTGAGCTTGGCCAACAGCTTATGGCCTTCGATCTTCTCGCCGTTCAGCGCCACCGCCTCGCCGTTCTCGAAGCTCAGCTTCACCGACAGGGGCTCGCTCGGCCACTGCGCGCGCGGCTTGCACCAGCCCACTGCGCCCTCGCCCGGCGCCTGCCAGCGGTCGATCTCGCCGCCGGACATGGTCAGGCCGAGCAGGTTCTCGTTGATGGTGTAGGCCTTCTGCTTGGCGCGCACGCCGAAGCCGCGCTGTTCCAGGTACTGCTGCTCGTAGGCGCGGACCTCGGTGTGCTCCTTCTGGATTTCGCGGATCGGCGCGACGATCTCGTAATCGCCCAGCGCCTTGACGGCCAGGTCGAAACGCACCTGGTCGTTGCCCATGCCGGTGCAGCCGTGGGCGATCGCCTTGGTGCCGAGTTCGGCGGCGCGCTTGAGCGCGGCTTCGACGATCAGGTAGCGGTCCGACACCAGCAGCGGATACTGGCCCTGGTAGCCCTCGCCGGCCCACACGAACGGCTTGACGAAGCCCGACCAGATCGCCGGACCGCCGTCGACGGTGACGTGGCTGGCCACGCCGAGCTCGGCGGCGCGCTGCTCGATGAAGGCGCGCTCCTCGTCGTCGACGCCGCCGGTATCGGCGAACACGGTATGCACGGCCCAGCCGCGCTCCTGCAGGTAGGGCACGCAGAAACTGGTGTCGAGGCCGCCGGAGAAGGCGAGGACGATGTCTTTGGCGCCGGAATCCGGGATTTGGGATTCGGGATGGGTGGAAGCGGTCTGCTGCGACATGGGGAGGCGTCTCTAATGATGATGTCTTGTTGATGATCCAGCGCTGGGGATGCGCTTTCGCTCATCCCCCATCCCGAATCCCTAGTTCCGGCCGCCCGCCAGGGCGGCCATGATCGCCTTCTGCACGTGCAGGCGGTTCTCGGCCTCCTCGATCGCGATGCAGTTCGGCGAATCCATCACCGCGTCGGTGGCCTTGACGTTGCGGCGCAGCGGCAGGCAGTGGCTGAACACGCCGTTGTTGGTCAGCGCCATCTTCGCCTCGTCGACGATGAAGTGCTTGTACTGGTCGCGGATGGGCTTTTCCGGACCCCAGTTGCCGAAGTACGGCAGCGCGCCCCAGCTCTTGGCGTAGACCACGTCGGCGCCGGCGTAGGCGCTTTCGATGTCGTGGCTGACGGTCAGCGAGCCGCCGCTCTCGGCGACGTTCTGCTCGGCCCAGCCCATGTAGCGCTGGTCGAGCACGTACTCCGGGGTCGGGCACAGCAGGGTCACGTCCATCCCCAAGCGGGTGGCGATGGTCAGGGCCGAGTTGGCGACCGCGGTGTTGAGCGGCTTGGGGTGGTAGGTCCAGGTCAGCACGTACTTCTTGCCGCGCAGGTCGGTGGTGCCGAAGCGCTCCTGCAGCGCCAGCGCGTGCGCCAGCTCCTGGCAGGGATGGGTGATGGTCTCCATGTTGATGACCGGCACCGGCGAATACTTGGCGAAGGACTTGAGCACGATGTCTTCGCGGTCGTAGGCCCAATCGACGAACTTCGGGAACGCACGCACGCCGATCAGGTCGACGTAGCGGCCCAGCACCCGCGCCACTTCGGCGATGTGCTCCTCGGTATCGCCGTCCATGACCGTGCCCAGGTCGAACTCGATCGGCCATGCGTCCTTGCCCGGCTGCAACACCACGGCATGGCCGCCGAGCTGGAACGCGCCCAGCTCGAAGCTGGTGCGGGTACGCATGGACGGATTGAAGAACACCAGCGCGATCGACTTGCCGCGCAACTGGTCGCCGAGCTTGCTGCGCTTGAACGCCGCGGCCTGGGCCAGCAGCGCGTCGAGGTCGGTGCGCGACCAGTCCTGGGTGTTGAGGAAGTGTCTGGACATGTCTGGGATTCGAGATTGTGGATTGGGGATTCGCAAAGCGTGGAACGCGGTGGTGGGAGGCGCGAAAGGCGATCGGGGGTGGCGGCAGCCGCTGTAACCCATCCCGAATTCCGAATCCCGATCCCGAAAAGCAAAAAAGCCCAGCGCTAGGCTGGGCTTTTCGTGTGTGGTGCTTGTTACACGAACGACGGCGAGCGCCGTCACCCAGCGGATTGGCAGGGCAACGGTCGACGCGCGCGCGAGGTCATGCCCGCCGCCATGTAGGCGGAGGTCAAAACGTCGGCGTCGGCGTAGTTCGGGTTCATGAGGTCGCGAATGCTCGCATGGGCGGGACGCGGGCGCAAGCCGTACGGCCGCGTCCGGGCGGCGCCGGGGCTAGCGGGAGGTGCTGATCGGGGTGATGACCGGGGTCACCGCGACCCGGATCCGCAGCTTGTTGCCCGGGTCCTCGGGCAGGCGCGAGCGGAATCGGGCGCCCTTGTAGACGTAGTCCACGTCGTAGGCGATCGGCCGGCGGAACTCGCGGTCGACCGGCACCGGGCGGCAGTTCTCGCCGGTGCTGGGCTTGGGATTGCGCTCGCGCCCCAGCGCCTCGCGCACCGCCCCGACCACCCGCGACAGGCGCGAGTTCTCGCTCGCAGCGGGCTCGGGGTCGCATTGCTGCTCGACCGTGGTCGCGCGCAGGGTCTGGTAGACCGGGGTCACCCGCAGCACCTGGGCGTAGTCGAAACGCACGTTTTCGGCCTGGATCACGGTGTGCTGGGCCGCGGCCGGCAGCGACGACGCCGCGGCCAGGGCGCTGGCCAGCACCAGGATCGAAGCCTGCAAGGCGGTTCGGTTCATCGGGCTCGCGGAGACGGATTCGTGAATAAATTGTAAGAGCAGTGTGCCGCCATGGCCTGAATCCCACCTTTAGGCCCGACCCGGCGCAGCCCGCGAACCGGGCCGGAGGCACGTCCGCGGCGTCGTGCCGGAGGCCATCGCGCCGCCCGGCCACCGGCGCGGAGCGACCGGCGACGTCGGCGCCCCGCCGGTCGGTCGCGCGGCGGCACCGCTTCGCCGCGCGCCCCGGCCGCCGCAGCGCCATCGCGTCCGGGCGCAGCGAGCGTGCCTTCGTTAGAATGAACCGACTCCCATTCGTGCCGCCATGAGCCTGCATCTCTACAACAGCCTGTCGCGACAGGTCGAAGCCTTCGTTCCGCTGGATCCGGCCCGCCCGACCATGTATCTGTGCGGCCCCACGGTCTACAACTACGCCCACATCGGCAACGCCCGCGGCCCGGTGGTGTTCGGCGTGCTGGCCGAGGCGCTGCGCCGGCGCTACGGCGCGCTGGCCTTCGCCCGCAACATCACCGACGTCGACGACAAGATCAACGCGGCCGCGGCCGAGCAAGGGGTGCCGATCTCGGTCATCACCGAGCACTACGCCGCGATCTACCGCCAGGACATGGGCGCGCTCGGCGTGCGCCTGCCGGACCTGGAGCCGGCCGCGACCGCGCACATCGGCCAGATCGTGAGCATGATCGAGCGCCTGATCGCCACCGGTCACGCCTATGAGGCCGAAGGCCACGTGCTGTTCGCGATCCAGAGCTTCCCCGAGTACGGCAAGCTTTCGCGCCGCGACATCGACGACATGCGCGCCGGCGCACGGATCGAAGTCGCGCCGTACAAGCGCGATCCGGGCGATTTCGTGTTGTGGAAGCCCTCCGGCGCCGACCTGCCCGGCTGGGACTCGCCCTGGGGCCGCGGCCGTCCGGGCTGGCACATCGAATGCTCGGCGATGGCCGCCGCCCATTTGGGCGAGACCATCGACATCCATGCCGGCGGCAACGATCTGATGTTCCCGCACCACGAGAACGAGATCGCGCAGAGCGAATGCGCGCACGGCGGCAAGGTGTTCGCGCGGTTCTGGCTGCACAACGGGATGCTGAACTTCGACGGCGAGAAGATGGCCAAGTCGCGCGGCAACATCGAGACCGTGCACGAACTGCTGGAAAAGCACCCGGCCGAAGCGCTGCGCTACGCGCTGCTGACCGCCCACTACCGCCAGCCGCTGGATTGGTCGAACAAGCTGATCGAGCAGTGCGCGCGTACCCTCGACCGGCTGTACGGCACTCTGCGCGATCTGGCCGGCGTCGAAGCCGAGCCGGTACGCATCCCGGCCGAGATCGAGCGCATCCTCGACGACGACCTGGGCACGCCGCAGGCGCTGGCCGAGATCGCGCGCATCGCCGCCGAGGCGCGCAAGGCCACCGATCCGGCCGAGCAGGCGCGGCTCAAGCGCGACCTGCTCGGCGCCGGCCTGGCCCTGGGCCTGCTGCAGCAGGACCCGGCGGCCTGGTTCGCCGGCGCCGACGGCGACCAGGACGACGAGCGCATCCAGGCCCTGGTCGAGGAGCGCAGCGCGGCCAAGAAGGCGCGCGATTTCGCCCGCGCCGACGCGATCCGCCAGCAATTGGCCGACGAGAACATCCTGCTGGAAGACACGCCGCAGGGCGTGCGCTGGGTGCGCAAGCGCCCGGAACTCAACACCGAGGAAACCGGGTCCTGACGCGCGCAGGCCCCCAGATTCGATGAACGCTGCCGCCCTCCCCGCTTCCCCGTTTCCGCTCGAACCCAGCGCCGCTCAGGCCCAGGCCGCGATCCGCGACGAATTCGCCTTCTTCGGCGACTGGTCCGAACGCTACCAGTACCTGATCGACCTCGGCCGCAAGTTGCCGGACCTGCCGCAGGCCTACAAGACCGAAGAGCACCGCCTGCTCGGCTGCCAGTCGATGGTCTGGATCGCGGTCGAGGGCGACGCGCAACGCCTGGATTTCCATGCAATCAGCGATTCGGCGATCGTCTCCGGCCTGATCTACCTGGCCCTGCGGGTCTATTCCGGGCGCAGCGCGAACGAGATCGTCGCCACGTCGGCCGATTACATCGCCGACATCGGCCTGGCCAAGCACCTGTCGCCGACCCGTAGCAACGGCCTGGCCGCGCTGCTGGCCTTCATCCGCGAGCAGGCGCAACGGCGCCTGTGAGCGCCGGACCGTCCGGCACGAGCGCCGACACCGCCGACGCACCGCCGCCGGCACCGACCGGAGTCGGCCCGCTGCTGCGCAACCCCGGTTTCGCCGGCCTGCTGGTGTACCGGCTGCTGGGCATGCTGTCGTACCAGATCGTCGCGGTCACGGTCGGCTGGCACGTCTACGAACTGACCCGCGATCCCTTCGCCCTGGGCCTGATCGGCCTGGCCGAAGTCGTGCCCTATTTCTGCTTCGCCCTGTTCGCCGGCTACGCGGTCGATCATCTGCCGCGGCGCAAGCTCGGCCTGTTCGCCTGCCTCGGCCTGGTCGCGACCACCGCGTTGCTGGCCGGGGTCGCCTCCGGCGCGCTGCCGGCCGGCGGATTCGGCTTCGCCACCGCGACCATCTACGCGGCGATCGCGCTCAACGGCGTGGTCCGCGCCTTCCTGGGGCCGGTGTACACGTCGCTGTTCGCGCGCGTGCTCCCGCGCGAGCATTACGCGCGCGGCGCGGGAGTCAGCAGCGTGGTCATGCAGACCGGACTGGTGCTGGGCCCGGCGCTGGGCGGCGCGCTGGTGGCCTGGGGCGGCAAGACCTCGGCCTACCTGGTCGCGGCCGGCTTCGCCGTCGCCGCGGCGATCGCGATCATCACCCTGCGCGTGACCGAACCGCCGGCGCCGAGCGAACGCGCGCCGGTGTTCAAGAGCATCGGCGAGGGCCTGCGTTTCGTGTTCAATCACCAAGTCGTGCTCGGCGCGCAGGCGCTGGACATGTTCTCGGTGCTGTTCGGCGGCGCGGTCGCGCTGTTGCCGGCCTTCATCCACGATGTGCTGCACTATGGTCCCGAAGCGCTGGGCGTGCTGCGCGCGGCGCCGGCCGCCGGCGCGGTGCTGGTCGGTCTGTGGCTGGCCCGGCATCCGCCGCAGAAGCACGCCGGGCGCCTGCTGCTGTACGCGGTGGCCGGCTTCGGCCTGTGCATCATCGGCTTCGCCCTGTCGCGCCAGTTCTGGCTGTCGGCGCTGATGCTGATGCTCTCGGGCATGTGCGACGGCGTGTCGGTGGTGCTGCGCTCGACCATCCTGCAGTTGTCGACGCCGGACGAGATGCGCGGCCGGGTGTCGTCGATCAACGGCATCTTCATCGGCTCATCGAACGAGCTCGGCGCGTTCGAGTCCGGCGTCGCCGCCCGCCTGCTGGGCCTGGTGCCGTCGGTGATCTTCGGCGGCTGCATGACCCTGGCGGTGGTCGCCGCGACCGCGAAGCTGGCGCCCAAGCTGCGCCGGCTCGACTTGCGCGACCTGCAATAGACGCTCAGCCGCGCTGCTGCGCCCATTCCCGGTACAGCCCCTCCTCGCCCGGCGGGCGCAACGGCCGCACCGGCAAGGACTGCTGCGCGGGCGGCAGCGCCATCTGCGCATAGACCGCGGCGGTGGACAGGCCGAACGCCGCCGCGTCGTCGTTGGAATAGGCGAAATGCACCGCGGCCACGCCGCACAGATGCATCGCCGCCAGGCACATTGGACAGGGCTGGCCGCTGGCGTAGACCGTGCAGCCGTCCAGGCGCGGCACGCCCAGGGCTTGCGCGGCGGCGCGGATCGCCAGCAGTTCGGCATGTGCGGTGGGGTCGCCGCTGGCGTGGATGGCGTTGGCGGCGCGCGCCAGCACCGCGCCGTCGCGCACCACCAGCGCCCCGAACGGGCGCCCGCCGGCCGCGATGTTGGCGCGGGCCAAGGCCACGGCCTCGCGGAGGAAGTCCAGGTCGGCGGCATCGGTGGACATGGCGGCGCTCGTCGGGGGATTGGCCCCAGCTTGCCGCAGGCCGGCGCCGAGCGGGTGGACCGGTTCTGTCGGTTGAAGGGTGGCGGTGAGCGCTGGAGCCCGTGCGCGGGCAGGCCGCTTCGGCCCGCACCGGCGTAACGGCTGTTCGCCCGCGCCCGGCCGAAACGCGAAAGCCCGGCCGAAGCCGGGCTTTTCCTTGGACCGCACCGCTCGGCCGTCGGGCCGGTCAGTCGCCCATCTGCTTCTGCAGATGCTCCCAACGCTCCTGGGCGTCGATGGTGCGCTCGGCGGTCAGGCGCGCTTCCAGGCGCTCCAGGCCGATTTCTTCGCCGGTATCGACGCAGAAGCCGTAGTCGCCGGAATCGACCCGCTTGAGCGTGCTGTCGATCTTGCTGATCAACTTGCGATAGCGGTCGCGGGTACGCAGCTCGAGCGAGTTCTCGGTCTCGCGGGTGGCGCGCTCGGCCTCGTCGCCGACGTCGCGCACTTCATCCTTGAGGTTCTCGATGGTCTGCTTGGACTCCTCGACCAGATCGGCGCGCCACTGCAGCAGACGCTGGCGGAAATACTCCAGCTGCAGCGGACTCATGTACTCCTCGTCGGAGGTCGGCTTGTAGCCGTCCGGAACGATCGGCCGGCCGGTCGCCGGGTCGTTCTTGTACGCCACGACCTTGACCTTGGTCTTCGGCGCCGGCGCCGCCTGCTTGGCGGTCACGGCGACGGCGACCTTGCCGGCCGGGCGCGGCGCCGAGGCGGCCGTACTCGCGGGCTTGCTCGCGGATGTTTTGCTGGATGCTGTCTGGGTCACTGTGTTCTTGCTTCGGTCGGAGGTGCTGTCGACCTGCGCTGCAGGGGGAGCCTTGGCGGCGGCCTGCGGCGCGGGCGGTGGGGCAGCCGGCTTGGCTGCGGGCTTCACAGCTTCGGGCTTTTTCGCTTCAACTTTTTTAAGCTCGGGCTTGTTCGTTCCGCCGGCCTTGCCGGGTGCGGGTTTTTTTGCCGCCGCGGACGGCGCTTTCTTCGCGGCGGGCGCCGGCTTGGGGGCCGGTTTCTTCGCCGCGGGCGCCTTGGCGGGCGCCGCCTTCTTCGCGACTGCGGCCTTCTTGGCCGCCGGTTTGCTCGCCGTGGATTTCGCTACGGCCTTCTTGACCGTCGCCTTCTTCGCTGCCGGTTTGGCAGCCTTGCTCGCCGCCTTTTTGGGCGCAGGCTTGGCCGCCTTCTTCGCAGCCGGCTTGACGGTCTTCTTGGCGGCCTGGGCGGCCTTCTTCGCAGGTTTTTTCACTGCCACGAGCGGCTTGTCCTTCTATTCCCTGAGGGCGCCCCCGGACGCCGTCCGAAGGGCTTCGCGGGCCAAGCATGACCCACCCGGTCATCAAATGCACATGCGTTCGCTGACCGCAAGTGAAATCCGGCGTTCGGCCGGTTTTCGCCCGGCCCGGGCAGACACGGTAGCATCGCTTCCGCGCCGCGGCGGACCTTCGTCTCGCACTTGCCTTGTTTGGGGAAAGCGCGCTGTTATACCCTGCTGCGGCACCTGCGGCAACCGCGCCAAATCACCGGCCAGACGCAGTACCCGAGGGCATTCGCGGCGCGCGTTTCCTGCGTCAGTCCCTACCGTTGCCGGCATTAAGAAAACGTGATCGACCGCCTTCTCATCGCCCTGCTTCGCGGCTACAAGCGTTGGATCAGTCCGATGCTGGGCCAGCGTTGCCGTTTCTACCCCAGTTGCTCGGCCTATTCGATGGAGGCGATCGACCGCTTCGGCGCGTTCAGGGGCAGCTGGCTGACGCTGCGACGCCTGGCGCGCTGCCATCCCCTGCACCCCGGCGGCCACGATCCCGTGCCGCCCTTGGACTCCGGAAAACACACATGTCATCGACACTGATCGTCAACGCCCGGCTGGTCAACGAAGGCCGCGAATACGACGGCGACCTGCGCATCGAGAACGGCCGCATCGCCCAGATCGGCGCCGGCCTGGATGCGCGCGGCAACGAAACCGTGGTCGACGCGGCCGGCCGCCGCCTGCTGCCGGGCATGATCGACGACCAGGTCCATTTCCGCGAACCCGGCCTGGAATACAAGGCCGACATGGCCACCGAGTCGGCCGCGGCCGTGGCCGGCGGGCTGACCACGTTCATGGACATGCCGAACACCCAGCCG
The DNA here is from genome assembly GCF_000336385.2 of Lysobacter antibioticus HS124. GTDB lineage: Bacteria > Pseudomonadota > Gammaproteobacteria > Xanthomonadales > Xanthomonadaceae > Lysobacter > Lysobacter firmicutimachus. The sequence continues at coordinate 76,750 of NZ_HG424460.1, read as the reverse complement.
CCAACCCTGGACTCGGCGGCGCTGGAGGACAAGTACCGCCGCGCCGCCGGGCGCGCCTGGGGCAATTACGGCTTCTATCTCGGCGCCAGCAACGACAACCTGGCCGCGATCCAGTCGCTGGATCCGCGCACCGCGCCGGGCGTGAAAGTGTTCATGGGCGCTTCGACCGGCAACATGCTGGTCGACGATCCGGTCACCCTCGACGCGATCTTCCGCGACGTGCCGACGCCGATCATCACCCATTGCGAAGACACGCCGATGATCGATGCCGAGCTGGCGCGCTACAAGGCGCAGTACGGCGACGACATCCCGGCGCGCTTCCATCCCGACATCCGCTCGCGCGAAGCCTGCAAGAAATCGACCGAGCTGGCGATTTCGCTGGCGCGCAAGCACGGCACCCGCCTGCACGTGCTGCACATCAGCACCGCCGACGAACTGGCCCTGTTCCAGGCCGGCCCGATCGAGGGCAAGCGCATCACCGCCGAGACCTGCATCCACTTCCTGCGCTTCGACCGCGACGACTACGAGAAGCTCGGCCACCTGATCAAGTGCAATCCGGCGATCAAGGACCCGGCCGACCGCGAGGCGCTGATCCGCGCCGTGGCCGAGGACGTGATCGACGTGCTCGCCACCGATCATGCGCCGCATACGCTGGAAGAGAAGGCGCGACCCTACACCGGCGCGCCCAGCGGCCTGCCGCTGGTCCAGTTCGCGCTCAACGCCGCGCTGGAACTGGTTCACGAAGGCCGCCTGAGCACCGCCCAGGTGGTCGACAAGTTCGCCCACGCTCCGGCCAAGCTGTTCGATGTCGAACACCGCGGCTTCCTGCGCGAAGGCTACTTCGCCGACCTGGTGCTGATCGACGACGCGCCGTACACGGTGCGGCGCGAGGACGTGCTGTCCAAGTGCGGCTGGTCGCCGTTCGAAGGCCGCACCTTCCACAGCCGCATCGCCTCGACCTGGGTCAACGGCGCGCTGGCCTGGGACGGCAAGGCCCTGGTCGGCGCACCGAACGGGCAACGTCTGGCGTTCGCCCGATGAGCCGCGGCCCCGCCGCCGTCCTGGCGGCGTGCCTGGCGGCGGCCGCTCCGAGCGCCGCCGCCCCGGCGCCGGCCCAGGACACCGCACCGGCGCCGACGCGCGCCGATACGCGCATCGTGTTCCCCGAGGCCGTGCAGCAGGGCGCGATGGTGATCGGCAAGGTGCCGCCCGGCAGCACGGTGCGCTACGCCGGGCGCAGCCTGCGCAGCACCGGCTACGGCTCGGTGGTGTTCGGCGTCGGCCGCGACGCGGCCGGCCCGCTCGAGGTCCAGGTCGAAACCGCGCCCGGCCGGGTCGAGACCGTGCGCATCGCGGTGACGCCGCGCGACTTCCCGACCGAGTACATCCAGGGCGTGCCGCCGAAAACGGTCAACCCGCCGCCCGAGATCGCCGCGCGGATCCAGCGCGAACAGGCCGAAGTGGTGGCCGCGCGGGTACGCGACGACGACCGCGCCGACTTCGCCCAGGCCTTCGCCTGGCCGGTGCGCGGTCGGATCAGCGGCCGTTTCGGCAATCAGCGCGTCTACAACGGCCAGAAAGGCTCCGGCCATTCCGGTATGGACATCGCCGCGCCGAACGGCACCCCGATCCTGGCCCCGGCCGCGGGCGTGATCAGCTTCGCCAAGCCCGGCCTGTACCTGACCGGCGGTACCGTGGTGCTCGACCACGGCCACGGCATCAGCTCGAACTTCCTGCATCTGTCGCGCATCGACGTCAACATCGGCGATCGCATCGCCCAGGGCCAGACCATCGGCGCGGTCGGTGCGACCGGTCGTGCGACCGGGCCGCACCTGCACTGGGGCATGAATTGGTTCGACGTGCGCATCGATCCGCAGTTGGTGCTCGAACGCGGCGACGCGGTGCGCGCGACGAAGGCGCCGGCGGCGCCCTGAGCGGCCGTCGTGGGCTGAGCGGCGCGAGCGCTCAGCCCGCCAGCAACGCGCCCAGTGCCGGCAACGAGGGCGACAGCTCCAGTTCGCGCAGACGCAGCCATTTCGGATTGGCGACCCGCGGTCCGGCCGCCAGCAAGCCGGCCCCGGTCGCGATCAGGCCCAGGCGGGCGCGGGCCTGGGCCAGCGCCACTGCGAACGCGGCCTCGCCCATGTCCGCCTCCGCCTTGGCCTCGGCCCAGCCGCGGCGGCGCGCCGCCGACAGCCAGGGTTCGATCCGGGCCCACAGCGCCGCCTCGTCCAGGTCCGGGCAGGGGCGCATCCGCGACGGCACCGGCGGCAATCGCCATACCGAACGGTCGCGTGCATGGACCGGATTCTCGGCCAGGCAGCGATAGACGAATTCGCTCGCCGTCATCGCTTCCGCGCCGGTCTCGGCGACCCGGCGCAAGGCTTCGTACAGCACCCGACGCAGGCCCGGCTGCGCCGGCCAGTCGCGCTCGCGCAGCGCGGCCAGCACGCCGAGCGCGCGCAACGGGTCGCCGGCATGCGCCGGCTTGCGCAGCGACAGCGCATGCGCGAGCACCGCGATGCGGTCGGTATCCTGCGCCGCTTCGCCGCCGGCCTGTTGCGGCCGCCGCGCTTCGGCAGCGCTCAGGTCCGGATCGGCCAGGCGCTCGGCCAGTGCCGGCTCGACCACGCCGTCGGCGCACAGTTCGATCAGGCAGCCGGCGCGGCCGACCAGTACCGCGTGGTCGTAGTCGCTGTCGCCGAGCCAGGCGTACAACCGCGCCAGTTCGTTGCGATGGCGCAGCAACAATACGTCGCCGGTGCGCAACTGCGCCGGCGCGCACGAGGCCGGCCGGCGGCGCTCCGGGTTCACGACACCGCCTCGGTCTCGACCGGCTCGGTGGCATGCCCGGTGACCCGGTCGCGCCCGGCCGACTTGCTGGCGTACAGCGCGGCGTCCGCGCGCTCGAGCAACTGCTCCGGCGTCTCGCCGGGCAACAGCTCGGCCACGCCCAGGCTCAGGCTGACCGGCAACAGGCGGCCGTCGATCGACAGCGGGCTGCCGCTGACCGACTCGCGCAGATGCTCGGCGACCCGCACCGCATCGCGCAGTTGCGTGTCGGCCAGCACAACCAACACCTCGTCGCCGCCGTAGCGGCCGAACAGGTCGTAGGCGCGCAGGCGGTTGCGGGTACGCAGCGAGACGATGCGCAGGGTTTCGTCGCCGACCCGGTGGCCGTGCTCGTCGTTGATCCGCTTGAAGTGGTCGATGTCGAAGAACACCACCGACAGCGGCCGGTGCGAGCGATGCGCACTGTCGACCGCGCCGCGCAGGCTTTGCGAGATCGCCGCACGGGTCATGGCCCCGGTCAGGCTGTCGTAGGTGGCGAGCCGGTTGGCGGTGTCGCGGTCGCGGCGCAACTGCTGCAGTTTCGAGGTCAGGCCCAGCAGCAGGCCGAGCCCGCCCAGGGCCAGGCCGACCGGGAAGGCGTACTCGAGCCAGGCGTATTCCGGCCACCACTGGTGATTGGCGCCGACCAGCACCACCAGCAGCGCCATCAGCGGGGTCCAGGCCAGCAACAGGAAATAGGCCTCGCGTTGCCGGCGCCAGGTCGCGACCGCGGTGCAGTACAGCACCAGCGCGATCACCACCAACAAGTTGAGATTGCCGTACAGCGCACTGTGCTTCCAGGTGCGGAACACCGACACCACCAGCAGCGCGCCCAGGGAAATACTGCAGTAGTCGAGGATGCGCGCGACCCGCGGCTGGGTGGTGCGCAGGCCGAGGAAGAAGATCAGGAAACGGATGCTGGCCAGCACCGCGGCGGTGTTGAGCACGACGTTGGTGCGCCCGTCCGGAGCGATCTCGCTCAACCACGGCACCGCGCGCATCTCGCCGCCGTCGGCGGTCAGGGTCAGGATCTGCAGCACCAGGGTCAGGCCGAGGTAGGCGTAGCCGCGCTCGCGCAGGCCGGCCCAGAACCCGAACGCCAGCACCGCAGCCACGCCCATCGCGGTCAGCACCACGCTGCGCAGACCGACGTGCAGCATGTCCTCGCGATGGACCTCGGCCAGCGGCTGGATCGTCACCTTGGACGGCAGCACGTCGACTGTCATCAGACGCAGGTACAGCACATCGCCCTGGCGCAGTCCCTGCGGCAGCGGAAACACCACGAAGCGGGTGGAATGATCGAAGTCGGTGTCGGGCCCGTAGATCGAGCGGCGCAGCGGCACGGCGTCGCCCGGGCGCCACAGCTCGACCTCGCGCCGGTACGGCCGGCTGACCACCAGTTGCGGCGCGGCATCGGCGCTCAATTCGCCGAGCACCCTGATCCGCCACCAGATCGGCTGTCGCCGCGGCGCGGCGATCTCGCTGCCGGACACGGCCTCGAAGGCGCCGTCGAATTCGCCGGCTAGCACGCGCGCCGGCACGGGGTCCTGGGCCAGCCGGGCGAGGCTGAACGCAGGCGCACGGAAGGCCGGACGGTCGGACGAGGACAGCCCCGGGGATTGCGCCGACGCGATCGCCGCCACCCACATCGCCAGCAGAGCCCACAGGGTCTGCCAGCCCCGACGCCAGGGTTTCCCCATGCCCCATCCGGTCACTGATCCAATGACCCGAGCATAGCCGATGCGGCGCGCGCGCCGGGGGTGGGTAGCGTCACGATTTGGCCTGTCAATCTGTGCGCTGTAACACGCCTCGGCACATTGGCATGCGAGGAAGCGCGGTACGCGCCTCAAATATGCAGTTCGTTACCGCCGACGGATGCCGGCGCGAATCAGGCGCGCGTTCAGTCGCGCGCGCCCTGCCCTGTCACCCGCGCCACCGCATCGTGCGCGTGCAGGCTTTCGAAATGCGCCACTTCGGCGTCGAAGCGTTCGATGCGCGCATCGCGCGACAGCGCCGCGGCGACCCGGCGCGCGGCGTCTTCGCAGAACATCAGGTTTTCGGCGTTGAGCTTGGCGAAGGCTTGTTCGTCTTCGCGCTTGACCGCGGTCTGCACCGGCGTGCCGAGCGCCTGCTCGATCGCGTCGATCAACGCCACCAGCGGCAGTTCGTCGAATGCCGGACGCAACTCGACCCGGATGTCGGCGCGGCTGCGCTGCGCGTGCGGCGTCGCGGCCAGACCGCGTTCGGAGGCCAGCCAGTCGCTCACCACCGCGGTCGACAAGGGATGCGCGGCAGCGAAATCGGCGGCGAAACGCGCTGCATTGAGCTGGCGCGACAACGCCGCCGAAGCCGGACACGTGCTGGAGTACTCGACCGCGAAACGCAGTCCCAGGTGCAGGTGACCGTCGATCAGACGCGCGTCGATCTCGACCGGATAGCGCTTCCAGCCGGCGTTCTGGCTGGCCAGCGCCGGACGCAGCAGCAGTTGTTCGTAACGCAGGCTCAGGCGCGCGGCGCCGGACAGCCCGCCCTGGCCGTCGATCAGGCTTTGCAGGGCGCGGCGCAGGCCGGCCGGGGTCACCGTCTCGCTGGCGAAGGCGTGCTGCAGATGCAGGTACATGCGCGACATGTGGATGCCGCGCGCGTCGGGATCGCGCAGATCGACCGAGACGTCGACCGAGGCCGGCACCTGGATGACGCTGCCGTCGCCGGCGGCGATCCGCAGCGGCAAGGCGATATTGGACATGCCCACCCAGTCGAGCGGCCGCGCCGCGGCGGCGGCGTCGAAGGCGACATCGGGCAAAACGGGCTTGAGCGCAGGAGCGTTGGGAGGGTTCACGACGGCTGAAATGGGGGCGCGTGGGGGGAACGCAACGCCGCCATTCTAGCGGCTGGGGACGGCCGGCCCGGCCCCGGCCCTGCAACGCTCAGTTGCGGGCCCCGCGCCAGGCCGCCAGCAACGCCGTCCACGGCGACAGCGGGCGGGCCGCATCGCCGCGCTGCAGGCGGGTCCGGGCCAGGGCCGTCCACAGCCGTCGCGGCACCGTGGCGCCGCCGCCGTGGGGCCATTGCGCCAGCAGTTCCCGGCCCCATTCCGCCGCGGCGCCCTCGCCCGGGCGCGCCAGGGCCCGCGCGACCACGCTCAGCGGCACGGCGGCGTCGCCCTGCAGCAGCAGGCGCGCCTCCAGCAGGGCGGCCTGGATCGCCGGTACCGCGGCGACCGGCAACTGGCCGGGCACCGGCTCGAACAGGACCGCATCGATCGCGGCCGCGGCCTCGGCCAGCGGGCGCAAGGCGTCGTAGGCCTCGCCGCGGTCGCCGGGCCGCTCGCGACTGTCGCGCAGGCCCGGCAGGGCCGCCGCCAGCGCCGCCCACGGCGCCGGGCGCCTTTGCAGGGCCAGGCCCAGCGGATGGCGTCGCCGCCCCTGGGTCCAGCCCTGCAGTTCTTCCATCCACCAGCCGAGCTTGGCCTCGCCCGGCGCGGCGTCGCTGCCGCCCCAGGCGGCATCGGTCAGCTCTTGCTGCAGCGCGGCCCAGGCCAGCGCGGTGGCACGCTCGGCGCGCGGCACGAACACCTCGGCCACCGACCACTCCGGCCAGCGCGCGCGCCATTTGCCGGCGAATTCGTGCAGGGCCTGCTCGTCGGCCTCGCCGGCGGCGCTCATCGCGTCGCCGGCCATGCGTCGGCGGCGAGCAATTGCGCCGGCGCCTCGATCATCGCGTCGGCCTGCCAGGACAGCGGGTCGTCGTGGTCAAGCCGGTAGCCCCACAGCGCGGCCACCGAGGGCATGCCGGCGGCGCGAGCGGCGAGGATGTCGCGTTCGTCGTCGCCGACGTAGACGCAATCCGCCGCGGTCATGCCGATGCGTTCGGCCGCCACGGTCAGCGGCAGCGGATCGGGCTTGCGCGCGGCCAGGGTGTCGCCGCCGATCAGCACCGCGCAGCGGGTTTCCCAGCCCAGCAGGGGCATCAGCTTGCGCGCCAGGTACTCGGGCTTGTTGGTGACGATGCCCCATACGCAGCCGGCCGCCTCGAGCTGGCCGAGCATCGCCTCGACGCCGGCGAACGGCGCGCCGTGCAGGCCGAGCTCGACTTCGTACAGGTCGAGGAACTCGCGCACCCGCGCGTCGCGCCCCTCGGCGTCCAGTTCCGGAAACGCCGCGCCGAGCATGGCGCGCGCGCCCTTGGACACGTGCGGACGCAGCGCATCGAGCGGCATCGGGCCGACGCCGCGCGCGGCGCGCATGCGGTTGGCCACCGCGAGCATGTCCGGCGCGCTGTCGAGCAAGGTGCCGTCGAGATCGAACAAGGCCGCCTTCGGAAACGCTGCGACGGCCGCCGCGGCCGCACTCATGCCGCGTCCTCGGGCTTGCGCGCGCAGGCCAGGTAGTTGATGTCGGTGCGCGAGATCACCCGCGCCGCGTTGCGCCAGGGTTCGTACATCAGGCCGCTGACGTCTTCCAGCTGCAGGTCGGCCTCGCGCAGCCAACCCGCCAGCTCGGAGGGCTTGATGAAATCGCGGTACTGATGAGTGCCCTTGGGCAGCACCCGGGCCACGTATTCGGCGCCGACGATGGCCAGCGCGAACGCCGCCGGGGTGCGGTTGAGAGTGGACAGGAACAGGCGCCCGCCGGGCTTGAGCAGCTTGGCGCAGGCGCGAACGATCGCCGCCGGATCGGGCACGTGCTCGAGCATTTCCATGCAGGTGACCGCGTCGAACTGTGCCGGCATTTGCTCGGCCAGGGTTTCCACCGACTGCAGCCGGTAGTCGACCGCAACGCCGGTTTCCAGCCGGTGCAGCTTGGCGACCTTGATCAGCTCCGGCGCCAGGTCGATCGCGATCACCTGCGCGCCGGACGCGGCCAGGGCCTCGCTGAGCAGGCCGCCGCCGCAACCGACGTCGAGCACCTGCGCCTCGCGCAATTCCACGCGCTGGGCGACATAGCCCAGCCGCGCCGGGTTCATCGCGTGCAGCGGCTTCTGCGGTCCCTGCGGGTCCCACCAACGATTGGCAAGGGCGCCGAACTTGTCCAACTCGGCCTGGCTGAAGTTTTCGCCGCCTGCGGAGGCCGTGTCGCCGGTGTCGCCGGATTGGGGGGCGGTGCTGTGAGCGCTCATGGTGTCTACCGTTCGGACCGTCGCCGGTCGGTGGCGGCGCGGGCGCGGTTCGCGTCCTCGCCGGTCGGGCGGCGCCGAAGCGGCGCCGCCGTCGCTTAGTGTGGCCAAGCGCCCGCGCCGCGGTGTTAACGCCGCGCGAGCGCCGCAGGTTCAAATCGCGGCGATGCGTTCGCGCCACTGGCGCGCGTTGGCGAGCAGGCCGGCGACGTCGATGTCGACCAGCACGCGCTCGCGCAGCTTGGCGCGGCCTGCGATCCAGACGTCGCTGACCTGATGCCGCCCGGTCGCGTAGATCAGCTGCGAGACCACATGGTGCAGCGGCTGGGTCTCCAGCTGCGACAGATCGACGCAGACCAGGTCGGCCTGCTTGCCCGCTTCGATGGTGCCGATCCGGCTCTCGTAGCCGAGCGCGCGCGCGCCGCCGAGGGTCGCCGCGCGCAGGGCGCGGAACGCGTCCAGCGCCTTGGCGTCGTCGGCCACGGCCTTGGCCAGCAGCGCCGCGGTGCGGGTCTCGCCGAACATGTCCAGGTCGTTGTTGCTGGCGCAGCCGTCGGTGCCGATCGCCAGGTTGACCCCGGCGCGCTCGAGCTTGCACGCCGGGCAGAAGCCCGAAGCCAGCTTGAGGTTGGATTCCGGGCAATGCACCACGCTGACTCCGCGCTGCGCGCACAGCTCGATCTCGGCGTCGGTGAGCTGGGTCATGTGCACCGCGATCAGGCGGTCGCTGATCAGGCCGAGGCGGTCCAGGCGCGCGATCGGGCGCTGGCCGTGCAGCTTGATCGAGTCGACGACTTCCTGCGCCGTCTCGTGGGTGTGCAGGTGGATCGGCAGGTCGAGCTGGTCGGCGAGCATGCGGATGCGCTCGAAGTTCGCATCGCTGACCGTGTACGGCGCATGCGGCGCAAACGCGGTCGCGACCAGCGGATCGTCGCGCCACAGATCGTGCACTTCGCCGGCGCGGTCGAAATATTCGTCCGAACTCTTGGCCCAGGCGGTCGGGAAATCGATCACCGGCAGGCCGACCCGGGCGCGGAAGCCGTGGCGCTTGTACACCGCGGCTTGCACGTCGGGGAAGAAGTAGTTCTCGTTGGCGCAGGTGGTGCCGCCGCGCAGCATCTCGGCGATCGCCAGGGCGATGCCGTCCTCGACGAACTGCGGCCCGATCACCGCCGCCTCGACCGGCCAGATATGGCCCTGCAGCCACTCCATCAGCGGCATATCGTCGGCGATGCCGCGCAGCAGGGTCATCGGGTTGTGGGTGTGGGCGTTGACCAGCCCCGGGATCAGCGCCGCGTCGGGCCGCGAAACGGTTTCCGCCGGTGCGTAGCGCGCCCGCGCTTCGGCGACCGGCAGGACCTCGAGAATCCGGCTGCCGCGCACCGCGACGGCGTGGGCTTCCAGCACCACCGCATGCGGCTCGACCGGCACCACCCAGCCCGCTTCGATCAACAGGTCGCAGGGAATGGCTTGGGCTTCGGTCGTCATCTGCGCTCGCTCGGAGGGTCGGACCGCCCGGGGCCGGGTCGGCCGGGTATTGCGAAAACGCGGCCGGGGTCGCCGTCCGCGTACGGGTCGTGGCGTCGGGCACGCTGCGCATCGCAGCGCCGCGGCGTCGCCGCAAGGCATTGTGCGCCGCCCTCGCCCGCGCCGCGCAGGCGGCGGCGAAAGCGGCAATGCCGGCAAACCGCGCCGCAGGCGCGGCCGGCGGCGGGACTTGCGCGGCCGCCCGCGACCGCCGGCGGCGGCCGCGGAACGGACCGGCTTACTTCACTCGGCTGACGTACTCGCCCGAGCGGGTGTCGACCTTGATCACTTCTTCCTGGCCGACGAACAGCGGCACGCGCACCACCGCACCGGTTTCCAGGGTCGCCGGCTTGCCGCCGCCGCCCGAGGTATCGCCACGCACGCCCGGATCGGTCTCGGTGATCTTCAGCTCGACGAAGTTCGGCGGCTGGACCGCGATCGGCACGCCGTTCCACAGCGTCACCACGCATTCTTCCTCGCCCTTGAGCCACTTCTCCGCGCCGCCCATGCCGGCCTTGTCGGCCTGGACCTGCTCGAACGACTCCTGGTTCATGAAGTGCCAGTACTCGCCGTCCGAATACAGGTACTGCATGTCGGTGTCGACCACGTCGGCCTGTTCGACGCTGTCGGTGGCCTTCATGGTCATTTCGACCACGCGGCCCGACTTGATGCTGCGGTACTTGACGCGGGTGAAGGCCTGGCCCTTGCCCGGCTTGACGTATTCGGTCTCGGTGATGATGCACGGGTCGTTGTTGACCAGGATCTTCTGTCCGGTCTTGACGTCGTTCATGCCTAAGCTGGCCATGCTGAAGCTCCTGCGAATTTGGAAAGTAATGAGGCGGCGCCCCGCGCTGCGGCAGGCCGGCGCTCGGCCACGCCGCCACGGTGCGCCGCTCGGGAACGCGATCGGGCGGGTAAGGCTAGAATGTCGGGCTGCGCGCCCGCCCCGGCCTACGGCCCGGGCCGGCGCCGGCAGATCCGGCCACCCGAACCAGCCCGACATGATAACCGCAGCCCCGGCCCCGATGCAGCCGCCCGCCCCCGACCGCCCCGGCGCCCGCTGGCAGGCGGCCTGGCGCGAGGCCCTGCGCGATCCGCGCGAGCTGTTGTCCCTGCTCGGCCTGGACGAGGCGGCGCTGGGCCTGTCGGACGAGGCGGCGGCGCAGTTTCCGCTGCGGGTCCCGCGCGGCTTCGTCGCCCGCATGCGCCACGGCGACCCGGCCGACCCGCTGCTGCGCCAAGTGCTGCCGCTGGACGAGGAAATGCGGCCCATGCCCGGCTTCAGCCTGGACGCGGTCGGCGACGGCGCGGCCAAGGCCGGCCACGGCGTGATCCGCAAGTACCGCGGCCGCGCCCTGCTGATCGCCACCGGCAGTTGCGCGATCCACTGCCGCTACTGCTTCCGCCGCCACTTCCCTTATGCCGAGGAAACCGCGGCCGCGGCCGGCTGGCGCGAGGCGGTGGCGGCGATCGCCGCCGACGCCGGCATCGACGAGGTGATCCTGTCCGGCGGCGACCCCTGGTCGCTGGCCACCCCCAAGCTGGCCGAGCTGACCCAGGCCCTGGCCGCGATTCCGCACCTCCGCCGCCTGCGCGTGCACACCCGCCTGCCGATGGTCCTGCCCGAGCGCGTCGACGCCGAGCTGGTCGCCTGGCTGCGCGGACTGCCCTGGCCGGTCGCGGTGGTGCTGCACGCCAACCACGCCGCCGAATTCGACGCCTCGGTCGACGCCGCCATGGGCCGGCTGCGCGCCGCCGGCGCCACCTTGCTCAATCAGGCGGTATTGCTGCGCGGCGTCAACGACGACGTCGACGCCCTGGCCGCGCTCAGCGAACGCAGCTATGCCGCCGGCGTGCTGCCCTATTACCTGCACCAGCTCGACCGGGTCCAGGGCTCGGCCCATTTCGAGGTCGCCGACGAACGCGCCCTGGCCCTGCACCGCGCCCTGGCCGCGCGCATCTCCGGCTACCTGGTGCCCAAGCTGGTGCGAGAAGTGGCAGGCGATCCCGGCAAGCGACCGTTGTAAGGTTGTAATCTGGTCGGGGTTTGATCGGGGAACGACGCGAAACCGCAGACCGGCGCCGCCATGCGCCGGCCCTGTCAGGTCGCGGCGGATCGAACCCAACAACAGGTCACAGATTTTCGACCTTGCATGGACGAGGCCGGTCCTTCATGTCATAAACCCGGCCCACGGAGGTGGTCAATGCAATTCGGCAAAGACATGGTATTGCGCCTGCTGATCGTCGACGACAGCGTCGAGGCGGCCGAGGCCATCGTCAGCGGCCTGCGCAACAGCGGCATCGCAGTACGGCCGACGCGGCCGGAAAACGAACAGGAAGTCGCGGCCCTGATCCTGCAGCATCCGCCGGACCTGGTCCTGGCTTCGCGCGATTCGCGCAACGTCGCCCTGTCCAAGCTGATGCAGAGCGTCGACGCCAGCGGCAAGGACCTGCCGGTGCTGGTGCTGACCGACACCGTCGACGACGCCATCCTGCTCGGCGCGCTGGAAATCGGCGCGCGCGGCGTGGTGCTGCGCTCCAATCTGGCGCATCTGCAGAACGCGGTGCGCGCCGAATGGGCCGACCTGGAAGCGCGCCGCTCGCTGCGCCGGCTCGAAGCCCAGGTGCGCGAGACCGAGCGCCGCTGCGACGCGCTGATCGATTCCTCGCGCGACCCGATCGCCTACATCCACGAAGGCATGCACATCCGCGCCAATACGGCGTACCTGGAGATGTTCGGCTTCGAGTCCTTCGAAGAGATCGAAGGCATGTCGCTGCTGGATCTGGTCGCGCCCGGCCAGGTCGACGGCTTCAAGCAATTGCTCAAGCAGCTCAGCAAGGGCGAACCGCCGCCGCCGAGCTACGAGACCCAGGCCCGCACCCTGGACGGCAACGCCTTCCCGGCGGTGATGGAGTTCACCCCCGCCACCTACGAGGGCGAGCACTGCCTGCAAGTGGTGCTGCGCCGGCAGGAAGTCGACCCGGAACTGGCGCGCGAAGTCGAAGCGCTGCGCCAGCGCGACCAGGTCACCGGCCTGCTCAACCGCGCCACTTTCCTGCGCGCGCTGGAAGACGCGGTGTCCGATGCGGCGCAGAACTCGGCCCACCACGGCCTGCTGCTGATCGAGCCCGACCACTACAACCAGTTGCTGCAGGAAATCGGCCTGGACCAGGCCGACCAGCTCATCGCCGCCTGCGGCGAACGCCTGCGCACCGCGATCGGCGCCGAGGACGTGGTCGCGCGCTTCGCCGAGCACCAGTTCGCGGTGCTGACCCGGCACAGCGACCACAGCCACACCGCGGCGCTGGCCGAGCGCATCCGCGCCGCGTTCGCCGACCAGGTGCTGGAGGCCGGCCCGCTGGCGTTGAGCGCCACCGCCAGCCTCGGCGGCGTGCAGATCGGCGAGAAGATCGCCAGCATCACCGCCGTGCTCGGCAAGGCCAGCCAATGCCTGCAGTCGGCCAGCGACGTCGGCGGCAACCGCAGCGAGCTGTTCGACCCCGGCGCGGTCGACCGCGCCGAGGAAGAGCGCATCGCCGCCTGGGTCGCGCGCATCCGCGACGCGCTCGACGCCGATCGCTTCGTCATGAACTACCAGCCGCTGATCAATCTGCACGGCGAGCCGATCGAGATGTACGAGGCCTATCTGCGCATGCAGAGCGCGGCCCCGGGCGAAGCCGGCGGCGAGCTGGTGCAGCCGCTGTCGTTCCTGCAGATCGCCGAGGAACACGGCCTGCTGTGGGAGATCGACCGCTGGGTGGTCGGCAAGGCGATCCAGATCATCGGCGAGCGCATGCGCCAGGGCCGCCGCACCACCTTGCTGGTCAAGATCACCCAGGCCTCGCTGCAGGACGAAAGCCTGCAGCAGCACATCGTCGAACAGTTGGCCAAGTACGGCGCCGACGGCAAGCTGCTGGTGCTGCAGCTGCCCGAGTCCAAGGTGTTCACCAACCTGCGCGCGGCGCAGGAACTGCAGGCGCGCATCGCCCCTTACGGCGTGCGCATCGGCCTGGAGCAGTTCGGCGCCGGCCTCAACTCGTTCCAGCTGCTCAACCACTTCGACGCCGCGTTCCTCAAGATCGACCGCGGCTACATCGAAGACCTGACCGGCAACCCCGACCACCAGCAGCGCGTCCGCGACATCGCCGACAAGGCGCGCGAGCTGGGCAAGCAGACCATCGCCGAGTTCGTCCAGGACGCGGCCAGCATGAGCCTGCTGTTCGGCGCCGGCATCGACTACGCCCAGGGGCACTTCCTGGCCGCGGCGGGGCCGGAGATGGATTACGACTTCCAGTGAGGCTGGGATTCGGGATTCGGGAAGGGCTAAGAAAGCCGGGGCCTGCGAGCAACAAAAAACCCGCCGTCTGGCGGGTTTTTTGTTGTTTCATCGTAGTCGGGCGGCGGCGGCCGATGGCTCTAGAAACCCGGCCGTTGGCGGAGCCGCCTTCGCTGCCCCAGCGTTGCAAAGGGGCCAGCGGGATGTGCTCTTGCCTTTCCCCGCCCTTCGCTCAACGCACCACGGTCCGACCGCTCGACCGCTCCTGCGGCGCGTCGATCAGCGCCTGGATGCGCTCCTCCAGCGGCGGGTGGCTGCGCAGCAGCTTGGACAGGCCGTGGCCGACCGCGCCGCTGATGCCGAAGGCCTGGACCTGGTTCGGCAGGGTGCTCTCGCCGTAGGTCAGCGACAGGCGCTTGAGCGCGGCGATCATCTTCTCGCGTCCGGCCAGGCGGGCACCGCCGGCGTCGGCGCGGAATTCGCGGTAACGCGAGAACGCCATGGCGATCATGCTGGCCAGGATGCCGAACACCACGTCCAGCACCATCACCACGACGAAATAGAACACGCCCGGCCCGCGCGATTCGCGGCCGCCGTTGAGCATGGCGTCGATCCAGCCGCCGACGATGCGCGCGGCGAACAGCACGAAGGTGTTGAGCACGCCCTGGATCAGGGCCATGGTCACCATGTCGCCGTTGGCGACGTGGCTGACCTCGTGGGCGAGCACCGCCTCGGCCTCGTCCTTGGTCATCGCGCCCAGCAACCCGGTCGACACCGCGACCAGCGCGTCGTTGCGGTTGGCGCCGGTGGCGAAGGCATTGATTTCCGGCGCTTGGTAGATCGCCACCTCAGGCATGCCGATGCCGGCCGCCTCGGCCTGGCGGCGCACGGTCTCGACCAGCCAGCGCTCCTCGGCGTTGCGCGGCTGCTCGATCACGTAGGCGCCGGTGGTCCGCTTGGCGATCCACTTCGACATCAGCAGCGAAATCAGCGAGCCGCCGAAACCGAACACCGCGGCCATCACCAGGATCGCGCCGTTGTTGCCCAGGCGGATGCCGAATACGTTCTGCAGCACCGACATGACGACGCCGAGCAGGATCAGCACGGCCAGGTTGGTGGCGAGGAACAGCGCTATGCGTTTGAACATGGTCGTACTTTGCTTTGGTTGCCGCGCACCATGCGCGGCTTCGGGCGACCTCCCTGTCGGTGCGGCGTCGCCGCCGCTCGTCCTCAAATGTGGCGAACCCGCCGTTAATTCAACGAGAATCCGTATCGTCCCCGCCGTCGCCCGAGCGCTCGTTCATTGTCCGGACATCCTTCGTTCCCACCCGAGCATGCCGGGGGCCCGGCCAGCCCCGGCGCGGCCGCGCCCGCGCCTTACCGCGGCCGCTTCGCGCCCTCGCCCACCGGCGACCTGCATCCGGGTTCGCTGCTGGCGGCGTTCGGCAGCTGGCTGCTCGCGCGCCACCACCGCGGCGCCTGGCTGGTGCGTATCGAAGACCTCGATCCGCCGCGCGAAGTTCCCGGCGCCGCCGAACGCCAGCTGCGCGCCTTGGCCGCGTTCGGCCTGGAGAGCGACGAGCCGGTGCGGCGCCAGAGCGAGCGCGGCGAGCTCTACCGCGCCGCCCTGGACCAGTTGCTCGCACGCGGGCTGGCCTTCGCATGCCGCTGCAGCCGCAGCGACCTGGCCGCCGCCGGCGGCATCCACCGCCGCTGCCTCGCCGCCGCGCGCGAACCCGGGCGCGCCGCGCCGCAAGCGGCGGTGCGACTGCGCGTGGCCGACGGCGCCACGGTGGGCTTCGACGACGCCGTGCTCGGCCCGCAGCGCCAGGACGTAGCCGCCGAGGTCGGCGATTTCGTCCTGCGCCGCGCCGACGGCTACTGGGCCTACCAGCTCGCGGTGGTGGTGGACGACGCCGACCAGGGCATCACCGACGTGGTCCGCGGCGCCGACCTGCTCGACTCGACCGCGCGCCAGATCCTGCTGCAGCGCGCCCTGCGCCTGCCGACGCCGCGCTACGCCCACCTGCCGCTGCTGCTCGACGCGCAGGGACGCAAGCTGTCCAAGTCCGACGCTGCGCAGCCGCTGGACCCGTCCGACCCGCTGCCCGCATTGCGTGCCGCCTGGCACGCGCTCGGCCAGGACCCCGAGCCCCTGGCCGCGGTAGCGACTGTCACGCAATTGCTCGACCAGGCCAGGGTTTCGTTCAGTCCGGCACAGATTCCAAAATGTGCTGAGACCCTCGCTGCTGTGCACAACACGCCGGCCCCGAATGCTGTCTAGAATCGGGCCGATACCGCGCTGCGCGGTCATGGAGAGCACAGCATGCAGTCACGCGTTGCACTGGTCACCGGCGGCACCGGTGGCATCGGCACCTCGATCGTCCAACGCCTCGCCAAGATGGGGCACAAGGTCGCGACCAACTATCGAGACGAAGCCAAGGGCCGCGCCTGGCAGGCGCAGTTGAAGGAACAGGGCTTCGACGTGGCCATCGCCCAGGGCGACGTGTCCTCGCCGGAGCAGGCCGAAGCGCTGGTGCGCGAGGTCGAGCGCCAACTCGGCCCGATCGACATCCTGGTCAACAACGCCGGCATCACCCGCGACGCCACCTTCCACCGCATGACGGCGCAGCAGTGGACCGACGTGATCGGCACCAACCTCAATTCCTGCTTCAACGTCACCCGCCCGGTGATCGAGGGCATGCGCGATCGCAAGTGGGGCCGGATCGTGCAGATCAGCTCGATCAACGGCCAGAAGGGCCAGTACGGCCAGGCCAACTACGCCGCGGCCAAGGCCGGCATGCACGGCTTCACCATCTCGCTGGCGCAGGAAAACGCCAAGTTCGGGATCACCGTCAACACCGTGTCGCCGGGCTACATCGGCACCGACATGGTCATGGCCGTGCCCGAGGACGTGCGCAACAAGATCATCGCCCAGATCCCGACCGGGCGCCTGGGCACGCCGGAAGAGATCGCCTACGCGGTCGGTTTCTTCATTCCCGACGAAGCCGGCTGGATCACCGGCGCCAACCTGTCCGCCAACGGCGGTCAGTACATGGGCTGGTAAACCGGTTCGCCGCCGGAGACCTGTTCAGGTCTCCGGTGCGCAGGCCGGACGGCGCCGCGTCCGGCGGCGGTTCCGACCGCCCGTCGCGCTCATTGTGCCGACCCTGTTGCAAGCCCTCGCGGCCTGAGCCATGCTGCAAGGCACCACGTTTTAGAGCCAAAGCTCCATGGCCTCGACCCGCGTCATCAAGAAGTACCCCAACCGTCGTCTCTACGACACCGAGATCTCCAGCTACATCACCATCGAAGACGTGCGCCAGCTCATCGTCGACGGCGAGGAGTTCGAAGTGCGCGATGCGCGCTCGGGCGAAGACCTGACCCGCCAGGTGCTGCTGCAGATCATCGCCGAGCACGAGCAGGACGGCGAACCGGTGCTGTCGACCCAGTTGCTCAGCCAGATCATCCGCTTCTACGGCGACTCGCTGCAGGGCTTCATGGGCAACTACCTGGAACGCTCGATGCAGTTGTTCCTGGACCAGCAGCAGCAGTTCCGCAACCAGATGGGCGGCATGCTCGGCCAGACCCCGTGGGCGATGATGAATCAGCTCACCGAGCGCAACCTCAGCCTGTGGAAAGAGTTCCAGCAGAACCTGTCCGGCAGCGTAGGCCAACCGACCACGCCACGGAACAAGACCGACAAGCGCGAGCGTTGAGCCGCGCTTTTTTCTTGCGCGCCGCCGGCGCGCCCAGCACGATCGCGACCGCCCGCGGGCGGTTCGCGGGCGCGTGACCCCGCCGCGCCCGGCATCCCGTTCCGGAGTTCCCATGCACAAGCGCATCGCCGTCGTCAGCGGCGGTATCGGCGGTCTCGGCAGCGAGATCTGCAAGTCCCTCGCCCGCGCCGGCCGGCGCGTGATCGCCCTCGACCTGGGCTCGCGCAAAGAGCGCATCGCCGAGTTCGGCCGCCTGACCGAAGGCCTGGACGTGGGCTTCGAAGCCGCCAACGTCGCCGATTACGACGACTGCGGCGCGGCGATCGGCCGCATCCTCGAACGCGAAGGCTCGGTCGACATCCTGGTCAACGCCGCCGGCATCACCCGCGACGGCAGCCTGCGCAAGATGGACAAGCGCGCGTGGGACGAGGTCATGGACGTCAATCTCGACGGCGTGTTCAACCTGTGCCGGCACGCGGTCGACGGCATGGCCGAGCGCGGCTTCGGCCGCATCGTCAACATCAGCTCGGTCAACGGCCAGACCGGCCAGTTCGGCCAGACCAACTACTCCGCGGCCAAGGCCGGCATGCACGGCTTCACCATGGCCTTGGCGCGCGAAGTGGCGCGCAAGGGCGTCACGGTCAACTCGGTCTCGCCCGGCTACTGCGAAACCGCGATGGTGATGGCGGTGCCCGAGGACATCCGCAGCCGCATCATCGACGCCGTCCCGGTCGGCCGCCTCGGCAAGCCCAGCGAAATCGCCCGCACCGTCGAATTCCTGACCGCCGACGACGCCGGTTTCATCACCGGCGCCAATATTCCGGTCAACGGCGGCTTGTTCATGAGTTTCTGAACGCGGGGATTAGGGATGGGGGACGGGGGATTGGTGAAGGCCGAAGCCGGGGCCGTTCGATGCCGACCTCCTTCCAACGCACGACGAGGCCGCACGCGCAACGAAAAAGCCCGCCGACCGGCGGGCTTTTTCGTTCTGTGGTTAGCCTTCGCTGTTCTTCCCCTTCGAAAAAGGGGGGGGCAGGAAGGAGTTGCTGTCGCCGTCGCTGCTACCTCAGCCTCACCGCAACGGCCGGTTCGCGCAGTTCGCCTGGTAGAACTGCAGCGCGCGCGGCATCAGCGCTTGCAGGCTCTGGATGCGGTTGGCCGGGTCCGGGTGGGTCGAGGCGAACTCCGGCGGGCGTTGGCCGCCGCCGAGCTGGGACATGCGCTCCCACAGCGGTACCGCCTGGCGCGGGTCGTAGCAAGCCGCCGCCGCCAGCATCAGTCCGACCTGGTCGGCCTGGGTCTCGTGGTTGCGCCCGTAGGGCAGGATCAGCCCGTACTGGGCACCGGCGCCGAGCGCGCCCATGATCATCTGCTGCTGTTGCGGGTCCATGCCGCCCACCGCCATGCCGGTGGCGATCTGGCCCATCTGCACCAGCTTCTGCTGGGCCATGCGCTGCGAGCCGTGGCGCAGCAGGGCGTGGGCGATCTCGTGCCCCATCACCACCGCCAACGCGTCGGCGTTCTGGGTCACCGGCAGCAGGCCGGTGTAGACCGCCATCTTGCCGCCGGGCAGACAGAAGGCGTTGGCTTCCTGCGAATCGATCACCGCCACGTCCCACTGGAAGCTGCGGTAATCGGTCGGCGCGGTCTGCTGGTTGGCCGCCGCCAGCGATTCGGCGACCTGCGGCACCTTGCCGATCAGGCGCTGGGCGATCTCGCGCACCGCCTGGCTTTCCGGCGCGTTCGCCGGCAACAGCGCACGCTGGGCATTGGCGTCGCCCAGCACCTGCTGGAAGGCCTGCGCGCCGAGCTGCACTTCCTCGTCGGCGGTGGTGCCGTAGTGCGCCTTCTCGCCGGTGTAGGGATCGGTCTTGGCGCTGCCGAACCACTGCCATGCCGCATAGACCGCGAACAGGGCCAGGATCCACCAGCGGAACCCGCCGAACCCGCGCCGCTGCCCGCGGCTCGCGCCGCCCATAGGATCGATCCGCATCTGCCTACTCCCGAAACTGCCTGCGGGCCCGCGCCCGCTTCGTTGCTGACCGGCCGTGCGGCGCTCGCGCGCCGCCCGCCCCCATCGCCGACGACGATCGCGCCATCATGCCGCGCGACCGGCGCCGGTCAAATCTCCCGCACCACCCGGAACCCGAGGCGGCCGTTGGTGGTGTCGGCGCTGGTGCCCTGGCGCCAGGCCGCGCGCGACTGCGCCGGCGAACTCGACCACGACGGCCCGCGGAACACCCGCGTGCGGCAGCCCGGATTGAACCAGGCCGCGCCGTCGCGGGGCGCGCGCCGGTAGTTGTCGTGCCAGCAATCGGCCACCCACTCGCTGACATTGCCGGCCATGTCGTGAAGACCGAATGCATTCGGCGCGTAGCGGCCGACCGGAGCCGGCCCCCAGGCGCCGTCGCCGTAGCGGTCGAAGGCGTTGCGCCACTGCCGGCCGCTGGGCGAGGCGTCGAGGCTGCCGGTCAGGTTGCCGGCCCGCGCCGGCGGCGGCCCGTCCCCCCAGGGGAAACGGCCCTGGGTGCCGGCGCGCAAGGCGTACTCGAACTCGGCCTCGCTCGGCAGCCGGTAACGCTGGCCGGTGATCGCCGACAACCACTCGGTATAGGCCACCGCATCCTTGGCGCTGACGTGCACCACCGGCATGTTGTCGGCCGCGGGCCGGCCGGCATAGTCGGAGCGCCAGTCGACCCCGCCGCGCCGGACCAGGTTGCCGCTGCGTTCGTCGTAGGCGATGGAATACCCGCGCCGGTTGGCGCGCGGGCGGTGCTTGCTGGCGTTCATGAAGCGGCGGAACTCGCCGACGGTGATCTCGTAGCGCGACACCGCCAGGCCGCGGTCGAAACGGATCGTGCGCAGCGGCCGCTCGGCATCGCTCGAACCGGATTCGACCGCGTCGGCGCCCATCCGGAACGCGCCATGCGGGATCACCACCATCGCCGGGCCGCGCCCGCCCAGATTCATCGCATCGGTGAACACTTGGCCGGGGCGGAACAAACCGTAGTGGGTCGCCAATTCGATCCGCTCGCGCAACTCGATCGCCGCCGGATCGCCGGCCGGAGCGATGCGCAGCAAGGTCGCCAGATTGCCGCGGGCCTCGTCGATGCCGCCGAGCTTGGGCAGGGCGGCGATGCCGGCGTCGCGCAGATGGCCGATGCGGGCGCGGCGCTGCGCCGCGATCCGGCCCTGGGCGTCGGCGGCGGTGTCCAGCTTCGGCCGCACCTGCGCCGCGGCGGCCAGCCAACGCTCGGCGCCGGCGTAATCGTCGCGGTCGGCCGCTACCTCGGCGCGCCGGATCAGCGCGCTTTCGGCCGCGGCGATGCCCTGCGCCGCGCGCACGTCGCCGGGCCGCAGCTCCAAGGCCTCGCGGAACCGCGCCAGCGCGCCGCCCTGCCCGCTTTCGCCGATGCGCCCGGCATTGAGCTCGACCTCGCCGAGCCGATTGGCCTCCTGCGCTTCGTCGGCGCGATCCAGCCGCTCCAGATAGGCCTCGACCTTGCGATGCTCCGGCGCGACCGCGCGCGCCACCGCCGCGGCCTGGTGCGCCTCGCGCAAGGCCAGCGGCTCATCGTCGATGCGCTTGAGCGCGGCCTCGCCTTCCATCAGCAACAGCGCCACCGCCCGGTCCAGGCCGACCGCGACCGGGCGGTCGGTCGGCGCGAACTCGCGCAGGGCCAGATAGATCGGGATCGCCGAGTCGGCGCTGGCGTACAAATCCCCCTCGCTCAGGGCGGCGGCGGCGCGCTTGCGCAGCGCCGCGGCATTGCCAGCGTCGACCGCGACCGCCGGCGCGCGCCAGGCCGGCACCGGCGACACGGCCTGATCGGCGCTGACGGTAATGATCGGTGCGCGCGTCGCGGCCGGCGGCGCGGACGTCTTGCCGTCCCGGTCGGAGCACCCGACCAGCAGCGCCAACACCGCGATGCCCGAACCCACCAATGCGCGCAAACCCACGACCTCGCCGACCAGGACCGCCCCAGCATAGCGCTTCGACCCCGCCACGCAGCCCGCGTTCCCGCCGCCGCGGCGCCCGTGCCAGCCCCGCCGAGCGTGCCGGCGGTCGCGCTTCGCGCCCCGGCGCGGAAAGTAGGCTATTGTCGCCCGCCCCGGCACCGCACCGGCCGCCGCGCCCCGAACGACGACTCATGCCCCACTGGATCACCACGCCCGCCGCGCTGCTCGCGCACTTCGACCCCAAGCCCGCTCGGATCGGGCTGGACACCGAATTCATCCGCGAACGCACGTATTGGCCGCAGCTGGCCCTGGTGCAGATCGCGATCGAGCGCGAAGCCGAGGCCGAGCCGGTCATCCTGTTGATCGACCCGCTGCGCCCGGGCATCGCCGAGGCGCTGGCGCCGATCCTGGCCGACACCGCCATCCTCAAGATCGCCCACAGCCCCAGCGAAGACCTGGTCGCGTTCAAGCGCGCTTGCGGCGTGGTGCCCAAGCCGCTGTTCGACACCCAGCAAGCCGCGGCCCTGGCCGGCATCGGCGGCGGCCTGGGCTACCAGAAACTGGTCGAACAACTCACCGGCGTGACCCTGGCCAAGGGCGAGACCCGCTCCGACTGGCTGCGTCGCCCGCTCTCGCCTTCGCAGTTGGAGTACGCCGCCGACGACGTGCGCCATCTGTTCGCCATGCACGACGCCCTCGACGGCCTGCTCGGCCAACTCGGCCGCCGCGACTGGCTGGCCGAGGACGCCGCCCGCACCGTTGCCAACGCCGAGAACGAAGCGCCCGAGCGCTGGCCGCACCTGTCGATGCGCAGCGCCCAGTTCCTCGACGCCGCCGCGCAGCGCCGCCTGCTGCGCCTGCTGCGCTGGCGCGACGGCTACGCGCGCGACAGCGACAAGCCGCGCAGTTGGATCCTCGACAACGAACTCGCCGCGACCCTGGCCAAGCAGGCCCCGAGCGACCGCGACGCCCTGCAGCGCCTGCTCGACGCGCACCCCAAGGCCCCGCGCAAGCTCGCCGACGCGATCTGGACCGCACTGTCGACGCCGCTGGCCGACGAAGACCAGGCCCCCGACGCCGCCGTCGCCGAGACCCGCGACAAGCAGCGCCTGCGCCAATTGCAGGACGCCGTCGCCCAACGCAGCGCCGCGCTCGGCCTGCCCGACGGCGTGCTCGCCTCGCGCCGTTGGCTGGAAGCCCTGCTCGACCACGGCATCTGGCCGGAGGCCTTGTCCGGCTGGCGCCGCAGCGCCCTGGAACCGGCCCTGGCGCCCCTGCTCGCGAACAGGGACTAGCGCGACGCGTCCGTCCCCGTTAGACTTCCCATCCTGACTTGGGGCGGTAGCTCAGCTGGGAGAGCGTCGCGTTCGCAATGCGAAGGTCGGGAGTTCGATCCTCCTCCGCTCCACCAAGTCCTAAAAAACCGACGATGCTTCGTCGGTTTTTTTTCGCCTGGACGATTCAGGCCGTTGCGCCGGATCCGGGTTTTCGCGAGCTGCGGCCGCATGCCTGCGAGGCCGCGCCGAAGATCGTCCGGCGGCATCGCGGTCGCAGCCTTCCGGGACGTGCCGCCCGATCGCCCGCCCTGATCCATGCAGTAGGCTGGCGACGACGCCTTCCGATATCGGACCGATCCTGCCCATGCCGTACGCGCTGACCGCCTTGTTGGCCGCCATGGCGGCGACGCTCTGGTTCCTGGCGGCTACCCGCGCGAGCCTGACGGCGAAAGCCTTCGTGTCCGGCGTTTGCGCCGTCTCGATCGCGGTCGGATTCGTCTGGCCGCGCTGGTGGCTGGTGGGCTTGCTCATGCAAGCGTTTATCGTCATCGGCCTAAGCCTGTATGCGACGGCCACCAGGACCAGACGTCGCGACGAGACGCGCTAGTTCAGAGCCTCCAACGCATGCACCGCCGCAGCGCTGGGCGGCATGGTTCGAATCAACTTCAGATCGCTCATGAAACGCCTCTTCTATCCCGAAACCGACACAGAAATACGCATCGGCGACCTGGTTCGCTGGTCCGGCGACGAGGAGCTGTCGACGGTCGTCTTCATCATCAGCACCGATCAGTTTCCCGAACACGAGGCGGGCAGTGCGGACTGGTTCAAGTCCGAGTTCGGCGAGGGCATCATGCTCGACACCCCGAGCGCTGGATGGGTGCTGGTGAGCGAGGACTGCGAGGACATGGCCTGGGTTCGCTCCGCCAACCAACTCGGCTGAGCCCTCGGACGAGCGACTCCTCGCCCAACCGCAACGCCCCCTGGAGCCAGCAGCATGGGAATCAGCAAAGTCGTCGGCTATCTGGGTTCGTCGCTAGGAGCCGGCATCTTGGTCTTCGCATTGCTGGCGATGGCCGACCCTGGCGGCGCTCAGCTCGCCGACGACCACGATCCGTTCGGGCCGCCTCCCTCAATCGGTGAGTTGCCGTGTCAGGTGGCCATCGGCGCGGGTCTGTTGGCATCCGGCATCTGGCTGGCCGCCCGCTGCCCAGGGCTTAGTCTAGGACTCGCCCGCAGGCCGGCCCGTCCCCTCATCGTCGGGCGGATTCGGTTCGGCTAACGGGACTCCAGGAACAGACATGAAATCCGCTGTCGACAACGCCCTCATCGAGCGTTTTCTTAACGACATTTGCAAGGCCTTCCCAGAAATCCAGCCTCGCATGGAACGCCACGACAGCATCATGCTCACCGATCGGATGGAGCAGTTCGCCATCGCCACCACCGAGGCCTTCGCCCAAAACGATATCGCTACCGGCACCGCCTACCTGTCCTTCATGTCCAAGCGTCTGCTGGACTGCTCCCCGATCGAGCACGAGTACATCGACGTCTACTACGTCGAGAACCTTTTCTGGCCCCATGGAACCGACGCGGCACGGACAGGCTGGCCGCACGTGCCGGCCAATCTCAAAACGCTGTTTGTCGGGTTCCATGGCCGAACCCCGCTTTGAACGACGACGCAAGTCGAGCTCCGGAAGCCACCCCATGTCCCGTACATTACTGCTCACGGCATTGATCGCGATCTGCGGCTGCTCCTCCGAGCAATCCGCACCCGTGCCCGAACGTCCGCATCGGGTCGTGGTCGCGGACCACACGCTCGAGGCGTTCGGCGGCCGCCTCTCGGGAACCGATGCCGGGGAATGGATCGGCAAGCTCGTATTTCAGGACGCCGACGGCGACCTGGAGACGGTGCTGAACGAGAACGTCCATGGAATCGTCGAAAACCCGGAAGGCGTCTTCGTCTTTACCGGACTGGCCCACCTTTCGGCCAATGAGGGCTACGTCTATCGCCTTGCCCGTACCGACGACGGCCCGGTTGCGGCAATACGCCTGGGCCGGCTGCCCGGCGCCCCCAGCCGGGTCCGCCAGGCTCAGCGAGGCGGCGCCATATCCTTCCTGGTGTATTCCGGCTACCGCAATGATCGCCAGCTGTTCGAGTGCTATCAGCTGGCGGGCAGTATCGTCAGCCGCGGTCACGACTGTTTGCCGCCCAAGCGGCCGGCGCCCGACAATTCGTTCCAGTAAAGCCGCCTTGACACGATAGAACGCCATGAGACGAATATCGGCCCGCAAAAGGATCCATCAGCGCCCACTGACGGCAGCGTCGATACATGCCGTCCTATCCAAGATATTCCCGCGGCGGAACGATTACGGAAATGCGCCGTACGATGAGTTGGTGACGGAGCTTTCCGCTGTCGGCATAGGCAATGTCGGCGATTTCCGCCGTCTGATGCTCAAGCACAGGATCGCGCTGCTCCGTGCAGATCGGGACAGGCTGGCCCCATGGGAGCAACGTCATTACTGCGAGATGTTCGGCGAAGATTTCGTCAAGGACGCGGTGAGGCGACAGTACTGGTTCGCTTTTCCGGCCTTGGTACGGATCGCCATGGAGATGGAATTCGGGGTGGAGGCGGAAGAGGTCGAGCCGACCGCGCCGTGATGCGCCGTGATGACCGTGCCAGCCGGAGCCGTGCAGCGACGTGCCCGTTCGAGGAACTAAGGAGCGCCGCGTGACCATTTGGAAAAAGACCCTGCTCGTGGCGACGGTTTGCCTGCTCGTCCTCGGCGCCGGCTATCTCACGGCGTGGCAAAGCCTGGACGCCTGCGCCGACGACACGTTTCAGGACCTGCAACGCAAAGGCATCCGCGGAAGGGGCATGAGAGGCGCCCCCGTCGCGATGACGCGCGACATGGTGTCCGCAACAGTCGCAGGGCCGTTCCTGGTGGAGACTGACTACATGGTACCGCTCGACCTGCACGGGTCTTGGCATATAAAGCGCTATCTGGTCCTGCCCTGGGGACGGTACGAACGCTCGTCGGACGTCGTTCATCTGGTCTGCGCGCCGGATCGGCCCGGGGGCTCGAAAGAGAAACACCCCGCCCCGCCGATGCCGCTTCTCGGGTCGGCTTGATCCAGACATTCGGCCGCATGCCCAGACTCCTGCCGATACTGCTTCTTACCGCCCTGGCGGCGGCCTGCGCTCCGCCGCGCTGGGCCGAACCCAGCTGCTACGGACTGACCAACACCTGGGACCTGGACGAACAGGAGCTGGCCACCCGGTTGGGCGAACTGGACGATGAGGAACTGCTGGATCTGGTGGCCTGCAATATGGGCACTTCGCATCCGCCCAACATCGGATTTCCGCAACGCTACGTGACCGAGCGAACTCCCGCGATGGCGGCCCGCTTGCTCACGCGCATCGAGACCCGAGACGAAGGAATGCTGTCGATGGGCTACATCGGCCTTCTGGGCGTCATGGCCGAAAGGGATCCCGCCGTCCTGGCCGCCGCGCAACGCGAATCGGCCCTGGACAAATGCTTGGCGATGCATCCGCCCTACACCGACAGACGCGGCGATGTACGCCATTACTGCACGATGTTCGACGGGCTCCGGCAAGCGCCTGCGCCTACGCCAACCGGCACGCCCCCCCAAGGATGAATGCCGTCGGTAATCCTGAAGCCCGGCTTGCTCCGGCTGTTGGTGGCAATGAGCGGGGACGCGCACGCGAACTAGACGAAGCCACGCCCCGCCATCCCGATGGCGGACACGCCGGACGGGGCCCCTCAGCTCAACTGCGGTCGACGATGCGGGCGATGCGGCCGTCGGCGAAGCCGAACTCGCTGGTGCCCTGCAGTTCCAGCACCGTGCCGGCCGGCGGGCCGCCGGGCAGGTCCAGCGCCAGCCGGCCGCGATAGCCGATGTCGGCTTCGGCTCGGGCGCTGTCCAGGCGCAGGTCGAGCACGCGCTGCTCGCGCTGCGCGAACAACTGGGCGCCCTGTTCGGCCAACACACGAAACGCTTCGATGCCGTCGGCCTCGGCGGTCAGCTGGCCGCCGCTCCAGTTCTCGAACCGCAGCTGCGGCGCCAGGGTCGCGAGCATCCCGTCGATGTCGAAGGCGTTGTAGGCGGCGATATAGCGTTCGATCAGGGCGCGGGCCTGGGCGGCGTCCATGGGATTGCATCCGGGAGGGAAACGAATGCCGTCGCAAGCAGCGAGCGCGGTCGCGATGCGGTCACGCTCCGATCTTGCAACGCGCCTGCGCCACCGGCAAGCGGCTCAGTCGCGGATCTTGAAGCCCGGGTTCTCGTTGAGGCTGCCGTCGGGCTCGAGCACGGCATAGCGCTTGCCGTCGCGGTTGAACACCACCGGAATCGGGTCCTGAAACAGCGGCCGGCGCACGAAGCGCAGTTCCCAGCGAAAGAACTCCAATGTCGTCAGAGCGTCCAGTTGCGCCGGCGTCAATCCGGCGCGCAGCTCGGCGGCGTTGAGTTTCTTGTCGCTGTTGCGACGTTCGCGATCGACCATGACGCCCTCGGTATTCGCCCGCCTTCGCCTACGCGGGCGAAAATCCGGACCTGCATTGGCATCCATCCTACCTGCGGGTGCCGCGGGGTCCAAACGGCCGCGTCCAGTACCCCGCACAAATCACATTGCCGGCGCCGTGGCGGCGGGTCGTCGCTTCGTACCGATTCAAGGCAGATTGAGTTGCCAGGACACGCCGAAACAGTCGGCGACCCAAGCGAAGCGACGGCTGAAACCGTAGTCGTCCAGCGGCATCAACACCGAGCCGCCCTCGCTCAGTCGGGCGGCCAGGGCGTCGACTTCCTCCTCGCTGCGGCAATCCACGAACAGCGACATCGACGGCGTGAAGCCGAAAGCATGCTGCACGTAACTGTCACTGCACATGACTTCGAGACCGGCGATACGGAAGCGCGCGACCATCACCGAGCCTTCGGGCCCAGGGCCCTCGGCGCCGTAGCGGTTCACTTCGAGCACGCGGCCATCGGCGAACAGCGAGACATAGCGGGTCATCGCCTCCTCGGCCCGGCCGGTGAACATCAGGAAGGGGCGCGCTTGGGTGGGCATGGATCGTCTCCTCGCGGCGGCAACGCGGCGGAGCATCGCCGCTTCCCGGATCGGCCGGACTTTAACGGATACCGCCGGCAGGCCGCGTGACGGCCCCGGGCGACGAAGCGCCCGAAGGCATTTGCGCGGCACTTGGACGAGAAAACCCGGGCCACGGCCGCAAGCGCCCGCGATGGCCGGGAGCGCGACACGGATTCCCTCGCCGCGGCGACTGCTGCATGCTCGGTCCTTCCCCTGCGCCGTCGCGGTTTGCGCTCATGGACATACGCATCGACGATCTCACCGGCTCGCAAATCCACGCCTTGCTGCAAGAGCACCTGCGCGACATGGCCGAGCTTTCGCCGCCGGAAAGCATTCACGCCCTCGATCTGGACGGTCTGCGCCGGCCGGACATCCGCTTCTGGACGGTCTGGGAGAAAGACCAGCTGCTCGGCTGCGGCGCCCTGCGCGAACTCGATTCGACCCACGGCGAGATCAAATCGATGCGCACCGCCGACGCGCATCGGCGCAAGGGCGTGGCCGCGCGCATGCTGGGCCATATCCTCGACGAAGCCAGCCGCCGCGGTTATCGCCGGCTGAGCCTGGAAACCGGTTCGATGGCCGGCTTCGCGCCGGCGCGGACCCTGTATGCGCAGTTCGGTTTCGTCGAGTGCGCACCGTTCGGCGATTACGTCGAGGACCCCAACAGCGTGTTCATGACGAGGTCGTTATGAACCGCGCGGCCGCCGCCACGCACGCGGCCGATCCGCCACGCCCCCGCGCCACGCTTGGCCCGTCCCGCAAGGGGCTAACGCGAGGCCACGCCCTCGCTCGCCGCCTCGCGCCAGCGCTCCAATTCCTCCGGCCCGCCGCGATCGAGGATGTAGCGCAGCCAGCCGCTGAAGTCTTGCGGCCGCTCGCGCAACGCCGCATCCAGGTCGGCCGCGCTGCGCCAGGCCCAGTCGCGCACCTCCAGCGGATTCGGCCGCGGCCGACCGTCGTAGCGGCCGACGAAAATATGGTCGTACTCGTGTTCGATCAGCCCCTGCGAGACTTCGATCCGATAGACGATGCGGGCGACGCTGCGCAACCGGCAGTCGAAGCCCATTTCCTCGCCCAGACGCCGATGCGCGGCGGCATCGGTGGCCTCGCCTTCGCGCGGATGGCCGCAACAGGTGTTGCTCCACAGTCCGCCGGAGTGGTATTTGCCGGATGCGCGCTGCTGCAGCATCAGGCGTCCGGTTTCGTCGAACACGAAAATCGAGAACGCACGGTGCAGCGCCCCCTCGCGGTGCACGCGCATTTTCTCCCCGACGCCGATGGCTCGGTCATCGCCATCGACCAGGATCAGTCGCTCTTCCATCGGCGGCCCCTCTTTCCCCGGACAGGACTATGCCAGCGCTGCCGCGCGCATCCGTGCGAGGCGTCACGGCCGCGCAAGCCGGCGCCGGCGCGATGCCCGCGGCGCGGCGCGCGTCTCGGCGCGGGTGCGGTGCTCGTCTCGTCCGATAAGTTATGCCGGGGTTATGCCGACGGCGTCGCCGGCCTCCGTCCCGCGACCGTCGCGATCGCCACGTCCGTGCGCACGGATGCAGAAACGGCGACGGCCC
This sequence comes from Lysobacter antibioticus HS124, assembly GCF_000336385.2. Classification (GTDB taxonomy): domain Bacteria; phylum Pseudomonadota; class Gammaproteobacteria; order Xanthomonadales; family Xanthomonadaceae; genus Lysobacter; species Lysobacter firmicutimachus. The sequence continues at coordinate 47,370 of NZ_HG424460.1, read as the reverse complement.
CGATCGCTCGGGGCCGTCGCAAAGCGCAAACGAAGCGGCTTCGATCAGGGATCGACGCGGGCCGGATCGCGCTGCTCGCTGACATACGCGTTCGGATCGAAGCCGGTGCTGCGGCTGTACTCGTCGGCGCGGGCCTTGATGTCGTTGAAGTTCTGGCCGCTGGCGTTGGCCTTCTTCTCGATCTGCGAGAAGTTCATCTGCTTCTCGTAGGCGTCGGCATACGAGGAGTTCTGCTTACTGTAAGCGTCGGCCTTGTCCTTGATGTCGTCGTAGTTGCCGGTGGTCGCCGCCTGGCCGACCGCCGCGGCGCCTAGGGCGGCGTCGCCGCCGGCCGGCATGCCGTTCGGGAAGGCCTGCTTGCACACGCGCGAGAACAGCTTGGCCGACCATGGCTTGAAGCACTTGCGGCTGAGCACGCGGTACTCGCCGGTGGCGATGTTCTTCGGCACCCAGCAGTCCTGCGGCACGCCGACCTTGCAGAACACGAACGGGTTGTTGCCGTAGTAGGGAATGAATTCATTCGCCGCGGCGGACGTCGTCGCGAGCATCAGCGCGACCGCCAGACCCAACTTCTTCATGAGACCTCTCCTTAGTGAACTGAGTATTCCTAACGTGGCCCGACAGACGCGACGGTTACGCGCCAGGGGCCACCGCACAACCGTCCCGCCGGAAACCCGAGATGCGCTCTCGCCTTCCCCTCGGCGGCGGCCTGGGCAGCCGGTGCCGCACGGCAAAGCCTAGCCCATGGCCTATGACCAGGCAATTTCCTGAATCAGCATGTGACCGGAGTCAAGTTTATGAATCCATCCCTGGAGTATTCGCTCCACCCGCGGGCCGAGGGGCCCGATCCCGCCCCGGCGAATCGGAACCGAGCTCCTGAGCGCCGCCCGGCGGGCCGGACGGCGCCGCAGACATGAAAAAAGAAACGTGCCGCCCAGCCGGGCACGGCCAAGGAGCGACGGTCCGGCGGGCGCGCATGCGCCCGCAGCGCGGCCCGGCGCCGATCAGCGAGAGGGGCCGGGACTGCGCGGACGGCATGCCGGAAACGAATCGGAAAAGAAAAAGGCGAGCCGATGGCTCGCCTTGTCTTCAACGCCGAAGGTTTGGAACCGCTTCGTCGTCGTATATCGTTGGTGCCCAGGAGAGGACTCGAACCTCCACGGTTTTACCCGCTAGTACCTGAAACTAGTGCGTCTACCAATTCCGCCACCTGGGCCTTTCGCGTCGCCGTTCAGCGTTGCGAGGCGCGTATGTTGCTTTGCAGCGGACCGGCTGTCAACGACTTTGTCATAAATTTTTTCACCGGCCGGTTGTCGCCCGATCCGGCACAGGCCCGGCGCGCTGCGCGGCATCGCCCGTCCGTGCCGGCTTGAAGCGCCTCCGGCCGCGGGCTAAGGTCGCCGGACATCCCTGAACCGCGGGCGGCGCACGCAGTGCGTCGCCCGTTATCGCTTATGGAGTCCGCAATGAACGATCAGCAACTGCCCCACCCCTCCGGCCTGCCGCCGCCGCTGCTCCTGTCGCGGCTGGACTGCGACCGCCTGGAGGCCCTGCTCGACCAGGCCCCGCCCGGCCTGGACACCGGCGGCCTGCGCCGCGAGCTCGACCGCGCCGAGGTGGTCGAACCGGCCCAGGTGCCGGCCGACGTCATCACCATGAATTCCGTGATCCGCTTCGTCGACGAAGCCAGCGGCGAGGAACGCGAGGCCGCCCTGGTCTATCCGCGCGACGCCGACGGGCGCAGCGACCGTATCTCGATCCTGGCCCCGGTCGGCAGCGCCCTGCTCGGCCTGCGGGTCGGCGCGCGCATCGCCTGGCCCCTGCCGGGCGGACGCAGCGCGCAACTGCGCGTACTCGGCCTGCGCTACCAGCCCGAAGCAGCGGGCGACCTGCACCGCTGAGCGGCGCTTGCCGCCGCGCCCGCCTCAGGCGCGCAGCGCGGCCGGCTCGGCCAGGCTGAAGCCGACCGTGGTGACGCCATCGCCGCTGTCGGCGAACACCGCCCCGCCGTGCAGCACGGCGATCGCCTTGACGATCGACAGGCCGAGCCCGTGGTGGCGCTCGCCGCGGTGCTCGCGCGCCGCGTCGGCGCGGTAGAAGCGGTCGAACATCCGTCCCAGATGCTCCGCGGCCACGGTCTGGCCGCGGTTGCGCACGGCCACCCGGGCCTCGCCCGGGCTCCGGCCCGTCGCCAGCTCGACCACGATCTCGGAGCCCGGCGTACCGTGCTGGACCGCGTTGTGCAGCAGGTTGGTCATGGCCCGGCGGAACAGCGCCGAGTCGATCCAGGCATCGGCCGCGCCGTCGATGCGCAGGCGCATGCCGGCTTCCTCCAACAGGTACTCGAGGAACTCGCCGGTCTTGGCCACCTCCGCGGCCAAGGGCACGCAGGCACGGTCCAGGGCGATATCGCCCTGGTCGGCGCGCGACAGGAACAGCATGTCGTTGACGATGCCGCGCATGCGTTCGAGCTCTTCCAGGTTCGACTGCAGCACCTCTTCCAACTGCGCCGCCTCGCGCGGCCGCGACAGCGCCACCTGGGTCTGGCCCATCAGATTGGCCAGCGGCGTGCGCAGTTCGTGGGCGACGTCGGCATTGAAAGCATCCAGCCGGGTATAGGCCGCCTCCAGGCGGTCCAGCGCGCCGTTGAAGGCGCCGCTGAGATGGCCGAGTTCCGGCGGCAATTGCTCGGTGCGCAGACGCTGCGACAGGTTGCTCGGGCTCAACGTGCGCGCCTGGCTCGACAGCCGCTGCAGCGGGCGCAGGCCGACCCGCGCGATCCAGTGCCCAAGCAGCGCCACCAATGCGGTGCCGACCAGGGCGAGCGCGACGAAGGCCAGCGCGAACGTGCGCAACGCGGCCACGTAGGGCTGCGAATCGATGCCGATCCACAACCGCACCGGCGGCCGCTGGCCGTGGGCCGGCACGATCTGCTCCAGGGTCCGGTAAGGCGAGGTCATGCCGGGCCGATCGAGCGTGCCCATGCCGTAGTCGCGGGCGTTGCCGGTGCGCACCGGCAACGCGCGGTCGGCGCCGATGCGGAAGTCCGCGCTTTCGCTCCAGGCCCAGAAACGCGTATTGCGCTCGCTGGTGGTCAGGTTCTCGATCTTGTCCTGGACCTTGCGCCAGCGTTCCGGCGAATCGCACATCGCCACGCTGTGCGCGACCGAGCGCAGCTTGGTGCTGAGTTCGGCGTGCTGGTAGCGCACGATCTGGTCGCGCAGCACCTGGTGCAGCACCACTCCGACCAGGGCGAACACCAGCAGCGCGGCCAGGGCGAACATCGCCGCCAAGCGCTGGGCGATCGACAGCCACGTCATGCCGGCGACCGCCCGGATGCCGAACCTTCGCGCTCGTCCTCGCGCACCTCCAGCACATAGCCCATGCCGCGCACGGTATGCAGCAGCTTGCTGCGGAACGGGCCGTCGATCTTGGTCCGCAGGCGCTTGATCGCGACTTCGACCACGTTGGTGTTGCTGTCGAAGTTGATGTCCCAGACCTGCGCGGCGATCACCGTCTTGGACAGGATCTGGCTGCGGCGCTGGGCGAGCAAAGCCAGCAGGGCGAATTCTTTGCCGGTCAGGTCCAGCCGCACGCCGTCGCGGAAGGCGCGGCGCGCGATCAGGTTGATCTGCAGGTCGCCGACGGCCAGTTCGGTCGGCTCCTGCTGGCGGCCGCGCCGCACCAGCGCCTGCAGGCGCGCCAGCAGTTCGATGAAGGAAAAGGGCTTGACCAGATAGTCGTCGGCGCCGGCGCCCAGGCCGTGCACGCGGTCGTCGATGCGATCGCGCGCGGTCAGCATGATCACCGGGGTCTGCTTGCGCGTGCGCAGTTCGCGCAGCACGGCGAAACCGTCCATGCCCGGCAGCATCACGTCGAGCACGATCACGTCGTAATCCAGCTCGCGCGCCAGGTGCAGGCCGGACACGCCGTCGCGGGCGACGTCGACGGCCCAGCCCTGCTCGGCCAGGCCGTCGCGCAGGTAGTCGGCGGTCTTGACCTCGTCTTCGACGATCAGCAGCTTCATCGCGGCAGGCGCTTCATCGCAAGGAGTTCCGGGGCCTCATCCTACCCTTCCGCTGCGGCCGCCGCCGCGGTGGCCGTCGGCCTCTGCGCCGCGGCGGCGCGGCGGCGCTGCAGGAACCAGCGGTCCAGGGCCAGATAGATCACCGGCGTGGTGTACAGGGTCAACAACTGGCTGACCAACAGGCCGCCGACCACCGCCACGCCGAGCGGCTGGCGCAGCTCCGAACCGGTGCCCAGGCCGAGCATCAGCGGCACCGCGCCGAGCAGCGCCGCCAAGGTGGTCATCATGATCGGCCGGAACCGGGTCAGGCAGGCCTCGTGGATCGCCGCGCGCGGCGACAGGCCGCGCTGACGCTGCGCGTCGAGGGCGAAGTCCACCAGTAGGATGCCGTTCTTCTTGACGATGCCGATCAGCAGCACGATGCCGATCAGGGCCATGATCGAGAAATCCAGCTTCCACACCCACAGCATCAGCACCGCGCCGACCCCGGCCGACGGCAGGGTCGAAAGAATCGTCAACGGATGGACGAAGCTTTCGTACAGCACGCCGAGAATGATGTAGACCGCCAGCAGGGCGGCCAGGATCAACAGCGGCTGGGTCGCCAGCGAATCGCGGAAGGCCTGGGCGCTGCCCTGGAAATTGCCGGAGATCGACGCCGGCAGGCCGATCTCGCGCGCGGCGTCCTCGACCCGCGCCACCGCGTCGCCCAGGGCCACGCCGGGGGCGAGATTGAACGAGAGATTGACCGCCGGCAGCATGCCGTTGTGGCTGATCGAAACCGGGCCGTTCTCGGCCGGCTCGACCTTGGCCACCGCCGACAGCGGCACCATCTGTCCGCCGACCGGCGAGCGCAGGTGGAAGTACGCCAGGCTGTCGACTCGGCCGCGCAAGCGCGGATCGATCTCCAGGATCACCTTGTACTGGTTGGTTTCGGTCTGGAACTCGTTGATCTGGCGCTGGCCGAAGGCGTCGTACAGCGCCTGGTCGATATCGGCCGCAGTGAGGCCAAAACGCGCGGCGGCGGTGCGGTCGATGGTCAGGCGGGTCACCGCGGCGCCGATCTGTTGGTCGTTGGACACGTCGCGCAATTCCGGCAGCGTGCGCAGGCGCTCGGTCAGGCGGTCGGCCCAGACCGACAACTCGCGGCTGTCCTGGCCGCGCAACGCGTACTGGTACTGGGTCCGCGCCGGGCCGGTGCCGAGATTGATGTCCTGCGCCGAGCGCATGTAGATGGCGATGCCCGGCACCGCGGCGAACTTGGCCCTCATGCGGTCGATGAACTCGTCGGCGGAGACGTCGCGGTCGCCGCGGTCCTTGAGGATGAACCAGAACCGGCCGTTGGACAGGCTCTGGCTGCCGGCGGTGGCGCCGACCGAATGCATATAGGTCTGGATCGCCGGGTCGCTCTCGGCGATCTTGGCCAGTTGCAGGTGCTTGGCGCGCATCTGCTCGAAGGAGATGTCCTGCGCGGCCTCGGTGGTGGCGAACACGAAGGCGGTGTCCTGCAACGGGAAGAAGCCCTTGGGAATCAGGCTGTAGGCCAGCACCGCGACCGCCAGGGTCGCGGCGAACGCGGCGAGCACGGCGCGCTGGCGGTCCAGCGCCCAGCGCAGGCTGCGGTCGTAGCCGGCGAGCAGGCGCTGCGACCATCCGGCGCGCGCGGCGTCGTGGTGCGGCGGGGCGCGCATGTAGCGCGCCGCCAGCATCGGCGCCAGGGTCAGCGAGGCGACGATCGAGATCAGGATCGCCACGGTAACCGTCATCGCGAACTCGGCGAACAAGCGCCCGACCACGCCGCCCATGAACAGCAGCGGGATGAAGGCGGCGATCAGCGACAGGCTGATCGAGACCACGGTGAAGCCGATCTCGCCGGCGCCCTTCAGCGCCGCCTCCAACGCGCCCAGCCCGGCCTCGCGATGGCGGTGGATGTTCTCGATCACCACGATGGCGTCGTCGACCACGAAGCCGACCGCGATCACCAGTGCGACCAAGGTCAGGTTGTTGAGGCTGTAGCCCAGGGCGTACATCGCCGCGAACGTCGCCACCAGCGCGACCAGCAGCACCGCGCCGACGATCATGGTCGCCGACAGTTGGCGCAGGAACAGGCCCATCACCAGCACCACCAACAACACGGTCACGCCCAGGGTCAGTTCGACCTCGTGCAGGGACGCGCGGATGGTGCGGGTGCGGTCGTTGAGCACCGCCACCTCGACGCTAGCCGGCAGGCCGGCCTGCAACCGCGGCAGCGCGGCCAGCACCGCGTCGGTGGTGGCGATGATATTGGCGTCGGGCTGACGATTGACCACCAGGGCCAGGCCGGGCTGGCCGTTGGGCCAGGCGTATACGTAATCGTTCTCGGCGCCGAAGCCGATCTTGGCCACGTCGCCCAGCCGCACCGGCGCGCCGTCGAGGTAGCTCACCACGAGCTTCTGGTAGTCCTCGGCGCGGAACAGCTGATCGTTCGCGGCCAAGGTCGACATGCGCCGCTCGCCGACCAGCGCGCCCTTGGCCTGGTTGACGCTGGCGCTGCGCGCGACCTCGCGCAGGTCGGCCAGAGTCAGCCCCATCGCCGCCAGCCGCTCGGGCGAGGCCTGGATGCGGATCGCCGGCCGCTGCTGGCCGGCGATGAAGACCTCCGACACGCCGTCGATCTGGGTCAGGTTGCGCGCCAGACGCGTTTCGACCAGGTCGCTGAGCTCGGTCAGCGACATCTGCGGCGCGACCACGCTGAGCACCAGGATCGGGCTGTCGGCCGGATTGACCTTGCGCCAGGTCGGCAGCGACGGCATGTCCGCGGGCAGGCGCCCGGCCGCGGCGTTGATCGCCGCCTGCACTTCCTGCGCGGCCGTGTCGATGCTCTTGTCGAGCGCGAACTGCAGCGTGATCGAAGTCGTGCCCAGCGCGCTGCTGGAGGTCATCTCGGTGATGCCGGGCACCGCGGTCAGCTCGGTCTCCAGCGGCGTGGCCACCGCCGAGGCCATGGTCTCCGGGCTGGCCCCGGGCAGACTGGCGCCGATGCGGATGGTCGGGAACTCGGCTTGCGGCAGCGGCGCCACCGGCAAACGCGGCTGGGCGAACACGCCCAGCAGCACCACCGCCGCGGTCAACAGCGTGGTCGCGACCGGATGGCGCACGAACCAGTCCGAAACCGAGGCACGCCGCACCAGCTGTTGGGTGGTGGAAGCGGCGTTGCCGTCGCCGGCCGGCGCGCTCATCGCAGCACCGGCGAGGAAGGCTTGGCCGCGACCACCGCGGTCCCGGGCTTGAGCCGCGACTGACCGTCGCGGACCACGGTATCGCCGGGACGCAGACCGCGCACCACCGCCAAGGCATCGTCCTGGTAGCCGATCTGCACCGGCACCGCCGCGACCTTGCCGTCGCTGCCCAGACGGTAGACGAAACTGCCTTCGACGCCGCGCTGCAGCGCTTCGGCGGCGACCACGGTCGCGCCGCGCTCTTCGCCGGTGCGCACCCGCACGCTGACCAGTTGCCCCGGCCACAGGCGATCGCCGGGATTGTCGAACACCGCGCGCAGGCGCACCGTCCCGGTGGCCTCGTCGACCCGATTGTCGATCACCCGCAGCTCGCCCTCGCCGAGCACCCGGCCGGCGTCGCGGTCCAGCGCCTGCACTGCGACCGTCCCGGCGGCCTGCGCCGCACGCAACGCCGGCAGTTGGTCCTGGGTCAGGGAGAACACCACCGAGATCGGATCGACCTGCTGCACGGTGACCAGGCCTTGCGCATCGCCGGTGCGCACGACATTGCCCGGATCGACCCGGCGCAGCCCGACCCGGCCGTCGATCGGGGACACGATGCGGGTGTAGGACAACTGCACCTGGGCCGCATCGACGGCCGCCTGATTGCCTTGCGCGGTGGCCTGCAACTGCTGCACCGAGGCCGATTGTTGATCGAGCATCTGCTTGGCGATCAGTTGCGCGCCGGACAACTGGCGGAACCGGCTCAGGTCGGACTTAGCCGCGCGCAGCAACGCCGCGTCGCGCTCGCGCTGGGCCTGCGCGCCGTCGAGGCCGGCGCGGATCGCGCGGTCGTCGATGCGCGCCAGCAACTGCCCGCGTTTGACCGTCTGGCCTTCGTGGAACAGCACCTGGGTCAACACGCCGTCGACCTGCGGCCGCAACACCGCGCTTTGCAGCGAGGTCACGGTGCCGATGGTTTCCTGCCAATGCGGCACGTCGCGGCGTTCGACGCTGGCGAAGGTCACTGGCACCGGCGAGGGCGGCTTGGGCTTCGGCGCGCCGCGGCTGCCGAAGCCGCCCCAGGCCAGCCCCGCCGCCAGCGCGGCGGCCAGGACGGAGACGGCGTAGGCGCGTTTGCGGGCGCGGGGCGACAGTGAACGATCGGCGGCAGGCGGCATGGGCGGCGTCCTTGGCAACGGGGAGGACGCGACGCCGCAAACCGCGACGCCGCGCAGGACCGCGGTGGGAGGCACGCGGAACCTGCGCCGACTCTAGGCCGCGGCCGCGGACGGCAGGCTGTCGCGCCGCTGACAAATCCGTCAGCTGCGCGGCGCTCGGCTCAATGCGGCTTGCGACGATGCAGGGCGACGACGCGGCCGATGCCGCGCCGCGGGTTCAGCGCTTGCCGCCGGCGGGCGGCACCGGCTTGATCTCGAACAGGTCCGGCCACCATTTGCCGGTCACGAACAAGCGGTCGCGCGCGGCGTCGTAGGCGATGCCGTTGAGCACGTCGGCGCCGCGGCCGCCGCTGCCGCCGCTGCCGTGGCGCGACAACAGGCCGCTGAGGTCGATCCAGCCGAGCACGCGCCCGCTCTTGGGGTCGATCCGGACGATGCGGTCGGTCTGCCACACATTGGCGTAGATCTCGCCCTTGACCCATTCCAGCTCGTTGAGCTGCTCGACCGGGCGGCCGCCCTCGCGCACCTCGATCCGGCCGCGCTCTTTCAGCGTCTTCGGATCGAGCAGGCGGATCTGGGCGCTGCCGTCGCTGAGGTAGACCGTGTCCTGCGAACGGGTCAGGCCCCAGCCCTCGCCGGGATAGCTGAAGGTGCCGGCGGTGGCGAAGCTGCCCATGTCGAGGATGTAGCCGGCGCGCGAAGTCCAGGTCAGCACCAGCAGCTGGCGGCCGCGCTCGGTCTGGCGATCGGTCAGGCCCTCGCCGAACACCGAGGCCGGTAGGCTGGCACGCTGCACCACCTCGCCGGTATCGAGCTTGACCTTGCGCACCGTCGAACGGCCGTTGAGACCGGTGCTTTCGTACAGGAAGCCGTCGCGGAAGATCAGGCCCTGGGTGAACGCGCCCGGGTCGTGCGGGTAGCGGGCGACGACTTTATAGGACCAGACCGGCGCGGCGCGCGACGGCGCCTGCGCCGCGGTCGCCGCGGCGATGCCGATGCCGGCCGCGGCCAGGCACAGGATCGACGTACGCAGGCGGCGGAAGCGACGCGGCATGGCGGTCTCAGGCTGAGCGATGGCGGGCGGGCAGGATACCGCGCCGGCCCGCCCGGCCGCAGCGCCAGCGGGCTCCGCGGCGCACCTCGCGGGGCGTCGCGGCCGCCACGACATCCCCGCCACCCCCTGCCCGGTTAGAATCCCCGGTCAGCCCTACCCAGCCACAGGTTCCATGACCGATTCCGTACGTCCGGTGTTCCACGGCTTCGAACAGATCCCCCTGCGCGAGTATGCCGAGCGCGCCTACCTCGACTACTCGATGTACGTGGTCCTGGACCGCGCCCTGCCCTTCCTCGGCGACGGCCTCAAGCCGGTGCAGCGCCGCATCATCTATTCGATGAGCGAACTCGGCCTCAACGCCGCGGCCAAGCCGAAGAAGTCCGCCCGCACCGTCGGCGACGTGATCGGCAAATACCACCCGCACGGCGACAGCGCCTGCTACGAGGCCATGGTCCTCATGGCGCAGCCGTTCTCGTACCGCTATCCGCTGGTCGAGGGCCAGGGCAACTTCGGCTCCAGCGACGATCCCAAGTCGTTCGCGGCGATGCGCTACACCGAGTCCAAGCTGACCCCGATCGCCGAGGTCCTGCTCGGCGAGCTCGGCCAGGGCACGGTCGACTGGGACCCGAACTTCGACGGCACCCTGGAAGAGCCGACCTGGATGCCGGCGCGCCTGCCGCATCTGCTGCTCAACGGCACCACCGGCATCGCGGTCGGCATGGCCACCGACGTGCCGCCGCACAACCTCAACGAAGTGGTCAGCGCCTGCGTGCGCCTGCTCGACGACCCGGACGCGACCACCCGCGACCTGTGCGAGCACGTGCTCGGCCCGGACTACCCGACCACGGCCGAGATCATCACCCCGCGTGCGGACCTGATCGCGATGTACGAAACCGGCCTGGGCAGCGTGCGCGCCCGCGCCATTTTCGAGAAGGACGGCGCCAACATCGTCGTCACCGCGCTGCCCTACCAGACCTCGCCGAGCAAGGTCATCGAGCAGATCGCGACCCAGATGCGGGCCAAGAAGTTGCCGTGGCTGGAAGACATCCGCGACGAGTCCGACCATGCCAACCCGACCCGGATCGTGTTGGTGCCGCGCTCCAACCGGGTCGACGTCGAACAGCTGATGGGCCATCTGTTCGCGACCACCGACCTGGAACGCAGCTACCGCATCAACTTCAACGTGATCGGGCTGGACGGCCGCCCGCAGGTCAAGGGCCTCAAGGCCTTCCTGACCGAGTGGCTGAGCTTCCGCAGCGACACCGTCACCCGCCGCCTCAACCACCGCCTGGACAAGGTCAACCGCCGCCTGCACCTGTTGGAAGGCTTGCTGGTCGCGTTCCTGAACCTGGACGAGGTGATCCGCATCATCCGCACCGAGGACGAGCCGCGTCCGGTGCTGATGAAGCGCTTCGGCCTGACCGAAGAGCAGACCGACTACATCCTCGAGACCCGCCTGCGCCAGTTGGCGCGCCTGGAGGAAATGAAGATCCGCGGCGAACAGGCCGAGTTGGAGAAGGAGCGCGAGCAACTGGTCGCCACCTTGGCCAGCAAGACCAAGCTGAAGAAGCTGATCAAGGACGAACTGCTCGCCGACGCCAAGAAGTTCGGCGACGCGCGCCGTTCGCCGCTGGTCGCGCGCAACGCCGCGCAGGCCCTGTCGGAGACCGAACTGGTCGCCAGCGAACCGATGACCGTGGTGGTCAGCGAGAAAGGCTGGGTGCGCGCGGCCAAGGGCCACGACATCGACGCCGCCACCCTGAGCTACCGCGAAGGCGACGGCCTGCTGGCCGCGGCCAAGGGCCGCAGCACCCAGCAGGTCGCGTTCCTGGATTCGACCGGCCGCGCCTACTCGACCCTGATCCACAGCCTGCCCTCCGCGCGAGGCAACGGCGAGCCGCTGACGGGGCGCTTCTCGCCCGCGGCCGGCGCGGCGTTCCAGGCCATCGCCGCCGGCGACAACGACCAGCGTTTCGTCCTTTCCAGCAGCCACGGCTACGGCTTCGTGACCCGCTTCGAGAACCTGACCGGCCGCAACAAGGCCGGCAAGGCGATGCTGTCGCTGACGCCGAACGCCAAGGTGCTGCAGCCGTCCCCGGTCGGCGACGTCGAACAGGACCGGGTGGTCGCGGTCACCAACGTCGGCCATTTGCTGGCCTTCCCGGTCTCGGAGCTGCCCGAACTCGACAAGGGCAAGGGCAACAAGATCATCGACATCCCCAAGGCCAAGCTCGGCACCGAGCGCGTGGTCGCGGTGGCGGTGGTCGCCCCGGGACAGACCCTGAGCATCAAGTCCGGCGCGCGCACCATGGGCCTGTCGTATAAGGAGCTGGACACCTACCTCGGCGCCCGCGCCACCCGCGGCGGCCTGTTGCCGCGCGGCTGGCAGAAGGTCGAAGGGCTGTCGGTGGAATAAACCGGCACGCCGCCTGCGTCCGCCGCAGAGCCCGAACGCCCCGCCTCGCGCGGGGCGTTCGTGTTTTCGCCGCCTGTGCGTCCGCCGACGGAACCTGCCGCCTTCCGGTTGGAGCGGCGTCCCACGGGATGGCCTCCGGTCACCGGCCGCGACCGCCGAAGCGATGCGATGCCCGGAACGTCTCCCAAGCGGGGATGGAGCCTGTCGCGGTCGAGTGCGGCCGGTCATCCGTGCTTCGCCAGGCACCGCTTGCGTACGCGGCTGCGGTGGTCGCGGCTCACGCCGCTCCTACAAAAACGCCGAACGGGTAGCACGCACCGATCGGCGAAGGGGAAGCGCATGCCTCGCAAGGCCGCGACAGACTCTGCCAGAATGCGTCATGCCGCCGCAGCGACGGGCGGCGCTATCCGTCGGCGCGATTCGCGCGCCGCACTTCAGGGGATGATTCGATGCGTCTTTCCAGGCTCGCCCTCGCGGCGGCTCTTCCTGCGTTGCTGTTCGGTTCGGCCTGCTTCGCCGCTCCGCCCGCCCCCGCCGAAACCGCGCCGACCGGTCCGGCCAAGCTGGTCGTCTATCTGTTCGAAGTGTTTCACGGCAAGCATGCGCTGAACCAGCAGATCGTGGCGCAAACCGCCAGCGATCCCAAGCTTCGCGCGGTCGCGGAAGCCGCGGTCGCCGGCTTCGACACCGGCGCCTTGGCCGCCAAGCTCGAACCGCTGTTGTCGCAGGCGCTGCCGGCGCAACAGTTCGAACCCTGCCTGAGGTTCATCGAGTCCGAAGACGGCGCGGCGGCGATGGCGGCCAGCCGCAAGGCCGCCTCGTCGAACGATCTCCTGGCGCAGTTGCAGGCGCTGCCGCCGCAACGACAGCAAGCATTGGAGCGTTTCGTCGGCACCGAGTGTTACGCCAAGACCCTGGCCGTCATCTCCTCCGAACCCGGGCGGCGCATCTCCGGCGAGTACGGCAAAGCACTGGTGTGCCGGCATGTCGCCGATACCCACCCTGAGCTGCTGGACAAGCTCAAGCAGCACGGCGAATGCCTGACGCCGTAAGCAACGCGCCAGCGTTGAAACGCCGTCGATGGGCCCAGGGGCGAGGGACGCTTGCACACGCCGCTGCGGCAGGCGCGGCTTATGAGCGGAGGAATCTCACGCGCCTGCGCGCCCGCGAGCGGCCGGCCCGGCCATGAAACCAACTGTGTACACTACCGGTACACACCATGGAGCGGGCCTGCATGCCCTGGCTCAAGTTCGCCGCGACCCTCGCCGTCGCGGCCCTGCTGACCCAACCCTGGTGAGCGTCGCAATGGGGCGCCGGCCTCCTCGGCGAGGTGCGGGCCCTGGAGCCGGCCGGCGCCATCGCCGCGATGCTGGCGTTCTTCGCCCTGGTCGCCTGCTACTGCCGCCACCTGCAGGCCGTGCTGCAGGCGATCCCGGCATCGGCGCGACGCGCGCCGCCGGGCTCGGTGTGGTGGATGTTCGCGATCCCCTACAACTTCGTGGAAGACTTCTTCATCGTCGCGGCGATCGCCGGCTCGCTGCGCGCCGACGGCCGCATCGCGACGGCGCAGCAGCGGCGCTGGCAGCGGCTGGGCCTGGGCTGGTGCGCACCGCAAATCGCCTCGCTGTGGCCCGGCGCGGCCGGCGTGCTCGCCGGCGCCGCGGCGCTGGCGCTGTGGGCCGCGCATTGGCGCGCGACCCTGCACATCCTGCGAGGCCTGCGCGACACAGCGCCGTCGACGCCGACAGCCGCCGCGGACGTCGCCACTCCCGCCCGCTGACCGCTGCGCCATGCCCTTGCCCCGCTTCGAACGCCTGCCCGCCGCGGCCCGAGCCGCCTTCCTCGACACCGCGCGCGCGCATTTCGCCCGCGACGGCCGCGACGGCGCTTCGCTCAACCGGATCATCGACGACTCGGGCATCTCCAAGTCCTCGGCCTACCACTACTTCGACGGCAAGGGCGACTTGTTCGAAACCGTCGCCGCCGATTCGCTGCAACGCGCCGCGCAGACCCTGGGCGAATGGTCGCCGGCGGCCGACGCCGATGGTTTGTGGCGGCAGTTCCATGCCGCTAACGAGCGTCTCGGCGCGTTTCTCGCCGCCCATCCCGATCATCGCGCTCTGCTCGAACAGACGCCCGGCGACGCGCCCTCGTCCTGGTTCGCCGCCTTCTTCGCCGACGCCGCCCGGCTGGGCCTGATCGACGGCACGCCGGACCGCCGCCTGATCGAAACCGCTTCGCTGGCGGTGCTGCGCGCGGCCGATCGCTGGGCCCTGGCGCAGCCGGTCGAACGCTTCGACCCGGTCGCCGCCGGCGCGGCCGCGCAGGCCCTGCTGCAGCGCCTGTGGCGCAGCGCCTGAAGCCGGCCGGGCCGGCCATCCGGCCGCGCCGTGGCCGCCGCCCCGCGCCGCCGGGTACAATCGGCGGATGGCCGCGGCCGCGCGTATGCGCCCCGCGCATCGGCGGGAACGCAGCCATGCATCGCCGGCCCCGTAGCTCAGCTGGATAGAGCATCCCCCTCCTAAGGGGAATCAGCATGGATGTACGCCAATTAAATCAACCACTTGCAGGCGCATACGCGCGGTAAAGTTGCAAGAAATGCACTGTGGATAGCACAGCTAGCACAGTCCAGTTATGGACCGCCTGATGCCTAGCGTTGCACCCCGTCAGAGATCCCCTACCCCGTCGCCGGCGTCGGCCGTGCCATCCGCCAACACCGGCGGCCGCGGCCACTCGACATCGGGGAAGCCAGGGAGCTGGGGCAGGTCGCGGAGCGCCTGGCGGTAGGCGGCCCAGGCCTGTCGGTCAACGAGCGACAACGGAGCATCGGGCATCTGCGTCCAGTCGGTCGCGCGAAGAAGCTGGCGGCGTTCGCCCCTCATCTGGTTTCCCTTTGCTCTAACAAGAAGCGCCGTAGGGATTTCATAGGCCAGCGTCTCACCCGGTGCTAGCTGCATCTCGGATGCGATTGCCCTGTAGCCGGACTCAGTAATCGCGTACACGCATCACCTCTCGTACCAATAGCCATTGACAGCAAGGTAGAAACTACCGCTTGGCGCCGAAAGATATCGGTAGTCCAATGATCGCGCTGAGCTCAACTGAAAAGCAGCCGGAAGCAGGCTGGTCCATGACGGTGGGACAACCAACTGGTTCACCGTGTCCGTGAGCGTCGCCAGATCCGGGGTTGCCATGACAACCTTGTTCGCGGGATCGATGTTCTGCGCGCAGGCGTTCGCGATCGTGGAAGTGACAGGAACGACCCCAGAAAAATCGATCGTCGTACGGGTTGTGGCGGTGCCGCCGATAAGCACGAAGAATGGCGCCGTGTTGATGTTTCCGAGGTAACCGATGTAGTTACCCGTTTGAATGAACTGCGCGATTCCACCGGATGCGAGCGTTTTCACGCTGCCGAGATAACGCCGCGACTGGTCCCCGGTCTTGCTCCGAGCTACGCCGTTGTAGGCCGAGGCCGGCGCGGTGGTCGACAACTCGTAGTCCGCTACCCCTGCGCTTTCAAACAGATAGGCGTGATACCAGGAACTGGCCGACAACGACAGGCTTGACTTAGCGATGGCGGATGGGACGTCAACTCGACGCGCTAGGCTCTGGACGTATGCGCTGCCCGACTCCAACGTGAGCGCGTTCGGCCCGACGTACACCAGGCGCAAGCCGTCGATTTGCGACGCAGGAGTGCTCAGGGCCGCAAATACTACCCATGAGCTGCCATTCCAGCGCAATACATTTAGCGCGGTCTTGTCCCATATGATCCACGCATTGGTACCGGGGATGAAATAGCGCCACACGTTGGCCGCAGTGCAGAGAGCAAGCTGATTCGCACGCCCGGCCCAAACCCCTGTTGGGGAAGTACCGATCAGCCACATCTTCATCACATCGCCAAGAACGGTTGTCGGAGGCGTGTTCGTTGTTGTCTCGACGTTGGCTTGCCCAAGTGCGGCAAACGCCTGCATCGAGTCATTGACCGGGATGTTGCCCTGGAGTGCCCCGTCAGACCACGCAGTGTAAGGAATGCTCATGCGCTGATACTCTCGCTTGGCGTGCCTGGCCCAGTAATGGCGTTGAGACCGGCAATGGTGATCGTCACTACACCCGGGAGACTGGCGCCTCCTACGAGCGTGTCGGTGGTCCCGGTAACGTCGTGAGTCACGACGTTAGAACCGTTTGTGTAGGTAACCCGGTAGCCGCGGAAGTGCTGTGAGTGGTAGGCATTCGAAGGAGTTCCAAGCCGTCCACGCCCAAGCCACGTCACAACAATGTCCGCCCCTATGTCCTGCGCCCTTACCATCGTGGGCTTCCACTCGGTCTGACTGGCTGCAGTTGCGAAGGTATAGGGCTGCCCCTGGTATGCGTCCTCAGACGTCCCGAACGAAACAGCGCGGAATTGCAATGTCTGACCTAGCATCCATTGCTGCGCCTGGACGAAGACCACCGACGAGTCCAACAGGACAAACCGAACGCCAGCCGCGTGAGCGGTTGGAATCGAGTCGTAGCGGTTTCGAATCAGTCCTGACAGCCGGTAGTTGTTGGAACCTAGGTCTGTAACCGTCTGGTACTGGATGATCTCATCCCCTATCACCGCACGGTTGTAGAACCTGAGCAGTGTCGTGTAGTCCACGGACTCAGGAGCGTCCGGCAGGAACACGTCGATGGTTTGCTCCGCCGGATAGTCCGCCACGGTTGCGGCCAACGCCGTAAGGGTGTAACCGATCGTTGCAGCTTCCGTGATCTCCACGAAGGAGTCCCAATTCGCGCCACCATTCGTGCTGATCTGGACGTCGGCGCCGCGCCAGCCAGGCAGCTGGCCCGCCGCGGCCACATAGATACCCAACTGATCGTGCTCATCACGCAGGACCGCGATGTTCAGAAGTTCCAGAAGCGTTCCGCCAATGACACCGGGGTTCGTCACCTCCGGCGGCGTCGGCTCAATTCCGGCCGCGTTGGAGACGTAGGCTGATTGCTCATCCTGAGAGCTCTCAACCACCAACTTTCCACTGTCCTCCTCGGACTCCATCACCCTAACTCGATGGACCAGGCCTGCCTTGTCAGTGATGTATCCGGTATCCGTCGGCGTGATGTAGCTGAATCTGTACGGCAGCTCATACTTGAACTTTGAGGGCTCGCCCCAGGCTACCTTGATCCGCTTGTCTACGACCTTTGCGGCATCTGACGCCGTCATTGCGACCGGCAGCTCAATCGCACTCTCCCCCTGTGCGGCTACTGTCGCGGCACGCCTCTGAGCGACCTGTGTTGCCGGCGAAAAGCCAGCCACTGGATCGACGTAAGCGACCGTTGTCTTCCGGAGCAACTCGACTTCTTGAACGCGAGTCTCTTCGATTGAGTCTCCATCGCGCTCTGCCAAGTCATCGGCGGTCAGGTTGAATACCGAAGCTCCACCGCGCTTGATGAAACGGAGTTTCGCATCCCATTCAGCAGCATCGAAGAAGTAGGCCTGCGACAGCGGCTCGATGAAGGAGTCGGCGCCACCGATCGTGGCTACCACGAACCCGTCCACCATGTCGACCAGCTGGCTGACGTCAAAGCGAGAGGCCGGAATTCCAGACCGCAAGCATAAGTCTGCGACGATGCTGGACAAGGAGACTCGATTACGCGCCACGGTCTGAAGCGGCGACTCGCACTGGCATGCGGTCGTCACGAGCTGCGGATAGAACCCCGCAGACGTGGACCCACCAGACGAATAGACCCAGCCAGATTGAATCTTCCCTGCTGCGACAGCCGCATTGTATGCGCTCTGCCAGAATGACATGTTGCTGTAGTTGGGATCTGAGGGGTCCAATACAGGCCCCTGCGGAAGAGAGCTGTAAGGACCTCCACTTCCGATAATGGCCCTTCCCAGCTGCTTGTAAGTACCAGCGAGATCCGTGCATTCACCGTGAAACACCACCGACCCATCCGCAAATACGTAGTAGCCTGGCGCATCCGGAACAGGAGTGGCCTCTGGGGTATTCCCTTCGCATGTTGGAACTGCACGAACCGCGACAATGACGTCGTGATACACCGCATATACCGGTTGCCCAGGGCCGAAGCTGGTAGTTCTGTTATAGCCAGATGGGGCCATCCCAACTGGAACCCAGACCGCAGACCCAGTGTTTGAGATATTGTGTGGATACCACCCACCCTTGGTGGCCTCAAGTGTGGCAGAACTATCAACCGAGTATGGATGCTCAGAACCGTACGAGTATCGACTGAAGGTTAGACTCAGTCTCGCTGCGCCAGCGGGAGTTACCCCTAGTATCTTGTTTGGATCGTTTACCGCAGGATTCCAAGTCCCATTGGTAGCAAACTGAGGGCCGTACCAATTGGAGTCGGTAAACTGCAGCTGCCTGGACCACCCCCGAAGCGTGTATCCACTGATCGAGCTGTATCCTGTGTAATCGGCAATGTCCTGAAGCGCCTCTTCCAGGGTATCGAACCAAGTGTCAGTGTTGCCATTCCCGTACTGGTACGTGATATAGGGTCGCCGCGGCTCTCGCTGTCCTACTGAACCAGTCTTCCACGGGAACATGCCACCAAGTCCGAAGCCTGGCGCCTCGTACTCGCCCTCTGTTTCACCGTCCTCCCCGTCCATGACCACCACAAACTCGTACTGCGGCACAGCACCAGCCAAGTCAGTCAGGTCATCATCCTTGATGACTACATAGGCCGTCCCGCGGAATGGGGCGACATTGCCGACACCTTCTACCGCCTCGATCGTGGGGTCCGGCAACTGCGTCTCATCTCCCAAGTAGATCTTGCATTTCTGTAAAAACTTGCGGGATGCAGCGGTGAGGCCGGAGGTGTCTCCAGTGTACTCGCCGGCCGCATTCGCGCTTGCCTCATAGACGACCTTGCCGTTTCGCTTGATCGTCCGAATCGCCTTGATCGACCCCTCGCAAATCGCGATCGCGTAGCTGCGGGAATAGGTGTACGTCACCTGGGTAGGGCCACCACCCTTGCCGGCCCGCTTCTTCTTCTTGCGCTCCTTGCGTTTGTCCGCCCAAATGATCGTTCCCTTGCAGGCGAAGGTCCCGTAGCCAAAGGCTAGCGGAACGCCTACTTGGCTGGTCTGGGTCTGCGCATCGGTAAGCCTGGGGCCGTATACCTTGTCCGGGGCGATGTAACCGCCCAGCGCGGAGCCGATCATGAATCCGAGCTGCGGCGCGCCTACGAAGAAGCCGACGAATGCGCCGACTACGCCACCAATCGTAGATCCACTCACGGGCGCCAGGCTCCAGTTATGCGGCTATGCCACTTCGAATCGAGGCGGTGTTCAGTAACCCGCCCGACCATCTGGTCGGTATGGATCAACGAGAGACCGCCAAACGGGTAGTCGCCAACGATCCCGACATGGCGGGTCGCTCTCGCGTAGGCGATCGCTACAACGTCCCCTGGATGAAGGTCGAACCGTCCCAAGGACGGCCCGAACTCTCTGACCAGATTCGCCTCTAGCAGCCCGTCGTGCGGGTCCCGTCCGTAGTCCGTGACGTCCTGCACGGGCCGCCCGGCATCCACCAAGGCCACGACCACCAGCCCCACACAATCAAGGCCGCTACGGGAGCGGCCTTGGTGGCGAAATGGGGTGCCCAGGTAGCCCCTGGCGGATTCGTGTAGCGGCTTCATCCGCCCACCTGAGAGATGTTCGCGCCTGGGACCATGATCGAGTCTGCGTCCTGCACCGGCGTCAGGTGTTCACCGCGGAAATGCAGGGTATTGGCGTGCCGGTCCTTGCACATGGCGAAGGTGTGGTCGCAGTCTTGACGGACCTCGTAGGTGTCACCCGGCGCAACCGGATACGGCATCGGCAAGATCAGCGTGAACTGATCGGCCGCGAAGGTGTAGACCTCGATCTGGGCGCCCGCGTTGGCGCCGGTCAGCCAACGAATCACCCCGGGCTCAAAGAACCCGTCCGCCTCGGTTCTGGCGGAGTCTGTGAACGTCTTCCGAGGGTCGATCCCTACCGACGTAACAGTTCCGGCATGCCAAACCATGTCCTTGTTGCAAGGCTTGCGCTCCGTGATTTCCGCCCCTGGCGTTCCTATCGGCTTCGAGCCGAACCGAGCCCGACAAGTCAGCGATATCAGTTGGCACAGCGGCTGCTTCAGCTGCTGCTTCAGGCTCCGAAACTCGGTAACCCAACCCGTCTCGACGAACCGAGTCTCGCCCAGGGTTCCGTATCCCCAGACCTCGTGGCCCTGCGAGAGGTCCATGAAGTTGACCCGATAGATCCAGACCTCGGCCTTGTCCAGGAGGCCTGCCCTGATCCGCTGCTCGGTGACCCCGCCCGCTGAGTACCACCCCTGCAGCTCGGTATTGTCGACACCGAGGTCAGCAGCGGCCTGCAAACGGGCCGGAGTGAACCCCTGGTCCGGGCTATAGGTGATTGCACCACCGCCATCGTCGTACGTAAGCGCGGCATCCAGACGAGTGAACCCGAGCACCGTGCCGTCTTTGCAAACGACTTTCAGCAGCAGCGTCCACGATGTCGCAGGAAGTGCCAGGTGACTCTTGAGGGCTACCGGGATCGACTTCACAGCCGCACCTCGACCAGTTCAATGTCCGAGGTGCTGGCATTAGGGCCGCCAATCGCGAAAGCATTGTGGTCAGATGCGAACCGCACCCAGACGTCAAACTCCCCGTCCCAGGTGTACGCCCCCGACGTCCACGGCGATGAAGGCGTGAACAGCCCGGTGGTCGTATCCAGAGTACCAGCCACAGCCACCCCGTTGCGCTTGACCACAACCCCACCGACAGGAGCCTGGATCAGCCGTGTCGTGGCCGCAGCGCCGAAGACGTAGGTCTTCACCAGTTGGACTGGCTGGGATGTCCCAATAGCAGGCGCGATCGGTTCCGCGACAGCCGTGTAGTCGTTCCAGTCCTTGAAACGAAATGCGTACAACCGGCCGACCGCAGCGTGAAACACCGCGATGATCTCGGCCTGGGCGTCTTTCGCAAGGTGCAGGAACTGGGCTGAGTACCGGTGCAGCGGGTACAGCCACTGGCGGTTTCGCTGCTCGCGGCCGTTGTCCAGCGGGACGACTAAGGTCGAGTACTCCGGGCCGCCACTGAATCCATACGCCACACAGCTCGACAGTCTTGAGTTGATGAAGGCCATCAGCGTCCGTTCCTCGACATTGCACGACGAGCAGCCGCCCCTGCCTGGTATGCCTGCTGCTGGGCAGTCCGCCTGGAGTTGTCGCCGGTGGTGATGAAGGTCTGATTCACCGTATTGCTGGAATCACTCCCTTGCCGAAGAGCCGTGCGCGTCATATCGGCAGGCAGCACGGAGCCGGCAGTTCGGGGCACGAACAGTTCCGGCCCCATCTCGCCGACCAAGTAGGCCCGATCACCGAATACATCGCCGCCGCCAGCCTTGCCCCCGCCGAACAGCCAGCCGAAATTGTTCCCAAAGGAACCCGCGAACGATGCCGACGGCGCGGCAGAAGCCCCACCGCCGCCGCCACCAGTGAACAAGCCGACGATCTTTCCAAGCCAACCGGCGCTCCCGCCACCAGCACTACCCTGCTGGCCGAAGATGCGCTCGACCACGTTGTTTGCGGCCAGATCGAACAGGACGTCCGCGAACCGGTCTGCTGCATTCTTCAGCGAGTCGAGGATGCCTTCGCCCTCCTTCAGGTCATGGAAAAACCCTCGGGATGCGTCACGTAGCCCATCCATAGCCGTGACCTGATCGTCGATCAACTTCCGTAGGTCCTGGTACTCCTTCAGAGCCGCGATCGCTGCCTCGCCTTGTGCCGTTGCAGCATCAGCACCGAGATACCGGACTGCATTCAGAAGCTCTTGTGCCTCGCGGGTCTGGCCGAGCAGATCGATCTCGAACTGGTAGTCCTTGAACATCTGGGTGGCGTTTTGATGACGCTCGGCGGTGATCGCCTCCAACCGCTTCTGGTACTGCTCCTGAGTTACGACACCATCATTCAGTTGCTTGTCGATGGCACGCAGATCCTCTTCATACTTGACTAACGCTGGGCTCACGACGCCAGTAACCGAAGCTGCAATCGCCCTTGTGTCAAATTCAAACTGCTTCTGGAGATCAGATAGCTCCTTGAGCTTCAGCGCCTCCGCTAAACCCTTCATCTTCGTGGAGAACTCCTCGATCTTTCCAGTGGAAAGACCGTCTTCCTTGAACTTCTCAGCCGAGTCGGTGATTTCATCAAGTCGTTTCTTGTAGTTCTCCAATGCTGGGTTTGAACGACCATCAAGTTCAGCGGCCCATTGGTCAGCGGCGCGCTGCATCTCTTTCAAAGCCCTTGCTTGACGAGCCATCTCAGCGGCAGGGTCTTTCCCTTTACCACCCTTCGGCGCCTTGCCATCACCACTCAGCAACTTCTGTATTCTGTCGTTTAGCGCCTTTACTTCGCCTTCAGCCATTACCTGGCCGACATCCTTGGCGAAGAAGTTCGGCGGCTCCTTACCAGATCCAGCAAATACGATTCTTGGATCTCTGATCTTCTTGTCATTCTTCTTGTTATCACCGAATAGATTCAGCCTAGCTCCTTCCCCAGCTACAATAAGTCCTTCCCGGACCTTTCCAAAATCAAGAGAAAAGACACCTCGAGCCGCGATGTTCAGCCCATATAGCCCTTCAGACAAACCCTCTATTTTATCGCCAATCAAATCCAGGGCACCCCCAAACAGCTTTGCGGCGCCCGCAGTGAACTCAAAGGTGCGGCCAATGTTATCGGCAAGCTCCGCAGCCTTGTCTCCGTCTTTGATCCAGTCTTCCGTGGCTATCGCGAGCTTTTCCAACTGGGGAAGAAATTCCGAGGCGATCCTACGCCCAGCACCCTGTATCAAAGAAACCAATCGGTCCAGTTCATCTTTGAACGCAGCGGCACGTTCCGCCTCCTCGGGTGAAATGATTGCACCGATGCTTGCAGCTTCTTCCCTCAGGCTACGAAGCCCTTGGCTTCCGCGATTGAAGAATTCTAGAAGATCAGCGCCAGAACGCCCGGCCAGTTCCATCGCCAACGATGTTTCAAGCGTCTGATTGTTCAGCGCCGCGAATCTGTCCGCTATCTCTGGAAGTACTGCATCTACTGACCTCAACTTTCCAGCAGCATCCGTGACACTGATACCAAGGGCCTTGAACAAGGCTGCCGACTTACTGTTCTTATCCAGCGCTTCAGCCATGTTGCGAGAGATCTTGACGATGGCGCCGTCAAGCGTTTCGAGATCAGTCCCGGACAGTTTTGCGGCATAACCCAGTCCGGATAGCATTTCTGTCGATATTTTCAGCTTTGCTGACATCTCGTCGATCTTGTCAGCTTGGTCGATGACCCCCTTAAAGAATTGTAGGCCAGCCTGTAGCGACAGGAATCCAGCAGCCATTCCAGCTAGATTGCTGGTTATTGACGACCCAATAGAACGACCTAGTGAGTGCGCAGCTTTCTCCAGCTGCTTCATCTGCTTTTCGGCGCGCGCGGAATCGGTAATGAACGACCCCGTACGCATCAGCAGATCAACGACAATACTGCCGGCCGTAGCCATCTCAATGCCTCTTCGGTGGAGTAATGCCAAACGCCGCCAAGGTTCGGGCGTCTGCGCTGGAGTAGCCGGCGAGGGCCGGATCAGGCGGCGTGGGCTGCAAGAACTCGAGCTTGTCCCTCATCGATCCGCCCCCCATGGCCTGAGCGACTAGAGCCGCAGGTCTATGGAATCGATGGAAGTCGTCGAACGGATAGAGCCGCATGAACACGACCCACTCCTCGAACTCCCGATGCGTCATGCACGCTTGCCACTCGGAGACCGTTCGGCCTCCGAGTGCGAGGGCCAGCTGGAACCATGCCCAGTCTCGTCCCTTGGCGGCTAGTCGTTTCCCGCTTTCTCGCGAGCTTCATCGCTAACGCCGTTGACTTCCATCAAGGCATCGTAGAGCGATCGCATCGGGCCAGCCCTAAGCTTCATCGCTTGATCAATCGTCATAGCCTGGGAACCGTCCGCGTTGCACACACCCTTTACGAGCAGCATCGCGATTCCGCGGTTCCTTGCCTCTGAGGTACTTGCGTCAGTTGCATCCATGACAGCAAGGAAATCGACCGCAGGCAGCTGCTTGAAGTGGATCGTATGGCTGGAGCCATCGGCCAACTTGACTTGGCGGGCCTGCACTCCGGGAGAAACGAAGAATGAATCGGGGAGGCTCATTTGGATTCCTGCGAATGGGCCGGATGCCGTGGCAGAGCCGGCCGTGGTGGTCAGGTCGGGATCGGCCCGTTCCAGTAGGTGCGGACGGGGCCGCTGCGCTGCAGCGTGAGCGTTCCGCGCACGATCTCGTTGGTTGCGATGTCGATGTTGACGTCGGCGATGTAGGCATCGAACCCCAGCGAGGTACGCTGCGGCGCCGGCGGCGGCACGATGTTGTCGTTGCTGTCGAGCGTGGGATCGGCAGTCCCGTCGCTGAGGCCGATCAGCCACTGGATCACATCGCCGGATTCCTTCAGGTCGAACAGGACCTGGTGCGAGGAGTTGGACGGGATGAAGTTGAACGGCACCGAGACTTGGCCCGGATTGCCGAGGCCGCGCTTGTAGGTCTTGTCGTCGATGTTGTCGAGGCACGTGTCCTCGAGCTGGTCGGCGGCACCGCCGAGACCGGTGATGCCGGTGGGACAGGCGAGCTTGATGACCGCCGCAACGCTGGACGACAGCGAGTCGACGAAGAACAGCTCGGTGCCCTGGGTTCGAAGCGTTCCGATGGTCATTTCAGGGTTCCTCTGGTCAAAGAAAAGCCCCTTTCGGGGCCCGGTTCAGCGCTGAGTGATGAAGTCGGCTTCGATGCCGACTCTGTAAAGCCTGGTTTCGGGGTCTCTGAGATTCACCCTGACCCGATTGTGGTGCCCCGCCGCATCGAGGGCGGCGCGCACTTCAAGGGCGAGTTGTTCGACTCCACCGTCCGTCGGGTGCCAGCAGTTGATATCGACCGAAGTGAAGTCGGAGCAAGGCGCCCCAC
This sequence comes from Lysobacter antibioticus HS124, assembly GCF_000336385.2. Classification (GTDB taxonomy): domain Bacteria; phylum Pseudomonadota; class Gammaproteobacteria; order Xanthomonadales; family Xanthomonadaceae; genus Lysobacter; species Lysobacter firmicutimachus. The sequence continues at coordinate 22,519 of NZ_HG424460.1, read as the reverse complement.
TGATCTGATCGTGGGGGTTACCGATCACGATCGACCACGTGATATAGGGCCTCTGCTCGTCTTGTCCGATTTCACCGTGGCGGCCGATACGATCAGCCACGATCGCTATGACCTCCGGCGTACGAATGGTCTTGTAAACCGGAGGGAACATCGTCACTTCATCCCGTTCTTGGCCGCCTGCTGGGCGACTGTCTTCTCGATCCTGCGGATCAAGTCCTGAGTGATGACGTCGATCACGCGGCCACCCGCGGTCTGCACGGCCGGACGGAGCCAGGGCGTCGGGGGCTGGTGAGCGGAGCCGTACTCCAGGAGGTTCGCCGTCATCAGAGTGGATGTGGGGAACCCAAGCGCATTGACGAAGGTCCCCTTCTTCACTCGGACCAAATAGCGCTCACCCTGGCCGGCACTGGGGGCCTTGCCGCGGCTGGCGATCACCGCCTTCTCGGTCATGCCCGTGGACCGTTGCCCGTCCTGCGCGATCGACTGGCGCAGATTCTGGCGGGCCACATCACGGAGCGCTCGCGCGCCTTTCGCGAGGGACAGCTTCACGGGTCCACCGCGCTTGCTGACGATCTCGGCCGGCAGACTCGACAACGTCCTCAGCACGCCATCAATTCCAGTGATCTTTACCTCGACTTTCACAGGTATAGCTCCGCGTCCGGCCCGACCCATTCCCGCAGCAGCGCTCCGGTCTGATCCTCTGCCCCCCGGAAATCATCCCGGTGCCCCATTCCGATACCGCAACGTCCAGGCAGCCCCTTGATTCCGACGACGCGGTGGCCGCCGAAGAGCAGCCGTGATCTTGGCTGCCGCCAGAGATCGAGGTCGATGAACTTGGGTGCCCGTCGGCATGCCTCGCGCAGCCCTGCAAGCGCTCGGCCGCGTACGGCCGTACTGCACAGGCTGGCATGGCCGGTATTGCTGAGTTGGCGCCCCCTGTGCAAGGTGATGTTGTAGTAGCGGGCACGGCACTCGCCTACCAGCTCGGCGCGCTCCAACTGCGAGGCAACGTGAGTCAGCCAGTCCGGGGCATACCAGTCATCGTCCTCGATCACCGCCACCCTGGCGTCGGGCTTGATCACAGCCAGGCCGGCCAACAGATTCCGAGCCTGAGTGTTCTGGCCCGGAGTCCAGTACGGCACCGGCCGGACCACCTCCAGCGACCAGCTAGGCCGGCAGAACGAGACAGGCTGCGCTACGGGGCCATCGTCGACCACGACCCAGCGCACTTGCCCGGTGTAGTCCTGCGCTGCCATCAGGCGCTCGCAGATCGCCCAGGCTCGCGGCCTTGCACCAGTAGCGGTCAGTAGGGTCAGCATCGTGCGGTTGCGAACACATGCATGGGGAGCCTGCGACGCGTCACGCCGCGCTCACCATGATCATTCAGATCAACAGGCACCTCGCCGGCGTACTCGGTCTGCACCTCGGCGAACCCGGCGTCGGTCAGCAGCAGGGCCAGGCCCGAGCGGCTGTACCGGTAGTAGTCGTCTGGGTAACCGTGTTCCGGGAACGCGAACAGGGTAGTGACCACCAGCAGAGACCCGGGAGCCATGACGCGTCGCAGCTCCGGAAGCGCCAGCCATGGCCGTGCGACATGCTCCAGCACCTCGGAACAGACCACGCCAGAGAACCTGCCCTCCCACTCCGGCGGCAGGGCGTGCATGTCCGCGACCAGATCCACGCCCTGCCCGGCCTGCATGTCGATGCCCGTCCACCGCCCGCGCGCTAGGTCGCGATTCGTGCACCACCAGGCCTTGGGGTCGTGAATCCGGCTCCCGACCTCAAGGACATCGTCACCTAGGCCGGCTTCGTTGCGCTCGATGAATGCGCGGATTCGACCGCGTACGCTGGTCATCGGCAGCTTCACGGCCTCTCCTCCCATCGCGCCTTGAAGGTGCCAGTCAGAGAGCCGGACCCTACATTGGCGACCCTGATGTAATACGTAGCAGCTGCAATGCCGCGCTCATCCTGCTGCGCGCTTCCGACGCTGGCCTGAGCTCCGGTCGCGTTCTCGACCTTGATCCGAATCAGGTCGATCTCGGTTCCGCCGGAATGCGTCCCGCCAGCGGCCAACATGACCTGCGGCGTATAAAGCGGCAGCGGTCGCTCACTCATGTTATTGCGTGGAATCACCGGCAGCGTCTCGCTGAAGCTACCTCCTTCCGTACCTCCGACATGGGTCGATACGCGCGCGAACCCTTGATCAAGAACGATCTCCAGCCCGAAAAGTATGATGTTGATCGGGACCAACGCCTTGACTACATAGGTCGATCCATTGGCGACGTTCAGTTCTTTGAAGGTGCGGAACTCGCGTCCAGCGAAGAACCCGGTCTGCCCTACGTCGACCCGCAAGCGCCGGTTCGGACCACTCCCGCCATCCGTCATTAGATCGAACGGAGGGGCAGCGATGACGCGATCGGCATGTGCTCCATCACGCATATCAACCAGCAACTTCTTCAGGCTTCCGATTATCGAGTACTCGTGGTCTGCCATGGCTCCTTGCGCCCCTGCTCACTGTCCGTCGTTGATGCCAGCCGTCGCCTTGATTCGCCATTCCCGCCGGCCAGTTGAATCTGTGTCGGGAACGCCTTTGATGTTGAAAATCCGACCATCCCAAAGGATTCGCCAGGATGAATTGATGCCGCCCGGGAACCAGCGGCAAGTAATGCGCGCAGCGACATCGGACTGCATTTGGCCGGACTGCAGGAACTCTCGGCCAGGGCCAGTCAGGACCTCGGCGGGAACATCGATCAACGGTGTTTCGGAATCCAAGTAGACAGGAGCCCAACTCACGGAGACGACGCCCTCGCTGTCTCTGACCTCTATCTGCTCTTCAAAGGTGATCGCGTGGCGGAGCCGCGGTGCCAACGTGCTCATACGCCCATCGCCGCCCGATACGGAAACAGCTTCACCTCAGCAGCCGACCGGTACCCGCCGACCTCCTCCGGTGTAGTTCCCTCAAATGAGGCCTTGACCAGGAGCAGCACAGCCTCGACAACATCCGGCGCCACGGGATCATCACTGCTTGGAACCTCTTCGGAGTACGGGGCCTCGCTGCTCGACTCTTGGGGGTACTCAAGGGGCAGCGTCGGCAGCATCCTCCGATTCATGAACCGACAGGCCTCCTGCTCGGCTCCGTCCAGCGCCTGCTGAAGGTCCGCATCCGACCACGTACCTATGATTCGTAGCCTGCTTCTGGCGATCGCTATGTCGATCACGCTCACGTCAGTGCTTCCTCAAGGGCCGCTAGCGGGAAGACGTCAAGCGCCGTATCGCGGGAACAGTTGATGATCTGCACGCCGCGGTAGGCGTCGCGCAGCTTGCGGAAATGAACCGGCCACTTCGCCACAGTGTGCGGCGCGGCATTGCCGGCAGTGCCTGGCGGGTGATCGCCATGCCAGTGCTTCTTGCCGCCTGTGTGCTGGCAGTCGTACCCAAGCATCACAACGCGAGCAGCGCCGGAGAGCGCCGCCACAGCGATTGCTCCAGCCCCACTATTCCCGAACGGATTCCAGTCTCCGCGAACGCTCCGCATAGGGCGTACGCCATGCCGGCCGGAATCGCTTCCGAAGCCGAGACACTCTCCGGCAAAGACTCTACGAACCTCGTCCACATGTACTTTCCACCAAGCCTCGTCCATCGCGAACAACGTATCCGCCCATGGCGCGAGCCTGAACGACGTGTTCGCGACGACTACTCGCCGAGCTTGCGTTTGCGCTTCTTCTCCGCCTTGGATGCCGCCTGGCCCGAATCGCCACACTCGGACTCGGTCACAGTCGTCTGCTGTGAGGCTTGGGCCGCTTGCGATGCAGACGACGGTTGCGCCTCGCCAACGGCCAGCGAAGGGAGCGGTCCGGCGTTCGGCTTCCTTGACACCACTTTCGTCTCGTACTCATCGGGAGATGCCTGACGCACAAGCCCGATAAGGATCAGTCGTTTGGCTTCTGCGTCATCGAACTCATAGACCTTGCCGGCGGCCAACTGACCGCGACGGTCATGGGGAAATCCCCTGATAGGAACAACTCGCATCGGTACCTCCAGAAGAAGCTGGGCCGCTCGATGCGGCCCAGCCACAGCTCCATCCGCTTACGCGGTGAAGGCGCCGCCCAAGATCGCCGACGGGATCGTGATCTCCAGCGCCATGCGCATCTCGGCACGCAGAGTGACGAGATTGCGGATGAAGTCATCGTCGACGTAGCCCGCCTCGATCACAACGCCTTCTCGGTCCCAGACCGTAACCGCCCGATTGAACGCACCGATCGCGAACTGGCCGGCCGGAATGAACGGCGACGGGATGACGCTCACGTTGAACGGGTTCTGCGAAATCGTCAGGCCCGGGATGCCGTAGAGGTAGTGTCCGTCGCTGCCCTTGGCAAGCTCCATGGCGCCCCAATCGGCCGGATTGACATACACCGCATTCGGGATCCAACCCGCAGCCCAAAGCTGCCACTTCGCACGGCCGATCGCATCGACCAAGTTGTCGTCGCTGGTGGGCGTGTAAACGGTGTAGTTTCCGCTGTCCAAGATGCCGGACAGGTTCGGGCTGGTTCCGTTGCCGACAGCCAGTTGCCGATCGACCCGTTCCATCAGGCCATAGCTGAGACGGTTGTCGATGTACGCCGCCATGGCGCCGTTGTCCGAAAGCAGGTTCTTCGAGACCTTGATCCAGTGCGCGATCGTCCGGACCGGGTAGTCCCACGGGCCAAAGGTCAGGTCCGACTCCGGCTTCAGGGCGCCTTCGCTAACTTCCGCGGCGCTGTTTGTGAAGGCGGTTTCGCGCAAGCCCTCGACGCTATTCGAAGTCGCCGGCGCGTGCGGCAGCGAACCGTAGATCGTCAGGGGCAGCGACGCACCGGGGCGGATTTCCTGAACCTGCTGCGGCAGCACGGTGCTCGCATTGGACAGCAAGGTGTTCTTGACCTCGACCCGAGCGCGAGCACTGGCATTGTCCTTCTGCATCGCCTTGACCTGATCGCTGGCGGCGAACTGCTGGCCCAAGGTACGCCGCTCGACCTGCTCGTCGGTAGCCCGGACACCCTTCTGTTCCAGATCGGTCAGGCGGTCAATGAGCGACTTGCGCTCCTCAGCCGCCTTCTCCAAATCCTTCTTCAGCTCGGTATTGGCCTCGCCGACGTCCTTGATCTGCTTCTCGTAGTCCAAGGCTTGCGTCGCCATCTTGTACTCAATGGCCTTGATGCCATCCTCGATGGCCTTTTTGATTTCAGTGTTTTCCATTTCATTGCTCCAGAAATGAGAAACCGCCTCTCGGCGGCCGTGGCTATGAATTGCGTTGTCCGGCGGTCAGCCGGTAGCGAAGCGCTGGAACAGCGTGCGGATATCCTCCGCACCAACGGTTTCGGCGCCGCGCTCACCGCGTGCCAAGGCCTTGACGCGAGCAACCAGCGCAGTCGCGTCTGCCCGAGAGAACCGCCCTGCCTCGCGCAGGATGGTCTCGATTTCTTTGAGGGATTCCGCTTCGTCGAGAGCCGATTTCACATCGGATACGCGCGCACCCAGATCGGCGGGCTCCTCAACGATGCTGATCTCGAGAAGTTCGATCTCCTTGAGCTCCCGCCTCCCATCGCCGAGGTCTCGGAACTGCAGCGGTCGGAACCCAATCGAGAGGCCATCCACGGCACCATGCTTCATGGACGCAAATACGTCCTCAGCCGTACGGTGCCCGGGAGTCAGCTCGCCTTCAACGTAGAGACCGATATCGTCCTCACGGACTTCCAGCCATTTCCCGATTACCGGCCCCCAGTGGTTCCAACGCAGACGGATGGGTCGATCGCGCTTCTTCAGCGTTCGCTTGTAAGCCCCTGACAGAATGGTATCGCCGTAGCTATCGACGCCACCGAACTTTGAGGCATAGCCGGCGAACACGCCTTGCCTGGAGTCCAAGAACTTGACGTCGACGCTCTCTAGGTCGATGCGCTTGACTTCCATCACTCCACCCCCGCGGTGGTTTGCTTCGGCCTGCCGGCCTGTGAGATTGGCACCATCGTGCTGTTCACCAGCAGCTGATCGTCGCCATCAGCAGGCGACCACCCTTCCTGTGAACGAGCCTCGCCTGGCTTCATGAAGCCGCCGTTGATCGCTGTCTGATACGCCTGATAGCGAGCCAGCATGTCCGCACGCAAAAGCGCATCGAAATCCAACTCGATCTCCCATCCGCGGCGCTCTGCGACCGGCAGCAGGTTCAGACGGGCCGAAAGTTCGATGTTCTCCAGGTATGGCCGCAGGCCCAGCTTGTACCAGCCCTCAATGATCTGCTGGATGCCAGAGCCCCAAGCCGTGGTGCTCTGGGTGTCATTGATCAAGACCGAAGGCACGCCCATGAATCTCGCGATGTCCTCAACCTGGAAGCGACGAGACTGCAACAGCTCGATGTCCTGCGGCGACATCGATACCTGCTCATACTTCATGAACTTGTCGAGGACGATCAGGCTATCGTTGTTTCCTTCGGCAAGGTCCGCAAAGCTCGCGCGAATCTCGGCGCGCTGCTCCCGGTTCAGGGCGCCGTCAACCATCAACACGCCAGCCGGCTTTGCTCCGTTTCTGAACACCTGACTGACCCGGTCTTCGGACGCCTGTGCAATCGCAATGCTGTTTGTTGCATAGCCGAGTGGCGACAGTCCGATGATTCCATTGCCGAAGATCTTGATATGCCAGATGGAACCTTCGGCAAATACATTCACGCCGGCGCTGTTGGTGTACTGGTAGATCACCGCCCCGTCAGATAGCAACCTGACTTGCATCTGGGATGACATCAGCGGCAACAATGAAATGATCTGCCCCTGCGAATTCTTGGTGATCTGGGCGTAGGCGTTGCCCCACGTGACTAGGTTCAGAACCAGAGTCATGAAGAAATCGACCCTGGTCTGGTAGCGGTTGGGCTTCATCGCCAGAACCGGGTACAGCGGATGGCTGTCGTCTGGGGTTCGCTGCTTTCCCTGCACTCTGTAGAAGACAACCGGTAGGCTGGCGACTGTCTCTGAGATCAGCCTGGCACAGGCCCAGAAGGCAGAGACCTGCATTGCAGTGTCGAAGTTGACGTCCTTCGCCGGCAGCGAAGATCGCGACCCGGGCGTCGGGATCTGAAGGCCGACCAAGCGGCGAAGTCCGGTGGTCAACCAGCCCCACGCCGTCGAGATGAAGTACATCAGTGATGCCTCAGTTTGACCACGTCAACCGCCGAGTCGAAGTCGAATCCATCCTCTGCCGGCGCTAGTGAAATGCCGATCGCCATCAGAAGAGCCGTCATGTCGTCGATCTTGTCCGCAGAGCGCTTCTTATCCGGGGCCATGTTCAGGTTCTGGTCCTGCCTCGCGACTAGGTTCGCAGCGCACCACCCGAGCACCGGATCACCAGCATGTGCAAGCTGGCCGCCTATGTAAGCTCGCTCTAACTCTTGCATTGCAGGGTGATACGACTTGGTGCCCTGAATGAACTCGACCATGGGCACCTCAGCCACAACTAGCCGGCTGACCATTTCCGTCGCGTTCCAGCGGTCGAATGCCATTGCCTGCAGGTTGAACCGTTTCTTGACTTCCAGAACTGCCTGTTCGATCACCGCGTAGTCGGTGACTTCTCCTTCGGTTTGCTCCAGCAAACCAGATGCCACCCACCCCGCATACGGCACCGTCCCGCGCTCCGTCCTCTGCTCCACAGCTGAGGACGGAACCCAACGTCGCCCCCAGGTCAGGAGCATGCCGTCGACCTTCCAGACCAGCCGCAGCGAGGTCAGGTCGCGCGTACTGGCTAGGTCCAACCCGCCCCAACAAGGCACATCGCGAAGTGCGGCAAGGTCGACGGCCCCGTCGCATGTCTTCCACTTACGAAGCAGGATCCAGCTATTCGCAGATGCCGCAGGCCGGTTCGCACGCTTGATCTCAAACTCAGCCTGCTTAGAAGGCATCCGCTTAGCCTCAACAGCCTCCTTTCGGATGGCGGCCAGGAGGTGCGGGTTCACGTCTATCAGCGGATTAGCCTTGATCCACTTTGACTCGTCGAAGGTGTCGTCGGCCTTTCGGCCTGTTTCCTTATCCTCATCGTCCATGGCATAGAACACAGCCAGGAAGTGGTCCGCCTCGTTGCCGAACAGCCCCTCAAGAAGCTGCTTCGCGAACTGCCTGAGCTCGGCCCAGGGGCCTGGATTGGCATACCCCTCTGTAGTCGTGAACAGCCATAGCGGATTGCTTCTCGCGCCGGCCGCTGACTGAAGAACGTTCAGCAGATCCGGAGATTTGTGAGCATGAATCTCGTCTAGACCGACATGGGACGGGTTCAAGCCGTCCTGTGTACTGGCCTTGGCGTTGATGGGCTTGAACGTCGCACCGGTCTCTACCCGGCTGATCGCATTGGCCCAGCACTCAACTCCGTACGCCTCACGAAGCGCATGGGTCTTTTCCGCCATGCGCTTTGCGACGTTGAAAATGATTCGGGCCTGACTCCCTGTCGTTGCCGCAGAGATGACTTGCGCCCCCTCTTCGTCCTCACAGCACTGGCAGTACAGAAGAATCGCCGCGGCCAGGGTCGACTTGGCGTTCTTGCGCGCCACCGCGAAAAGTGCGGAGGTGAATCGCCGGGTGCCATCAGCCTTTCTGAACCCGAACAGTTGGACAACGAACCACACGTGGGACGGGTGCAGCCGAATGGTCGGCTGATCTGTCCCGTCTGGGTTCTTCCATTTGCCCTCTACATGCGGGAGTAGCTCTATCCACCCGCAAGCGTGGTTCGCATGCTCCCGGGAGAACCAGAACGGCGCCCCCTTCTTCTTTGCCCGGGCGAGGTCGTCCAAGAACCGCTTTGCCGCCAACTGGATCAGGCGACCGTACTTCCCTCCTCGGTTCGCCACGGCGTCGCGTGCATACGCGACAGCCACATCAACGTAGTCACCGCTTTTGGGCGGGGGGCTTACCGATCGCCGCGAACGGGTTGTCGGGCTTTTCCGGGTTGCCATTCGGTCTCACTTTGCCTTGCGCAACCGGTGTCAATCCGAAGTCATTCGAGAACCCGCGTAGCTGCGCCACCATCGAAGCGACTGGCGCTTCACCAGCGGCATAGAGCTGGACGATCTTTCCGTGGAGTGCGCACAGCTGGCCGAGGGTGGAAATCCCGGCTTCGGTCAGCAGCTTGTTGGCATGAAGGATCGGGGCCAGGCGGTTCCACTCCTTGATCGCATGCGCATTGGGTAACCAGTCCGGGGGCGCCGGCACATCCGACACGAGCGGCAGATCGACGAGGGGTGGACCATCACGATCGGGCCGAGCGGTCCCCTGCACGACCTTCAGGTTGTGATGCTTCTTGGGCCGGGGCATCCGACCACCCCCGAAAAATCAGATTTTGCGAATTGACGGTGCGAAAAAATGGCTGGGCGGCCGGTGTCCGTTAGGAGGGCTTCCAGACTTTCGGAATCCCCCCCCCTCCCTGTTCATGTTTGTGGAACGCCACCCGGATGCTTTCTGTTCCACGACCCACGTCCGTTGCGACCACGAGATGCCTCTGCCTTCGACTTCTCGTCGTGGCAGCGACTGCACATCAGTTGCAGGTTGCCGAGATCATCTGTTCCGCCTTCAGCCTTCGGAACTCTATGGTCGACTTGAGTGCCCAGGGTGAGGCGGCCATCCGCCTTGCACTTCTGACATAGGAAGGCATCGCGCTTCATCACTTCATCGCGCTTCCGGCGCCACGGGCGACCGCCGCGACCCTTGCCATAGTTCTCATCGGGCTGAAGTATCCGATGAACCCGCGCCAGGTGAGGCATGGGCTTATGCTTCGGTGCGGCCTTAGGCATCACAGCTCCTGTCTCTGATCTCGTTCTGCACCGTCCTCGTGCCCATCCAGTGTCAGCAACTGGGTCGACTCATCCTCATGGCACTGCTCGCTCAGCGCGTCGATGATGCTGGCCTGCAGCGCTGCGCCATGCTCAGCGCGCGCCTCAAGCGCATCCAGTCGCCTCTCAATAGAACGCAACCTCTCAGACAGGCTCATTTCGCTACCTCCTGATCGTCGCCCTCAACCCTATCGGCGACCGCGCTACCAGCGTAGCTGGCGCAGTACTCAAATGTTCTGGCCTCGTCGGCAATCTTGCGGAGGGCACGTTCGGCGCGGCGCAGCTCCTGCTCAGCCAGGCGCAGGTCGTAGGAGGCGATGCGCAGGTCGATGCTCAGCTCGCGCTTACCAGCGTCGAAGCCGTAACAGAACGCGCCAACCAGACCGAGCGCAGTCACTGCGATGAACCCGCCAACGGCTTGGGTAACGTTCACTTGGTCACCTCGGCACGATCGGCCTTCACTTGGGCTTGGAGCCCGCGGACCTGGGCGTCGCACTCGGCAGCGGCTCGAACAATTCGGCCCGCACTTTCCGCTCGGTCTGCGGCTCCTGCATCAGGCTCGCCGCCACCGGCGCCGGCCGCGGACATTCGGGCTTCACAGCCTTCCCAACGCTTCCGCAGGCTGAGGCTGCCAGCGCGCAGGCCAGCAGCAACAGCAGCACCATTCGCTTCTGCATCACGCTTCTCCTGTTCGAACTTGGCGGCGATGGCGTTGGCCTCGTCAGCCCGCCTGCGCTCGTCGGCGATTATCTTGTTGGCGTTGTCGCGCTCGGCGACGGCGGAGTCGCGCTGCTCCACCGCGGCGTCACGTGCCCGCTCGGCCGCAGACAACGAGCCACGCTGCCACAGGACCAGGGCAGCTAGCCCGATCAACAAAGCCAGCAGGACGCGACTCATGATGCTCATGTTGGGACCTCGATTCCGTGGTGGCGAAGCTCGGTTTCGAGCTGGGTCACGCGCAGGCGTAGGGCGAATACCTGGCTTTCGGCCTCGCGCCGGAGCTTGCGCTCTTCGTCCAGCCCCTGCTCCAGGTTCGTCATGCGCGTTTCCTGCGCAGTGATGCGTTCGCCGAGTTGCTGGACCAACGCATCGTTTGCCTTTCCTTCGGCGCTGAAGAACCGCTGCCAAGCGGCCTGGCCCAGCGCCAGCAGCAGCCCGCCGGCGCCGACGGCGTAACCCACCGAATCGCCGTCCATCACTTCGGGTCCAGGCCGCGGGCGCGGCACCAGGCGCGCACGTCGAAAGACGGACAGGCCTTCTTCACGCCTGGGAAGTCGCGGTGCCCCTGGATCTTCGCTTGAGGAAACCGGCTGCGCAGAGCACGCAACTGCATCTCAAGTGCTTCGAACTGGCGCTCATTGAACGTATTGGCAGGCTTGCCGAGCGAGTCCACACCTCCGATCAAGCAGATCCCGATCGTGTCGCGGTTATGCCCCTCAACATGGGCGCCAGGCTCAGCAACCGGCCGGCCAGGTTCGACACTTCCGTCCAGCGGGATCACGAAGTGATACCCGATGCAGACCCATCCCTTCTCCCGATGCCATCGATCGATGTCTGCAGCCCTGAACGGCTTACCGGCGGGAGTCGCGCTGCAATGCACAACCAAAGCAGTGATCTGTCGCATGCGTTGTGGCTCCGCAAACGCAAAGCCCCGCGATCACTCGCAGGGCTTGGTGGTGGTGCTGAGGCGGCCTGTTCGGCCACTCAATTCAGCCGTAACCAGTTGAGCCTTAAGGCTTCTTGGGCGGCCTGTTGGTGGTGCTGAGAAGGCGTTGGAACGAAGAAGCCCCGGCGCTGGGCCAGGGCTTCAGGGACAATTCTTGACAGTACCAATATTCAACAGAATCGGTACGCCCTTTGTCAAGCACTTTCTTGCATCAAGCCGCAACTCTCATCCGCATCCAATCCATTGCCAGCTGTAGCTCGTACTTGTACTGCCTCAAGGACAGTGCCCCGCCATACCCGCGAGACACCCTGCCCGCCTTCATCCGCTGAGTACCCACCCCACAGAACTCCTCCCGCAGCACCTGAGCCCTGACCGGGTACCGGCGCGACAGCGACCGCACCGCGTCGTCAATCCAACGCAGGTCGTCAGGTATGCCCAGGTCCACCACCGCAAAGGTCGTGCTTGGCGGCGAGGCGTCATTCTTTGCAGGGACAGGGTCGCAGGCCCAAGTCGGCACCACGTGCATCCCCTTCACGCCGGCACCGTCTGCCATCAGGCGGCGCCTGGACTCTCCGTCTCGTCCGATGAGAACGCGCAAGGCCCGCTCTTTCGTCCCAGGCGCAAGATCCTTGGCTTTCGCCAAGTAGCTGTCGCCGCCACTCAGCCCATCGTCGTTCGCCGCGAATCGGGTGACGCTGTAGTAGCCCCAGCGCTTCAGCTCTGCCTTCAAGTCGACACCCCCGCTCATGCCGCCTCCTTCAATCGACGCTTGTACCTGGCCTGCCTCTCCCGCTTGATCGCGTCGTGCAACGACTGGGCCGCAGGGATCTCCTTACGCAGAGCCCTGTCCATGTCGTGGAGCTGCTGATCCGTCATCTCCCGTGCCCGCTGCTTTGCCGATTTCATGCCGCTGTCCGGGACTTCGCCGCCCGCCTCCAGTTCTGGACCAGTGCCGCCGCCTCATCCAGGCTCGACACCGCAAACATCCGCTCCCCTCTCCAGTCCCTGTTGAAGGTCTGCTGATTCGCATTCAGCCCGGCCCGGCCGTAGGCCGTATCTGGGTTCTTCACCTCGACGAGATGGTTCACACCCAAGCAACCCACCACCAAGTCGGGAAATCCCGGGATTCCAGCGTGATGCAGCTCCACCACGCTGCAGCCCAATTCCTCGAACCGCTTCACTACCGGGCCATGGTTCGCATCCCGCTTCGCCTTAGGCCGCCTCATGCAGCCTTCCTCAGGTCCAAGATCGCGTTCTGGAACTCGAGCAGGGAGTCATCACTGCCGAAGGCAGCCCGGAACTCCCTGGCGTGGTGATGCAGACTCGGCCCGTAGGTCTGCCGGCCAAGATCAGCGTTCCCGAATGCATTGATCCCGCGGTGGTGCCAGGCGCACAACCCGATCGTGAAGTCATGGCCCCGGCGCTTCTGGCCGTGCTTGCCACCGATCGTCAGGTGATGGATCTCCGGGTACCGGTGGACCTGGCAGTGGAGCCAGCAGGCCACGCACCCGCGCTCCTTGATCAGCTCAAACCGCCGCTGCTGCGCCTTGGTCGGTGCGTTGGTCGATCTGCCTCGCTTCATTGCGGACCCGCCTGCCTATCGGCCGCAGAATTGCCATGCGCGCGTGAGCGGCGCGCGGGAGTCCGGGACGGGTTCGAAGACACCTGATCATCTTCGAACCCGTCGTGGTTATCCTGGGAGAAGCATCCGTTTGCCCCCTTGTAGTTCGGCTTTCCGCCGCTGTAGTCCAGGAACCTTGAGCAGGCCAGGTCGTGTCGAAGGTAGGCGGTATCGGTCCTCCCACTCCGCTGCTTGGCGACAATGGCCTCAGAAATTCCTCGAGCTGACGTCTCCGGGTTGTAGTAGTCCTCCCGATAGAGAAACACGATGACGTCTGCATCCTGCTCGATCGCGCCAGACTCGCGGAGATCGGCCATGCCAGGTCGCTTGTTCTGCCTGGTCTCAGATGCCCGATTCAGCTGGGACAAAGCAATCACCGGGCACTGCAATTCCTTAGCCATCAGTTTCAGGTTGCGCGAAACCTCCCCGACCACCTCAGCCCGATTGACGTCGCGCTTTGCCGGGCCAGATACCAACTGGAGGTAGTCCACCCCGATCCCACGCAGTCGCCGCTTGCCACCCGACGAAGCCTTCAGCTGGGCATTCAGCCGTCTGGCCCTGGCCCGAATCTGGTGAACTGTCAGATCGGCCTGGTCGTCAATGTGCAACCGCATTTCCTTCATGCGCCGCATTGCCTCGGCAATTTGCGGCCACTCCATTTCCTCCACACCGCCCTGCGTCCTCAGGCGTTGCATAGGAACCCCGCTCAGCTTGGACAGTAGCCGTAGGTCAAGCTGGCGCCTGGACATCTCCAGCGAGAACCCTGCGAAATCCCCCTCGTTCTCGGCGATGTCGACGCCTATGTCGAACAGCCAGACCGTCTTTCCCATTCCAGGCCGCCCAGCGCCGATGACCAGATCCCCATCACCAAGCCCGGGGACGATGTCGCGCATAGCCGCCCAGGGAAGCGGGATTCCAGGGCTGATCGTGCCCTCGTAATAGCCCTGAATGTCTTGGTATAGCTCCACGAGGCCAGACCCAACAGGCTGAAGCCCGCCATTACCCCCCCCAACACTGGCGATGTTGTTAACCGCGGCCTGCGCATCGACGACCAGATCGGATCCTGCCCTACCCTCAGGTTGAAAGCCGGAGTTGACCATTTCCGTTCCGACCTCGATGACCGCCCGCGCCAACGCCTTGTCGCGAACGATCTCGGCGTAGGCAGCGATGTTGGCCGCCGACGGCGTGGTGCTGGCCAGCTCGATCAGGTAGGCGCCGCCGGCGACATGCTCGGACAGGCCGCGCGAATCGAACCATTCGCCCAGGGTTACCGCGTCGAACGGTCGGTTCTTTTCAGCCAGTTCACTCACGGCCCGAAAAATCAGCCGATGGTCCCGGCGATAGAAGTCGCCCTCTGAAACCAGGTCTGCAATGTGATCGTAGGCTTCAGGTGCCAGCATCAGGCCGCCCAACACGGCCTGCTCAGCTTCAACGGACTGCGGCGGAACGCGGAGGGAATTCATGCCGCCTGCTCCTGACCAGACGTCGTTTGCTCCTCGGCCTTGCGTTTCTGATCAGCCTCACGCTCGCGCTTCAGCTGCTGTCCTGCCGTGGTCAGCTCACAGGCCTGTTCAGGCGTGAACCACCAGAGCTTGAACCAGTTCCGACGCACGCAGTTCTCGAACTTCTTCCGCCAACCAAGGACGCCGGCCTGAGTCTTCTGGGTGTCCCGGTACTGCCTAGCAAACTCGCGCCATGCGAGCTCGAGGTATTCGCGGGGGATGCCGGAATCGGTGGCGAAGGCGAAAACGGAGTGATCAGCCGGCAACGGGCGCTCACCCTGCTCCCGGCAAGCTTGAACGAACTGCTGGTAGGTAACCCCCTCCCTCTTCCGCCCAGGGGAGCCCCCCGCGGCAGCGGGGGGTTTGGGGGGATTTTGCTTTTGCTCTTCCTGCTTCTGTTCCTGATACTGATACTGGTTAGACGACTGTTCCGAAACCCTTTCGAAACGGTTCGCGAACTCTTCTCTGCTCAGGTCGATCGCCATCTCGTCTGCACACCAGGCCAGGAACTCAGCCCCCCAGGTGCAGCGTGACGGGATCGTCAGGACTAGCTTAGCTGCCGCCTTACGTTGATTTGGGTTCTCCAGCGGGTTCTGTTCCAGGTATCGGCGGATCCAGACCCAATTCGTGACGTCACATCGGGTTGCAAAACCCTTCTCAGACAGTTCACAGAACCCTTTCGAAACCCTTTCGAAACCCCATTGCAAGTCTTCGCTTGCGTAGCCATCAGGTAGCCTGAAGCAACCCGCAATAGTTCGGTGCTTACACGTCAAGAGGTACAGGGCCAACATCCGCCCGTCATCTGACAAGGCCCGCATGTCCTCGCTTTCCCAGAACTTCGCGTAGACCTTGCCGTAGAGGCTCACGACCTGATCTCCCCTGCTTCATCCCTGCTGGTGTCCGGAGGCAGAGCAATGCCCATGGCGGCGGCGAGGCTTTCTCTCCATCTGAATGCCGTTGCGCGGCTCACGCCGAAGCGGTCACAGATCTGGGTTGCATTCGGGAACTGCCTGGTTCTGTGCGCCCAGCAGACAAACCTGAATACGATTTCTACTTGGCGGCTGTCGCAGTTCTTCGGCTGCTGCTGCGGCTCACCTCCAACGCGCATCCCTATCCATCGCGGAGTTACGCGGGCGCCGGTGCCTAAGGACGCTTTGAGATCGATGGTCATGCTTCTAATTCCAGGGGTAGTTGCGGGGTGTGCAGGCGCCGGGCTTCTGCCCTTGCCATCTCTTCTGCTTTCTGCGCTTCGAACTCGACCCGTTCCCGCCAGGTCATCGGCCGCTCGGGGCCTTCCAGCGCCTCGCGCGCTTGCCTGAACCCATCAGGGATCTGGCCGGCTCGGCGCTCCATCTCATCCCGCCTTCTCTGGCGTCTTGGTGGGCTGCCAATGACACTCCGACCACTCCACCGGCTTCATCCCCTCGGGAATGATCGGGTCCCATTGCTCGCCCACGATCTGCGCGATCGTCCCTGCCGGCTGCTGCTTGCCATCACTGCCGATGAACGGCTGATCGACTTGGATCGTGTGGTCGTGCCGGTCCGGTAAATTCGGCGGGTCAGGCACCACAATCCCGGTCATCCCGATCCACGCCTTACCGCGTGTCTTCTTGATCCTGGTTCCCGGCTTGAACTTAGCCATCACGCCGCCCTCAGTTGCCGAGGCCTACTCGCCTCGTGGTGCGCCCGCGCCGAACTCACCAGGCGCAGCACCAAGGCCTGCACGCTGGCGCCGATCGCCTCGAACTGCTTCAGCTCGTTCGAGGTGATCACCCCGTCAGCCAATGCCTGCTGCAACGTCAGCGCCAGCTCCCCAAATCCGCCTTGCGCGGCCAAGCTCGAGGTCAGCAGGTCCGCGCCCTCTTCCGCTTCGGCCGGCGTCGCCACGAAGCCATGGGCGGCATTGAGCGCATGCAGGATCCGGTAGTCGCCGGTCAGTCCCATGAGCTCGTCTGCCTCCTGCAAGGTCAGATGGTTGCGGTCGCTGTTCGGGTTCACCTTCCCCCGGAGCAGCGCCCCACTCATCCCCATCCGCGGCGCCAGTGCCTCTGCCCCGCCGGGGTAGCTCTTCACGGTCTGGTGTGCTGCGTCGCTGACATTCATCGCTCGATCTCACGAATGGAGACTGTGGATTTGCTGTGCCGCACCATTGCGGCATGGAGAACTGCTCAGGGAAGTGGAGCCGGTCTGCCGGTGTAGGCTCGGGACTGCCCAGCCCAACCCACACCGGAGACCGACATGACGGACGACCTACCCCTGCGCCCCGTATCAGGCTGGGATCTCCGAACCATCCCCGCATACGGCGCGGTCGCGCTCACGCTGCATTACCTCGTGAGCCCGATGGAGACAGCTGCGCAATCTCATCGATCGCCAAATTTCGTGTTTCAAACAGCTCAACTTCGCGAGCTGGGACAAGCCATGATCCAGGCGGCAGACAGGGCGGAAACCGCCGGGATGTCAGCGCCGGCAGGTCCAACGAACTGATCGCCAAGGCGGCCATCTCAAGCCGCCTCCTCTGCCGAGGGTTCGTCGTTCGCAGGCTTCGGGCCGAAGATGTCGGGGCGAAGGTCGTGACAGGTCACTTGACCGCCGGTGGCCATCTCAATCGCTCGACATCGTTTTGCCGGAACCACACCGCGGCTGTACCAACCAGATATCGAAGGCGACTTGACGCCGATGGCGTCTGCAAGCGCCTTCTGGCCAGACAAGATGGCGATGGCGCGATCAAGGGGTTCTGTACTCATGGCGATGATTAGCCCACAGCTAACGGAAGATCGCAAGCCCGCAGCGAACACTTTCCGATTAGCGGTCGGCTAATCTCAGCCGATGGATATCGCCGCCATACGAAAACGAAATCTGGCGTATGTTGTGTCCGCGCTAAAGAGGCGCGGTGCGACGACGCGAACGGCCCAGGGCGCGCGCCTTGGCGGCCTGGCCCCCTCCTACCTGTCCCAGCTGCTTGGCGGCAAGTTCATGGGGGAGGAGGTTGCTAAGAAGATCTCGATTGCTCTCGGCCACGACGGCGGCTGGATGGATAGGCCGCAGTGGGAAGACGCATCTTCGGATATGACGGTCGTCACATCCGATGAGACCCCGCCCGGATACGTTCGCTTCCAGTTGCTGGACGGAGCTGCAGGCATGGGCGACGGGGTCGAGAATGAAGACTACCCAGAAGTCATCCGGGAGGTTGATATCGCAGGCTGGGAAGTCCGGCGGAAGCTGGGATCAATTCCTAGATCTGGGCGGATCAAACTGCTTACCGGCCGCGGCCCATCAATGCGCCCAATGATCGACAACGGCGACGTTGTGATGGTTGACACAGAGGTCAACGGGTTCGATGGGGACGCTGTCTATGTGATCAACATTGGGGGCGAGACCCTGATCAAGATGCTGCAGATGCGTGGAGACGGCTTGTATGTCGTGAGCGCAAACCCAGACTACCCGGCCTACAGGATAGAGCGCGAGGGAATTGTTGTTGGGGGGAAGGTGGTATCAGTGCTTGGGATAAAATCAGTCTGACAATCAAGGGGGTAGCCGTGAAATGGATTCTTCTTGGCGCATCGATCGCAGTCTCGACAACCGCATGCGCTACGACATCATCGGCGCCATATCGGACGCCGCAGGCAACAATCAGCGGCACGACGACTGAAGCAGTGAAGATGCACTTGGTGCAACGCTGCGTTAATGGCGGTGGAGCAATAGAAGAGAACACTGCTCATCAGGTGATATGTAGCAGCCCAATGGATGATTCCTTCAGATCCCTTATGTACCGCGCTCTTGCAACGCCAGCGAACTCGACCAATCCAGAGATGAAGGTCAGATACAGCTTTGTTGAGAATGCTGGACAGGTTTTTGTCTCAATGGACATGTTCCTGCAGAACCAGACGGCCTTTGGCCGCGTTGATAGGAAGCCCATTACAAATGGAGACATCGCGGCTAAGGCGCAGACCGCACTAAACGAGATCAAGTCGCAGCTTGAGGGCCTACAGCATCCAATGGAAGGACTTGGGGCAAGCCCGTTTCCAAATGCGGCTAAGCAGAACGAGGACTGCATTTCTTGTAGGAATCTGCGGATCAAATAGCCAAACAAAAAGCCCCGCATTGCGGGGCTTTTGTCTAGAGGCTCGCCAAGATCTCGTAGAACTGCTTTTTGGTGATACCCATCGGGTTGATGATCCAAGCTAGCGCCTGGTCTTTGAACGGCGCGTTGTTGTCGTCGACGATAACGACTCTACGTTTACCGTTCTCATCCTTGACCCACTTGACGTGACTCGTCCCGTTCTGAGGACGCTTCTCGTATCCAAGGTGCTTTAGGACGGCTTCAACTTCCCGGGTTCCAACCGGAGGAAAGTGTCCGCCCATGCATTAGGCGCAAGTCGCAGGAATCGACATATGTTCTTTGACTGCTCTACGGCGCTTCGACTTTCGGTGCCGAAGAACCTGCTGGAACATCGTCCAGTAGAACTTGGCCCAGTACTTTAGCGGTGCGCGGCGATTCAGCAGTTGATTGGCATACGCACGATCTTGGCCAACGAGCGCATCTGACACATAGTCGCGGATTTGCGAATCCAGTTTGCGGTGCGCTTCTTCAAGCGAACGAGCCTGCGTGACCAGCGTGAAGTCCAGGCAAAAGCCGAGCCACTGATCGCCGTCTCGCTCGAAATAGCAGCTTACCAAATTGGGTTTCTGGCTCATTGTTGGACCTCCCCCCGGAGGCGTTACACCCTAGTTACGGCGCGAACATTAGCAAAGCCTACGTTCTGACGCGTGAAGCGATCTTAGGAATTGAGACGATCATTCATCGAACGCTTTGACCCAAATTGACGAGGTTTGGCGCGAGTCTCGGCCACGTCGAAACAGTGCCAATTAAATCAATGACTTGTTGACGAAGCCGTCAACTACAGGGTCGCCGATCGGCGTCGCTCACCCTCAGATCGCCCAGAGGCGCCCAGCGTGAACGGTCTTTCGAGGTAGCCGAAAGGCGCGTCTCCCTCCCCTGTCTTCCTTGTGCCCCCGCTGACCCACCGGGTCGCGCCTACGACTACCGTTCGTCTGGAACTAAAAATTAGCTGTTGACTAACGTTAGCTATTGGCTAACTATGCCTCCCATGGCCCTCGGCCACTGGAGGCAACAGTGAACACCATCCGTAACACCGGGAGCCCCGGCTCCCTTCGCCACCCCCTGTGGATCCGCGCGAACTGGATCTGGGCTGAGCTCAAGCAGCTCGAGACCGCCCTCCGGGCCTCTGGCCTGGACATCGCCGCCAACGAGGTCTCTACCTCGATCCTCTACACCAACAAGGCCGTCGTCCTCCTGCAGGACGCCGCGCCGGTGGCCGAACAGGGCCAGGACGGTGCGCCGTGAGCCGCCTGACCGCCGACTACTTCCTGTCGCAGGCCGATGCCGCGGCTGCGCAGCGGGCCGACACCTACGAGTACGTGCAGCCGTCCGAGTCGCTGGCGAAGTCCGCGGCGCTGGCTGAGGCGCAGCGCGAGGCTGCTGAGCTGGCGGCCGAGGTGGCGGCATGAGCGCTCACAAGCCACACCGTGACGAAGTCGAGAATGCTGAAGCCGTGGTCGACCGGCTTGAGCGCGCCACCGACGCCGAGTTCGACGCCCACCCGGAGGCTGAGACCTCCTCCGTCCTGAGCTGGGGGCGGGAGTACCCCCGCCTGCACGCCCTCACGATGGTCCAGGGATCTGTCTCCGGCTGGTTGCATGTTGTGCGCGAGTTCGGGAGCGTCCGCCGCAGCCTGGACGACTTGCTGGCCGACGAGCGCGCCAAGTACCCGCTGGCCTTTGGCAAAGGCGGTGCGGCATGAGCGCCGGGGCTGTGGATGTGCTGCCTAACAGCAAGTGGCGCCGGAAGTCGGACCACGCCGGGAAGCCCGCTATCGCCACTGTGCTCTGGTCGCGCGACGGCTACGTCCGGTTCCACGCGCCGTGGACGGCGAAGGGCATTACGGGCAAGGCGATGGACGCCTTTCTTGCCCACTACCAGCCGGCATCTGACCAGGAGGCCCGCCGCCATGGCTGAGCCCACTGTGGATGTGCGCGGCGTACTTCAACAGTTGATCCGCGACACAGCGGCCGAGGGCCTCGAGCATTTCCAGGCGATGGCGGCCGACGCCGCCCTGGCCGAGCTGATCGAGGCGGATCGGGAGTACGACGCGGCCCTGGCGGCCTACAACGCCTGCGAGCCGGTGCGGCCGTGGCACTCGCCCGCCGTGACTCGGGAACTCGCCGGCTACCGCAGGAAGGCCCGCGAACGGCTCAAGGCCGCCAAAGCCCGCCGGGCTGCCGCCCTCGCCCGCGTCGGGGGTGCGCCATGACCGCGCCCAAGTTCACGCCGGGGCCTTGGGTGGTAGACGAGTACGAAGGTGCGCAGAGCGCGTCGGGCGAACTCATCATGTGGTTTGGAGGCTACGGTGATGCGGGCTGTATCGTGAAGGATGCCGACCGAGCGTTGATCGCCGCGGCGCCGGAGCTGTATGAGGCGCTGGCACCGTTCGCAGAGTTCGAGCGTGTTCGCAACGCGATGGGTGGCAACACCGCAAAGGACGGTGTGCTATGGGCGGTCAACTCGTCTGCTGGCAGCGCCGAAATCACGGCCGAGGATCTGCGTCGTGCAATTGCCGCCCTCGCCAAGGCCCGGGGTGAGTCGTGACGTCCGCCGAATCCCTGGAACGCGCCCGCCAGGCCTGGGCCAAGTTCTTGAAGAGCGAGGCCGAGATGGGCCGACTGCGCGGCTACCCCCACATGTCGCGCCCGATGAAGGACGCCTTCGCCGCCGCAAGCAACCGCTACACCGAGGCGCGCGAAGAGCTGATTCGGATTCTAGGGAGGCAGTCCGCATGAACACGCTGCTGCAACGCCTCGACGAAGACATGGCCGAGATCTTCGGCACCGAGAAGCCTCAGCTCTATCGGGACATTCCGCGCCCGGTCTCCCCTCAACCGCTGTTCCCTGTCGTCGAAGTGCCCGAGGACCGCTCGGACTTCACCCGCGACGACGCCTCAACCGGAGTCTGATCATGGGCACCGTCACCGAATTCCCCACCAACCCGAAAACCCTGCACGTCATCCGCAAGGGCATCAACGAACGCGCCAGAAACACCGGCGTCAGTGACGACATCCGGCGTCACGCCATCTCCATTGGGCTGTCCGCTGCCATGCACGGGCGATCGGTCGGCGGCGCGATCCAAGAGGGCTGCAACTATCTCCGTCGCGCCATCCACAGCGGTTTCAGCTCCAACGGGCCGGAGGCGGCGTGATGCGCACCATTTCCGCAACCGTCGAGACCTACGTCGAGGCCGAAGTTGATGTCGACGTCGATACCCTGGTTTCGAACCTCACCCCGGAACAGGCCCAGGTCGTAGCAGACCGTGCGCGGTCCCAATGCGGTGACCCCGAAGCCAGCCGGTACATCGAACGGGCATTTCTCGCACTCAAGGGCCTGAGCAATCCGCCCAGGGAGCTCGTTGACTTGTTCTGGCATGTCTACGGGAGGGCCATCGCGTGATTACCGTCCACATCGGATTCTGCGTGGGCCTGTTCGTCCTCGGCATGGTCTGCGGCGCCGTCCTCTTGATCGCCTTCGCGGCCATGGAGGACTGAGCATGTCAGCCCGCCAGATCGTCCTCGGCATCATCGAGTCCATGGATGTATGCGACGCGACCAGGTCGCATGAGGCCAGCCCTGCAGCGCGCCTTCGCGCAAGAGCCAGGGAGCGCCGGGCAGTCCGCGTCGTCCTGATCTGCACAGCCGGCTTGCTGGTGTTGTCCGCAATCGCGGTCTCCCTGCCCTAAGCCACCCAACCTCTACATCAAATCTGGACCCACTATGTTCTTTCGCAACCTGACGTTCTTCCGCTTTCCCACCAGCCACGACTTCAGC
>NZ_HG424459.1 GCF_000336385.2 Lysobacter antibioticus HS124 | reverse complement strand
CGGCGATCGCGCTCGCGCGCTGGGCGGCCGCGTCGGCGGCGCTGGCGCTGGCGGCGGCCTCGGCCTTGAGCGCGGCGGTCGACAGCAGCGCAGCGTCGCGCCGAGCTGGCGCGGTCTGCACGCGTTCGGCGATCAGGCGCTGGGTTTCGTCGCGATCCTGCTGCCGGCGCGCCAGTTCGGCCCGGCGCAGTCCTTCGCGCAGGCGCGGCAAGGCCGGCGCCTGCGGGTCCATGCGCGCCAGCAGTTCGAGCAGGCGCTGGGTCTCGGCCAGATCGTCGTCCAGCAGGGCCTGTTCGCCGGCGATGACCACGTAAGGCTGCAATTCGCTGAGCGCGCCGATCACGTCGATCTGACCGGCCTCGCGATCGCGCAGAGCCAGGTAGTAATCGACCGCGCTGTCGCCGGCCGGGGTGTGGATGCGCTGCTCGCGCAGCGCCTGCGAGGCGCGCGCGCGCAGGCCTTCGGAATCCAGCTCGACCAGGGGCGCCGGCAGGGCCACGGCCGCGTCGAGTTCGGCGCCGGTCTGCGCCTTCCCGTTGCGTTCGCCCGAGCCGCATCCGCCCAGCAAGGCGGCCAGGCCCAGGGCGGCGCCGAATACGGCGCCGCGGCGCATTCCGGCGGCACGAACGCGCGCCGCTGTGGCAACAAGCTTCACTGCACAAATCCCCTGTACCGCCCACTGCAGAAATCGCGCGCAGACTAGGCCCAGGATGTGACGGCGGTACTGCATCGCCCTTGCCAATCCTGGTGAACGCATGACGTTCTCCGGTGCCGAGCTCCCTGCCGCGAACCGCGGATTATGCGGCCAGCCGGAACGTGACGCGATGCTCAATCGGGCCATACGGTCAGCTTGCGCTCCGGAAGCTGACCGGGCCGCGGCAGCCGCCGTATGGTCGCCCCACCGGTGAAATTGTATTGCGCCAAGGCCGCCGCCTATCCTCTGTTCCATGCCCGCCGTCCCCGCCCTCGCCGCTATCCTGCGCTGCCTCGCGTTCGGCGTGCTGATCGCGGTGATGCTGGTCAAGCCGGCGCTGGCCTTCGCCAGCGAGGCCGGCGAACCGGTCGCCGCCGCGGTAGCCAGCGCCCACCCGGGCCAGCCGGCCGACGCCGCGCCCGCGGCGCCGCACGACGAAGACGGTTGCGACGATACCCGCTGGCACCTGAGCCATTGCTGCGCCATGCAGGCGGCGCTGTTGCCGCGAATCCAGCTCGGCCTGTCCGTCGAGCGCAGCACCGCCCCCTTGCCGGCCAGCGCCGGCGTCGACGCGATCCGCCCCACCGCGACCCCGTTCCGCCCGCCGATCCGGGCCTGATCCCGAACTCGCTTCCGCACGGCACTGGCCGACCCGGCCCATGCCGGCCGCGCGCGGCTGTCCGCCGCTGCGGCACCCCCAGAGATTCTCGGAGATCGCTCCCATGTGGTTACGTCCGGCGGCCTTGGCCGTCCTGACGGCTGCGCTGTGCCTGCCGGCACCGGCGCAGCCGCGCCCTGCCGCGCCCGCGGCCCCCACCCCCGCCGTTGCGGCCGCCGCGCGCGCCGGCTCGGTGTTCACCCTCGACGACGCCCTCGCCCGCATCGGCGAGGCCCACCCGGATCTGCGCCTGTTCGGCGGCCAGCGCGCCGTGCTGCAGGCCGAACGCGACCAGGCCGCGCAAGCGCCGCCGTGGATGCTCGGCGTCGGCGTCGACAATGTCCTCGGCAGCGGCGCCGTCGCCGGGGTCAAGGCCGCCGAGGTCACGCTCAGCCTGGCCTCAGTGTTCGAACGCGGCGGCAAACTCGACGCCCGCCGCACCCTGGCGCAAAGCCGCATCGACGCGCTCGCGGTGGAACGCGAAAGCCGGCGCCTGGATTTGTTGGCCGAAGCCGCACGGCGTTACCTGGCCATCGTCGCCGCGCAGCGTGGCATCGAGCTGGCCGGGTTCGACATCGGCCAACGCCAGCGCAGCGTCGCCGCCGCGCGCCAGCGCCTGCAGGCCGGCGCCTCGCCCGAATCGGGCCTGCTGACCGCACAGGCCGCGCTGGCCCGGGCCGAGCTGGATCGCCGCCGCAGCGAACAAAGCCTGCTCAGCGCGCGCCAGCATCTGGCCGCGCTGTGGGGCGAGCGCGACCCCGGCTTCGCCGCGGCGGCCGGCGACCTGTACGCCTTGCCGGCGATCCAGGACGCCACCGCGCTGGCCGGCCTGCTCGACCGCACCCCAGAGCTGGCCCGTTTCGCCGACCAGACCCGCATCGCCGAAGCGCGCCTGCGCCTGGCCCGCAGCGAGGCCGTGCCCGACCTGTCCTGGCAGGTCGGCGTGCGCCGGCTGCAGGACGGCAGCGACTTCGGCCTGATCGGCAGCGTGTCGCTGCCGCTGGGCGCGCGCAGCCGCGCCGAGCCGGGCATCCGCGGCGCCCAGGCCGAGCTGGCCCTGTTGGAAACCGAACGCGAGGCCAAAGGCCTGTCGCTGTACTCGACCCTGGTCGAAGCGCACGGCCGCTACCGGCTCGGCGCGCTGGAAGTCGCGCGCCTGGAGGAGGAAGTGTTGCCGCGCCTGACCCGGGCCGAAGCCGCCGCCGAGTACGCCTACCGCGCCGGCGCGATCGGCTATCTGGAACTGGCCCTGTTGCAGGCCGAAAGCGTGGCGGTGCGCAGACAGCGCCTGGATGCGGCGGTCGCCGCGCAACTGGCGCTGATCGAAATCCAGCGCCTGACCGGCGAGGGCTTCCTCGCCGCCTCTTCCTCCGACCCCGCAGGAGCCGCCCGATGAAGTACGAACTGTTGATCGCCGGCGTGCTGGCCCTGTCGCTGAGCGCTTGCGCGCCGTCGAAACCGGCCGCCGGCGCAGGCGGGAATCGCGCCGACAACCACGCCGACGAGAACGACGCCGGCCACGAGCACGGCCAAGGCAAGGCCGGCCACGGCGAAGAAGCCGACGCCGAGGAACGGCCCGAGTCGACCGTCATCGCCGCGGAAATCGCCCGCCGCTCCGGCATCGCGGTCGCCGCCGCCGGCCCCGGCACCATCGCCGACGAGCACGAAGTGCAGGGCCTGGTCACGCCGCTGGAGGGCCGCGTGGCCCGCATCACCGCGCGCTATCCGGGTCCGGTGCGCTCGCTGCGCGCCAACGTCGGCGACCGCGTCCGCGCCGGACAAACGCTGGCCACCATCGACAGCAACCTCAGCCTGACCACCTATGCGGTCGCTACGCCTATCGCCGGCGTGGTGCTGGCGCGCAACGCTTCGGTCGGCGAAGTCGCGGTCGAAGGCACCGCGCTGTTCGAAGTCGCCGACCTGTCGACGCTGTGGGTCGACCTGCACGTGTTCGGCGCCGACGCCACTCATCTGCGCCCGGGCCTGCCGGTCACGGTGATGCGCATGGGTGACGAGCGCGGCGTGGAGACCACGCTCGACCGGATCCTGCCCGGTACCGCGACCGCCAGCCAGAGCACCGTCGCCCGCGCCTCGATCGCCAATGCCGACGGTCTGTGGCGCCCGGGTTCGGCGGTGCGCGCGCGGGTCACGGTCGAACAGCAGCCGGTCGCCCTGGCCGTGCCGCTGACCGCGCTGCAGCGCATGGACGAACGCGATGTGGTGTTCGTGCGCCAGGGCGAGCGCTACCTGGCGCGCCCGGTACGCATCGGCCGCCGCGACGCGGCGCGCATGGAGGTGCTGGAAGGGCTCAAGCCCGGCGAGCAGGTGGTGGTCGAACAGAGCTTCCTGATCAAGGCCGATATCGAAAAATCGGGAGCCTCGCATGAACACTGAGCCCCTGTCCGCCGCTCCGCCCGGCCTGCTCGAACGCATCCTGCGCTTCGCCATCCGCCAGCGCTGGCTGATGCTGGCGCTGACCCTGGCGCTGATCGGCATCGGCGTGTGGAGCTTCGGCAAGCTGCCGATCGACGCCACGCCCGACATCACCAACGTGCAGGTGCAGATCAACACCCGCGCGCCGGGCTACTCGCCGCTGGAGGCCGAGCAGCGCGTCACCTTCCCGATCGAAACCGCGCTGGCCGGTCTGCCCAAGCTCGACTACACCCGTTCGCTGTCGCGCTACGGTCTGTCGCAGGTGACGGTGGTGTTCAAGGACGGCACCGACCTGTATTTCGCCCGCCAGCAGGTCGCCGAGCGGTTGCAGCAGGTGAAGTCGCAGATCCCCGACGGGCTGGAACCCGAGCTCGGCCCGACCGCGACCGGCCTGGGCGAGATCTTCATGTACACCGTCGATGCCGACCCCAAGGCGCGCAAGCCCGACGGCAGCCCCTACAGCGCCACCGACCTGCGCACCCTGCAGGACTGGGTGATCCGGCCGCAACTGCGCAACACGCCCGGCGTCACCGAGGTCAACACCATCGGCGGCTTCGCGCGGCAGATCCACATCACTCCCGATCCGGCGCGGCTGATGGCCCTGAACCTGAGCCAGCGCGACCTGGTCGCCGCGCTCGCGGCCAACAATCAGAACGTCGGCGCGGGCTACATCGAACGCAACGGCGAACAGTTCCTGGTCCGGGTGCCCGGCCAGATTCCCGACCTGGACGCGATCGGCGAGATCGTGCTCGACCGCCGCGACGGCGTGCCGATCCGGGTCCGCGACGTCGCCGCGGTCGGCGAAGGCCCGGAGCTGCGCAGCGGCGCGGCGACCCAGAACGGCCACGAAGTCGTGCTCGGCACGGTGTTCATGCTGGTCGGCTCCAACAGCCGCGAAGTCTCGCAGGCCGCCGCGGCCAAGCTCGACGCAGCCAACGCCAGCCTGCCCAAGGGAGTCAGCGCCAATCCGGTCTACGACCGCACCTCGCTGGTCGACCGCACCATCGCCACGGTGTCGAAGAACCTGGTCGAAGGCGCCTTGCTGGTGGTGGTGGTGCTGTTCCTGCTGCTGGGCAACATCCGCGCCGCGCTGATCACCGCGCTGGTGATTCCGCTGGCGATGCTGTTCACCATCACCGGCATGGTCCGCGGCGGCGTGTCCGGCAATCTGATGAGCCTGGGCGCGCTCGACTTCGGCCTGATCGTCGACGGCGCGGTGATCATCATCGAGAACTGCCTGCGCCGCTTCGGCGAAGCCCAGCACGCGCTGGGCCGGGAGATGAACGACGAGGAGCGCCACGACCTCACCGCCGCGGCCACCGCCGAAGTCATTCGCCCCAGCCTGTTCGGCCTGGGCATCATCACCGCGGTGTATCTGCCGATCTTCGCCCTCAGCGGGATCGAGGGAAAGATGTTCCACCCGATGGCGATCACCGTGGTGCTGGCGCTGACCGGCGCGATGCTGCTGTCGCTGACCTTCGTGCCGGCGGCGGTGGCGATCTTCCTCGGCGGCAAGGTCGCCGAGAAAGAGAACCGGGCCATGGCCTGGCTCAAGCGCGGCTACGCGCCGGCCCTGGCCTGGGCGCTGCGCAGCCGGGCTTCGGTGATGGCCGGTACCGCCGCGCTGGTCATCCTCAGCGGCGCGCTGGCGCTGCGCATGGGCACCGAGTTCGTGCCGAGCCTGGACGAGGGCGACGTCGCGGTGCAGGCGATGCGCATTCCCGGCACCAGCCTGAGCCAGTCGGTGACCATGCAGAAGCACATGGAGCAGGCCTTCCTGGCCCTGCCCGAGGTGCAGCGGGTGTTCAGCAAGATCGGCACCGCCGAAGTCGCCAGCGACCCGATGCCGCCGTCGGTGGCCGACACCTTCCTGATGCTCAAGCCGCGCGAGCAGTGGCCCCACCCGGGCAAGTCCAAGCCGGCGCTGATGGCCGAGATCGAGTCCATCGCCGGCACCCTGCCCGGCAACAACTTCGAGTTCACCCAGCCGATCCAGATGCGCATGAACGAGTTGATCTCGGGGGTGCGCGCCGATGTCGCGATCAAGGTCTACGGCGACGATCTGGCGCAACTGCTCAAGGTCGCGCAGCGGATCGAGGCGGTGGCCAAGCAGGTGCCGGGCGCGGCCGACGTCAAGACCGAACAGGCCACCGGCCTGCCGATGCTGAGCATCGAGCCCGACCGGCGCGCGCTGGCGGTGTACGGCCTCAACCCGGCGGCGGTGCAGGAGACGGTCGCCACCGCGGTCGGCGGCGAGGTCGCCGGGCAGTTGTTCGAAGGCGACCGTCGTTTCGATCTGGTGGTGCGCCTGCCCGAACGCCTGCGCCAGGACACCGCGGCGCTGGCCGATCTGCCGATCCCGTTGCCGCCGCAGGGCGAGACCCGCGACGAGTCCAGTCGCGAGGCGACCTGGAGCGGCGGTGCGCCGCGCACGGTGCCGCTGCGCGAAGTGGCGCGGATCCAGAGCGTGCTGGGCCCGAACCAGATCAACCGCGAGAACGGCAAGCGCCGCATCGTGGTGACCGCGAACGTGCGCGACCGGGACCTCGGCGGCTTCGTCGCCGAGCTGCGCCAGCGCATCGACGCCGAAGTGAAGGTGCCGGAAGGCTACTGGATCGGCTACGGCGGCACCTTCGAGCAGCTGATCTCGGCCAGCCAGCGCCTGGCGGTGGTGGTGCCGGTGACCCTGGTGCTGATCTTCGCCCTGTTGTTCATGGCCTTCGGTTCGGCCAAGGACGCCGCGATCGTGTTCAGCGGCGTGCCGCTGGCCCTGACCGGCGGCGTGATCGCGCTGGCCTTGCGCGGGATTCCGCTGTCGATCTCGGCCGGGGTCGGCTTCATCGCCCTGTCCGGCGTGGCGGTGCTCAACGGCCTGGTGATGATCGCCTTCATCCGCAAGCTGCGCGAACAGGGCGACCCGCTCGATCACGCCGTGGTCGACGGAGCGCTCGGCCGCCTGCGCCCGGTGCTGATGACCGCGCTGGTGGCCTCGCTGGGCTTCCTGCCGATGGCCTTCAACGTCGGCGCCGGCTCGGAAGTGCAGCGGCCGCTGGCGACGGTGGTGATCGGCGGCATCGTCTCCTCGACCCTGCTGACCCTGCTGGTGCTGCCGGTGTTGTATCGCTGGCTGCACCGCGGCGATGCGCGCCGGGATGCGCGCGACGACGGCGCCACCGCCACGATGGCCGCGCCCTCGCCGGCGGTTTGAACCGCAACAGCGCGGATCGCGGCGATCGCGCGATCCGCGTCCTCGCCGGCCGCTCACGCGCGGCCGGCTTCAATGGGCGGCCGCCGTCGCGACGGCCCGGCGTTCGCACCATCGACCCGCGGAGCATCGACATGGGCAACGGACACGAACACGGCAACGGCACGATCCGCCACGAACGCCCGCTGTGGTGGGCGCTGGGCCTGACCGGCGGCTTCCTGATCGCCGAAGTCGTCGGCGCCTTCCTCACCGGCAGCCTGGCCTTGTTGTCGGACGCCGCGCATATGGGTACCGATACCCTAGCCCTGAGCATCGCCCTGGTCGCGGTACGGCTGGCGCGCCGCCCGCCCGACGCCAAGCGCAGCTACGGCTACGCACGCATGGAGGCGATGGGCGCGATGGTCAACGGCCTGCTGCTGTTCGCCGTCGCCGGCTACATTTTGTGGGAAGCGGTCGGCCGCTTCCGCCAGCCGACCGAGATCGCCACCACCGGCATGTGGGTGGTCGCCGCGTTGGGCCTGATCGTGAACCTGATCGCGATGCGGCTGTTGCGCGCCGGCAGCGGCGAAAGCCTCAATCTCAAGGGGGCGTATCTGGAAGTGTGGAGCGACATGCTCGGATCGGTCGCGGTGATCGCCGCGGCGATCGCGATCGGCTTCACCGGTTGGAGCTGGATCGACCCGGCCCTGGCGGTGGCGATCGGCCTGTGGGTGCTGCCGCGCACCTGGAGCTTGCTGCGCGAAGCCGGCAACGTGCTGATGGAAGGGGTACCGGCCGGCATCGACCTGGACGCGGTTCGGCGCGACCTGGCCGGCCTCGCCGGCGTACTCGAGGTGCACGAGCTGCACGTCTGGTCGCTGGCTTCGAACGCGCCTGCGCTGAGCGCGCATCTCATCGTCGCCGCCGGCACCGACATCGAGGCCCTGCGCCGCGCGGCGAACGCGCGGTTGCGCGAAAGCCACGGCATCGATCACAACACTTTGCAGATCGAGCACGAACGCTGCGACAGCGCGCATGCCTGAGCAAGCGTCGTGCCCCAGCGGCAGGAGCGCGCAAGCCGCGACCAACCGAAGCGATGCGATACCACGCCGTCTGCCGAAGCCGGGCGGCCCCAAGCCCCAAAGAGCCGATCGTCCGGGCTGCGGCCGCAACGCTTGCGTACATCGCTGCGGTTGGTTGCGACGCGGCGGTACTCAGCTCTCCGGGCAGGGACCGCCCGCATCGGCCCAGGTCTTGAACGCGGCGACGAACTCCGGATGCGGCACCGGCACCGGCGCGCGATCGCCGCCGGGCGCCCAGCCCCACAACACCAGCTTGTCTTCGCTGACATGCTTGACCAGCGCGGCGAAGTCGCGGCCGCCGTTTTGCTTCTTGTCCTGGATCATCGCGCACAGCTCCGGCGCCGGCAGACCGATCCAGGCCATCTTGTGGTCCGGTGGCGGCAGCTGCCAATGCGGCGCGCCCGGCGGCGCGTTCGGACCGTAGCTGGCCGGCAGATTGGCTTCGCCGTGGCAGGTCGAACACGGCAGGCCGGCCGCGCCCTTGCCCTCCGGCCCGCGCACCACGCCCATCGCATGCGGCAGGCCGGCGTCGAACTGCAAAGGCTGGTCGCCGGGGATGTGGCAGTTCTGGCAACGCGGATGCTGGAACACCTTTTGCACAGTGGCGAACGCGGCCACCGCCTGGGTGCGCTGTTCCGGCGAAATCTTCTGGCCGCAGGCGCTCAGCGCCAAGGCGGCGGTCGCGGCGATCGCTAGGGTACGCATGCGTCGGTCTCCCTCAGCCCAGGCGCAGCGGCAGCTCGCGCAGCCGCTTTTGGGTCAGGGCGAACACGGCATTGGCCACCGCCGCCGCCACCGGCGCGGTGCCGGGTTCGCCGGCGCCGCCCATCTTTTCGCTGCTGGGCACGATGTGCACCTCGATCTGCGGCGACTCGTCCAGGCGCAGCACGCGGTAGTCGTGGAAGTTCGACTCCTGCACCCGCCCGTCCTTGAAGCTCAGCGCGCTGTACAGCGCCGCGCCGAGGCCGAAGTTGATGCCCGATTCCATCTGCGCCCGGACCCCGTCGGGATTGACCGCCAGCCCGCAATCGATCGCGCAGACGAAGCGGTGCACGCGGATCGTCTGGCCGCCGCCGGGCGCGTCCTGCAGCGAAACCTCGGCGACCTGGGCGATGTAGCTGCCGAAGGATTCGTGCACGGCCACGCCGCGCGCGCGGCCCTCGGCCGGCTTGCCGCCCCAGCCGGCTTTTTCGGCGGCCAGGTTCAGCGCGGCGAGATGGCGCGGATGATCCTTCAGCAGGCTGCGCCGGTACGCGACCGGATCCTGGCCCGCCGCATGCGCCAGTTCGTCGATCAGGCTTTCCATGATGAAGCCGTTGTAGCTGTGGCCGACCGAACGCCACCACAGCACCGGGATGCCGGTCGTCGGCGAATGCAGGTCGACGCGATGATCGGCGATGGCCTTGAGATAGGGCGAATCGGCCACGCCCTCGACCGAGGTCGCATCGACCCCGTTCTTGACCATCACCGCTTCGAACGGCGACCCGGCGGCGATCGACTGCCCGACCAGGACGTGCTTCCAGGCCATCGGGCGGCCCTGCCCGTCCAGGCCGATCTTGGCCTGCTGCAGGTACATCGGCCGGTAGTAGCCGCCGCGCACATCGTCTTCGCGCGACCACACCGTCTTGACCGGCTTGCCCGCGGCCTTGGCCACCTGCACCGCTTCGGCGACGAAGTCCGAGGTCGGCGTCGCGCGCCGGCCGAAGCCGCCGCCCAGGAACAGGGTGTGGATCTTGACCTGCTCGGGCTTGAGTCCGGCGATCTTGGCCGCGACCTGTTGGTCCAGGGTCTGGAATTGGGTGCCGGTCCAGATCTCGCACTGGCCGTCGGCGATCTTGACCGTGCAGTTCAACGGCTCCATCGGCGAATGGGCGAGATACGGCACGTGGTACTCGGCTTCGACCGTGCGCGCGGCCCTGGCCAGCGCCGCATCGACGTCGCCCGCCTGGGCCGCGACCGCGCCGGGCGTGGCGGCGAGCTGGCGGAACTGTTCGCGCAACCGGCCGGTATCCAGGCCGGCGTGCGGACCGAGGTCCCAATCGATCCGGAGCGCATCGCGGCCGAGCTTGGCCGCCCAATAATGATCGGCGACCACCGCCACGCCGCTGGGCACCTGGACCACGTCGCGCACGCCCGGCACCGCCTTGGCCGCGGTGGCGTCGAAGGATTTGACCGTGCCGCCGAACACCGGCGCGCGCGCGACCAGTGCGGTCAGCAGGCCGTCGAAGTGCACGTCCATGCCGAACTTGGCCCGGCCATCGATCTTCTCCGGGCCGTCCAGGCGCTTGGTCGGCTTGCCGATGATCTTCCAGTCTTTCGCGTCCTTGAGCGCAGGCGGCTGCGCCGGCGCCGGCCGCTTGGCCGCGTCGGCGGCGAGTTCGCCGTAGCGCGCGCGGCGCTCGCCGGCGAGGGCGATACCGTTCTCGGTGCGCACCTGCTCGACCGGCACGCCGAAACGCTGCGCTGCGGCCGCGACCAGCAGCGCGCGCGCGGTGGCGCCGGCCTGGCGGTAGCGGTCGAACTCCGACCAGGTGCTGGTCGAGCCGCCGGTCATCTGCATGCCGAACGCGGTATGCGCATAGGCCTGCGCCGCCGGCGCGTGCTCGACCCGGATCTTGGACCAATCGGCGTCGAGTTCTTCGGCGATCAGCATCGCCAGCCCGGTCCAGATGCCCTGGCCCATCTCCGAATGCGACAGCAGCACGGTGACGGTGTCGTCCTCGCCGACGCGCAGGAATGCGTTGGGCGCGAAACCGCCCGACACCGCCGCGGCCTGCGCCGGCGCGGCATCGGCGAACCGGCGCGCGCCGGGCACCACGAAACCGACCACCAGGCCGCCGCCGATCAGCGCGCCGGCCTTGAGGAATTGGCGCCGCGACGGCGCGGGAACGGTGCTCACATCGACCTCCTGAACGTGGCGGATCGGCCTGGCGGCATCGCTGCGGCGCAGCGGCCGGCGGATCGGCTGCGTAATGGCTGCTTGCTGCGGGACGGCGGAATGGGCTGTGCGTCAGGCCTCGCCGATCTCGGCCGCACGCTTCACCGCCGCGCGGATGCGCGAGTAGGTGCCGCAACGGCACAGGTTGCCGGACAGCGCCTGATCGATGTCGGCATCGCTGGGCGCGGGAATCTTCGCCAGCAAGGCCGCGGCGGACATGATCTGGCCGGACTGGCAATAGCCGCACTGGACCACGTCGACCTCGGCCCAGGCGCGTTGCACCGGGTGGCTGCCGTCGGGCGACAGTCCCTCGATGGTGACGATGGTCTTGCCTTCGACGCTGGACACCGGCGTCACGCAGGCGCGGCGCGGCGCGCCGTCGACGTGCACGGTGCAGGCGCCGCACTGGGCGATGCCGCAGCCGAACTTGGTGCCGGTGAGGTGCATCAGGTCGCGCAGCGCCCACAGCAGGGGCATGTCCGGCGGCGCGTCGATCTCGTGCTCGCGGCCGTTGACGTTGAGCTTCATCGGAATCCCTCGCGGCGGCTGGGGTCGCCCGAGCCTACTCCGCAAACATCGCAGCCGCCATATCGGCGCGCGCGTCCTGCGACCAAAGGACGATGCGCCGGCGCACCGGCGTCGCGCGGACGCTTGCCGGATTCTGCGCGTGCGAACGCCGCGCAGGCCGTGCGCGGCCGACGGCGGCGCGGCCGAACGCGCTTGGGCGCAGGCCTCGCGCGCGCGGGCGGCGCTTGCCCAAAACTGCCTGCCGCGGCGCAGCATCGCCGCGCCGCGTGCGGCCGGCGCACAGATCGTTCTAGACTCGGCCAACTTCGCCTGCGCGAGCCCCGCATGGCCGATTCGCCGGACCCGACCATCCCGCAGCGCAGCGCGCCCGGCGGCGCGCGCGCGGTGCTCGAAGCCAGCGCTGCCGCGGCCGCGCGCGGCGATCCCGCAGCGCTCGCGGTGGTGCTGGAAACCCAGGGCTCGACCTATGTACGGCCGGCGGCGATGGCCTTGTTCGGCGCCCGCGGCGGCCAGGTCGGCTGGCTCAGCGGCGGCTGCATCGAACCGGAGATCGAGCTGCGCGCGCAGGAGGTCGCGCACAGCCAGGGCATCGATTGGCTGGAAATCGACCCCCGCCACGACGAGGATCTGTTCGCCGGCTCCGCGGTCGGCTGCCGCGGCCGACTGCGTTTGGCCCTGCTGCCGCTGGCGGCGCTGCGCGACTGGCCGGTGCTGGTCGACGAATGGCGTCGCGGTCACGGCGACCTGCGCCTGGAGATCCGCGGCGACGGCGCGCTGCGCGCCGCAGTCGGCGACGAACGCCTGCGCTGGACCCTGCCGGTCAACACGCCACCGTGGCCGGGCGCCGCGACCGCGGCCTGGTCGCTCGAGGTCGCCGCGCCGCCGTCGGTGCTGGTGCTCGGCGCCGGGCCGGAAACGCCGGCCCTGCTGCCGCTGCTGCGCACCCTGGGCTGGATGACCACCCTGGTCGAACGCCGGCCGCGCTGGACGGGCCTGGCCGCCCTGGCCGACCACGCGGTCGAACGCGGTCCGGCGCAGGCCCTGGCGCTGGCCCGGCCGCACGACGCGGCGGTGGTCATGCACCATCATTTCGAACTCGATCGCGAAGCGCTGGAGCAACTTGGCGGCAGCCCGAGCGGACAGGCGATCGGTTTCGTCGGCCTGCTCGGCCCGCTCGCGCGCCGCGACGACCTGTTCCGGGTGCTGCCGGCTTCGGCGCGCGATTCGCTGAGCCCGCGCCTGCATGCGCCGATCGGCCTGCCGCTGGGCGGCCACGGACCGGAGGCGATCGCGCTGAGCGTGGTCGCGCAACTGCAGCGCCATCGCCACGGCGGAGACTGAGCCATGCCGCATGTCGCGGTGGTGCTCGGCGCCGGCGGCAGCCGGCGGCTGGGCCGGCCCAAACAGTTGCTGACCCGCGCCGGCGAGCCGTTGTTGCGTCGCGCCGCACGGCTGGGCCTGGCCAGCGGCGCGGCGCGAACCGTGGTCGTGCTAGGCGCCGCGCACGAGCTGATGACGGTGGCGCTGTGCGGATTGGACGTGGAGCGCGTACTGAATCCCGACTGGCAAGACGGCCTCGCCGGCAGCCTGCGCTGTGCCGCGCGGGCGCTGGGCGAGCACGCGGCCTCGGTGCTGGTGCTCGGCTGCGATCAGCCGGCCTTGGCCTCGGACCATCTGCGGCGTTTGCTGCAGGGTGCGGCAACAGCCGCCAGCGGCTGCGCCGCCACCGTACACGGCGACGGCGCCGACCCCGGCGCAGCGTTGGCGACGACGGCGCAGGCAATCGCGCCGGGGATGGCGACAGTGGCCGCGCCGAAGAGGCCGGGGACGACCGTCACGCCGCCGCCGATCGCCGCCGTCCTGGGCATGCCGGCGGTGCTGTCGCCGGCGCTGTGGCGCGAGGCCGCGCATTTGCACGGCGACCGCGGCTTCGGCGGCGCCCTGCGCCGCTTGCCCGCCGGCTCGGTGTGGCGATTGCAGGCACCGGAACTGCAACACGATCTGGATACGCCCGACGATCTGGCGCTGGCGACCGCGCGCGGTTGGATCGATGCGCCGATGGCGTGAACCGATTGGCGGCGTTGCTTGGGGGGCAGGAGCCGCGCAAACCGCGATCGCGTGCGTTCGATTGCGGCGCCGTCGCCGGTCGGGAGGTTTCGTCGGATTGCGGTCGCGGCTCGCGCCGCTTCTACAGGAGCGACACCGCCGTTTGGGGATAGGAGCGGCGCAAGCCGCGGCCGCGTGCGTTCGATTGCGGCGCCGCCGTCGGTCGTGGGATTGCGTCGAATTGCGGTCGCGGCTTATGGCCGAAGGAAATCCCCCGCGGGACGCTCCCCGACGGAAGCGATACCGTCGCCTAGAGTCGCGCGGGCTGCGATTGCGACGCCTCAGGAACGGCGCGCGGGTGGATGGGGTTCGCGGTCGCGACTTGCGTCGCGCCTACCTGGCGCACCTACCCGTCGCTGCTGGCCCTGGGACGATGTCGCGCGCACGGCACCGTGCTTCGGCCATCCAATCCCGAATCGCCACTGTGGAATCCCATTCCCGAATCCCGACAACAGGAGGCCCGCGCCGCCCGGCCGGACTCCCTGTCAGCCGGGCGGCGCAAACCGCACGCCGGCCCTAGGGAACCAGCGTGCCAAACACGGGTCGCGACTCGTCGTCGACGACATGCAGCCACAAGCCCTGCGGCGCATGCGCGGCGTATTTCCTCGCCTGCGGCAGCACCGCGCGCAACGCCGCTTCCGGGCTGCGGTATTCCTGCGCGATCTCGGACACCGCTACCGCCAGCGCTTGATCGTCGCTGCCATCACGTTGCTTCAGTTCGACGCGAAACATGGCTCATCCTTGTGAAAAGCGACCGGCTCGGTCTGGGGGATTGCCCGCTGGGGAGCGGGTCTGGATCCGGGTGCCGTCGTGCAATCAAAAGATGCGTCGTGCGTGAACAGGAAACCGTCGTCGGAGTCCTCCTAAGCGTGTAGGAATTTTCCGAATCATGTGTGCTACAAGTCACAAGTTTCAAAAGAAACTGTGGACTTCCGTGAGTAAACGGATAGGGAGCGCGGCACCGGCCGTCACGATCCGCCGTTCGCAGCCGCGAAGGCCGGACTTCGTCGCAGTGCGTCTCGAATGCGCTTGATCCGCTTGTTGTGCACCGCTCACTCGTTCTTCGTCGAGACGAGTCGGCGCGGGAACGCCCCAGGCAGGGAGCGGCTCAGGCGAGCTTGCCCCCCTCCGTCCGCGACGCTCCGGCCAGCCTCGGCTGCAAACCGGCGAACCCCTCGCGCATCGCCTGGACGAAGACACGAATGCGGGCGTTGCGGCGCAGGTCCGGGTGGCTCAACAGCCACAGGTCGGAACTCAGCCCCTCCAACGGAGCGCCGACTCGCGCCAAGCGCCGGTCGGCGTCGCCGAGGTAGCACGGCAGCACGGTCAGGCCGATGCCGGCGGCGGCCGCTTCGCGCAAACCGAGCAGGCTGTCGGCGCGCAAACTGGCGCGACGGTCGTAACCCTGCCGGCGCAGCCATTGCGCCATCGCGATATGCGCCAGGGTGCCGTCCGGCACCACCCAGTCGTGCGCGTCCCAGGCCTCGACGCCGCCACGCAGGCGCAAGCCGCGCGCCCGGTACACGGCGACGGCGATGCGCGCCAGGCGCCGGCCGATGAGCCCCTCCGGCGGCTCCCCGCCCGGACGCAGAGCGACATCGGCCTCGCGTCGGCCGAGATCGCGCACGGCATTGTCCGCGTACAGCTCGACGACGATGCCGGGATGGTCGCGGCGGAACTGCGCCAGCAGCGGCGGCAACAGGCCATGCAGCAAAGGTTCGACCGTGGTCACCCGGATCCGCCCGCTCGGTCGCGCATCCGCGCCGGCGAGACGGCGCTCGGTCTCGCCGATCCGGGCCTCGATCTCGGCCGCGACCGCGATGACCTCGTCGCCGGCCGGCGTCGGCGTGTAGCCGTCGCGGGCGCGTTCGAACAGGCGCGCGCCCAGGCGGCGCTCGATCGCGTTGATCCGGCGGAACACCGTGGGATGGCTCACGCCCAACCGCCTGGCGGCGCCGTTGAGCGAACCGGCGCGGCCGATGGCGAGCAGGAACCGGTAGTCGTCCCAGGCCAGGGGTTGTTCGTTCATGCAAACCCAGCTTGCGTTTCTGGCGGAATGTATTTCATCGACGAACATCCTAGCCTGATCCGGTCGCATCCCCGACGCCTCCCCGAGGAACCCCGATGTCCGCCCGCCTGGATTACAACGCCGTCGACCCGCAAGGCACCCGCGCGCTCGCCGGCCTGCAGCGCTACGTCGACCACAGCGGCCTGGAACGCGCGCTGATCGACCTGGTCAATGTCCGCGTCTCGCAGATCAACGGCTGCGCCTACTGCATCCGCCTGCACACTGAGGAAGCGGTCGCGCGCGGCGAAAGCCATCGCCGGCTGCATCTGCTGCGGGTCTGGCCGGAAGGCCCGTTCAGCGCCCGCGAGCGCGCCGCGCTGCGCTGGGCCGAGGCGGTCACCGACGTCAACCGCGCGCCTGCCTCGGACCAGGCCTATGCCGAAGCGCGCGCGCAATTCGCCGACCAGGATCTGGTCGCGCTGACGTACGCGGCGATCGCGATGAACGCCTGGAACCGGCTCGCCATCGCCTTCCGCAAGCCCGATCCGGCCTTGACGGAACCCGCGCCTTAAGGGCAGCGGCGATTCAAAACCGGTAACGCACCACCCGGCCGAGGCGGCGCAGCCAGACCCAGCGGTCGTACAGCGCGAACGGCCAACGCTGCGCCGGCGGCAGCGCGGCGATCTCCGGCAACTCCGACACCCGCGGCTCGTCGACGAACTGCAGCCGCGGATGCCAGCGGCCCAGGTCGGTCTGCTCCCAGTCGCCGATCCGCGCCCGGGTGGCGCGGATCATCGGCGCCTTGCGCAACAGGCGCAGCGCCAGCGGGCTGTAGACGTCGCACAGCAATTGGCCGCCGTGCGGGAACGCCTCGACCAGCCGGCGCACCAGTTCGCGCGCGCGGTCTTCGTCGAGGTAGGGAAACAGGCCTTCGGCGATCACCAGCACCGGCCGGTCGCGGTCCAGGCGCGCGATCCAGTCCGGCTCCATGACGTTGATCGGCAGCGTGCGGTAACGGCCGGCGCGCTGCGGCAGCAGTTCCTGCCGCAAGCGGATCACTTCGGGAAAATCCAGGTCGATCCAGTCGACCTCCACGCCCGGTTCGACCCGGAACACGCGCGAGTCCAGTCCGCAGGCCAGATGCAGGACCAGGGTGTCGGCGCGCGACTGCAGCGCGGCGCGGGTCCAGCCGTCGATGACCCGCGCGCGCAGAGCGATGCCGCGGATGTCGACCGGGCGCAGGCGGAAACGGGCGAAGTCGTAGTCGACGCGCCGGATCAGGTCGTCGGCCAGGCCGTCGCGCAGGATCGACGGCGTGGCGCGGTTGTCCATCGCCTTGGCGTACAAGGTGATGAGCAAAGTTTCCTGGCTGCCTTCCAGGCGCATCGGCGGCTCCGCGGACACCGCCCGCGGATCGGGCGGCCCCCGGCATTGTGCGGCCGGCGATGTTACGCGGCAGCGTAGGCGCCGGACATCGCGCAGCCGATTTGCGCGAGCGGGTTCACGAACGCGAAGTTTCCGGCGCGCTCGCCGGAGGTCGCGACGGCATCGGCGCCCCATGCGCAAGGGTGGCGGCCGCGCGCCTTGGCGCGCGCCGCCGGCGCCGTAGGCGCCCGAACGCTGCCGCAACACTGCGTCGCCGCGAAGCGATTGCGCCGCCGCCGGCGCCGGCCGAGACTGG
Source organism: Lysobacter antibioticus HS124 (assembly GCF_000336385.2). Classification (GTDB taxonomy): domain Bacteria; phylum Pseudomonadota; class Gammaproteobacteria; order Xanthomonadales; family Xanthomonadaceae; genus Lysobacter; species Lysobacter firmicutimachus. The sequence continues at coordinate 9,157 of NZ_HG424459.1, read as the reverse complement.
CGTCCGCCCCGCCCGGAATCGCCCGATGGACACCCTGCTGCACCTGATCCAGACCTACGGCCTGCTCGTGGTCTTCGTCAGCGTGCTGCTCGATCAGGGCGGGCTGCCGGTGCCGGCCTATCCGCCGATCATCGTCGCCGCTGCGATCGCGGTCGACCAGCATCAACCGCTCTGGCCGATCGTGCTGGTCGCCGCGTTCGCCGCCCTGCTCGCCGACGGGCTTTGGTATCTCGGTGGGCGCCGCCTCGGCGCAGCGCTGCTGCGGCTGATGTGCAAGGTCTCGCTGTCGCCGGACTCGTGCATCCTGATGACCCGCGGCGTGTACGCGCGCTGGGGCGCGCCGTCGTTGATCGTGGCCAAGTTCGTGCCCGGCTTCGCCGCGGTCGCCACCACCCTGGCGGGCGAAACTGGCACCGGCGCGCGCCGCTTCGCCTTCTACGACGGCCTGGGCGCGCTGCTGTGGGCCGGCGTGGCGGTGGCGATCGGCGCGGTGTTCCATCGCGCCGTCAACCAGGTGCTGGAAGGCCTGGAAACGGCGGGGCGCTATGGCCTGCTGGCGATTCTCGCCGCGATCGCCGCCTTCGTCGGCTACAAGCTGCTGAAGCGCCAGTGGTTCCTGCGCGAGCTGCGCATGGCGCGGATCTCGGCCGGGGAGCTGTACCGGTTGCTCGAAGACGGGGCCGGCCCGCTGATCCTCGACGTGCGCTCGCACCAGCAACGCGATGCCGCCGGCTGGATCCCCGGTGCGGTGTTCGTCGCCTCGCTCGACGACGTCGGCATAGCGCCGCGCGACGAGGTCGTGGTGTACTGCGACTGTCCCAACGAGGCTTCGGCCGCGACGCTGGCGCGCGAGCTGCGCCGCCGCGGCTTCAAGCGGGTGCGGCCGCTGGCCGGCGGCTTCGAGGCCTGGCGCGCGCAGGGCCATGCGGTCGCGCGCGGCTAGGCGCGGTTCGGTTCAGCGTTCGTAGAACTCGATCGGCAGACCGTCCGGGTCGGCGCAGAAGGTGAAACGGCGACCGGTGTACTCGTCGATCCGCACCGGCTCGACCGCGACCGCATGCGCCTGCAGCTCGGCCACGCAGGCGTCCAGATCGGCGACCGCGAAGGCCAGGTGGCGCAGGCCGCAGGCTTCCGGATAGGACGGCCGCGGCGGCGGATCGGGGAACGAGAACAGTTCGATCTGGCCGCCGTCGGGCAAGGCCAGATCGAGCTTGTAGGAGCGCCGCGCCTGGCGATAGACCTCGGCCAGCGGACGCAGGCCCAGCACCTGGGTGTAGAAGCGCTTGGAGCGCTCGTAGTCCGAGCAGATCAGGGCGACATGGTGGATGGCCGACAGCTGCATGACGACTCCGGCGAGCGGCGGGGGTCGCTCGCGATCGGCCGATTGTCGGATACTGGGCGCATCCTGTCGCCATCGCGCGACGTCTGCATCCCAGGGAGCGCCGGGTGGCCGTGTACGTCGACGATGCCGTGTGGCCCTGGCGTGGCGAGCGCTGGGCGCATTTGATGGCCGATACCCTCGACGAACTGCACGCCTTCGCCCAGCGCCTGGGCAAGCCGCGGGTGTCGTTCCAGAACAAGGCCAGCGGCTGCCACTACGACGTCAACGCGCAGATGCGCGAGCGAGCGCTGGCGCTGGGCGCGGTCGCGATCTCGCGCCACCGCGACCGGGCCCAAGTGCGGGCGATCATCCAGCGCGCGCGCGACCAGGCCGCCGGTCGCGCGCCCTGAGGCGCAACGGCCCGCAAGAGCGCCGGCCCGGGGGGCCATCGCGCGCCGTCGCTATCGGTGCCGCACAGGTTCGAACGCAGGCCGGCGCGATGCGCGGCCCACAGCGGCTCAGCGGCGAGCGTCGACGGCCATGCGCAGCGCCAACGCCGACAGCACCCCGCCCATCACCCAACGCTGCGCCGCGATCCAGCGCGGCCGTCCGGCCAGGAACGCGGCGATGGCGCCGGCGCCGGCGACGATCAGCGCGTTGACGCTGACGCTGATCGCGATCTGCACGCTGCCCAGCACCAGGGACTGCAGCATCACGTTGCGCTGCGGATCGATGAATTGCGGCAGCAGGGCGAGATAGAACATCGCCACCTTGGGATTGAGCAGGCTGGTCAGCAGGCCCATCACGAACAACCGGCGGGTGCTGTCCGGCGGCAGGTCGCGGACCTGGAACGGCGAGCGCCCGCCCGGCCGCAGCGCCTGCCAGGCCATCCACAGCAGGTACAGGGCGCCGCCGATGCGCAGCGCGTCGTAGGCGTAGGGCACGGCGAACAGCAACGCGGTGATGCCGAACGCAGCGGCGAACAGGTAGAAGAAGAAACCGACCGCGACGCCGGCCAGCGAGACCAGCCCGGCCTGGCGCCCCTGGCAGATCGAGCGCGACACCAGGTAGACCATGTTCGGCCCCGGCGTCAGCACCATCACCAAGGCCAGGCCGGCGAATGCCAGCAACGACGACAGCTCGAACATGAACGTCTCCGGGTGCGATCGGGGTCGTCGGCCCTGCCGCGCCATGCGCGCCGTGCCGGGTGTCCATCATCGCCGATGCGGGCATGCGGAGCGAGTGCGCCGGCGCGCGCTGGACGGCTTCGAAGCAGGCAAAGTCGAATCTTCCGCCGCTTTTTCAAAGGAGGGAACAGCCGCCGCCGATAAGCCGCTGGGGCGCGCGGAACGTCATGGGCCGTCTCCCCCCTTTCTTGGAAAGGGAAGGCAATCGCCGACGCGCAATGGGGAACGCGGCGAACGCCACCAGCCCCACTTACAGAAGGAGGACTTGGGGGATTTGCTCTGGCTTTGGCCTTACGTCGCCCCGACCTCGCCCCCCAAAACGAAACGCACCGACCCGAGGGCCGGTGCGTTTGGTCCCGATATCGATTGCGTGAGCCGGCACGGAGGGAGCGGGCGAACCCGCCCCCTGCGTACCTCGCCTCAGAAGCGCAACGAGTAGCGCGCGTTGATGCCGTGATCGCGCGCCTCGTCGGCGAACTGGCCTGCGTAGTGCAGCTCGAGCAGGCTGTTGGCGCTCAGGCGCGCGGCGACGCCGGTCTCGACCAGGGTCGCGTTGTCGGCCAGCGGGGCGCCGTGGATGCGGAACGCCTCGCCGCCGCGCCAGGCCACGTCGACCTCCGGACGCAGATCGCCGCTGGCGTGGCGACGGCCGATGCCGCCGCGCAGGCTCAGCCAGCTGTCCTCCTGCTGCGACCCCTTGAGGTTGACGTTGAAGCGCACGCCCAGCGTCGACAGGTTGACCCGGCTTTCCGCGCTGCGGCCGCTCAGCGCCGCCGCCCCGCCCTCTTCCTGGAAGCGGTCGCTGTCGACCCGCACCTGGGCGAACTGGGCGTAGGGCTCGAACTCCCATGCGCCGCGCGACAGGCGGTAGCCGCCTTCGACGAAGGCCTGCCGGCTGTCGGCGTCGTACGAGGCGCGGGTGCGGTCGACGAAGCCGTTGAAGCCGATGCGGCGGTCCAGATCGATGTCGTGGCGGGCGAAGCCGAGGCCGGCGCTGAGGCCGAACGCGCCCCAGTTCTGGCCCGCGTACAGGCCCAGGTGACGGGTGTCGACACGGCCCTTGTCGTTGCGGCCCGAATCGCTGTCGGTGCGGCCGCTGCCGGCGAGCACGCCGATGCGCCAGCCGCCGTCGAAGCGGTAGTCGTAGCCGACCAGGGTCGCCGAACCGTTGTACTCGTTGCGCGCGGCATTGCCGTCGCCGTCGAGGGTACCGCCGGACTTCAGCAATTCGATCCAGGCGCCCTGCGCACCGCCTTCGGCGTTGTCGGCGGCGAACGCGCCGCGACCGGCGCGGGCGCGGTTCAGCGCCGCATCGCGCACATGGCGGCCGTCGTCGACCAGGATCGAACGCAAGCTGGCGTGGCTTTCGCCGCTGAGCGAGTCCAGGGCGACCAGCGCCTGCGCCGGGAACAGCTGAGTCAGCGGCTGCGGAATACCCTGCCCGACCGCGAGGCGATCGGCGGCGGCCGCGGCCGCACGCTGGTTCTCGGTCTGCGCTGCGGTCGCGAGCGAAGCGCCGCGGGTCACGTCGACCGACACCGCGTTGGCGGCGTAGCTGAGCCCGAACTTCAGGAACGGCGAGAACGCGGTCTGATCGACCGAAGCGAACTGGCCGCTGACGCCGCCGGCCGCATTGAGGATGTTGAAGTTCTGGCCGAGCAGGTACTGGCCCGGCGCATGCAGCACGATCAGCTTGCCGTCGAGGCTGGCGCGGCCGGTCACGTCGAGACGGTCGGACTGGCCGCCGGCCGAGAGCTCGGCGACGTAGCTGCCGCCGGCGCCCTGCACGTAGTTGCCCTGCACGGTCAGAGTGCCGATCGAATTGCCCGGCGACAGCGCGCCGTCGACGCGCACGTTGCCGACGATGCGGCCGCTGCCGCCGAGGCCGCCCTTGGCCAGCACCGGCAGTTCGGCCGTGGTCAGGCTGCCGTTGACCACCAGGGTGCCGCTCTCGACCTGGGCCGCGTAGGTGTTGGCGCCGGTCAGTTCGAGCACGCCCTGCTTGACGTTGAGGCCGCCGAAGCTGTTGTTGCCGCTGAGGCGCAGCCAGCCGATGCCGGACTTGGTCAGCTTGCCGCTGCCGCCGATGTCGTTGCGCCAGTCGTCCCAGGCCTTGCCTTCCCAGACCTTGGCGCCGCCGCCCGGGCGGTCCATCACCACGTCGGTGTCGACGCGCAACTGGCCCGGGCCGTCGATGGCTTTCTTCAGATTGACCAGGCCCCAGCCGTAGACATCGTCGATGCCGGGCGCGCCGAGGTCGGTGGCGGTGGTCAGCAGCACGTCGCGCACCTGCGGGCTGCTCAGATAGGGGAAGCGTTCGAACAGCAAGCCGAGTGCGCCGGTGACGTGAGGGGCCGCCATCGAGGTGCCGGTCTTGAGGCCGTAACCGTATTCGGGCTGCTCGTTGTCGATGCGGAAACGGAGGTAGTCGTTGGTCAGCTCCACGGCGCCGTCGATGCGCCCGCCCACGACGGTGCTGTCGATGTCGGTGCCCGGTGCCGAAACGCACCAGTTCATGCTCAGGCCGCAGATGCTGGAACCGTCGTTAATGACGTAGTCGGCCTCGCCCTCAGCCGGATCGGGCTGGCGCACGTTGGCGACGCTGACCCAGTACGGTTCAGCCTCGGGCCGCCAACGCGGCAGCGTGGCCGGGATGCTGGCCAGACCGCCGCTCTGGTTGCCGGCGGCCCATACCTGGATCAGGTCGGATTGCGGTTTTCCGTCTGCGCCCGGCGCATAAATGCTTGCGTACACCGCGTAGCCGGCACCGGTGCTGGCGTAATGCGCCTCGAGATCGGCCTCGGTGGCGTTGCGCCGGGTCGGGCCCCAGCTGTGATTGAGCACCCGCGTACCCAGCGCCTGCGCCTGGTGGTACATGTCCAGAGTGGCCGGGTCTTCCGGGTCGGTGCGGTACAGCGGCCGCGGACGGTAGAAGCCGTCCGGATCCAGGCGCCATTCGCTGTAAGTGTCGCCGAACACGCGCGCCGCGGTCAGATCGGAAGCGAACGCGACGCCGTGGGTACCCTGACCGTCACGATTGGCGCCGATGGTGCCGGCGACATGGGTGCCGTGGTCGTCGTAGAGGAAACCCAGGCCGAATCGTTGCGCGATGATCTGGCGAATCCGCTCGGGAACGTTGGCGCCCACACCGGTGTATTCGTAACCGGGCTTGTCGCCTCGCGTCGCTCCGCAAGCGCCGTCGCCAGCGACAATAGAAAGATCGGCGCAATGGGCGACATTGCTGATGTTGATGCTGTTGGTGTTGCGGCCGCCGAACTCTTGGTGAGCCAATGCCGAACCGGAATCGAACAAGCCTAGGCGCACACCCTTGCCGGTCAGGCCGCGCGCATAGGCGTGGTGAGCGTTCATCGCCGCCAGGCCCCAGTCGGCCTCGAATTCGGCGCTGCGCCAGCTATCGGGATTGCCGATCTGGCCCATCGCGCTCTGCGCGGCGGCCGGTGCGGCGGCGGCGGCCAGCAGGCCGCCGACGATGGCGAGGGACAGCAGCGAGCGCGGATGCGCGCCGCGCGAGGAGCGCCCGTCCGTGGCGCGGGTATTGCGAATATCGCCTTGCATCTTGCAGTGATCTCCTATCGTGTCGAATGGGCGTCGCCGGGCGGCGCCCGCTGTCGTACCGGCGCGCAAGCGCCTCGTCCTGGTAGTCGGTATCGGCGCGTCCGGCGCGCCGCTCCGTTCGAAGTCGCGCAGGGCGACCGGCATCTCCACTAACGTGCAGATGCGCTCATCACCCTACCGTCACATGACCGCGGAGCGCACATGACTTTCGTCACCCACGCGACGGTCGCGCCCGCTTCGCGCGGGCGCGCGGGCTGAGTTCCGGCGCTCAGTCGCCGTCGTACTCGGCGTGCATCAGCCCGCGCCGCCAGGCGAACGCCACCGCTTCGGTGCGATCGGCCAGGTGCAGCTTGGCCAGCACGTTGCCCAGATGCGACTTCACCGTCTTCTCGCCGATGTTGAGCGCGGCGGCGATGCGCGCGTTGCTGCCGCCCTCGGCCAGCTTGCGCAGCACGTCCAGTTCGCGCTCGGTCAGGCAGGCGAACGGATCTTCGCGCGGCTCGCGCTTGCGCCGCACCGCCTTGAGAATGCGCTGGGCGACGAAAGGATGGATCACCGCCTCGCCGGCGGCGATCCGGCGCAGGGTCGCCAGCAGCTCGTCGCCGAGCATGCTCTTGAACAACAGCGATTGGGCGCCGGCCTCGATCGCGGCGAAGGCCAGGTCGTCCTGATCGGTCGAGGTCAGCACCGCGATCGCGCTGCGCGGGCTCAACACCTTGATCGCGCGGATCGCCTCGACCCCGTCCACATCGGGCATCATCAAGTCGATGACGATCAGATCCGGCGCCAACTCGCGCGCCAGCTCGATCGCCTCGGCGCCGCCGCCGGCCTCGCCGATCACCTCGAAATCGTCGGTGAGCGTCAACAGGCTGCCGATGCCCTTGCGCACCACCTCGTGATCGTCGACCAACAATACGGTCGTGCTCATGCCGGAACTCCTTGCGTATCCAGGTTGAAGGACACGGTCACCACCGTGCCGCTGGAAGAACTGGCCAGGCGGAAACGCCCGCCCGGCAGGCCGCGCGCGCGCAGGCGCATGTTGGCCAAACCCATGCCGCGGTCGTGCTCGTCGGCGACGAAGCCGCAGCCGTCGTCCTGCACGGTCCAGCCGTAGCGCGAACCGGCGCGGTTGAGCACGATCTCGATCCGGCGCGCGCCGCTGTGGCGCAGGCTGTTGGACACCGCCTCGGTGGCGATCAGCAGCAATTGTCCGGCGTACTGCGGCCAACCGGCCAGGCCGCGCTCGGCCTCGGCGTCCAGCAACAGCCGCCATTCGATCTCGCTGCCGGCAAGCAGGTGCTCGCAGGTGTCCTCCAGGGCCTTGCGCAGGCCCTGCTCGGCCACCGTCGGCGCGGAGAAACGCTGGATCACATCGGCCAGGTCGCGCTGCAGCTGCCCGGTCAAGCCCAGAGCGGCCTTGATCAAGGTGTCCTGGCGCGGGTCGCGCTCGCCGTCGCGGCCGGCCAGGTGATCCAGCACGCTCAGCTGCAGGCCGAGGGCGAAGCTGCGTTGCTTGGCGGTGTCGTGCAGGTCGCGCGCCAGGCGATTGCGCTCCTCGGACACCGCCAGCGCCTGGCGCACCTGGATCAGTTCGCCGAGCGCGTCGGCCATGCGGTCGAAGCGTTGCGACAACCGGCCGAACTCGTCGCGGCCCGGGTCTTCGATGCGCGCATCGAGCTGGCCCGCGGCCCAGGCGTCGGCGGCCCGTTCGGCGTGGCGGAAGCGACGGGTCAGCAAGGTCGCCACCGCGACCGCGGACATCGCGCTGATCACCGCCAGATACAGGGCGATGCCTTCGAAGTCGCCCGAGTCCATGCGGATGAAACTGGCCAAGGAACCGCCGACGTGCTGGCCGACGGTGAGGGTCGCGGCGGCGTCCATGCCCACCGGCACGGCCACCGCGGTGATCCAGTCGCCCTGGCGGTCGTGCCGGCGCGGGACGGACTCGCGGGTCGCCACCGCGTCGCGCTCGACCTCGTTCAAGGCCTGCGCCAGCGGCGGATCGACCTGGGCCGGAAACGCGCAGCGGCGGCCGTTGCGGTCGCGATAGCGGATCGCGATGCGGCCGTCGTGAGTGCCGCCGGCGAAACTGTAGAACGCCATCCACTCCGGCGTATCCATGCCGACGATGCGCACCAACAGCGCTTGCAGCACCGCTTCGCATTGCTCGTCGGACATCGCCCCGGTGGCCGGAACCGAGCCGAAGCGCTGCAGTTCGCGCCGCATCGCGCCCTCCAGCGCCGGCGGCGCCATGTCCCGGCGCAGTTCGGCACGGGCCAGGTACAGACCGAAGCCCGACAGCAGCGCGGTGCTGATCCACGAGGCGACCAGCATCCACAGCAGGCATTTCCAGAACAGTCCGCTCCACCAGCCGCGCGCCGGCGTGCGGACGGCCGGCGGCGGGGGTGCGGCGGTTTCGCTCATGCGTTCAGTATTTCAGGTTCCGCGCCCGGCGAATCCGCCAAACGTCCCGGGTCGGCACCGGCCCGGGCCCGATGTGCGCCGGCGGCCACGACGCGCACGATCGCCGCCGTCCTCTCCTGCTGCGACGCCGCCATGCCCTCCCCCGCTTCCGCCGATCCGACCCGCATCGAACGTCTCGACGCGCTGCGCGGTTTCGCCCTGTTCGGCATCCTGATCGTCAACCTCGGCGCCTTCGCCTCGCCCTATTACGGCCTGGGCCTGGCCGATCCGGCGTTCGACGGCGCCCTGGATCGCGCCGTGCGCTGGCTGATCGCGGCCGGGTTCGAACTCAAGTTCTACCTGCTGTTCTCGTTCCTGTTCGGCTACAGCTTCACTCTGCAGATGGACTCGGCGCAGCGCGCCGGCCAGCCCTTCGTGCCGCGCATGCTGCGGCGGCTGCTCGGGCTGTGGCTGATCGGCCTGGCGCATGCGCTGCTGCTGTTCCACGGCGACATCCTCACCACTTATGCGGTACTGGGCCTGGCGTTGCTGGGCCTGCGGCGCATGGCGGAAGCCCGGGCACTGCCTATCGCCGGCCTGCTGGTGCTGCTGACCGCAGCCGGTTGGGCGACCCTGGCTGCGCTCGCGGCGTGGGAGGGCGCCGGCACCG
>NZ_HG424458.1 GCF_000336385.2 Lysobacter antibioticus HS124 | reverse complement strand
AATCCCGAATCCCGAATCCCCAATCCCCAATCCCCAATCCCCAATCCCCGCCCCTTGCACCTACCGGCCGCGACGCCTATATCGACACCATGAACCGCCGATCGTCCGAACCCGTTCTAGACCCGCGTGCGCGGCAGTTGCTGCGCACCCTGATCGGTCGCTACATCCACAGCGGCGAGCCGGTCGGGTCGCAGACCCTGGCCCGGCATGCCGGCCTGGACGTCAGTCCGGCGACGATCCGCAACATCCTCGCCGACCTGGAGGAGGCCGGGTTGCTGAGCGCGGCGCATGCCTCGGCCGGGCGGGTGCCGACCGCGCAAGGCTATCGGCTGTTCGTCGATTCTTTATTGCAGGTGCGGCCGTTGCCGGAGGGCGAGGTCGCGCGGCTGCGCAGCGAGCTGCCGGCCGGCTCGGGCACCCAGGCCCTGCTCGGCAGCGCCTCGGAACTGCTGTCGGCGATGACTCATTTCGTCGGCGTGGTCAGCGTGCCCAAGCGCGAGCAGTTCGCGTTCCGGCGCATCGATTTCGTGCCGCTGGACGCGCAGAGGGTGCTGGCGATCCTGGTGTTCGCCGACCAGGACGTGCAGAACCGCATCATTCAGACCCGCCGCCCCTACGACGGCGGCGAGCTGGAGCGAGTCAGCAACTATCTCAATACCCATTTCGCCGGCCGGCCGGTGGCCGAGATCCGCGCCACCCTGGTGCACGAGCTGCGCCATGCCCAGGCCGAGATGCAGGCCTTGCTGACGCAATCGGTGGAGCTGGCCGAGCAGGTGCTGGCCCCGGACGGCGACGACATGGTCCTGGCCGGGCAGACCCGGCTGATGGGCCTGCAGGAGCTGGCCGACCTGGACCGGCTGCGCGAGCTGTTCGAGGCCTTCGCCCGCAAGCGCGAGATCCTGCAATTGCTGGAGCGCACCGTGCGCGCGCCCGGGGTGCGGATCTTCATCGGCGAGGAAACCGGGCTGGCGCCGCTGGAAGGGGTGTCGCTGGTGACCGCGCCGTACACCGCCGGCGGCCGGGTGCTGGGGGTGCTGGGGGTGATCGGCCCGACCCGCATGGCCTACGACCGGATCATCCCGGTGGTGCAGGCCGCCGCCGATGCGCTCGGCGACGCGTTCCAGCCCGGAGAGGGCGGCGAGCCCCCGCAGCCCCACGATCTCTCATAGTCGCGGCGTGAGCCGGGCCCGCCGCGGATAGCCGCGACGCGAGCCGCGACCGAGACCCCTCGCCGTGCGCCCGAGGCGGCCCGGGGCCGAAGCCAAAACCCCCGGCTTTTCTCAATGGGAATAGCGCGGGCGACGGGGTTGCGGACCGGCCGAACGGACCGCGCGGCCGTTCACGAAACCCGCGACTCGACGCCGATGGCGGCCGATCGATGCAGATCCCGGCACTTGAATGCCGCCGCGCCGGCCCCATTGCTGCCCCTGTCGCGGATGGACCGCCAGGAACCAGCATGAACCCACACGATCTGAACCCCGAATCGACCCAGGCCGCCCAGGACGAGGCGCCGGCCGGCGAGGTGCCCGAACTCGACGCCCTGCGCAACGAGTTGAGCAAGCTGCGCGAGGATTCGCTGCGCGAGCGCGCCGAGCTGGACAACCAGCGCAAGCGCGTGGCGCGCGACATCGAGATGGCGCGCAAGTTCGCCAACGAGCGCCTGCTGGGCGAGCTGCTGCCGGTGATCGACAGCCTGGAGGCCGGCCTGGCCGCCGCCGGCGAGGACAGCGGCGCGCTGCGCCAGGGCATGGAGCTGACCCTGCGGCAATTGCTCAAGGTCGCCGCCGACAACGGCCTGGTCGCGGTCGATCCGACCGGCCAGCCGTTCAATCCCGAACACCATCAGGCCATGAGCCTGGTGCCGGCGCCGGGCGTGGCGCCGAACCACGTGGTTCAGGTCTACCAGAAGGGCTGGCTGCTCAACGAGCGCCTGCTGCGTCCGGCCCTGGTGGTGGTCAGCCAGGACGCCTGAGAACGGCGTCCGGGTATCGGCGAAGGGCCGGTACCCGGACCGACGGGGCAGGGCACGGGCGCTTGAACTGCCCGGCACCGGGCCCCAGATAGCGAACATCGGCGGCCGGCGCGCACCGCGCCCCGCCCCTTAAATTCCAAGCATTCGAGAGGGAGCACAGCAATGGGCAAGATCATCGGCATCGACCTGGGCACGACCAATTCCTGCGTCGCGATCATGGAAGGCGGCAAGGCCAAGGTCATCGAAAATTCCGAAGGCGACCGCACCACTCCGTCGATCGTCGCCTTCACCAAGGACGGCGAAGTCCTGGTCGGCGCCTCGGCCAAGCGCCAGGCGGTGACCAATCCGAAGAACACTTTCTACGCGGTCAAGCGCCTGATCGGCCGCAAGATGACCGACGCCGAAGTGCAGAAGGACCTCGGCCTGGTGCCGTACGCGATCGTCCCGCACGACAACGGCGACGCCTGGGTCGCGACCCAGGACGGCAAGAAGATGGCGCCGCAGCAGATCTCCGCCGAAGTGCTGGGCAAGATGAAGAAGACCGCCGAAGCCTACCTGGGCGAGCCGGTCACCGAAGCGGTCATCACCGTGCCGGCCTACTTCAACGACAGCCAGCGCCAGGCGACCAAGGACGCCGGCAAGATCGCCGGCCTGGAAGTCAAGCGCATCATCAACGAGCCGACCGCGGCCGCGCTGGCCTACGGCATGGACAAGAAGGGCGGCGACCGCAAGGTGGCCGTGTACGACCTCGGTGGCGGCACCTTCGACGTGTCGATCATCGAGATCGCCTCGGTCGACGGCGAGATGCAGGTCGAAGTGCTGTCGACCAACGGCGACACCTTCCTCGGCGGCGAAGACTTCGACAAGCGCGTCATCGACTACTTGGTCGACGAGTTCCAGAAGGACCAGGGCATCGACCTGCGCAAGGACCCGCTGGCCCTGCAACGCCTGAAGGACGCGGCCGAGCGCGCCAAGATCGAGCTGTCGTCCTCGCAGCAGACCGAAGTCAACCTGCCGTACGTGACCGCCGACGCCTCGGGCCCGAAGCACCTCAACATCAAGCTGACCCGCGCCAAGCTGGAGTCGCTGGTCGAGGACCTGGTCAAGAAGACCATCGAGCCCTGCCGCATCGCCCTGAACGACGCCGGCCTGCGCGCCAGCGACATCAGCGAGGTGATCCTGGTCGGCGGCCAGACCCGCATGCCCAAGGTCGGCCAGGCGGTGGCCGAGTTCTTCGGCAAGGAGCCGCGCAAGGACGTCAACCCGGACGAAGCCGTCGCCGTCGGTGCGGCGATCCAGGGCGGCGTCATGGCCGGCGACGTCAAGGACGTGCTGCTGCTCGACGTGACCCCGCTGTCGCTGGGCATCGAAACCCTGGGCGGCGTGTTCACCAAGATCATCGAGAAGAACACCACCATCCCGACCAAGGCCTCGCAGACCTTCTCCACCGCCGAGGACAACCAGTCGGCCGTGACCGTGCACGTGCTGCAGGGCGAGCGCGAGCAGGCCCGCTACAACAAGTCGCTGGCCCGCTTCGACCTGTCCGGCATCGAGCCGGCGCCGCGCGGCATGCCGCAGGTCGAGGTGTCCTTCGACATCGACGCCAACGGCATCCTGCACGTCAGCGCCAAGGACAAGAAGACCAACAAGGAACAGAAGGTCGAGATCAAGGCCGGCTCGGGCCTGTCCGAGGAAGAGATCGCCAAGATGGTCGCCGACGCCGAGGCCAACCGCGAGGAAGACCAGAAGTTCCACGAGCTGGTGCAGGCCCGCAACCACGCCGACGCGTTGATCCACAGCGCCCGCAGCGCGATCAAGGAGCACGGCGAGAAGCTGCCGGGCGAGGCGATCGGCCGCGCCGAGTCGGCCATCGCCGAGCTGGAGACGGCGATGAAGGGCGACGACAAGGCCCAGATCGAGGCCAAGTCGCGCGCCCTGGAAGAGGCCGCGCAGTCGCTGTTCGCCGCCGCCGGCGCCGGCCATGCCGACGCCCCGGCCGGCGACGCCGGCGCCTCCTCGGCCAAGTCCGACGACGTGGTCGATGCGGAGTTCACCGAAGTGAAGGACGACAAGAAGTAAGCCGGGATTCGGGATCAGGGATTCGGGATTGGAAGGCCAGGCTTTCCGTCCCGGGTCCCTTTTCCGGTCATAGGTTCCTGCTCTAGCTAATCCCCAATCCCGAACCCCCGATCCCAGCCCATGAGCAAACGCGATTACTACGAAGTGCTGGGCGTTGCGCGCAACGCCGGCGACGACGACCTGAAGAAGGCCTATCGCCGCTGCGCGATGAAATTCCATCCGGACCGCAATCCGGGCGACAAGGCGGCCGAGGCCTCGTTCAAGGAGTGCAAGGAGGCTTACGAAGTCCTGTCGGACGCGAACAAGCGCCGCGCCTACGATCAGCACGGCCATGCCGCGTTCGAGCACGGCATGGGCGGCGGCGCCGGCGGCCCCGGTTTCGCCGACATGGGCGATATTTTCGGCGACATCTTCGGCAACATCTTCGGCGGTGCCGGCGGCGGCCAACGCGGTCCGCGCCGCGGCGCCGACATCGGCTATGTGATGGAGCTGACCCTGGAAGAAGCGGTCGGCGGCGTCGAGAAGCAGATCGAAATCCCGACCCTGGACGAGTGCGAGACCTGCAAGGGCTCGGGCTCGGCCGACGGCAAGATCGAGACCTGCAGCACCTGCAACGGCCGCGGCCAGGTGCGGTTCCAGCGCGGCATCTTCTCGATGCAACAGGCCTGCCCGCATTGCAACGGTCGCGGCCAGACCATCGCCAATCCCTGCGGCGACTGCCACGGCCAGGGCCGGGTCGAGCGCACCAAGACCCTGCAGGTCAAGATTCCCGCCGGCGTCGACAACGGCGACCGCATCCGCCTGACCGGCGAAGGCGAGGCCGGCCCGGCCGGCTCGCCGCCCGGCGACCTGTACGTGGAAGTGCGCGTGCGCGAGCACGAGATCTTCCAGCGCGAAGGCGACGACCTGCACTGCGAGGTGCCGATCCGCATTTCCCAGGCCGCGCTCGGCGATTCGATCCGGGTCCCGACCCTGGACGGCGAAGTCGAGCTGCGCATTCCGGCCGAGACCCAGAGCGGCAAGCTGTTCCGCCTGCGCGACAAGGGCGTCAAGTCGGTGCGCAGCCGCCGCCCGGGCGATCTGTACTGCCGCGTGGTGGTGGAGACGCCGGTCAACCTCACTCCCGAGCAGCGCGAGCTGCTGGAGAAGTTCGAGGCCACCTTCGTCGGCGACGGCGCGCGCAGGCATTCGCCGCGTTCTTCGACCTTCCTCGACGGGGTCAAGGGTTTCTGGGACCGGATGACGTCCTGAGCCGGGCGGCGCGCTGCGCCGTTCGCATTTGGAAAGGGCCGCCCATGCGGTCCTTTCTTTTTGCGGTGGTGGTCCCGAATGACCTCCTGAGCCGGGCGGCGCGCCGTGCCGCTCGCTGCTGGATCTGGACAGGGCCGCCATGCGGTCTTTTCTGCGGTGGCGCTCCCGACAGTGTCGACACCGGCCCGCGCGAGGTGCTGAAACGCAGGCGCGATGCGGCAACCCGCAGACTATCGGCCGCGGCCTCTGCATCCGGTTCGATACGATTCTTCGCTCGATGTGGCGGCTTGCGCGCGCCGGCGGGCAGGAACGCAGCGATGTGCTAGAAAGCACGCCCGAGAGCAAGGCGTCGCGATCCGCAGCGCCTCGCCGAACGCTCGCTGCCTCGTTCCCATCGACACGGAGTCCCTGATGCCGCTACGCCACGCAACGCCGAACCGGACACCGATCGCGCGGCCTGCGCTCGCCCGCCGGGCGGCGAGGGCAGTCGCCTTCGTGTTGGCGTTGGCGGCCGCATTGCCGGCTGCGGCCGCCTGCAGCGGCGCCACGCCGACGGCGGTGGCGCAGTCCTTCTATCGCTCGCACTACCTGTTCTGGGACCAGGCGCCGCAGCGCCTGGGCGACGTCGTCGCCGCGCCCTTGTTGGCGTTGCTGCGCAGCGAGCATGCCTGCCGCGACGGTGGCGAGCTGTGCGCGATCGACGCCGATCCCTGGCTCGGCGCGCAAGACGGCGAGGCCGCGAACCCGCGCTTCGAGGCGGAGGGCAGGGATCGCGTGCGCGTGGCCTATCGCTTCGACCTGGGCGAGGAACGCAGCGAGCGCAGCGCGCAACTGCTGTTCGTCCACGAGCGCGGCTGCTGGCGCATTGCCGACCTGATCTCGCCCGACGGCGGTTCGCTGCGCCGCTCGCTGGCGCAGTTCCACCGGCCTTGAGCAGGGGGCGCGGAAGCGAAAGCAACAGCAAAGGCAAGTCCCCTGGCCCCTTTTAAAAAAGGGGGGAGCGGCCGAAGCGTTGTGGAGGAACGGCAGGGCGTCGCCGCTTCCTGTAGGAGCGGCGTAAGCCGCGACCCGGGACGCGCAGCGCCGTCGGACGCCTTGCCACCGATCGAAACCGCGTCCTCGGGGTAGGAGCGAGGTCCCGCGGGAATGTCCTTCGGTCGCAAGCCGCGACCGCGACCCCAGGCCGCCGATTCAATGTGCCTCGATCCGTCATCGTTCGCGACCGCTTGCGGCGTCGCGGCGATGTGGTAGAACAGGCGCGCCGCCATCGCGGCGCGGTGCGCGGACGCGGTCCGGCGCCGTCTTTCAGGGAAACGGGGACGAAAGGATGCCTATCATCGTGTTGCGGCTGTCGGCCGCGATCGCATTGAGCCTGCTGGCCGCTGCCGCCGGCGCACAAACGACCCAGAATCCAGCGCCCGCCGCGTCCGCGCAGGCGCCGAAGGCCAAGGCCGCCGAAGCCGAGCCGATGCGGATCGAGCGCCTGCACGTCGATTACCGCGTCGAACCCAACGGCGCCTATGCCGAACGCCGGGAGATGGCGGTGAAGGTGCTGGAGGAGCGCGCGGTCGAGTCGGCCAAGCACCGCTCGATCGGCTACAGCGCCAGCCTGCAGCGCCTGGACGTGATCGCCGCCTACACCCAGAAGGCCGACGGACGCCGGGTCGACGTGCCCAAGTCGAACTATCAGGTCGAGACCAACGAAGGGCGCGCCGGCGGCGGCCCGGCGTTTTCCGACCAGGCCACGACCAGCGTGGTGTTCCCCGACGTCGCGGTCGGCGACACGGTGGTACTCGATTACCGCCTGACCGCGACCCAGCCGATGTTCGACGGGCATTTTTCCGAAATCGAAAGTTTCGGCGGCAGCGAGCGTTACTACGGCGACGTGCGCGTGCGCATCGACGCTCCGGCGGCGATGACCGCGCAGGCGCGCGGTTTCGGCGGGCTGAAAACCGTGCGCGATGAGGTCGCCGGCGGCCGCCGCCTGATCGAGTGGAGCTACCAGAACCGCGAGCCGGTCGAGGACGAGACCCACGACTACTCGGTGTACCAGGTCGAGCGCTTCCCGGGGTTCGCGTTCTCGACCTTCCCGGGCTACGCCGACATCGCCCGGGCCTATGCCGCGCGGGCCTTGCCCAAGGCCGAGCCCAGCGCGCGCGTGCGCAAGCTGGCCGACGAGATCGCCGCCGGCAAGACCGCCCCGCGCGAGGTGGCTCAGGCGCTGTACGAATGGGTGTCGACCCAGATCAACTACGGCGGCAACTGCATCGGCCTGGGCGCGGTGGTGCCGCGCGATCAGGCCTTCGTGCTCGATAACCGCCTCGGCGATTGCAAAGACCACGCCACCCTGCTGCAGGCGCTGCTGTCGGCCAAGGGCATCGAATCGACCCAGGCCTTGATCAACGCCGGCAACGTCTACAGCCTGCCGTCGGTGCCGGTGGTGGCCAGCGTCAACCACGTGCTGAACTATCTGCCGGGGCTGGACCTGTACGTCGATGCGACCGCCAAGGGCATTCCCTTCGGCGAGCTGCCGGCGGTCGTCGCCGGCAAGCCGGTGCTGCGCATCGACCGGCCGGAACTGGCCGCACGCACACCGGGCTTTGCGCCGCTGCGCAACCGCCAGCGCATGGTCAGCCGGCTGGTCATCCTCGAGGACGGTTCGGTCAAGGGCCAGGTCGAGGTCGAGCTGGCCGGCCTGCCGGCGATCAGCAGCCGCGCCGGCCTGCGCGAACTCAGCGCCGAGGACGCCAAGGGCCTGGTCAAGAAGATGTTCCAGTCCAGCGGCCTCACCGCAGAAGGCAGCTTCACCCAGGACGACCCCAAGCCCTTGCGCGCCGAGCATCGCTACCGTGCCGAGTTCGAGGTCAAGGAAGCGATGCCGATGCCGGGTGCGTTCCCGCTCGGCCCCTTGTTCTTCAATCCGATGCCGGTGTCGGCGTTGACCGGCAGCGCCGGCGCCGATGCGCTGGACACCCTGACCGGCGACGGCACCTGCGGCGGCGGCCGCTCGGAGGAGATCTACCGGATCGAGTTCCCCAAGACGGTCAAGGTCATCGCCGTGCCGCCGGACCTGAGCCTGCGCTCCGGCGATTCCAGCTACGTGGCGCGCTACAAGCTCGACGGCCAGGTGCTGGAGGCGAGCCGGGTGATCGAGGATGCGACCGCCGGTCCGGTGTGCAGCAACGAGTACAACCGGACCTATCGCGATTTCGCGCGTAAAGTGCGGCCGAACCTGAAGGCGCAGGTGGTCTACCAGCAATGAAGCTCGCCGCTGCGCTTGCCGTTGCGGCGGCGCAGCCGGTAGCGTAAGCGCATGAGCGCACCCCTACGACTGTTGATTCACGGCGCCTCCGGGCGCATGGGCCAGGCCTTGTTGCGTCTGGCGGCCGAGCGCGACGACCTGCAGGTCGTCGCCGCCTTCTCGCGTTCGCAGCCGACCCAACGGGTGGTCGACGGGGTGCCGCAGTTCGCCTCCGCCGAGCTCGACGGCGCGCCGGAGTTCGACGTGGCGATCGATTTCAGCCTGCCGCAGGGCTTCGACCCGGTGTTGGCGTTGTGCGCGCGCCGCGGCAAGGCCTTGGTCTCGGGCACCACCGGCCTGAGCTCGGCCCAGAACGCGGCGATCAACGAGGCTGCCAGCGGCATCGCGGTGGTGTGGGCGGCCAACTACAGCCTTGGCGTGGCGGTGCTGACCGAACTGGTGCGGCGCGCCGCCGCTGCGTTGCCGGGCTGGGACTGCGACGTGATCGAGGCGCACCACACCCGCAAGCTCGACGCGCCCTCGGGCACGGCTTTGCACCTCGGCGCGGCGGCGGAGATCGGTCGCGGCGCGGCGCCGCATTACGCCAGCCTGCGCGCCGGCGACATCGTCGGCGAACATACGGTGCAGTTCGCCGCGGCCGGCGAACGCCTGGAGCTGATCCACCGCGCCACCAACCGCGACATCTTCGCTCGCGGCGCGCTGGAGGCGGCGCTGCGGGTGGCGCACCAGGCGCCAGGGCGCTACGGCCTGGCCGAGCTGATGTTTCCCAATCTGTGATGCCGCCCGCGCTCCGTGCCGGGCCTGCGGCGCGAATCGCGCGGCCGGCGCAGCCGGCGCCGGAGCACAGTGAAAGCGCCGCGGACCCGCGGCGTTTTCACTTTTCGGGAGGCAGATCATGGGCAAGAACGGGATGTTCGTGGCCGGTGCTTTCGCCGCGTCGCTGCTGGTCGGGCCGGCCGCCGCCGGCGACGTCGAAACCGTGCTGGCCGGCGCCGACGGCTACCAGCGCCAGCCGCTGATCCAGATCGTCGACGAACACGGTTTCCAGCGCGAGGGCCTGCGCTGCGGCGCACCGGCGTCGACGCCGCAACGCCGGCGCGACGTCGAGCGCCGCCTGCAGCAACTGCGCGCCGCCTCGCCGTTGCGCAACGGCGCGTGGGGCGCGGGCGCCGCGAGCAAGACCGTGCCGGTCTGGTTCCACGTGGTCACCCGCACCGACAACACCGGCGACGTCAGCGACGCGCGCATCGCCCAGCAGATGCAGGTGCTCAACGCCGCCTACGCCGGGCGCGGCTTCCAGTTCGTCCTGGCCGGAGTAACGCGGACCAAGAACAACACCTGGTACGGCAACTGCCTCAGCAACGAGATGAAGATGAAGAACGCGCTGGCGGTGAACCCGGCGCGCAACGTCAACATCTACACCTGCAAGCCCGGCGGCTACCTGGGTTACGCCTATCTGCCCGACAGCTATCCCGAGTCGTCCAAGCGCCACGGCGTGGTCGTGCTGCATTCCTCGCTGCCGGGCGGCGCCTCGACCAACTACAACGAAGGCGACACCGTCACCCACGAGGTCGGCCATCACCTCGGCCTGGAGCACACTTTCGAGGGCGGTTGCAGCGAGCCGGGCGACTACGTGGCCGACACGCCGCCGCAGGCCAGCCCCAGCTCCGGCTGTCCGGTCGGCCGCGACAGTTGCCCGGGCGGCGGCCTGGACCCGATCACCAACTTCATGGATTACAGCTACGATTCGTGCATGAACACGTTCTCCGACGACCAGAGCATCCGCATGCAGGACCTGGTCGCGACCTACAAGCCCTCGCTGGGAACGTGAACGCCGTGGCACCGGCCGCCGGCCCGGGCCGCGCGGGCCCGGGCCTCCCCGGCTGAGCCGGCGAGGCGGCCGGCGCGGGCCGTCGCGAACCTCGCCGGAACGGGGCAGGGCGCAGCCGGGAGGGGTTTTTTTGGCCGGCCGCGCCGGCGTCGAGGGCGCCCGTATGGGCGCCCGCCGCGCGGCGGCCGGCGCGCGCAAGCGCCTGAACGGCGGTCGCGATCGGGCCGCGCCGAGGCCGGCCCGGGACGAATCCGGCTGCGCAAACGCTGGCGCCCGGAGGCCTTCGCCGCTACAATTCCGGCTCGCCTGAATCCCGAACGCCGGACCGGTCCAGCACCGCGTCCGCGCTTTGCTGCAACTTGCGTTCTGCCGCAGTCGCGCACGGGATCAGATCCTTCGGCAGCCAAGGCGACCCCCGTGACCCAACCCGCAATCCTCGCCCTCGAAGACGGAACCGTGTTCGAGGGCGTTTCCGTAGGCGCGCCCGGCCTCAGCGTCGGCGAAGTCGTATTCAACACCGCCATCACCGGCTACCAGGAAATCCTGACCGACCCCTCGTATGCGCGCCAGCTGGTGACGCTGACCTATCCGCACGTCGGCAACACCGGCTGCACGGACCAGGACGACGAGGCGCGCCAGGTCTGGGCCTCGGGCCTGATCGTGCGCGATGTGCCGTGCCGGCCGAGCAACTGGCGCAGCCAGGTCGCGCTGCCGCAGTGGCTGAGCGAGCGCGGCGTGGTCGCGATCGCCGACATCGACACCCGCAAGCTGACCCGCCTGCTGCGCGACACCGGCGCCCAGAACGGCGCGCTGATGGCGGGCGAGATCAATGTCGAGAAGGCGCTCGAAGCCGCGCGCAAGTTCCCCGGCCTGAAAGGCATGGACCTGGCCAAGGAAGTCTGCACCCGCGAGCGTTACGAATGGACCGCCGGCCAGCTCGACCTGGACCGCAACGCCTTCGTCGACGCGCCGCCGCGCTTCCATGTGGTCGCCTACGACTTCGGCGTCAAGCTCAACATCCTGCGCATGCTCGCCGAGCGCGGCTGCCGGGTCACCGTGGTGCCGGCGCAGACCCCGGCCGCCGAGGTGCTGGCGCTGAATCCGGACGGTGTGTTCCTGTCCAACGGCCCCGGCGACCCGGAGCCCTGCGATTACGCGATCGCCGCGATCAAGGAATTCGTCGCCCGCAAGATCCCGACCTTCGGCATCTGCCTGGGTCATCAGTTGCTCGGGCTGGCCTCCGGCGCCAAGACCCTGAAGATGAAGTTCGGCCACCACGGCGCCAACCACCCGGTCCAGGACCTGGACTCGGGCCGGGTCATGATCACCTCGCAGAACCACGGCTTCGCGGTCGACGAGGCCAGCCTGCCGGCCAACGTGCGGGTGACCCACCGCTCGCTGTTCGACGGCAGCAACCAGGGCATCGCCCTGACCGACGCACCGGCGTTCAGCTTCCAGGGCCACCCGGAAGCCAGCCCCGGCCCGCACGACGTGTCGCCGCTGTTCGACCGCTTCGTGCAGTCGATGGAACAGGCCGCATGAAAATCGCGCTGGTGCTGTCCCTCATGGTCTCGGCGCTGGTTGCGGCGCCGATGGCCATGGCGTGGGCGGTGCCGCCGAGCGATGCCCAGACCGCGCGCCTGATGGAGGTGCTCGGCTTCAAGGCGGCGATCGACAGGATTTTCGACGGGTATTTCACCCGCCACCCGAAGTACAGCCGCTACACGCCGGCGCAGAAGGCCTGCGTGCGCGGGCTGCTGCAGCCGGTGCTGCAGGCGGACCAGCGGCGGGCGATGGCGGCCAGCATCGGCGACCAGCGGCATGTGCAGTACGTGCTGCGGTTCGCCGCTACCCCGGCCGGACGCAAGTTTTTCGCCCACGCGCGCCAGGCGCTGTTGGATTCGGTGCCGGCGGCCCTGCATTCGGACCCGGGGCTGGACACGTTCTTCGAGTCGCTGTCGCCTTCGGAACAGAAGCAGGTGCTGGCCTATCTCGACAGCCCGGCGGCCGAAGCGCTGGGCAAGGCGACGCCGTTCGCGGCGCCCTCCGCAACGGCCAAGCAATGGCTGCGCTTGCAGAGCCTGAGCCGCTGCGGGGTGGAGATGGTGCAACTGTGAGCGCGCTGGCCTCGCCGCCGTTGCGCCGACGCCGCTGGCGCCGGCCCGCGTTGGCGGTGCTGGCGCTGCTCGCCGCCTACCCGGCGTTCGTGCTGAGCGCGGTGTATGCGCAGTGGTTCGGCGCGAATCTGCCGGGCGGACGCAACGGCCCGGCGGATGCCTACCGGCACAGCCTGGCCAGCGCGGTCGTCGCCTACACCTTGTCGCCGCGCTGCGTGGACTGGGTCACGGCGGTGATGGAGCGGGGCGGCGAGGGCAACCCGAGCCGGGCGATGGACGCCCACAACAACCGGATCGGCGCGCGCCTCGGCGCCGCCGCTCCGACCTGGGCCGCGATGCAGCGCGAGGTTCGCGCCGCGGTCGACCACGGGGCGATCGATGCGCGATCGCCCGACCAGATCACCTGGCGCGTCCCCGAGACGTGGCAGGAACGACTTTACTGAGGATCACATGCCCAAGCGTACCGACATCAAAACCGTCCTGATCATCGGCGCCGGCCCGATCGTGATCGGACAGGCCTGCGAGTTCGACTACTCCGGCGCGCAGGCGTGCAAGGCGCTGCGCGACGAGGGCTACCGCGTGGCCCTGGTCAACTCCAACCCGGCCACGATCATGACCGACCCGAACATGGCCGACGCCGTGTACATCGAGCCGATCAACTGGCAGACGGTCGAGAAGATCATCGCCAAGGAACGGCCCGACGCGCTGCTGCCGACCATGGGCGGCCAGACCGCGCTCAACTGCGCGCTGGACCTGGCCGACAACGGCGTGCTGGAGAAGTACGGCGTCGAGCTGATCGGCGCCTCGCGCGAGGCGATCCGGATGGCCGAGGACCGCGAGCTGTTCCGCGTGGCGATGAAGGAAATCGGCCTGGAATGCCCCAAGGCCGAAGTCGCGCACACCCTGGAAGAAGCGCTCGACATCCAGACCCGGGTCGGCTACCCGACCATCATTCGTCCCTCGTTCACCCTCGGCGGCAGCGGCGGCGGCATCGCCTACAACCGCGAGGAGCTGATCGAGATCGTCAACCGCGGCCTGGAGCTGTCGCCGACCACCGAAGTGCTGGTCGAGGAATCGGTGCTGGGCTGGAAGGAATTCGAGATGGAAGTGGTCCGCGACAAGGCGGACAACTGCATCATCGTCTGTTCGATCGAGAACTTCGACGCGATGGGCGTGCACACCGGCGACTCGATCACCGTCGCCCCGGCGCAGACCCTGACCGACAAGGAGTACCAGCGCCTGCGCGACGCCTCGATCGCGGTGCTGCGCAAGATCGGCGTCGACACCGGCGGCTCCAACGTCCAGTTCGGCATCAACGCCAAGAATGGCCGCGTCGTGGTGATCGAGATGAACCCGCGCGTGTCGCGCTCCTCGGCGCTGGCGTCCAAGGCCACCGGCTTCCCGATCGCCAAGATCGCCGCCAAGCTCGCGGTCGGCTACACCCTGGACGAACTGCGCAACGAGATCACCGGCGGCGCCACCCCGGCCTCGTTCGAGCCGAGCATCGACTACGTCGTCACCAAGATCCCGCGCTTCGCGTTCGAGAAGTTCCCGCAGGCCGACGCGCGCCTGACCACGCAGATGAAGTCGGTCGGCGAAGTCATGGCGATGGGCCGCACCTTCCAGGAGTCGCTGCACAAGGCCCTGCGCGGCCTGGAGACCGGCAAGGTCGGCCTCGACCCGACCGGCCTGGACCTGGGCAGCGAGGACGACCTGGCCCGGCTCAAGCGCGAGCTCAAGGAGCCCGGCCCGGAGCGCATGTTCTACATCGGCGACGCGTTCCGCGCCGGCTTGAGCGTGGAAGACGTGCACGCGCTGTCGTTCGTCGATCCCTGGTTCCTGGACCAGATCGAAGAACTGATAGCAACCGAGCGCGAAGTCGCCGAGCAAGGCCTGGCCGCGCTCGACCAGGCGCGCATGCGCGCGCTCAAGCGCAAGGGTTTCTCCGACGCGCGCATCGCCCAGCTCACCGGCACCGACGAGACCGCGGTGCGCATCCTGCGCCGCGCGCTCAAGGTGCGCCCGGTGTACAAGCGCGTGGACAGCTGCGCGGCCGAGTTCGCCACCACCACCGCCTACATGTACTCGACCTATGAGGACGAGTGCGAGGCCGCGCCGACCGGCCGCGACAAGATCATCGTCCTCGGCGGCGGCCCCAACCGCATCGGCCAGGGCATCGAGTTCGACTACTGCTGCGTCCATGCCGCCCTGGCCCTGCGCGAGGACGGCTACGAGACCATCATGGTCAACTGCAACCCGGAGACCGTGTCGACCGACTACGACACCTCCGACCGCCTGTACTTCGAGCCGCTGACCCTGGAGGACGTGCTCGAGATCGCCGACCTGGAGAAGCCCAAGGGCGTGATCGTGCAGTACGGCGGCCAGACCCCGCTGAAGCTGGCGCGCGCGCTGGAAGCCAACGGCGTGCCGATCATCGGTACCACCCCGGACAGCATCGACCTGGCCGAGGACCGCGAGCGCTTCCAGAAGCTGGTGCAGGAACTGGGCCTGGCCCAGCCGCTCAACCGCACCGCGCGCAACCCCGACGAGGCCCTGGCCCTGGCCGGCCAGATCGGCTATCCGCTGGTGGTGCGTCCGAGCTACGTGCTCGGCGGCCGGGCGATGGAAATCGTCTACTCCGACGCCGACCTGACCCGTTACATCCGCGACGCGGTCAAGGTCTCCAACGATTCGCCGGTGCTGCTGGACCGTTTCCTCGACAACGCGGTCGAAGTCGACGTCGACGTGATCGCCGACCGCGAGGGCCGGGTGCTGATCGGCGGGGTGATGGAGCACATCGAAGAGGCCGGCGTGCATTCGGGCGACTCGTCCTGCTCGCTGCCGCCGTACTCGCTGTCGCCGGCCACGCAGGAAAAGCTGCGCGCGCAGGTGGTGGCGCTGGCCAAGGCGCTCAAGGTGGTCGGGCTGATGAACACCCAGTTCGCGATCCAGACCGACGCCGACGGCAACGAGACCATCTTCCTGATCGAGGTCAACCCGCGCGCCTCGCGCACCGTGCCGTTCGTGTCCAAGGCCACCGGCATGGCCCTGGCCAAGATCGCCGCGCGCTGCATGGTCGGCCAGACCCTGACCTCGCAGGACGCGGTCGAAGAGATCGTGCCGGACTACTACTCGGTCAAGGAAGCGATCTTCCCGTTCGCCAAGTTCCAGGGCGTCGACCCGATCCTCGGCCCGGAAATGCGCTCGACCGGCGAAGTCATGGGCGTGGGCAAGAACTTCGGCGCGGCGATGGCGCGCGCCCAGGAGGCCGGCGGCATCAAGGCGCCGCCGGTCGGCAAGGTGTTCGTCTCGGTGCGCGACCCGGACAAGCAGCGCGTGCTGCCGGTGGTGCAGGAGCTGGTGCGCCGCGGCTACAGCCTGGTCGCGACCCGCGGCACCCAGGTCTTCCTGAGCGAGCACGGCGTGGCCTGCGAAGTGGTCAACAAGGTCACCGAAGGCCGTCCGCACGTCGTCGACCTGATCAAGAACGGCGAGATCGTCTACATCATCAACACCACCGAAGGCCGCCAGGCGATCTCGGACTCGTTCTCGATCCGCCGCGAGGCCTTGCAGCAGCGGGTGACGTACTCGACCACCGTGTCGGGCGCGCGCGCCCTGGTCAACTCGCTCGACTACCGCGGCCAGGGCCCGGTGTGGTCGCTGCAGGAGCTGCACGCGCAGATCGGCGCGGCCTGAGCGAGGCCGCGACAGGGGCCGTTCGCCGGCGCGTCCGCGCCGGCGTACGCGCCACGGCGAAACGCCCTGCGGCCGGCCAGGCCGGCGCAGGCGAGGCGCAAATCCCCGCGATCGGTCACACGTTCCACGCAGGCGCCCCGCAGCGGGGTGCCAAGCCGGCCTGTTCCCGGCACAATGCCGTTACAGTCACACACGATGGGCCGGCGGCGTCCGGCGAGAGGAAGGCAATGAGAGCACCCATGACCGCGAAGGGCGCGCAGCGTCTGCGCGCCGAGCTGGACGAACTCAAGACGGTCAAGCGGCCGGCGGTGATCAACGCGATCGCCGAAGCGCGCGCGCACGGCGACCTCAAGGAGAACGCCGAGTACCATGCCGCCCGCGAACAGCAGGGCTTCATCGAAGGCCGCATCAAGCAGCTCGAGGCCGAGCTGTCGCATGCCCAGATCATCGACATCAGCCAGCTCAACGCCGGCTCCAAGGTCGTGTTCGGCGCCATCGTCGAACTGGCCGACGTCGATACCGACGAGGAAAAGACCTACCAGATCGTCGGCGACCTGGAAGCCGACATCAAGCAGGGCCTGATCGCGATCTCCTCGCCGGTGGCGCGCGCCCTGATCGGCAAGAACGAAGGCGACAGCGTCGTCATCGAAGCGCCGGGCGGCACCCGCGAGTACGAGATCGTCGGCGTCAGCTACCAGGGCTGAGCCCGACGCCGCGCGCATGAATTCCGTCACCGTCCTGTTGCCGGCGCGCGCGCGCTTCGGCGGCCAGCGTTTCGGCGAGGCCTTCGGCCGCCGCCTCGGCCGCGCCGACCGTAGCGTCGAGGCGGCCGATCAGGCCGCGCGCGCGTTCGACATCCTGCCGCGCGGCTGGCCGGTTGCGGCGGTGACCCGTCAGCGCGATGCCGGCGACGCCGCGCATGCGGCCTGGCTGCGCGCCGACCCTGCCTACGTGCGCCCGGACATCAACGGCGCGCGCCTGCTCGCCTACGGCCAGGCCCTGGCGCTGAGCGAACGCGACAGCGCCGCCTTGCTGCCGGCGCTGCGGCCCTTGTTCGGCGACGCCGGTTTTCCGATCGACGCGCCCAGCCCGAGCCGCTGGTACCTGTGCCTGCCGCGCGAGGCGCGCTTGCCGCGCTTCGCCTCGCCGGAGCAGGCGCTGGGCGAGGACCTGTTCCAGCACTTGCCCGAGGGCGACGGCGCCGAAGGCCGGCGCTGGCGCGGCCTGCTCAGCGAAGCGCAGGTGGTGCTGCACAATCATCCGCACAACGCTCAGCGTATCGCCGCCGGGCTGGCGCCGATCAATTCGCTGTGGTTCTGGGGCGCGGGCGTGCTGCCCGACCACGTGCGCAGCGATTACGCGGAAGTCTTCAGCGACGATGAAGCGCTGACCGCGTTCGGCGCGCTGGCCGGCGTGCGCGCCGAAGCGCTGCCGCCGCGATGGAGCGGCGGGGAGGGCGCCGGCCTGTTCGACCTGCGCGCGATGCGCGACCTGGCCCTGGTGCAGCGCGACTGGCTGGAGCCGATCGGGCAGGCGCTGGATGCCGGCGCCATCGACCGCGCCGTGTTGGGTTTCGCCGACGGCGAACGCTTCGAACTGGCGCGTTCGCAACGCTGGCGCTTCTGGCGCAAGCCGTTGCGCGCGTTGCTGGACGCCGAGCCGGCGCAATGAAGCCGGCTGCGCGTCTGCGTCGCCGCCCGCCGATCGGCGCGGGCGATTTTCCCGACAGCATTCCGCCGCTGCTGCAGCGCATCTACGCCGCGCGCGGCGCCACCGACGCGGCCCGCGCACAGCCCAAGCTGACCCAGCTGCTGCCGCCCGACGGACTGCTCGGGCTGGAACGGGCGACGCAGTTGCTGGCCGAGGCGATCGCGGTGCAGCGCCATATCCTGGTGGTCGGGGATTTCGACTGCGACGGCGCCACCGCCTGCGCGGTCGGCGTGCGCGGCCTGCGCATGCTCGGCGCGCAGCGCGTATCGCATGCGGTGCCGAACCGCATCGTGCACGGTTATGGGCTGTCGCCCGCGCTGGTCGACGAACTGGCGTCGCTGCAGCCCGATCTGCTGGTCACCGTCGACCATGGCATCGCCTGCCATGCCGGCATCGCCGCGGCGCGCGCGCGCGGCTGGCAGGTGCTGGTCACCGACCATCATCTGCCCGGCGAGCGCCTGCCCGAGGCCGACGCCATCGTCGACCCCAACCAGCCCGGCGACGGTTTCCCGAGCAAGATGCTGGCCGGCGTCGGGGTGATGTTCTACGTGCTGTTGGCGCTGCGGCGCCGCCTGCGCGAGGCTGGCGTCTTCGCCGACGGCAAGGGCCCGGACCTGAGCGCGCTGCTGGACCTGGTCGCGGTCGGCACGGTCGCCGACCTGGTGCCGCTGGACACCAACAACCGCGCCCTGGTCGCCGCCGGCCTGCGCCGCCTGCGCGCGGGCCAAGGCTGCGCCGGCCTGCGCGCGCTGATCGAGGTGTCGCAGCGCGATTACCGGCGGCTGACCGCGGCCGACATCGGCTACGCGGTGGGGCCGCGGCTCAATGCCGCCGGGCGACTGGAAGACATGGCGCTCGGCATCGAGTGCTTGCTTACCGACGATGCCCGCCAGGCGCGCGAGATCGCCGCCACCCTGAACGAGATCAACGCCGAACGCCGCGCGGTGCAGCAGCAGATGACCGACGAGGCGCAGGCCGCCTTCGCGCGCGTGGCCCTCGACGCCCACAGCGCGCCGCTGGCGGTATGCCTTTACGACGAGGACTGGCATCCCGGCGTGGTCGGCCTGGTCGCCTCGAAGATGAAGGAGCGGCTGCACCGCCCCGCGATCGCGTTCGCCCCGGCCGAGCCCGGCAGCGACCAACTGCGCGGCTCGGCGCGCTCGATCCCGGGCTTCCATATCCGCGACGCGCTGGCCGACGTGGCCGCGCGGCATCCCGAACTGATCGAACGCTTCGGCGGCCACGCCATGGCCGCCGGCCTGTCGCTGCGGCGCGAGGCTTTCGACGCGTTCCGGGTGGCCTTCGAAGCCTGCGCGCAGCGCCTGCTGACCCCGGAGCTGCTGCAGGCCGACATCCTCAGCGACGGCGAACTGCAACCGGCCGAGTTCGACCGTCGCCACGCCGAATGCCTGCGCGACGGCGGCCCCTGGGGGCAGGGTTTTCCCGAGCCGCAATTCGACGGCGAATTCGAAGTGCTGTCGTGGCGGGTGATCGGCGAGCGTCACCTCAAGCTCGAACTCGGCCGCGACGGCCTGCGGCTGAACGCGATCGAGTTCGGCGGCTGGGACGGCAACAAACCTCCGTCGTGGGTGCGGATCGCATATCGGCTGGAGCCGGACGACTATCGCGGCGGCGAAGCGGTGCAGTTGGTCGTCACCCATCGCGAGGCGTTGTAAGTCTCCTCGAGGCCATGCTGCAGCCCCGCCGTGGGCGCACGCGCCAGCGACGAGCAGGCCGACGCGGATCGAAGGACGCGGTCGACTACCCGCATCAACGATCCCACTGGCACAGATGCAGCAGCACGCCCGACGGGTCGTGCACGAACACCACGCTGGCGCCGTAGTCCTGTCGGCGCGGCGGTTGCACTCGGGCCGGGGCGAAGTCGCTGTCGCGCAGGACCGCGGCGACGTGCGCGTGCCAGGCCGGTGCGTCGTCGACGGTGAGGTGCAGCATGGTGTTCTCGGCCACTTCCTTGAGGTAGTAATCCTGGATGTAGAAGTGCTGTTCTTCGCCCAGGCTTACCAGGGCCAGCCCGCGGTCGACGTCGCGGGTATCCCAGCCCAGCGCGGCGTAGAAGCGTTTGGACAGGGCGAAGTCCTGTGCCGGGATGAAGGGGCGCAGGTCCGAAACGTTCAATGTGGGCACGATGGCCTCCATGCACGGGCGCGAAAAGCCGCATCGAAGGATGCCGCCTTCATGCTGCGTTGCGACCGGATCGCAGCGGATCGGATCGACGCAAGACGACGTTGGCCGAACCTACCGGCTATCGGGTACCCGATCAAGCGCTCTCCACCCAAGTCGTTCTCCCAAGCCATCTCCCTTTGAAAGGAGGCAGGGGGACTTGCTCTCACGCCTCGCATCGCGCCCCGCCGGCGCCCATGTTCGAGCCGAACGCCTCCGATCCGTCCGGCCCGCGCTTGCGTCGCGGATTCATCCGCCGGCGCCGGCCAGCGTGCGCAGGTTGCGCACTAACCCGCCAAGACGGTGCATGAAGTCCAGGCTGTATTGGTCCTGGGCCACATGGATGTCGGCGCCGGCGCCTTCGAGAAAGGCGCGCGCCAGACTGCAGTGCTGTTCGACCAACTCCGGGGCGGTCGCCGTAACCGGCGGCGCTGCGGCGAACCGTGCGGCGGCCGGAGCGGCCAACGGTGTCCCCAGCGAGGCGATCAGCGCCGCGCCTATCCGCGGTGTCGATGCCGGAGTGGTTTCGGACGGCATGCTCTCGTGCGGCCCGGCGGCCTGCTGTGCCGCATCGGAGGACGAGGTTGCGGGCGTCGCGCTGGCGCCGCGCGGTGCAACTTCGTCCGCCACTGCCGACGGTACGGTCTCGATCGCGAACGCTTGCAACGCGGCGGCGAGTCCGCTCTCGTCGCGCAGCGGTGGCGCTTCGGCCGCCGCGGCCTGATCGGCGATGCGTATCTGCATCGGCCCGGAGAATTCGGGCATCGTGTCCTGGACCGCGCGCAGGCCGAAGCCGGCATCGGATGCGCGCGGCGCTTCGGCCGCGAACGCCGTCGCGGTCGGGTCGAGCGGGGACAGCGGTTCGCCGGGATCGAACAAGTCCAGGCCAGTGCCGCCCACGCTATGGCCGGCGCTGGGAAACAGGCTCAGTGGGTCCAACGGCGTGTTGAGCAGCTCGGCCGGGTCCAGCCCGGCGCCGGCGCGTTCGTCCAGCGGCGATGCCGGCACGCCGGGCTCGTCGGCCGGGTAGGCGCGCAAGGGATTGTCGGCCGGGGCCGATGACGGCGGCGGTAGGACCTCCGCTTCCGCGGCCTCCTTGGCCAGGCCCGTGTCTTCGACCATCAGCACGTGATCGCCGATTTCGATGATGTCATGATCGGCGAGCGCCCGCTCGGCGCCGCATTCCAGCCAGCGGCCATTGACGACGACGAAACGCTGGCCCTCGTTGCGCAGCCGCCATTCGCCGCGTCCGCGCACCACGCTGGCCTGGCGTGGGGCGACGTTGCCGTCGACGGCGCTCAGGACCAGGTCGTTATCGGGCGCGGCGCCGAGAGTGCCGCCGTCGTGGTCGAACTGCACCGCTCGGTCGCTTTCGCAGGCCGTGCCGGGCCGGCCGATGAGGATCAATTTCATGACGACTCCAGGGGAGGGGCCGGCGCTCGCGAGGCGAGGGCGCGCAGCCTTCAAGGACAGACGAAAGACTCCAATTCGGCGAGGTGGAACGGATTGCGGCTGCCGCTGACGTTGACCCGCAGCGACAGCTTGCGGCCGCCGAAACCGTAGGACACGACGAAATCCTCCGGCGCCGCACCGGGTTTGATCTGGCCGCGCTGGAACAATCGGTGCAGGGCCCAAGTGCCTTCGGTGCGGATCGCATCGGTGCCGGGGCTGAGCTGCAATTGCGCGGTCGCGCTGCCGCGCGGCCCGGGCCAGGTCATGGTCGCCGGGGTCGGCGGGCCGTGCGCGTAGCGCAGGGTCTGGCCGTCGATATTCAGCTGGTACTGTTCGATGCTGGGGTCCAGGTCGATCGGGGTGAGCCGCAGGCGGACCGAAGGCATGCGCTCACCCGAGGGAAAAAAAACGTCGCGGATCACCTCCGCGCGCTGGAACGCCAGCGGCAGCGCGGCATCCATCGGCTCGGCGCCGGCGCCGGCGCCGGGGTCGCGGAACGACCACGGCTGGGTGCCCATGTCGATGCGCTCGGCCAGATGCTTCTGGTAGAAGGCATCCATCAGCCCGCCGGGGGCGAACAAGCGGGCGAAGTCCTCGGCCGAGACTTCGCGCTCGGCGTCGCGCACGAACGGATAGCGGCCCTGGATGATCTGCCGGCACTGACGGCCGACCGAGGCTTCGGCGTTGCCGATCAGGCTGCTGCGGCCGACGCCGCTGACCTGGCGGGTGGTGATGCCGGACAGTTCGTCGAACATCTGCCGCAACGGTATCGGCATGCGCCCGGCCTCGGATTGCAACTTGCTCAGCACGTCCGGCGGCGGCGGCGGGCTGCCGGTGGCCTGCGCGGATTGGGTCGAGTTGAGATAGCTGTAGAGCTCGTCGATGGTCTTGAGCGTGCCGTCCAGCGCCGACGGGCCGCTGCCGTCCGGAGCGTTGCCGGCGACCATGCGTCGCAGCGGATCGAAGTGGTCGTCGACGATGCTTTCCAGATAGCGCTGGGTCTCGACCGGGCGGCGGCGAGTCGGCAGCGCGTCGCCGAACACGTCGGTCAATGCCTGCTGGGCCTGGCTGATGCCCTCCTGGGCCCGGCCGAGCAGGGAACGCCGATCGCCGATGCGCCCGCGCAGCAGCTGGGTCTCGCGCGCCACCGATTGCAGGAACAGTTTCAACGGCGAGTCGGGCGAGGACAGCACCCGCGCGATCTGGATGCTTTCGGCCAAGGATTCGCTGCCGGCGAGGCTGAGATCGTCCAGGTATTCATCCCAGACCTTGACGTAGTCGTTGAAGTACTCGCGCTTGACCTCGCCGACCAGGCGCCGCCGGGCGATGTCGTCCAGGCCCTGCAACTGGCGCACGCCGAGCACCCAGGCATCGTCCTTCTCCAGATCGGACGTGGCGCTGGAAACCTGCTTGTTGAACACCTCCCAATAGCCGCGGTAGCTGTACAGCCCGGGGATGCCTTCGGTCAACGGGCGTCCGCTGCGGCGGCGGAACACCAGGCTGGCCTGCGGGCCGCCGGTGCTGACGTAGGTGATCGGGTCCATCTCGATCGTGCGCAGCAGTTTGCGGCGCAGGCGCTGATAGGCGCGCTGGCTGATCGGCACCTGGGTGATGCGCATGCGCGTGGCGTCGACCAGGCCGCGATCGACCGGGTACGGCGAGCGCAGCGCGCCGGGCTCGAGCAAGCGGCCGATGTGCGCCTCCATGGTCTTGATCTGCTCGCTGGTGATCGTCGCCGGCAAGTTGCGCTCGATGTTCCAGTTGAGCCAGGCGGCGAGGAAGGCGGCGTCGTAGTGTTCGCCGTCGTACAGCATCAGATAGGCCTTCAAGGCCTGGTAGGAGTACTCCACGTCCTCGGCCGGCGCGTCGGCGAGGATGTCGCGCAGGCGCACGGCGACCTGCGGCAATAGTTTCTCGACCAAGGCGCGGCGGTACAGGGCGTCGCCGGCGCCCTGCACCCGCGCGCCCTGGTAGAGGCCGAAGCGATAGCTCAGCGGCGGAGCGGCGGTGTCCAGGCCCGGGCTCTGCGGCAGGGCCAGCAAGGTGTCGAGCAACGGCGACAAGGGTTGGACCGCGCCGCTGGGCAGGGCGATGCGTTTGGGCGAGGTGCGCTCGAAGTTCCCGGCGCGCTGCGCGACTTCCTGCAGATAACCGCGGTTGTTGCGGTAGGACAGGGTCCAGCCCCATACCGCCAGGCTCAGCGTCGCGGCGATCAGCACGCAGGCGGCGACGTGCCCCCACAGATGGCGACGTCGCCATGACGGATGCGTGCCGGCCAACCCCGATTCGGCGAACACGACGTCGGAAAAAAAGCGCTTGAGGAACAAGCCCTGGCCCGCGCCGGGACGCGGCGTGCGTGCCGGCAGGGCGACCAGGCCCGGCAAATTGGGGTCCGACACCCGGTCGATGATCGCTTGATGCTGCGCGGCGCTGCTGAAGTAGACGCCGCGTGGCCACAACCCGGACTCGAACTTCGACGCCGCGAACACGCGCGCGAAGAACTCCTTCAGCACCGGCCCCAATGTCGAAAACTGTTGCGGGAATACGTACGCCGCCCAGCGATCGTCGAGTTCCGGCTCGCGTTCCAGCACGTCGTGCACGCCGATGTGCAAGCGGTCGGCGAGCAGGCCGAACTCGGCGTCGAAACGCTTGATCGCCTGCTCCGGCGAGAGTTGCGTCGGGAAGGCGAAGCCCCAGGCCTGCTCGCGCGCGTTGCGGTCGAGGCCATCGAAGTATTCGCGGAAGCCCTGCACACCGTCGAGCTTGGTCAGCAGCAGATACACCGGAATCCGGAATGCCAGCCGCGCCTGCAGGTCGAGCAGGCGGCGGTGCAACAGCACCGCCTGGCGCATGCGGCCGCGCTCGTCGAGGCCGAGCAGGGCCGGCAGGGATACGGTCAGCACCACGCCGTTGAGCGGTTGCCGGCTGCGGTATTTGCGCAGCAGCGTTTGCAGCTGCTGCCAGCGGCCGTCGCCGGCTTCGCCGTCGGCCCGGCCGTCGGCGTCGAACGCCTGGCCCGGCGCGTCGATCAGCACGGCCTGATTGGAGAACAGCCAGGCGTAGTCGCCGTCGCCGGCGTGATCCGAGAACAGGCCGGCCGGGTCGGCGTCCGGGTCGGGCAGGTCGATCCCCGCACGCAGCAGGGCCGAGGTCTTGCCTGCGTCGGGCCCGCCGACGACCAGGAACCAGGGCAGCCGATAGCGATACTGCTGGCTGATCCGGTCGAGCAGTCTCCCCCACGCGCTGTGCGCTTCCGACGGCATGGCGGCGAGCTTGCGCAAGGCGTCATCGAAACCGGCGCGCAACGGATCGGGA
Organism: Lysobacter antibioticus HS124; assembly: GCF_000336385.2. Lineage (GTDB taxonomy): Bacteria > Pseudomonadota > Gammaproteobacteria > Xanthomonadales > Xanthomonadaceae > Lysobacter > Lysobacter firmicutimachus. Next base: position 72,638 of record NZ_HG424458.1, on the reverse strand, counting down.
GCGACCTCGCGCGGGGCGCCCGGCTCGCGCTTGTACCGGCCGGGCTGGCGCACCCGCTCCAGCACCTGCGCTCCGGCGGTCTGCGACCAACGCCAGCGGCGCAGCAGACGGACCAGCCAATACAGCACGATCGCCCCGCTGAGGACATAACGCCACAGTCGGGTTTCCAGCGGTCGCCAGCCGTTGATGTCCAGCGCCGGCCCATAAGCCCAGATCAGCGCCAGCACCAGCAGCATCGCCAGGAACAGCCACAGTTCGCGCGAGAACAGGATCGAGAACAGCCGGCCGAAGATGCGGAATATCCAGTACATGACGGACCTCAGGGTTGCGGTTGCCCGGCCTGCGCCGGCGCCTGGAGAATGATTTCGACCCGGCGGTTGCGGGCGCGGCCTTCCGGCGTGGCGTTGTCGGCGACCGGCCGCTCGGCGCCCAGGCCCATCGCCTGGATGTCCTTGGAGCGCTGCAGCGACAGCACCAGCAGATTGCGCACCGCATCGGCGCGCGCTTGCGACAGTTCGATGTTGGAATTGAAGGATGGGGTGTGGATCGGCTGCGAGTCGGTATGGCCGATGATCCGTACCGTGCCTTCGGCGCTGTTGAGCGCGCTGCCGATGCGCTGGATGGTCGCCAGATAGCCGTCCTTGAGCTGGGCGGACCCGGAGTCGAACAGGCCGTCGCCGCGGATCGTGACCACGCTGCGGTCGGACTCGTCGACCACCGAGATACGGTCGTCGGCGAGCTGGTCAGCGAGCAGGCCGGTCAACCGCGTGGCCTGTACGAAGGTGTCGAGCTTGGGCAGAGAGACGGCGTTGATCGCCGCATAGGTGCGATCGCTGTGGTTCTGCAATGCGGTCAGGAAGCCGATGTACGCGCCGCAGCCGAGCAGCGCGGCCAGCACCAGCCACACCCAGGCCGGCATCCAGCGCCGCGCCGCTTCGGGCTTCGGCGAGTCGACGCGCCAGTTCGACGACAGTGCCGCGGCGGTGGGCGCGCCGGTTTCGCGCACCAGCTTGAGCAGGCGCTCGCGCACGTTCTCGACCTGCGCCTGGCCGTTGGGCACGATGCGGTAGCGGCCCTGGAAGCCCAACGCCAGACAGAAGTACTGCAGCTCCAGGAGATGCCGGTGCGCGTGCGGCTGCTGCGACAGCCGGGCCAGCAGCTGGAAGAATTTCTCGCCGCCCCAGGTTTCGTTGTGGAAGGTCACCAGAAGGCTGTGCGCCGACCACAGGCCACCGCCGCCCCAAGGCGTCAGCGCCGCCGCCTCGTCGAGCGCCGTGCACAGGCAGTAGCGCGCAGCGACGATGGTTTCCAGCGGAATATCGGCCTGCTGGGCGCGGGTCTGGAAGCGGCGCACTTGCGCAGCCAGATATTCGCGCAGACGCTCGGGCGAATCGTGGTGTTTGCTGCGCCGGATCGTCGGCAGCAGGTCGAGCAGCGGGTTGGCGGCGGCGACCAGCGGGTTGCTGCCGCCCTGGCGGTCGGGCGGGGCGGATTCGGCGCCGTCGATGGACGGCGCAGCGGCTTCGGAGCGCGGCTTGGCGGCCAAGGCAAGCAGGTTCATGGCGGGGAGTCCGTCGTGTAGGCGAGGGCGGAAAATCGGGCTGGTCAGCTGCGGATGGCCCAGCACTCCATGCTCAGGCCGGGCAGATCGCCGGCGAAATGCAGGGCCAGGCCGGCGGAGGTTTCCATCTGTCGCCACAGCTCGCTGCCGGTGTCGAGTTCGAAATAGTGGTAGCCGGCGTGGTAGGGGATCTGACGCGGCGCGACCGGCAGGCTGCGTATGCCGATGCCCGGCAAATGCAGGTGCACCAGATCGTTGAGCAGCTCGACCGGGCCGATCTTGACCTGCGCCGGGTAGCGGGTACGGACCACCTCGGCCGGTGCGCTGGCGTTGACGGCGAGCACGAAGCCGGCGGTGCGGATGAGCTCGACGCTGGGGATCTGCGCCACCCACACCCGCGGTGCGCGTTCCTGCAGTTCGATCGCGATCGCGTTCTGTTCCAGTACAGTCGACAACGAGCGCCGCAGATCGGCCATCAGCGGTTCGAAGCTCGCGCTGAGGTCGTCGTGGCGATAGGTCGGGCGAACGCCGGGGCGGCGCTCGGCGGTGGTGTAGGTGGACAGATCGAATGCGAGCCTCAGCCAGTCGCGGAACAGCCGCTCCGGATGCAAGCCGTCCAGGTTCAGTGCGTGCCAGGTGTCGGCCATGCTGCGGTTGATCAGCTCCAGCAGCAGGAAGTCGGCCACTTCGGCCACGCCGCCGCGGCCGGTATGGGAGAGGCGGTGCGCCATCGCCTCGCCGCGTTGTTCGAGCAGGCCGTGCAGTTCGCTGACGAAGCCGGCCAGCGGTGCGCAGCGGTTCGCGCTCAGCATCGGCGGGATGTAGCGCGGATCGAGCCGGACAGAATTGTCGCTGCGCCGCTCGAGTACCCGCACCAGCCCCAAGGACTGCCATTCCATCCCCAGTTGCGAGGCCGGCATCAGACGGAAACGGGGCTTGCCGACCTGGATGCTGGCCGGCCCGAAGGCGACCGCATTGTTGTCGGCCATGTCGCAGGCATGCACGGTGTAGCGCGCCAGCGATTGCTCATTGTCGGCGTGGATCAGGTCCTCGCCGCCCGGGCGTTGCAAGGGCAAGGCCAGCACGATCGGTTCGTCGCGGCAACCCGGCGGCACGTCCAGCGGCGGCGGCGCCTCGCGGCCGCCGGCGAACTGGAACGGCGTTCCGTCGGGCATCACTCCGCGCGCCGAGGCCAGCACGATCTTGCCGAGCGAGAGCGCGTCGCGGTCGATGTCGTAATCGCAATAGCCCCAGAAGCAAGCCTGCTGACCCAGGCAACGCTGTTGGACGTAGCTCTCCAGGTATCGCTCCTGCTGCTGGAAGTGCTGCGGCCGCAGGTACATGCCCTCCGACCAGACGACTTTGCTGCGCGCCAGATGGGCGTCCCTGATCGGCGATTCGCTGGAGGTCATTTGCGGTTCCGCTGGCTGGATGGAGTCGAGGGAGAGGGCGCGGGTATGGCGTCGGCCGGGTACGTCTGCGGATTGGCGGGCGATTGCGCTTGGCCCGGCACGGGCGACCGCGAGCGCACTCGAGAACCGGCTTTGGGCTTGGTGCTCGGTCCGCTTTGCGGTGTGGGGGCGGCGGCCGTCGGTCGGGTCCTGGAAGGCGCTGCGGCAGCGGCGGGGGTGGTCTTAAGCGTCGTGGCAGCGGACTTCGGCGTCGGCGTGACGGCCGGCGGGACGTTCTTCGAGGCTGTTACAGCGGTCGATGGGGCGGCTTTCGCCGCCGTAGCAGTCTTCGCCGCGGTCGCCGGGGCCGTGGGGCCAGCTTTCGAGGTCTTTTCGGCGATGATCGAAACGGCCTTCGAGGTCGCCGCGGCGGGCGGCGAGGGCTTCCTCGCGATCGCCGCAGCGATCGCCGAGGTGGCCGCCGCTGATGTCGAGTTCATGGCCGAAGCGGCTTTCGAAGCCGGCGACACAGGCGTCGGGACGGCCGTTGGCGCTGCGGCGGCGATCGTCGAGACCGCCTTCGAGGCGGCCGGTGGGATGGTCGGAACGGTTCTGGATGCGACGGCGGAGATCGTCGAGGCGATCGTCGAAGTGGCGCCGGCGGTTGTCGAAGCGGCCTTCGAGGCCGTTTCAGCGATCGAAGTTGCGATCTTCGAAGCCGCTTTCGCCGCGCGCGCCGCGCGCGGCGGCGCGGGTTCGGGCCGATCGCGCCGGTCGGCGAGCAATCGCAACCCGCCGGCGCCGATATCGACTTGGAGCAGCCGGCGGCCCGATTTGATCTGGAAGTACTTGTCCTTGGCCGAGGGCAGGGCGACCGTGGCCTTCCACGGCTTGCCCTGCTCGCGGTAGCCGACCGCGACGCCGATCAGGCGCGCTTCGGCATTGCCCTTGCGGCGCAGGCGGCGTTGCTCGCCCGGGTGCAGGATCAACTGCTCGCCGCCCAGCAGATCGGGACCGAGCGCGCTCTTGTCGTCGTCCTGCAACTGCGGATAGTCCGCGTTGGAGAACGCCGTATCGGCCTTGAGCTCGTAGATCGCGACCAGCACCGGCGCGGCTTCGCCGCGCGCGTTGCGGTTGGCGTCGGCAGCGACGCGGATGTCCAGGTCGTAGGGCGGCGCGACCTGAGTCTTCAGGCCGGCGCAACCGCCCAGCAGAAGCGCAAACGACAACGAGAGCGGACGCACGAACGGGTTCATGGCAGATCGCATCGTTTTCTAGGGATAGGCGGCAAAAAGCCGGTATGGATTCAAGGGCAAAAAAACACCTTGGCCTGGCAAGGCGACGCATCGCAGCCCACGGTATTGGTGGAGTTCTGCCTGGTCGGATGGGATAGGCACGTGGCCGGCATACAGCCGACGCTCACCTTGCTGGAGCCTTTGATGTTCTGGCAGGTCGATCCGACAGTGCCCGAAGCCACGCCGCCCACGACGCCCTGTTGATCGCCGACGCTCATCATGATGAGCGTGGCCAAATTGCAGGCCAAAGCGTTGACGATGAAAATATTCGTGACGTTGGGCGCTGCGCTGCTTCGGTGCCCCATGTTCGGGAATGGAACCGGTACTAGAACGATGGTGAAGTTGACCGAAATGGCGAAACAGAATCCGCTTGATGTCGTATTTGCAGGCATGGTCATGGCGGAGGCCCTGGTGCGAAAGCGGAGGAAGACCAGCGGTGGACATGCATTCGATCGGCGATCAGCCGATATGCACTTGTTCGCCGTCTAACTTGGCCAATTTCGAGGCGGTGACGATGGTGTGCTCGGCATGCAGGCGCGCATCGGTGGCGGCGGTGTAATCGATCTGCCCGGAACGCAGGCAATCGACGGTCTCGACCGTGCGGACGCTGTGGCGGCTAGCCTGGACGATGCGTTCGGCGGCGGACTCCAGCACCCGGCCGACCAGTCGCCACAAGCCGACCCGGGTTTCGATTCGGCCGCAGCTGGCTTGCGCTGCGTCCGCATCGATGCGCGCTTCGCGGCCGGCGATGGCGATGGTGTCGGCTTGGGCATGCAGCGTCTCGTTGCTGCATAGGGACAGGTGGGTATCGGCATGCAGGCGCAGCTCGCCGCCGATGGCCTGGAGCTCCAGGTCGCCCTGTACCTGCAATCGGACCGGGCCCGCATCGGGGCGGTGCAACACCGCACAGACATAATGTTCGGTGCGCCCGTCGGAGACGACCCAGACCCGGTCGCCGGTTTCGGGCGGCGTCAGACAGCTGTAGGCGCGACGGCAATGCAGCCGCCGGTTCTGACGATCGATCACGAGCCCTCCTTGCTCGTCGATCGCGACTACGTTTGCCGCACCGGACCAAGGGCTCCCGTCGTGATTCAGTAGCTCGGACAGGACCGAAACCGCGCTGTCCGGATCTTGCGACCTGATGTCTTGCAGCATGATGGACTCCTTCATTCGTAGAGAGCGTCTCGGCGTTCCGACCAAGACTCGGCCGCGTAGAGATCCGCGTCCTGGAAGACGACACCGGGTTGCCGCCGCCAAGCGCCGCGGGGAAGGCTGGCGCGATGCACGCGGGTCGCGGCGAACGAGGCGCCGGCGAAGTCGGCTTGCGAGCAGTCGGCGTAGGACAAGTCGGCCTGCTTGAGGCGAGCGTGGGAGAAACGCGTACCGACTGCAGAGGCGCGCATCATCGAAGCCGATTCCAGGTCGGTTCCGCTGAGATCGGCCCGGTCCAGGCGTGCTTCCAACCACAGGCTGTTGGCGAAGTACGCGGATTGGCAGTGCGCATCGCTGAGGTCGGCGCCGGAATAGTTGGCATAGGCTGCCGCCGCCGCTTCCAGGCGGGCGCCGCGCAGATCGGCGCCCTGGAAGTTGCACTGGGTCAGGTCAGCACCGGACAAATCGATGCCGGCGAGACGGGTACGTACGAACTGAGTGCGAGGCATGCGCAGCCCGCGCAGCACCTTTCCGCTGAGGTCGCAGTCGAACAACGCGACCTGGTCCAATGAGGCGCCAACGAGGTCCGCGCCGCGCAGATCGATGCCGTCGAAGCCGACCTGGCGCAACTTCGACGCCTGCAGGTCGGCCTGCTCGAAGGTAGTGCCGGCGAAGAACGAGCGCTCGATATCGGCTTCGCGCAGTACGGACTGACGCAGGTCGCCGTTGAACCATTGGGATTGGTCGATGCGCGCCCCGCGCAGTTCGATGCCGTTGGCGCTGATGTCGCGGAAGACGCAGCCGTTCAAGCGCGCACGCAGCCAGCGGGACCGGTCGAAGCTGCCGCGGTCGAAGCGGCAGGTGTCCAATCGGATGGCTTCCAGTTCGCCATGATCGAATCGGCAGTCCAGGAATACGCAGTCTGAGAAATGCGCATTGCGGAGTCGTGCGTAAGAGAAATCGATGCGATCGAATGTCGCGCTGGAGAGATCGGCGCCGATCAGGTCGGCGCCGTGCAGCGACAGCTCCGCGACCGTTCCGGTCTCTGCCAGACGATCGACAAGGTCGGCCAGTTCGGGGCTCACAGGGATTGCTCCCGTGCAGGGTAGGCGATGCTTTTCTCCAGATAAGCGCCGTGCAGGCGCGTGCTCCGGTCGAGCGATACCTCGGAGAGGTGGGCCCTGAACAGATTGGCGGATTCCAGAATCGCGCCCTCCAGATGTGCGCCGCGGAGATAGGCGCCGATCAGGTCGGACGAGCTCAGGTCGGCGCCGCGAAGCGTGGTCCGAACCATCAGTCCGTCGTGGATCTTGACCCGACTGAGGTCGGCTTCGCTCAGATCGGCGTCGGTTAGGTCGCTTGCGCGGATCTGAGCCGAGACGAAACGCGCGCCGCGCAGCCGGGCGTCGCGAAAGTTGACCTCGGTCAGGCAGGCATGGCTGAAATCGATCCGAGGCAAAACCGCGCCGCCCAGGGCCGCCTTGCAAACACGGGCGCGCAGCAGGCGAATATCGCCTTCCACCTGGGTGCCCAGCAACGCTAAGTTCTCGATATCGGAGTCCGACAGATCGATATCGCGCAATCGGCACTGGCTGAACACGATCTTGCGCAGTTTCGCCCGTCGCAGGTCGATATCGTTCAGGGTATTCCCGATCAGCATCAGCTGACTGAGTTGGGCGGCGCCGAAGTCGATCCTGTCGAGCATGGCGCGGTCGAAGCGGCCGCGCTGCACAGTGGCCGACGAGAACGTGCAGCGATGCAGTCGTACTCCTTCGAAATTGGCCTCGTCCAGTTCGCAGCGGCTGAAGTCGGTTTCTTCGCAGATGGCCTGGGCGAAGTTGCTGCGCCTGCCGGCCGCGGCCGACAGGCGGGTGCGGGTGAGGTTGCAGCGCACAAGGACGGCCTCGTCCAGGCATGCCGACGACAGGTCGGCATCGGACAGGTCGGCGCCTTCCAGCAGCGCTCCTTCGAGGCGGGCGCCGCGCAAGTTCAGGCCGCGCAGGTCGGCGCCGGTCAAGTCGATCGCGGCCAGTGCGTCGCCGCGGGCGTGAGCGGCGGCGACGCGTTCGCGCAGGGCCTCGGATGCGGCTGCGTCCAGGCGCGGCGCGGGCGCCTGGTGCTGGGCCGAGAGGCGGTATCCGACGAGAAGATCGCTTTCGCATCGCTGCAGATGGCGTTCGAGCGCGGCGGCGTCGCAGCCCCTGGGCGCATGCTCGGTCGTCACGCTCAAATCCGGCCGAGCCAACTTCGGCGGTCCGTACGGTGCGGGGGGCGAGGCGACGCTCTTGCCGTGCGGCGATGCCGCGCTGCGTGCGCGTCCGATGTGCTCTTCGGCCAAGGCGTCAGCAGAGATCTTGCGGATCTCGGCGAGTTCTCGCTCGCTGCGGCGCTGGGTCTGCTGGACAAATTCGGGCAGGGCATCGACGGCGGGCAACGCCTGCACCTTCAACTCGGGATCGGGCAGGGCGTCGACGCCGTGACCGGGCGGCGGTACCTCGTGCAATCGCCGCTTTGCCTGGTCCAGTTCGCGCTGCAACCTGGGCGCGACGCTGCGCGTTCCGGTCTCGGCAGCATCGGGCAGCCATTCCACCGGCAGCAGATCGCGGTCGCGCAGGCAGTACAGGGCGCCGTGGGTCGGATCGTTGCGCCATTGCAGCACCTGCCGGTACCAGGACAGCGGCCGTTCTTGCCCCTCCTGTTCGCCTGCGAGCAGGAGGCCGAACAGGTCGCTGGCATCGAAGGCCTGGACCTGGACTTGTCCGTGATAGATCAGGATCGCCTGCTCGCGGTGGGGGAAAAACCACGCGGTGGTCAGGCGCAGCGCCATCTCTTCCAGCTCGTCGCCGCCACGGCGCAGGACGAACGCGCGCGCCCGCAGCGCCGGCAAGCGTCCGTGCAGACGCGCGCGTTCGGGATGCATTCCGAGTATTTCGTACTCGGCGGCGCTGGGAAATGCGCTGCAGCCGGCAAGTTGCTGATCCGCCGGAGCGAGATTGTAGTAGCGACGGTCGTGATCGCGCGGCAGGCCTGGATAGTCGTGTTTCAGCCAATGGTCGTCGGTCCGGCCATACAGCGCACTGCGCTGCGGCCATGCCGGCGGCAGCGGGGCGAAGCTGGCAGGCGCCGTCTCCGCGCCTGCGCGCCCCTGGGCGTAGTCGGCGTATTCCACGTTGGGCACGCGGCGCAGCCCGGTTTCTCCCGTGGCGGCGCCGGATGCGCCGATCCCGTCTGGGTTTGCGTCGTAGCCCGGGCCGCCGTAGGCGTGTTTCCAGTCCAGCCGCATGCGATCGTAGGGAACGGGGTCGCTGGTTTCGAATGCATTGAGCCAGCAGCGGTCGCCGTGTACTTGCAATCGCTTCTCCTTGCCGGCGATCCTCACCCGGACATGGCCGCGTCCGGCGCTGGCCTGCCCGGGCTCCGGATAGGCGTAGCCGCTGACCAGGTACTCCGCACAGCCTTTGGGCACGGCCTCGTCGAGCGGCATCGGCGAGACCTCCTCGCCGACCAGTCGCCACAAATCCTGATCCGACCCCAGCTTTGGCTTGGCGCCGAGATTAACGAGCGCCGCTACCGCCAGGCCGAGATGCTCGCTTCCGCGATCGCGGAAGCAGCGGGTGAGATAGCTCAGGTGGGTGGGCTTGGTCGTTCTCATGGTCGATGCGTGCGGCGCCAGCGGCGCAAGAAGGGGAAGCGGCGCGACGGCACCGCTCGGATACGGGCAACGTCGGGCTTACATGATCATCTTGTTTCCCACCATCTCGACCGAGCTCTGCATTTGCTTGAGATCGACGGCCGTCTGGCTATAGCCGTATTGGGTATAGCTGATGCTCAATCCTGTCTGGCTGACGGACAGGCCGTTTACGTTCATGCTCGATGCGTTGATGTTATTGGCGTGCGTGGCATTGATAGTGGTGCTGGCTCCGATCTTCATGCTCTGGTTCGTTCCAACGGTCAGCTCATTCTTGTTGCCGATGTAAGTGGAACTGGTATCGCTGACCGTCAGTTCTGTCTTTGTTCCGATGGTGGTCAACGTCTTGTTTCCGACGGTCAGGTTGGTCTCGTTGGAAATGATGGTGGAGGTGACGTTTCCGATCGTGGTCGAGGTGTCGTTCGCCATCTTCGTCGACGTGACGTTGCCGATGGTGGTGCTGGTGATATTCCCTTCCGTGGTGGATGTGACGTTTCCGACGGTCAGCGAAGTGGCGTTGCCTTGAGTGGTCGAGAACGTGTTTCCTACCGTCGTCGAGGTGGCATTGCCCTTCGTGAACGACCAAGTGCTGCCCATGGTGGTCGAATGCGAGCTGCCCATGAGCACCGAGGCCGCGTTGCCGTGAGTCAGCGATACGGTCGATCCGTTGGTGATCGATTCGGTGCTGCCGTTGGTCATCGAGAAACTGTGGCCGTTCAGGAAGCTGGTGCTGTTGCCGTTGATGTCCGAGAACGAGCTTCCGTTGAGGATGCTGGTCTGGGTGCCTGTAGTGATCGAGACGGTGTTTCCGAACACGGCGTTGACGCTCAGGCCCTGCACGGACACGCTGAACATGCTCGCCGCTTCGCTGCTGATCTTCTCGCTGATGTCGGACAGCCCGGAAGAGACGTTCGCCGGGTTCTCCGCGTCGACCTGGCTGGTGTGCTGCCGCTCCGGCGGGGGCATTTCCACGCCCTGCGCGCTGGCCGCCGCCGCCGCCGCGGCGCTGCCCGCCTTGGCCTGCTGGGCCTGGCCGGCCATGGTGACGATGTTGGTATCCGGCACCACCCCGGGCGCGGTTGGGGGCAGAGTGCCTGCCGCCCCCCCATTGAGCAGCGGCAGTGGGCTTTGCTGGCCATCGTGGGGAGTCAGGATGGTGCCGACCGTGACCAGTAGCTTGTTGGCTACGGTGAGGGTCGAATCGTGTTCGGCGGAGACGTCGTAGTCGCGCTCGGCGTGCAACCGGACTTGCTCGCTGCCCTTCTTGTCCTCGAAGCGCAGCATGTTGGCGTTCTCCGGCCCGCCGCCGGGAGTGCGGGTGACGAATCCGCTCTGGGTGCAGGACACCGGCATTTCGAACGGCGGCATCTGGTCTGCGTTGTAGATGCGTCCGGTGATCAGCGGCCGGTCCATCTGGCCGTTGAGGAAGTCGACCACCACCTCCTGGCCGATGCGCGGCACGTGCACCGAACCGTAGTTGGTGCCGGCCCAGGCGTCGGACACGCGCACCCAGCAGGAACTGTTCTCGTCGCTGTTGCCGTAGCGGTCCCAGCGGAACTGCAGCTTGACCCGGCTGTACTGGTCGGTCCAGATGATCTGTCCCGGCGGGCCGACCACCACCGCGGTCTGCGGGCCGGTCGCCTTGGGCACCGGCGTGGCGCAGGCGGCGCGGAACGGCAGTTGCGCCGGTTGGACGGTGAAATCGATGTCGTAGCGGGCGTCGTTGCTGCCGGTGGCGTAGCCGCCTTCGCGCAGGTCGTAGTCGGCCGCGACGATCAGGTACTGGCGGTTCTCGTTGTCGCGCGGGCAACCGGTCAGCGAGAACAGTCCGCCGCAGGCGATCGCGCGTACGGTGCTGTGGGCGCGGATGCGCGCATGCTCGGCCTGCTCGGCTTCCAGGCGGATGCGCGCGTAGTGGGCCCCTTGATCGGCCTCGATGTAGCCGCCCTGCCAGATGTATTTCTCGAACTGGGCGTGGTCGTGCTCCATCTCATGGGCCAACGACTGCCCGAGTTTGGCGCCGGGTTTCTTGAAGTCGTAGTCGTCGACGCTGTAGACGCCGGAGCGGACCTCCTCGGCGCTGCGCCACTGGTCGATGCCGGGTTCGTCCTGCAGCGCCAGGCGGTCGTGCGAGATATAGGGCAGGGTGGCGTAGCCGGGCAACTCGTCGTGCGATCCCAACTCGTCGGCCAACACCAGGGTCTGCTGGCCCAACTCGTGCTTGAAGTAGTAGTAGATGCCCTCGTGCTCCATCAGCCGGCTGACGAAGGCGAAGTCGGTTTCCTGATACTGGACGCAATACTCCCAGTTCCGATAGTTGGCCGACACCCGCTTTTGCACCGGGAAGCCGTATTTGGCGAACACCTCGTCGAGGATGTCGAGCACGTTCTTGTTCTGGAAGATGCGGCAGTCGATGGTCCTGGTCAGGTACCACAGGCTGGGACGCAGGGTCAGGGTGTAGATGTAGCTGCGCGGGGTTTCGGTTTCGCGCCCGCTGAGTTCGCAACGCACGATCTGCCCGCACAGGTGGCGGCGGTCGTGGTTCTGGGTTTCGATTTCGAGGGTGAGGGCTTTGCCGAGCAACGATTTCATGTCGATGGTCGGATCGTCCGAAACCAGTTCGACGGTGAACTCGTACAGCGAGGACAGCTGCTCGGTGCCGCGCAGGCTGCGGAAACGCAGGCTGTCCGCGGGCAACGGGGTATGTGCGACGACGACTCTGTTCATGCCGGGTCCGTCAGTGCGTGTGGAGGATCGATGGGGGTGGGGAAGAAGCGGTGGGCGAGGGTGCCGCCCTGGTCGTGCAGCTCGACGGAGCGCAACGGCTGGCCGTCGGCGACGGCGGCGATGACCGCGCGGCTGATCGGCGGCAGCACGGTGTCGACGATTACCGACTCGATCACGCGGCCGCCGGAGCTGCGTTGCACGCAGCGTTCGCGGATCGCATCGACTGCGTCCTCGCCGTAGACGAAGCCGATGTCGTGCTGCACCCGCATGCGCTCGGCGATGCGGTCCAGTTGCAGGCGCACGATGCGGCCAAGGGTGTCGTCGTCGAGCGGGCGGTACGGCACGATCGTCAGACGGCCGAGGAAGGCGGCGGGGAAGATCTGCAGCAGCTCGTCATGGAGCTTTGGCGCCAGGGCGGCGGCATCGTCCGCACGATGCGCGGCGATGAGTTCGTCGCCGGCGTTGGAGGTCAGGATCAGGATGGTGTTCTTGAAGTCGATGCGGCGGCCTTCGCCGTCTTCCATCCAGCCCTTGTCGAACACTTGGTAGAACACTTCCAGCACGTCCGGGTGGGCCTTTTCGACCTCGTCGAGCAGGACCACGCTGTAGGGGCGGCGGCGCACCGCCTCGGTCAGCACGCCGCCTTCGCCGTAGCCGACATAGCCCGGCGGCGAGCCGCGCAGGGTGGCGACGGAGTGGCCTTCCTGGAACTCGCTCATGTTGAGCGTGATCAGGTTCTGCTCGCCGCCGTACAGCGCCTCGGCCAGGGCCAGCGCGGTTTCGGTCTTGCCGACGCCGGAGGGGCCGCACAGCAGGAAACAGCCGATCGGCTTGCCCGGATCGTCGAGCTTGGCGCGGGAAATCTCCACCCGGCGGGCGATGGCTTGCATCGCTTCGCCTTGGCCGAGCACCCGCCGTTGCAAGGTCTCGGTCAATACCAGCACGGCCTGGGCTTCGTCCTTGACCATGCGTCCGACCGGTATGCCGGTCCAGTCGGCCAGTACCGCGGCGACCGCGTCGGCGTCGACCGCCGCAGTCACGAGCGGCGCGGGCTGCTGGAGTTCGCGCAGTTGCGCCTGGACATCGGCGAGTTCGGCGCGCAACCGCGCTGGATCGGACCGCTCGGCGCCGCCCCGAGCATCGGCGTGCGCACCGGGCTCGCTGCAGTCGTCGCCGTTTGCCGTGTCGGCGGCGTCGCCGAGCCGCTCCAGCGCGGCGCGGGTTTCGCCGATGCGCGCTGCCAGCTCGCGCTCGCGTTCCCAGCGCGCCAGCAGTCCGTCCAGGCGCAGGCGGTGCTCGCGCAATTCCGCGTCCAGCCGTTCCGGCCGGGCTTCGTCGCCGGCCTGAATCCGTTGTTCGCGCCGGGCTCGATGCAGTTCGATCTCGAGCGCGTCGATCCGTTGCCGCAACGCTTCGACTTCGGCCGGTGCAGCGTGCTGGCTCAACGCGACCCGGGCACAGGCCGTGTCGAGCAGGGCGATGGCCTTGTCCGGCAGTTGCCGTGCCGGGATATAGCGGTGCGAAAGCCGAACCGCGGCGGCGATGGCGTCGTCCAACAGCAGCACGCCGTGATGCGCCTCCAGGCGCACGGCCAGGCCGCGCAACATGGCTTCGGCCTGCGGCTCGGACGGTTCCGGCACCTGGATCGCTTCGAACCGACGGCTCAACGCGGCGTCTTTCTCGATGTGCTTCTTGTACTCGCTCCAAGTGGTGGCGCCGATCGTGCGCAGCTGGCCGCGCGCCAGCGCGGGCTTGAGCAGGTTGGCGGCGTCGCCGGTACCGCTGGCGCCGCCGGCGCCGATCAGGGTGTGCACCTCGTCGATGAACAACACCGTCGGCTGTGCGCTGCCTTCGACTTCCTCGACGATCTGGCGCAAGCGCTGTTCGAACTCGCCTTTCACCCCGGCGCCGGCCTGCAGCAGGCCGAGGTCGAGCGCGCACAGGCGCACGCCGCGCAACGGCGGCGGCACGTCGCCGCTGACCAGGCGCAGCGCCAGGCCTTCGACCACCGCGGTCTTGCCGACCCCGGCCTCGCCGGTCAGCAGCGGATTGTTTTGGCGCCGGCGCATCAGCGTGTCGATGACCTGGCGGATTTCGTCGTTGCGGCCGACCACCGGGTCGATGCCGCCGCTGCGTGCGCGCGCGGTCAGGTCGACCGCATAGCGCGCCAGCGCCGACTTCTCCTGCGCGCCGGCGGGTGCTGCCGGCGGCGCGGCGGCCGCAGCGTCGGCCTGCGGCTGTTCGCGCGAGCCCGCGACCGCGGCGGGGAGGCGTTCCAGCAGCGCGTCCGGCTGCAGCTTGCTCAGTTCGCCCGAGATGCCGCACAGCACCTGGCGCAGGCTGCTGGAGTTGAGCATGCCGGCCAGCAGATAGGCGCTGCGGATCTGCGCCTGCTCGTAGCGCAGGCTGGTATAGACCCAGGCTCGCTCGACCGCCTCGTCGATGAAGCTGGAGAAATCGGCGATCGCGCTGGCGCCGCGCGGGAGACGGTCGAGCGCGGTGTTGAGGTCGGCGGTCAGACGCGCCCAATCGAGAGAGAAATGCTGGGACAGGCGGTGCAGGTCGCTGTCGCTTTCGTGGGCGATCTGGTGCAGCCAGTGCGCGAGTTCGACATAGGGATTGCCGCGCAGCTTGCACAATGCGGTGGCCGACTCGAGCGAGCCGAGCAGGAACGGGTTGAGTCTTCCGTAGAGCGCCTTTCGGCTGATGTTGGTCATGACGGGTCCAGGGAGGCTGCGGCCGCGGCGAGGTCGACGGTCAGGCGCTGTTCGGGGGAGTAGGTGAGATCGCCGGCGTCGCGGTCGCTGCGGCGTTCGCCGAGCCAGGCGTCCCAGCCCAGGCGCGCGCCGCCGTCCAGCCGCGCCGACGGCACCTGGTCGCGCGCCAGCACCGGCCGCACCCGCCAGGCGAATTCCAGACCGACGTAGTTGCGCACCCACTGCAGCATTTCGCGGACCGAGTCGGCGTCGGGGTGCCATCTGCGGTACTCGCTCAGCGACAGCGGGCCGATCACGATCTCGAAGGTCGACTGCACGTCGAGCACCGCGGCGCCGAGCACTGCGCCGCGGCCCAGCGGTTGCCTGGCACCGCGTCCGCACAGGCGCGTTCGTCGCGACGGCGGCACTGCGACCCAGGTTTCGACCCACTCCCGGATCCGCACCGGCAGGCCGAAGTAGGTGGCGAGGATCTGCTGCAAGCCTTCCGGATTGCGGGTCTGGCGGCTCAAATGCCCGGCCATGAACAACTTGGCGTGATCGGGCACGCGGTCACGCTCGCGCAAGCCGGGCTGGCCCAGGTGGATCAGGCTGGCCACGTAGTCGCCGAAGCGGGCGCCGCCGCGCAAGCCGCGGTCGAGGCTGGTGGTCGCCTGCGCGTCGGCCCAGGCGCGATAGAACAGCAGGAGCAGACGATGGTGGAACAGATCGGCGAAGCGGCTCATCGTCGGGTCGTTGTGGTGCCGGGCGCGATCGCGCGCGTACTCGGTCAGGTGCAGCGGCAGCGGGCCGTTGGGGCCGAACAGGCCGAAGCTGAAGACCGATAGCCTGGGGACCGAACCGACGCCCCGTTCGACTCCGGCCAGGGTCGAGGGCGCGAAGGCCAGGCTGGGCTCCTGGCCCAGACGCAGCGGTTCTTCGGCCGGGCGTGCCGCGCGGCCCAGCGGTGTGCGGTGCTCCATGCGCGCATCCAACCAGCGTAGCAGGTGATACAGGTCGTATTCGTGCGGCGCTTGCGCGAGGCGTTGCCAGACGTCGGCTGAGCACGCACCGGCATTGCGGTCGATGACCGGCGCGGGATCGAGCGGAGCCCATTCGGTCGCGGCGTTCATGCCACCGGCCTCCGTCCCAGCCGCGGCGGCCACTGGTGCACCGGACCGCGCTGCAAGCTGTGCAAGGCCAGCTCGACGAAACTGTTCAAGGCCACATGGCGGGCCAGGAATTGCTCCAGAACCGAGCCGAACAGGTAGGGGCTGGTGCCGCTGAACGCGGTTTCGTCCAGGCTCAGCTCGATGCGCACGCCGCGCGCCAGCACGATCGGCCCGAGCGCGGGCATCGGCCGATGCACCGGTTCCAGGCGCACGGACCGCAGTCCTTGGATCTGCCGATCCAGCGCCGATCCGGGCCGGCCGGCATAGAGTCCCAGCAGTTCGCGCAAGGCTTGCGCGCCCTGAACCTCGTCCAGGTCGGTCAAAGTCAGATGATTCAGGCCGAGATGGCTGATCAGGCGCCACGCCGCTTCGCCTTCGGCCAACGCCGGTCGCGGCGGGGTCGGGCCGTGCAGAAGTCGGATCGATGCCACCGGGGCCGACACGCGCAAGCTCAAGCCGTGTTCGGCCGGTCGCAGGCGCATCGGCAGGTCGCGATTGCTGCACCACATCTCCACCGACAACTGACGCAAATCGTCGGCGTGCGGGGCTTCCTGCGCATCGACCAGGCTCAGGAACACCTCGCTGCCGGCATAGCCGGAGCGGTGCTGCGTCGCCTGCGTGGGCGCACCGGCGATGCGCGGCTCGCGACGCAGGGAGAAGAACCGGCCCTGCTCGCTGCCGTCGCGCAGGCAACTGTAGAAGGGGTGGAACGCCCACTTCTCGCCGCTTCGGGCGCCGTGGCCGACCACCTTGTCGACGCTGTAGACCTCGTAGTCGAGCGGCTTGGTCCGGTCCGGGACCAAGTGGTGTTCGTAGCGCTGAGTCGATACCGGAATACGGTCGCTGGTCCTGCGCTGCAGGTTTATGACCGGGGTGCAATGCAGGGCCAGGCTATGCGTGCCGATGCTCGCCTCCAACTCGGCGTCGGCGGCGTCGAACAGCACGCTGATCTCCATCGCCTGGCCCTGCGCGCGTTGGATGGCGGCGTCGAGCCCATGCAGGCTGCAGAACAGGCCACGCGCCGGCATGGCGAAGTACTCCTGCAGAATCCGATAGCCCTGGAAGCCGCGAGGCCCGGTCGGCAGCAACGCTTCGTCGGCGTCGAAGCCATCGTGGCGCAGCGTGTCGGCGGCCAGGGCCTGGTGCCAGCGCAGCGGGCGCTCCGGATCGTGGCAGACCACCGCTACGGTGCGGCACAGCAGCCATTCCAGCAGGCGCGAGGCCTCGCGGTCCGGGCCGCTGAGATGCAGTGCCAGGCGTTCCAGCGACAGCTCGCGCAAGGGCATCGAGCCCTGGGTCTCCAGACGCAGGCGCAGGCAACCGCGCACCCGTCGCGCCAGCCCAAGCGCCGCCAGCGGCAGGTCGCCCGGCTCGCCCGAGAACGAGACCGCGCTCAGCCGCAGTGGCCACATGGTGACGGCATGAGCGGTCCGGAACTCACAGGCGGTCTGGCGTTCGTTGTCGGGCTTGGCCTGCACGGCGGTGCCGGCGGGCAGGGTGAAGCCGGCGCGCAGATTGCCTTCGCGCACATTCGGTTCGAATGCGACGATGGCCATCGACGGCGTCGGCGCCAGATAGCCGGGGTAGACCACGTCGAGCAGGCGCTGCGAGAAGCGCGGGAACTCCGCATCCATCTTCAGCTGGATGCGCGCGGTCAGGAAGCAGAAGCCCTCCAGCAGGCGTTCGACGTAAGGGTCGGCGCTTTCGCCCTCGCCCAGGCCGAGCCGTCCGGCGACCTTGGGATGGAGCTGCGCGAACTCGGCGCCGAGTTCGCGCAGATAGCCCAGCTCGCGGTTGTAGTAGTGCAACAGGCGCGCGTCCATGTCACTCGGCCCGTTGTGCGCGCAGGGAAATATGACCGCTTTCCAGGTCGATCTCGGAGCGGAACGAGAAGGCGGTGGCGCGGTCGGGCGATATCACGTCGCCCTGGATCAGCAAGCTCAGTACGTTTCCGGTCGCGCGCGGGCCGGTTTCCGACAGGCAGCGCACCTGCAACGAGCGGGCGCAGATGCGTGGTTCGAAGCCGACGATGGCCGCGCGCAAGGTGCGTTCGATGTCTTCCCACTCGACTTCGGACATGCGCCTGCCGGCCAGGGCGCTGATGCCGAAATTGACCACCGAACGGCGCGCATGCGGATACGCGGCGAAGTCGACGTCCGCTTCCAGATTGCTGGTGTTGAGCAGCCAGCTCAAGTCGCGCAGCAGCGCATCGCGCAGCCGCGATGGCGCCGACGGGTCGATGTCGGGCGCGCCCTGGCGCTCGACCGAGCGATCGGTGAGGCGGTCGAGCAGGCTGGCCTCGCCGCCGGCCTTGCGGGCCGGAACGGTCGGGGTCGGTGCTGGCGCCAATGGATTCATGCGATCGACTCGGATCAGGGCGGGACGGATGGGGGAGGGCGATGGAGCGACGGGGAGGGAGCGAAACAGGATCCGGAACGGTGCCGACGGCAGCCTCCGGCGACGCCGGATCGGGTCCGGCGGTCGGCGACCGTCTTTTCGGGGCGGCCGCAAGATGCGGCCCGGCGACACCGTCCCGGAGTCCCGGAACGCACTGGACCCGACCCGGTCCAGCCTTCGATGCATGTGCGGCAGCGGGGGGCCGATGCCGTGCGGGTCGGAAACAGCGGTACTTACATTTCGCGGTTCTGCTTGATGTCCCAAGTCAGCACGCTTTCGCCGCCGCGAGTGCCCTGGTCGGTCTGCTCCCAGTACTGCTTGGTGACCTTGGCGGCCTGGAAGGTGTAGTCCATCAGGATCGCGTCGCTGTCGTGATCGGCGTTGTGCTCGACCGCGGTCACCAGCACTTCGTTGAGGGTGATGCGCAGGTACTCGACCTGGGTGCCGCCGGCCTTGCATACCGAGATCTCGACCGACGGCAGATGGCGGCCGTTGGCGCAGTACTTGAGGATCGCCGGCGAGGCCTTGTCGATCACCGCGGTGACCTTGAGGTCGTTGAAGCTGGCCTTGCCGGTGCCGCCGCCGGAGCCGGTGGCCATGCTGCCGGGCTGCTTGGCGCCCCAGGCATAGGAGCGCACGTTGCTCCAGCCGCGGTGGTTGGCGTCTTTGGCTTCGCCGACGACGCCGTCGACGCGCAGATACATGTCGATTGCCATTTCGTTTCCTCTTCAGTGAGTGATTGCTTGCAATGGCGTCTCAGGCGACGCCTTCCTTCAGCGAGGGGAGCTTGGACACCAACCGCAACGAAACCGTCAGGCCTTCCAGCTGGTAATGCGGGCGCAGGAAGAACTTCGCGTTGTAGTAGCCAGGGTTGTCTTCGACTTCCTCCACGATGACTTCGGCCGAGGCCAGCGGCTTGCGGGCCTTGGTGTCCTGGGACGAATTCGCCGGGTCTCCATCGACGTAGCCCATGATCCAGTCGTTGAGCCAGGTCTCCATCTCGGTGCGCTCGCGGAATGCGCCGACCTTGTCGCGGACGATGCACTTCAGATAGTGGGCGAATCGGCAGCAGGCGAACAGGTAGGGCAGGCGCGCGGACAGCTTGGCGTTGTCGGTCGCCTCCGCATCCGTGTATTCGAACGGACGCTGCAGCGACTGGGCGCCGATGAAGGCGGCGAAATCGGAGTTCTTGCGGTAGACGAAGGGCATGAAGCCGTTCTTCGCCAGTTCGGCCTCGCGCCGGTCGCTGATCGCGATCTCGGTGGGGCATTTGATGTCCACGCCGCCGTCGTCGGTCGGGAACGTATGGGTCGGCAGATTTTCGACCGCGCCGCCGGATTCGACGCCGCGGATCGAGGTGCACCAGCCGTAGGACTTGAACGAGCGGTTGATGTTGGTCGCCATCGCGTAGGCCGAGTTGATCCAGGCGTAGCGGCCGTGGCTGGCGCCCTCGGTGTCCTCTTCGAAATCGAAGTCGTCGACCGGGCTGGTGCGGATGCCGTAGGGCAGGCGGGCCAGGAAGCGCGGCATGGCCAGGCCGATGTAGCGCGAGTCCTCGGATTCGCGCAGGCTGCGCCAGGAGGCGTACTCGGTGTTCTGGAAGATCTTGGTCAGATCGCGCGGATTGGCCAGTTCCTGCCAGGAGTCCATCTGCATCACCGCCGGCGACGCACCGGCGATGAAGGGACAGTGCGCGGCCGCGGCGATCTTGGCCATCTCGCCCAGGGTCTCCACGTCCTGCGGACTGTGGTCGAAGTAGAAATCGCCCACCAGGCAGCCGAACGGCTCGCCGCCGAACTGGCCGTACTCTTCTTCGTAGATCTTCTTGAAGATCGCGCTCTGGTCCCAGCCGATGCCCTTGTAGCGCTTGAGCACGCGGCTGAGTTCCTTCTTGCTGATCGGCATGCAGCGGATCTTCAGGGTCTCGCTGGTCTCGGTGTTGTTGACCAGGTAGTGCAGGCCGCGCCAGGCCGATTCCAGTTGCTGGAACTCCGGGTGGTGGAGGATGGCGTTGATCTGTTCGGACAGCTTGCGATCGATCTCGGCGATGATCGCCTGCACGGTCTGGTAGGTGTCGGAGGACACGGTGACGGTGTTCTCCAGCGCCTGCTGCGCGAGCGTGCGCACAGCGCTTTCCACGGCCTGCTTGGCCTGATCGGTCTTGGGTCGCAGTTCGCGGTACAGCAGGCTGGAGAAGTCGTCCGCCTGCAGGGCGTCGGCGGCGTGCGCCGCCTGGGCGACGGCGTTCTTCTCGATCGATTGGGTCTGGGTCTTCATCGGCGGTGTCCTGGCTCAGCGGCGGTGGCGCAGCGGTGCGTGGTTCAGTCGACGCTGTCGTCGCCGGCGGGCGCGGAGGCATCGACAGCGGCCGCGGGCTTGGGCGCATTGGCCAGGGCCGCCAGCAGCGCCGGTTCGCGCAGCGCGCGCGCGATCAGTTCTTCGGCGGCGTTTTTGCCGTCCATGTAGGACAACAGATTGGCCAGCTGCACACGGGCTTCGAGCAGGCGGCTCAGCGGCTCGACCTTGCGCGCGACCTGGGCGGGCGAGAAGTCGTCCATGCTTTCGAAGGTGACGTCGACCAGGAGGTCGTCGCCTTCGGTGAGCTTGTTCGGCACCTGAAACGCCACGCGCGGCGCCACTGACTTGAGCCGCTCGTCGAAATTGTCGACGTCCACTTCCAGGAACTGGCGTTGTTCCAAATTCTTCGGCGGCGTTTTAGACTTGCCGGCCAGATCGGCCATCACGCCCATCACGAAGGGGATCTCGACCTTGCGCTCGCTGCCGTACAGTTCGACGTCGTACTCGATCTGGACGCGCGGCGCGCGATTGCGGCCGATGAATTTCTGGCCGCCGGACTTTTGCTTGAGTCCCTTCTTGACGTTGGTGTTGACCACGGCGATTCCTCTGGTTCGGCTTGAAAGGGCGGGGTGGAGCGGTACGAGCGCCGGTCAGTCGGCGGGCGCGGGTGCGATGCCGGCGACGGTTTCGATCTGGGCCAGCGAGGCCGGGGCGAGTTCGCGCACGATGTCGTAGAAGCTCATGTCCATCAGCCGCAGCGCGCGGCGGATCAGCAGCGGAGCGGGGTGGCTGGGTTCGTGGCGTTCGAGGTAGGCGCTCGCCATCTCGAGCACCGTGGCGACGTCGCGACGCGAGCGCAGCTGCAAGAGCGCGGCGTTGGACGGCGCCGCGGCGGCGTCGGCGGCGATTTCGCTCTCGCAGTTCGCGACGGCGTCGGCGGCGATCGAAGCCGGCGATTCGTCGGCAACGGCGCAAGCGGTTTCGATCGCATGCAGCGGTTGCTCGATCGCGCCGAAATCGGGAATGAAGCCGGTGCCGAGTTCGAGCGCGAAGCGGGCCTTTATCCGCGCCAGCGACGCCAGTACGGCCGGAATGCCGGCGATGTCGGCTTGGCCGTCGGCGTGGGCGCGGCGCAGTTGCCCGATCAGCATGCCCTGTTCGGTAGTGGCCACGGCGGTCGAGTTGACCAGCGCGATGGCGGCTGCAGCGTCGCGGACGCTGACCGTAGCGCCGCGCCGGTCGCGCAACAGCGTTGCATTGCGCAGCGAACGCACCATCCCTTCGGGCGCGTTCAAGGCGGCGACGGCGTTGAGGCGCGGCAGAGGATCGTGCTCGTCGAGCGCGTCCAGGCGCGGATGCAGTTCGGTCCAGTAGCGGTCCAGCCAGGCGGCGGTCAGTTCCAAGCCTTGGGCCAGCCCCGGCACCCCCTCGCATTCCAGCTTGGCCCGTGCGATCAGCAGGGCGATGCGCAGATCTTTGGTGCGCGCGCTGAGCTGCAGTGCGCGCCGTTCGACCTCGTTCCAGTCCGGCGGCTCGGCCGGAATGACCGCCGTGCCGGATTGGCGCTCCTCGCGGCCGGCGGCGAGGCGGAGAATATGCAGATATTCCTCGTCATATTCCAAGTCGTCCCCGCACGGGGAGTCCGAGCGGGAATGTTCGTTGATCAGCGTATTCCACTCGCTGCCGTCGTGAAGCGACATCTCCTTTCCCCTGTCCGCGCCGTGATCGAGCAATCGGTCGTCTGTTGGTATGGATAACAATCGCGGTGTCGGCTCGGCAATGAGTGCGACGGGGTGGACGAATGCGACGCAAATCACCCTTCATGAGGCTGAATGTATATTGTTAGCTAGTGATGAACTTGGTTGATTTATTGCTTATGGTTGAAGAAGTGCGCACTTTAATTTGAAATTAATGGCATTTATTAGATCGACATTGCTCGTTGAAGAGGCTGGGTCAGGGCGCACGCCGATCTTGTCAAATTTGGTCATATGAATTTCTACTGAATAGTCATTGATGTCTATTATTTCCCTGCGCCAGCGCACGGTGGCGTATTTGTGATCGAGTAAGTAATTAATTATTCGGCACATATTGATTGGGCTCCAGCGCTATTTTCTTTCCGATTAACTGAGGCGCTCGGTCGTCGTCGGGGCTATCGGTTTGGCCGACAAGCCGATCGGCGAGCTGCATGCCGCGTTGCGGGCGATGGGGCCCCAGGTCTTGCAGGAGGTCGCGACCACCGGCATGCCGTTGCGCGATCGAGACCCCGCGGCCGAACGTGGTGGTCGTCGAGTCGGCTCGCCCTCGCGCGATGCGCTGCAGCCGTCGGCGATGCATGCGAATGCGAATGCGCATGCGCCCATGCGCCCATGCGCAGCCGGCGGTGACGTCCTCCGCCGACGGCGGCGAGGGTTTGATCCATCGTTCGATATAGAACCGGTACAGGTAGGAATCGATCCAGTCGCCGTCGCCGAATCGCAGGACCATGCCGTCTTTCAGCGAATCCGCTGTTCGTCGATGCAGCCTTCGTCGATACACAGGCCGGCCGGGCGCAACGGCGGCCGCGCAGGTCGCGGACGGCGTGGTTGCCGACAGGGCGCCAAGCATGCGAGTGCTGCGCCGGATCGTCGGCAGCGGCGTCGAGCCGATGCATAACGGCGTCGAAAATCGTCGAACTCGGGCCCGCGGGGCGCGCCGGCCCGCGCATCGGCGCTGGCGCGAGCGGTGCCGGCGCAGATGGCGGTGCGCTTGCGCCGCGGTGCGGCGGCGGCTAGCGTGGCGGCGGCCCGCGCTATGCGCATTCGCTCGCTGATCCTCATGACGTCACGTCGCCGTTTCCTGCAACAGTCCTTGCTCGCCGCGTCGGCCGCCGCTTTGCCGGCCGCGCTGCCGGCGTCCGGCGGCGCGAGCGCTGCGCTGCGCGACGGTGCCCGCGTGGTCTCGACCTGGGATTTCGGCGTCGGTGCCAACCAGGCGGCCTGGCCGGTACTGGAAGCAGGCGGTTCCGCGCTCGATGCGGTCGAGGCCGGTGCGCGTTGGGCCGAGGCCGACCTGTGCAACAGCACGGTCGGCCGCTGCGGCAATCCCGATCGCGACGGCGTGCTGACCCTGGACGCCAGCATCATGGACGGCGACGGCCGCTGCGGCGCGGTCGCCGCGCTGGAGGACATCGCCCATCCGGTCAGCGTGGCGCGGCGGGTGATGGAACGTACCCCGCACGTGTTGCTGGTCGGCGCCGGCGCGCAGCAGTTCGCGATCGAACAGGGGTTTCCCAAGCAAGCCTTGCTGACCGACAAGGCGCGCGCGGCTTGGAACGAGTGGCGCAAGACGTCCAAGTATCAGCCGGTGATCAACGCCGAGCGCCTGGACAACGCCAAGCCCGGCGACAAGAGCAACCACGACACCCTGGGCATCCTGGCCATCGACCGCCAAGGCAAGCTGGCCGGCGCCTGCACCACCAGCGGCATGGCCTGGAAGCTGCGCGGCCGGGTCGGCGACAGCCCGATCGTCGGCGCCGGGCTGTACGTCGACAACGAGGTCGGTGCGGCGACGGCGTCCGGCGTGGGCGAAGAAATGCTGCGCAACGCCGCCAGTTTCCTGGTGGTCGAACTGATGCGCCAGGGACGCAGCCCGGACGAGGCCTGCCGCGAGGCGATCGAGCGGGTGGTGCGCAAGCGGCCGCAGGCCAGCAAGACCCTGCAGGTCTGTTTCCTGGCGATCAACAAGCACGGCGAGGTCGGCGCGCACGCTCTGCACCGCGGTTTCGTCTATGCGGTCTGTGACGCGGGCAGGCGCGACGCGCTGCGGGACGCGCGCTCGGTCTACACGACCGAGCAGACCTGAGGCCGGCATGGGCGCCAAGCTGCTGGAAATCTCGGCCAATTCGCTGGCCTCCGCGCTGGCCGCGCAGGCCGGCGGCGCCGACCGGGTCGAGCTGTGCGAGAACCTGGGCGAGGGCGGCACCACCCCGTCCTACGGCGCGATCGCGATCGCGCGCGATCGCCTGCGGATTCCGCTGTACGTGCTGATCCGCCCGCGCGGCGGCGATTTTCTCTACTCCGCCGATGAGCGCGCGGCGATGCGCGCCGACGTGGAAGCCTGCGTACGGCTGGGGTGCGACGGAGTGGTGATCGGCGCGCTCGACGCCGACGGCGAAGTGGATACCGCGGTGTGCGCCGAGTTGATCGCCGCCGCCGGCCCGCTGGGCGTCACCTTCCACCGCGCCTTCGATGCGGCGGCCGATCAGGGCCGCGCATTGGACGCGGCGGTCGCGCTGGGTTGCGAACGCATCCTGACCTCGGGCGGCGCGGCCGACGCGGTCGCCGGCGCGCCGCGCATCGCCGCGCTGGTCGCTCAGGCGGCCGGACGCATCGCGCTGATGGCCGGGGCCGGCCTCACCGCCGACAACATCGTCGCCACGGCGCAGCGTTGCGGCGTCGAACAAGTGCACGCCTCGGCCAAGGCGCCGCGACGCTCGGCGATGCGCCATCGCAACGACGATCTGCCCGGCCTGTCGGCGGATTGGGTGCAGAGCGACGAAGCCCGGGTACGGGCGCTGGTGCGGGCGCTGCGCGGATAAGAGGCCGGAGCGTCGGACGATGGGTTACGAATACAAGGCGATGCCCGACGATCCCGCCGACTACCGGCGGCGGCGCGAGGCCCTGTTGCTGCAGGTCGCGTCCCTGCCGACCTTCGCCGGCCGCGGCGGACCCAATCAGGTCGGGCTGGACGACGCTCCGCAGCCGCTGCGCAACCGGCGCTGGGGCGATCCGGTGCAACTGTGGTTCGAGCCCGATCACGTGCACGTGCTCTGTGCCGGCGCCTTGAGCGAGGCCTTGCGCGTCGATTTGCGCGAGCTGTTGCGGATGATCGGCGGGCGTTACTTGGACGACGACGGCGAGCCTGCGGCGTTCTGAGTCCGACCCGAGGCAGGGGGCGAGGACCGTCGCGGCTGCCAACGGTTCAGGCCGGCGTCGCGAACGGATCCGCCGCGCCCTCCCAGGTGCACAGGATCAACCAAGCGCCTTCGTCGCCGGCATCGGCGACGAAGGCGTCCCAGACCGCGCCCAGCGCTGGACGCAGCGGCGCGTGGATATCGCGCGACAGACGCCGCCAGCGCGGCGCTGCGCCGGCCAGCGCATCCAGGCGAGCGACGAACTCGTCGAACAGCGCGCCGTTGAGCCAGGACTGGGTCGCCGCGCCGCGCATCGGCTTGAGCAGCCAGCGGCGCAGATCGTCCGGCGCCTGCGGCTGCGCCGGGGCCAGCGCGCAGTCGCGCGGGCTCAACCGCAACAGGGCGCAGACTTCGCCCAGCCGGTCGGGCGCCCGGGGGCGCAGATCCAGGCAGTGGAAACGGCTGCCGTCGTCCTTGCGCGCTGCGATCGCGTCCAGCAGCCGGCCGAGCCGGTCGGTCGGAGTAGGGCTCAGTGCGCTCATCGTCGTGCCGGAGGCGAGGGCGGGATTTCATTGTCGACGATGCGGCCCGGTACGGACAGCGGCGGCGAGATTTCGCGCGAGTAAACGGTTACCTGCGCGGGGGCGAGTGCGCGCCCGTGCAAGGGCGTGGGCGCGAGTGCCTGCGGCCAAGCTCGGCAAAACAAGGGCTTGGCGGCGATCGCAGCTCGGGACCGAGACCTAGCACAGCTGTATTGCTGCGCCGCGTCATGCAAGGCCCAAGTCGGTTGTGGTTAATTTAGATCGATCCAATTTGGGGGTTGGGTATGCCGCTTCGGCTTGTCGTACTGACGAAGGTCGGCATTTAGATCGATAGAAATTCAGTCCGGGGCCAGGGACGGTCGCCTTTGCAGTCCACTTTCTCTCTTGGGGAGCACCGCGTATGAGCCATTCCACCTTGCGACGCAGCGCGCTGACCGGCGCCTTGCTGTCGATCCTGTTTGCGCCCGTCGTCGCCCAAGCCCAGACGGGCGAGGCGGCCGCGACCGGCGCCGAGGCCGGCGCGCAAGCCGGCAAGCCTACCGAAATCGACAAGGTCACCGTGACCGGCTCGCGCATCAAGCGCGCCGAGATCGAAGGTCCGGCGCCAGTGTTCACCATCACCGCCGCGCAGATCGAGAAGGAAGGCTTCACCACCGTCTACGACGCGCTGACCACGCTGACCGAAGCGATGGGCACGGTCGAATCCGACATCGCCTGGGGCCAGCACACCGTCAACGCCAGCCCGCTCAACCTGCGCAACATGGGCCCGGGCCGCAGTTTGCTGCTGATCAACGGCCGCCGCGTGGTCGACTACCCGCTGCCGTACCAGGGCAAGAGCAACTTCGCCAACTACAACAACATCCCGACCGCGATCGTCGAGCGGATCGAAGTGCTGGCCAGCGGCGCTTCGGCCATCTACGGCTCCGACGCGGTCGCGGGCGTGATCAACGTGATCCTCAAGAAGGAATTCCAGGGCGACCAGGTCAAGTTGCGCGGCGGCACCTCGACCCGCGGCGGCCGCGACCAGATGGACCTGTCCTGGGCCGGCGGCCGCAGCGGCGACAACTGGAACGTGACCTACGCGCTGCAGTGGTTCCATCGCGAGGCGCTGCCGGCCGGCGAACGTCCGTTCATGGATTCGGATTTCGACGCACCGCCGCAGTCGCTGAACCCACAGGACCGCAAGGTCGGCATCCTGCCCTCGGTCGGCATCCGCATGTTCAACGCCGGCACCGGCCTGCGCATGATGCCGCCGCCCGGCGCCTGCGATCAGTACGGCAACGAGTTCTTCCTGCAGAACCGCCGAACCTACAACCGCAACACCAACCGCATCAGCGACACCGGCTGGCAGTGCGGCCAGCTCGCGGCCTACCAGCACTGGACCCTGCGCAACGGCAGCGACGACAAGTCCGGCTACGTCTACGGCAACTACGACTTCGAAAACGGCATGCAGGGCTGGGCCAGCCTCGGCGTGTGGAGCTCGCGCGGCGAGAACATGACCTTCATGCCGGCGTGGAGCTCCAACGGCACCTACCGCGATGTCGGCCTCAACGCCAACCTCGATCTGGTCAAGCGCTTCACCCCGCAGGAAATCGGCGGTGCCGAAGGCGGCTACACCCATTCCGACGAATTGTCCTGGGACGTGTCGGCCGGCCTGCGCGGCCAGTTCGGCGACCGCTTCGACTGGGATTTCAGCATCGGCCGCGCCGAGTACCGGGTCGACGAGAAGTTCCCGGCGATCGTCTACGCCGACGCCGACCGCTACTTCCTCGGGCCGAACCGCGACCGCCTGGATCAGGGCCGGTTCTGGAATCCGATCTCGCCGCAGGACTACGCATCGATCTCGACCCGCGGCAAGAACCGCGCCGAATCCTGGCTGACCTCGGCCAACTTCATCGTCAGCGGCGACCTGTTCGAAGGCTGGGCCGGCCCGATCGGCTTCGCCGCGCAGTTGGAAGCGGCCAAGCAGGGCTACCGCCTGGCGCCCGATCCGAACACTCTCGGCGCCAACCCGAAGTACGACCAGACCGCCAACATCGACCTGGGCTCGGGCTCGCGCAACCACTATGCCGCCGGCGTCGAGTTCAAGATCCCGCTGCTGGAGTCGCTGACCGCCTCGCTGGCCGCGCGCTACGACAAGTACGACGCGGTCTCCGGCGACGCCGCCACGACCTACAACGCCGGCCTGGAATGGCGTCCGTTCAGCAACCTGCTGGTGCGCGGCACCTACGCCACCAGCTTCCGCGCGCCGGACATGCATTTCGTCTACGCGACCCCGAGCACCTCGGTGTCCGACCAGACCGACTACCTGAACTGCCTGCGCGCGGGCCAGCAGGGCAACTGCACCTGGGACGCCGGCTTCAAGGTCGAAGACGCCGACATCTCGCGTCAGGGCACGCCCGACCTGAAGTACGAAACCGGCAACTCGTGGACCGCCGGCTTCGTCTGGGACATCGCCGAAGGCCTGTCGGTGTCGACCGACTATTGGCGGATCGAGCTGGAAGACGAAATCGACGACGTCGGCGCCAACGACGTGCTGCTCGACGAGGCCTACTGCCTGACCGGCAAGACGCCGACCGGCGAACCGCGCATCGGCGCGCCCAGCGCCGACCGCTGCAAGCTGCAGATCGGCCGCGTGACCCGCGCCGCCGATCCGGACGGTGCCGGCCCGCTGCTCGGCCAGGTCACCGAGATCCGCACCGGACCGGTCAACCGCGCCGCGCGCAACGTCGAAGGCGTCGACGCTTCGTTGAAGTATCGCCTGCCGACCCAGCGCTGGGGCGATTTCACCTTCGGCCTGAACTACACCAACCTGCTCAAGCTCGAGACCCGGGCCGACGCCAGCGAGGAAATGCAGGACAAGCGCAACGACGAGCCGCGCAGCAAGTTCCGCGGCAGCGTCAACTGGCAGCGCGACAAGTGGAACGCGACCGTCTACGCCGACCGCGTGGGCAGCGTGCCGAGCGTGCGCTTCAACGGCTGCCTGCCGTTCGCCGACGGCTACGTGCCCAGCTCGGACAACTGCCTGGACAACGACGCCGGCAGCCCGACCTTCGGTCAGAGCACCAAGAAGTACTACGGCCGTGTCGGACCGGCGATCACCTGGAACGTCAGCGCGGGCTACCAGCTGACCGAAAAGGCGCGCGTCAACGTCTACGTCAGCAATCTGTTCGACCGGGTCAACGAAGACAAGGACCCGTACAAGAAGGACTTCGCCTTCATCGCCGACCGCATCTTCAGCCCGGTCGGCCGCGAGTTCGCGATCGAGTACGTGCTGGACTTCAACTGATGCGGTAATGCCCGTCGCGGCGGCCCTGCGGGGCCGTCGCGACGGATTCTTTTCCAACCGATGTTTCCAAGCGACGGCAGGGCGCAACCACGATGACTCGTACTCCGGTGAGGCAAGGGCAGGCTTCGATCTTCGGCAACGGCGCGGCGACGCGGCGCAGCGGCGGAAACGGCAAGGCCTGGCTGACCGGAGCGACCGCCTTGTCCCTGGCCCTGGTCAGCGCGCTGGCCGTTGCGGCCGCGCCGGCGACCGAGAGAGCGGCCGACCCGGCGGCGGAGGTCAACACCTTCATCGGCAGCAAGGACGACGGCAACACCTTCCCCGGCGCGTCGGCGCCGTTCGGCCTGATCCAGGTCAGCCCGATCGGCGATCACTACAGCGGCTGGCGCTATGACGATCCCAAGATCCGCGGCTTCGGCCATTCCTTCCTGTCCGGCGCCGGTTGCTGGGAGCAGGGCGGCCAGTTGTCGGTGCTGCCGACCACCGGCGCGATCGGCCCGGGCCAGCGTTTCGACACCAAGAGTCCCAAGGCCTTCGATCACAAGGCCTATGCCTCGACCTACACCCACGATGGCGAAGTCGGCCAGGCCGGCTATTACAAGGTGCGCCTGACCGGCGAAGCGGCCGGCCCGATCGACGCCGAAGCCACCGCACTGACCCGCGCCGCGGCCGAGCGCTACACCTTCCCGGCCGGCGCCGCGCAGGGCACGATCCTGGTCAACACCGGCCAGGCCAACGAACGCCATCTGGTGGTCGGCAGCAATATCGAGGTGGTCGGCGACCGCGCCGTGGAAGGCAAGATCGTCACCAAGAGCTTCTGCGGCGGGCAGCAGTACACGACCTGGTTCCGGATGGAATTCGACCGGGCCTTCGCCAGCCATGGCGTGTGGGACGAAACCGGCGGCCATCCCGGCGGCCGGGTCAGCATGCAGGGCGACACCCGTCCGCACGGCGCCTGGTTCACCTTCGACACCGCCAAGGGCAAATCGGTGACCGCGCTGAGCGCGATCTCGCACGTCGACATCGAAGGCGCGCGCCGCAACCTGCGCGACGAGGCCAGCCGCGGCGGCAAGCCGTTGAGCTTCGAGGCGATGCGCAAGCAGTCCCAGGACGCCTGGCGCCAGGAGCTGAACTCGGTGCGCGTCAAGGGCGGCAGCGGCGACGACCGCACCGTGTTCTACACCGCGTTGTATCACTCGCTGCTGCAGCCGCTGACCGGCAGCGACAGCGACGGCCGCTATCGCGGGTACGACACCGAAATCCACAAGGCCGAGGGCTGGACGTACTACGAGTACTTCTCGTTGTGGGACACCTACCGCTCGCAGAATCAGTTGCTGGCGATGCTGCGGCCGCAGCGGGCGCGCGACATCGCCCAGTCGGTGCTGAAGATCCACGAGCAGAACGGCTGGCTGCCGCGCTGGGGCTACGCCAACTACGACAGCAACGTCATGACCGGCGATCCGGCGACCCCGTTCCTGGTCGATCTGTGGCGTTTCGGCGCGCTCGAAGGCCGCGAGCAGCAGGCCTACGCGGCGCTGCGCGAGAACGCCTACGGCCTGCCGCCGGCGCTGGTGCGCAGCCAGGGCCGCGCCGGCAACCCGAGTTACCTGAGCCGCGGTTTCGTCCAGTACGACCGCGCTTTCCCGGCCAAGAGCATGGACGTGGACCCGCATCACGGCGGCTCCTCGACCCTGGAATACGCGCTGGCCGATTGCTCGCTGGCGCAGATGGCGCAGGCGCTGGGCAAAGACCAGGATGCGGCGACGTTGCGCGAGCGCGGCCGCAACTGGCGCAAGGTCTGGGACGCCGACGCCGCCGATCCGGAGCTGGGTTTCCGCGGCTTCCCGCGTCCGCGCCTGGACGACGGCCGGTTCTATGTCGAGGCCGACGGCGGTTACAGCCCGCGTTCGCACCACGGCTTCCATGAAGGCACCGCCTGGCAGTACCAGTGGCTGGTGCAGCAGGACGTCAGCGGCCTGGTCGAGGCCATGGGCGGCGCCGAGCAGACCGGCAAGCGCCTGGATGCGTTCTTCGCCTACGACCAGCTGTTGGCCGACCCGCTCAACGCGGCGCGCAAGCAGTGGGTGGTCGGGCCGTACAGCTACTACAACCAGTACCGCTACAACCCGAACAACGAACCCGATCTGCACAGCCCGTGGATGTACACGCTGATCGGCCAGCCGTGGAAGACCGCGACCGTGTTGCGTTCGGCCCAGGCGCTGTTCACCAACGCACCCAACGGCGTCACCGGCAACGACGACCTCGGCACCATGTCGGCCTGGTATCTGTTCAGCGCGATCGGCCTGTACCCGGCGGTGCCGGGCACCGGCGAGTTGCTGCTGCACACGCCGCGCTTCGAACAGGTCGAACTCGACCTGGGCAACGGCAAGACCCTGCGCATCGAAGCGCCCGGCGCCGACGGCCGCCGCGTGCAGTACGTGCAAGGCGCCGAGTTCGAGGGCAAGGCCCAGGACAAGGTGTGGCTGGACTGGAGCGCGCTGCGCAACGGCGGCACCCTGCGTTTCGATCTCGGCACCCAGCCCGCGCCGGCCTGGGGCACCCAGGCCGCGGCGCTGCCGGCCTCAGCCTGCGCGGCATCGAACTGAGGCGATGAACGCGATGACCTCCCGGGCTGCCGCCGCCGTGTCGCGCCTTTCCTCTGCGCGAGACAGGCGCAGGCGCGCATCCCGACGCCGGGGCGATCGCAATGACGCGCTGAACCTTCAGGGACCCCGCTTGGGCGGGGGGGAGGCCTGGGAGGATGGTGCAGATCTGTCCGCGGGCGGTCATTTCCGCGAGCGAGGGAATCCGGGGTTTCAACGCGGCTTTGCTGCATTCCGCGGCATGCCCGCATGGCTCGAGGCCCGCTCATGAAACGAACCTTGGCGAAACTGTCCCGTGCGCGCTTGCCTTGGTTGCTGTTCGGCTTGATCGGCACGGCGCTCGCTCCGGTTGCGAGCGCCGCCGATGGCGCCGCGCCGCATGCGCAGGCGTTGGAATTGGGGCCGGAATTGGTGCCGCGGCCGGCGCAGGTGCAGGTGGGCGAGGGCACGTTCACGCTCGATGCGGACACCACGATTTACGCCAACAATGCCGAAGCCCGCGCCGTCGCGCGCTTGTTGCGCGACGAACTCGCATCGCGCCAAGGCCTGAACCTGGCGGTGCGCGACGGCGCGCCCAAGCCGCGCAGGGGCGAGGACGAAGCTTCGGCCTATGTGCAGTTGGTCGCCGAGCCCGCGACCGGCGGCCGCGACGCGCGAGCCGACGAACGCTATCGGCTCGAGGTCACCGATCGCGGCATCCGCCTCGCTGGTCCGCCGGCGGGGCTGTTCTACGGCTATCAGACCCTGCGCCAGTTGTTGCCGGCCGCACGCCAGGCGGCGCCGCTGCGCCTGCGCTCGCTGAGCATCGACGATGCGCCGCGTTTCGCCTATCGCGGCATGCACTTGGACGTCGGCCGGCACCTGTACCCGGTCGCCTTCGTCAAGCGCTACATCGACCTGATGGCGCAGTACAAACTCAACACCTTCCACTGGCACCTGACCGAGGACCAGGGCTGGCGGATCGAGATCAAGCGCTATCCGCGCCTGACCGGCGTCGGCGCGCAGCGCAAGGAGACCGTGCTCGGCCGCAACATCGATCCCTATGTCGGCGACGGCAAGCCCTACGGCGGCTTCTACACCCAGGACGAAGTGCGCGAGATCGTGGCCTACGCCCGCGAACGCCACATCGCGGTGATCCCGGAAATCGAGATGCCCGGGCATTCGCTGGCCGCGCTGGCGGCGTACCCCGAGCTGGCCTGCACGCCGGGGCCGTTCGAGGTCGGCACCAACTGGGGCGTGTACGACGACATCTACTGTCCCAAGGAAGAGACCTTCCAGTTCCTGGAGAACGTGCTCGACGAAGTGGTCGCGCTGTTCCCGGCGCCGTATCTGCACATCGGCGGCGACGAAGCGCCGAAGACGCGCTGGAAGAGCAGCGAAGTCGCGCAGGCGGTGATGCGCCGCGAAGGCCTCAAGGACGAGCACGAACTGCAGAGCTATTTCATCCGCCGGATGGAGAAGTTCCTGCACACCCGCGGCAAGCGCATCATCGGTTGGGACGAGATCCTCGAAGGCGGCTTGGCGCCCGACGCGACGGTCATGTCCTGGCGCGGCGAGGCCGGCGGGATAGCGGCGGCGCAGCAGGGCCACGACGTGATCATGACCCCGACCCAGTGCTGCTACTTCGATTACGGCCAGGGGCCGTCGAAGTACGAGCAATGGAACCTCGGCGGCGAACTGACCCTGTCCCGGGTCTACGGCTACGACCCGGTACCGGCGGCGCTGAACCCCGAGCAGGCGCGGCATGTGCTCGGCGTGCAGGGCAATGTCTGGACCGAGCACCTCAAGACCGAGGCGATGGTCGAGTACATGGTGTTTCCGCGCCTGCTGGCCTTGGCCGAGGTCGGCTGGACGCCGCAGACCGAGCGCGACTACGCCGATTTCGAGCGGCGCCTGCGCGGGCAGTTTCCGCACCTGGACCGGCAGGGCGTCGGCTATCGCATTCCGGCGCCGCATGGCCTGGCCGACGTGATGCGGGTGCAGGAAGCGGGCGAGGGCGACGAATACCGGCACCGTTTCGCGCTGGTTCCGGCGGTGCCGGGCGCGAAGATCCGCTACACCCTCGACGGCAGCGAGCCGGACGCGCGATCGGCGCTCATCGACGGACCGCTCGAGGTCGTCGTCGCGCTCGGCCAGAGCCGTACTTTGCGCACCGTCACCGAACTCGCCGACGGCCGCCGCAGTGGGGTGCATGAGGCGGTGCTGCGTTATCGAGGGTATCTGCCGGCGTCCGTGCCGCCGCGGCCCTCCCGCGTGGGCCTGGGCTATCGCTTGTACGAAGGCAGTTACGCTTCGCTGGACGAGTTCGCCCGTGCCGGCGAGCCGTCGAAGCAGGGCGCCGCGACTTCGCTGGACGTCGAAGGCTACGGCTTGCTGCGTCGCTACGGCCTGCGCTTCGACGGCTATGTCGAAGCGCAGGCGGACGGGGTGTACCGCTTCGCCTTGCAGGGCGACGACCGTTCGGCCTTGTACGTGGACGGAGAACCGGTGATCCGCAACGACAGCTACGACCAGACCTTGCACGCGCAGGTGCCGCTCAAGCGCGGCTGGCATCGCCTGCGCCTGGATTGGTACCAGCGCGACGGCGGGCGCGGTCTGCGCCTGCAGTGGGCTGCGCCGGGCGCGCCGTTGCGCGATCTGGATGCGCAGGCCGCGCGCCACTGAAGTTTTTTTTCGACAAAAAGTTTAGATCGATCCAAAGACGCCGGCGACAGAACCGGCACCGACACGCCACGAACCGCCGCTGCACACCGCAACAGACCACACGAACGCAACCTTGGCCGAAGCCCGGCCGCGATTTGGGAGGGGTAAGCAGGTGAACCAGAGCAAGCAGTCCAACTTCGAGCAGCCGGCTTTTGCGCAGCGCGCCGACGCCGCCCGATCGCGCCGCGCGCGCCGCAACGCCTTGACCGCGGCGATGCTGGCCGCGTTGTACCTGCCCGGTCTCGCCGCCGCGCAGGACGCGGCCGCGCCGGGCGAGGAGGTCAAGTCGATCGACAAGATCACCGTGACCGGTTCGCGCATCAAGCGCGCCGAGATCGAAGGCCCGGCGCCGGTGACCGTGATCAGTTCCGACCAGATCAAGCGCGAGGGCTTCGCCACCGTGTACGAGGCGTTGAGCACGCTGACCGAGGTCACCGGTTCGGTGCAGGCCGACGTCAACAAGGGCCCGACGCCCAATGCCAGCCCGCTCAACCTGCGCAACCTCGGTCCCGGCCGCACCCTGCTGCTGATCGACGGCCGCCGTGTCGCCGATTACCCGTTGCCTTACGAGGGCCGCGGCAACTTCGCCAACTTCAACAACATCCCGATGTCCGCGGTGGAGCGGATCGAGGTGTTGGCCAGCGGCGGCTCGGCGATCTACGGCTCCGACGCGATGGCCGGCGTGATCAACATCATCATGAAGAAGAACTTCAACGGCGATGAGGTCCGCATCAAGGGCGGCACCACCAGCCGCGGCGGCGGCGACTCGTTCGATCTGTCCTGGACCGGCGGCCGCACCGGCGAGAAGTGGAGCGCGACTTACGGCGTGCAGTGGAGCGGTCGCGAAACCATCTTCGCCGGCCAGCGCGGCTTCCTGGCGTCCGACCTGGAGCCGGCGGCCACGGTCAAGCCGCTGGTCAACGACCCCTGGCCCTGGGTGTGGGGCGTGGAGCTGATCGACAGCGCCGCCAAGCGCCGCGTCACTCCGCCGGCCGGCGCCTGCGACCGCTTCGAAGACCTGCCGCTGCACAACTTCCTCGGCAACGAGGGCAATCCGCCCGAGTTCCCCGGCTACAGCTGCACCCAGGCGCGCGGCAACGCGCTGTGGAGCCTGCGCAACGGTTCCAACAACCTGTCGGCGTTCGGCAATTTCAGCTACGACTTCGATAACGGCATGCAGGCCTGGGTGAGCGCGTCGGTGTGGGACAGCGAAGGCGAGTCGCGCCAGGACGAGGCGCTGCGCTTCGAACTCAACCGCGGCGGCGCGTTCTACGACCAGAACACCGGCCGCAGCTACCAGGCCCGGCGCGCGTTCACCGTGCCCGAGGCCGGCGGCCGCGATCCGTTCCTGTTCTATACCAACGAGCGCTCCTGGGATCTGGCCGCCGGCCTGCGCGGCCGGTTCGGCGAGCGCTTCAACTGGGATGCCACCGTCGGCCGCACCGAGTACGAAGTCGACTTCAGCTTCCCGGCGGTGGTGCAAAGCGCGGTGGATGAGTACTTCCTCGGCCCGCAAATGGGCACTAATGGCGGCCTGCCGGCCTACCGGCTGGACATGAACCGGTTCTGGAACCCCATGGACATCGCCACCTTCCAGAAGCTGACCACCCACGGCCACAGCAGCGCCAAGTCGTGGATGAACCAGGCCCAGTTCGCGGTCAGCGGCGACCTGTTCGACCTGCCGGCCGGTCCGGTCGGCTTCGCCGCGGTGCTGGAAGCCGGTTCGCAGGGGTACCGGCTCAGCCCCGACCCGCTGACGTACGGCCCGAACAAGCAGTACGACCAGCCCGGCGGCACCAACCTCGGCGGCGGCGACCGCAAGCGCTACGCCGCTGGCGTCGAGTTCAAGCTGCCGTTGTTCAAGACCCTGGACCTGACCACCGCCGGCCGCTTCGACCGCTACGACGACGACAGCCGCAAGGAAAGCAATTTCACCTGGAACGCCGGCCTGGAGTGGCGGCCGATCGACAGCCTGCTGCTGCGCGGCGCCTACAACACCACGTTCCGCGCGCCGGACATGCACTACCTGTTCGCCACCAGCGGCACCGGCACCCAGGAAGACGCGGACGTGGCCACCTGCATCGCCCGCGGCCTCGGTCCGAACTGCGGTTCGCAGGCGCTGTACTACCGCCACAACATCAGCCGCACCGGCAACCTCAAGCTCGACAGCGAGACGGGCAAGTCGTGGAGCGCCGGCCTGGTGTGGGACGCGACCGACAATCTGTCGTTCAGCGCCGACTACTGGCGCATGACCATCGACAACCAGGTGCGCGACTTCAACATCGCCGACATCCTGGAACTGGAAAGCCAGTGCATCAACGGCAAGCCGCGCCGTCCGGAAGACCGCATGCAGGTCGCGCCGGGCTCGTCGACCTGCGCCAGCATCCAGTCGCGAGTGACCCGCAGCGCACCGGGCACCAACGCCGCCGGGGTCGCCGATCCGAACTATCCGCTCGGCCAGGTGCTGTCGGTCAGCAGCGGCCCGATCAACATCGCCTACCGCGAGGTGGCCGGCGTCGACGTGTCCGCGCGCTACAAGCTGCCGGCCACGCGATGGGGCGATTTCAGCTTCCAGCTCAACTACACCAACCAGCTCAAGAACAACGAACAGCGCGACCCGGGCGCGCCGATGCAGGAGAACCGCGACAACGACGTGCGCACCTTCGCCCGCGCCAGCGCCAGCTGGAGCCGCGGTCCCTGGAACGCGACCTTGTTCGCCAACCGCGTCGGCCACGTCAACGGCGACAACTACAACCGTTGCGCGCCGATCCTGCCGGGCCAGACCGACACCTCCTGCCGCATGGTCGGCAAGCTCAAGGCGCCGGTGTTCTTCAACCTGACCGCCGGCTACCAGCTGACCGAGCAGGCGCGGGTCAACCTTTACATCGACAACCTGTTCGACGAGGCCGATTACAAGGACCCGTACAAGATGTTCTTCGCTTACGCCAACGAGCGGGTGTTCCCGCGCGTGGGTCGTGAAATCTCGGCCGAATTCGTTTACAAGTTCGACTGATCGCGATGCGGTTCAAGAATCGGATGCAGGGGCCGCCCGGGCCCCTGCGTTCGGCGGCAACCCCGCCGCCGGGCCGGCGCGCCACCCACCGGTGGCGTTACGGCACGGCGGCGGACCTCCCGGGCAAGGCGGTGTACCCCCTCGCGGCCACCCTCGGAAAGCGTGCCGCGAGGTCTTGTCCGGACCTCGGAACGGGAGCGCGGGAATGCGCGCTCCCGTTTTTTTCGGCGGGCCTCCCGCCCGATCGTTTTCGCCGCCGTCACGGCCGCCCCCACCGCGCGGGTGCGGCCCAGGATTCGCGCACGGCCCGGCGCCGGCCGGCCTGCCGCCCCCTTTTCGACAGGTGACTCCATGCCCCAGACCGCAAGGCCCTCGTCCCCCTGGCGCTCGCTCGCCGCCCTCGTCCTGATGCTGCTGGCGGTCGCTGCCGCGTGGTCGGCCCAGGCCGCACCGCTGGCCAGCCGCGAGCTGCACGCCGGCTGGCAGTTCCGCCTGCTGCCCGACGATCCCGAGGCGGCCGCGCATCGCGATGCGACCCAATGGCGCAGTGCACGCGTGCCGGGCCACGTCCACACCGACCTGCTCGCCGCCGGGCTGATCGTCGACCCTTACGTCGGCGCGCCGGAGGCGCAGCTGCAATGGATCGGCCTGGCCGGTTGGGAGTACCGCACCGGCTTCGACCTGGACCGCGCCACGCTCGCTCGCGCGCGCAACGAATTGGTGTTCGATGGCCTGGACACGTTCGCCACCGTCTATCTCAACGGCCGCGAACTGTTGCGCGCCGACAACAGCTTCCGCACCTGGCGCGTGCCGGTCGACGGCCGCCTGCGCGAACGCGGCAACGAGTTGCGGGTGGTGTTCGCCTCGCCGATCCGCAAGCTGCTGCCGCAGGTGCAGGCGATGCCGAACAAGATCGCCGGCAACTATCCGTCGCCCTACGGCGACGAGCCCAAGGACGCGATGACCGGCAACTTCGCGCGCAAGCCGGGCTACCACTACGGCTGGGACTGGGGCCCGCGCTACGTCGGCGCCGGGATCTGGCGCGGCGTGCGCCTGGAGAGCTGGGACCGCCTGCGCCTGGCCGATCTGCACCTGCAACCGCGGCGTATCGGGCGCGACGCGGCCGAGCTGTCGGCCGAGCTGGAGATCGTCGGCGCCCAAGCCGGCGAGGCCTCGGTCGAGCTCGAATACACCGCGCCCGACGGCGCCCGCCGAGTGCTGCGCCAGCAAGCCCGGCTGAGCGCGGGCCTCAACCGGGTGTCGATCCCGCTGCGCATCGAACGGCCGCAGTTGTGGTACCCGGTCGGCTACGGCGCGCAACCCCTGTACGCGTTCCGTGCCACGGTCCGCGACGGCGACGCGGTGCTGGCGCAGGCCAGCCGACGTACCGGTCTGCGCACGGTCGAGATCAAGCGGGAGAAGGATGGGCACGGCCAAGGCTTCGCCTTCGTCGTCAACGGCGTGGAGGTGTTCGCCAAGGGCGCCAACGCGATTCCGTTCGACGCGTTTCCGGCGCGGGTGAGCCGCGAGCGCCTGCGTCGCGACCTGCAGTCGGCGCGCGACGCCAACATGAACATGATCCGCAACTGGGGCGGCGGCTATTACGAGTCGGACGACTTTTTCGATATCGCCGACGAACTCGGGCTGATGGTCTGGCAGGACTTCATGTTCGGCGGCGGCATGCCGCCCGCGTACGACGCGGCGTTCCGCGCCAACGTGGTCGCCGAGGCGCGCGACAACGTGCGCCGGCTGCGCAATCACCCCAGCATCGTGCTGTGGTGCGGCAACAACGAAGAGGAGACCGCCTGGAAGGACTGGGGCCACGGCAAGAAACTCAAGGAGGCCGATCCGGCCTTCGCCCAGACCGTGTGGGACGGTTACGTCGCGCTGTTCGGCAAGGACCTGCGCCAGGTCGTGGCCGAGGAGGGCGCAGGCGTGCCGTACTGGTCGAGCTCGCCGAGCAACGATCTGGCCGAGAAGGCCAACGATTCCAACCACGGCGACAAGCATTACTGGGACGTGTGGGGCGGTCCGGCGCTGCCGGCCACGGCTTATCTGGACGAGACTCCGCGCTTCATGTCCGAATACGGACTGCAGGGCTGGCCCTCGTTGCGCACCATCGGCGCATTCGCCAAGCCGGAAGAGCAGGGCATCGACACGCCGGTGATCCGCGCCCACCAGAAGTTCCTCGCCGGCGACGGCAATACCCGCCTGCTCAAGTACATCCGCGGCGAGTACGGCGAGCCGCGCGACTTCGCCGATTTCGTCTACCTCAGCCAGCAGGTCCAGGCCGAGGGCATCGAACTGGCGGCGTTGCATCACCGCGCCTCGCGGCCGCGCACCATGGGCTCGCTGTATTGGCAGTTGAACGACGTCTGGCCGGGTGCGTCCTGGGCCAGCCT
Source organism: Lysobacter antibioticus HS124 (assembly GCF_000336385.2). Taxonomy (GTDB): domain Bacteria; phylum Pseudomonadota; class Gammaproteobacteria; order Xanthomonadales; family Xanthomonadaceae; genus Lysobacter; species Lysobacter firmicutimachus. Next base: position 32,821 of record NZ_HG424458.1, on the reverse strand, counting down.
GGACTACTTCGGACGCTGGAAGCCGTTGCATTTCCACGCCAAGCGCTTCTTCGCCGAACTGGCCGTCGCGCCGCTGCGGCGGCCGGCGGCGGCGCGCACCGAGTTGAATCTGATCTCCGACCGGCAGGACGCCGTACCGGCGCAGTGGCGCCTGCGGGTGGTGGACTTCGCCGGCAAGGTGCACCGCGACGAACGCCATCCGGCGACCCTGGCCGCGGCCGCGTCCACCGCGGCCGGCGCCTGGAGCGACCAGGACTTGTTGCGCGGCGCCGACCCCCAGCGCACCGCGGCGGTGTTCGACCTGATCGTCGACGGCCGCAGCGTGTCGCGGCGTGCGGTCTATTTCGGCGAAGCCAAGACCCTGGCCTGGCCGGACCCGAAGCTGCGCGCCGAACTGCGCCGGGAGGGCGCCGGGTACGTGCTGAGCCTGCATGCCGGCGCCTTCGCACGCGCTGTGTGGATCGACTTCGGCGAACGCGATGCGACCCTGTCCGACAACGCATTGACCTTGTTGCCGGGCGAGAGCATCGAGATCGCGCTGACCTCGACCGCCGGGCTGGACGAACTGCGTCAAGCCTTGCAGTTGCGCTCCCTGCATCGCCCCTGAGCCATAGCCCCGGGGAGGGGCGGCGCAGGCCGCGAGCGCGCGCTCGCAGGCGGCGGCGCGGGCGGGAGCAAGAGCAAATTCCCAGCCCCCCCCTTTTCAACGAGGGGGCGCAACAGCGGACTCGCAATCGGGAACGGCGCCGACGCCCGGGGCAATACCGGCGTCGCGCGCTCCCCGTACCCGCGGCGCAAGCGGTGGCCCCAGCCACCGCACCGGCCCGGGCAGTGGCGGCGCAAGCCGCGACCGGCGACTGCGTGGGGCCGCGCGCTTCGTGGCGCTTGCCGCGCCGGTCGGTATCGTCGAAGCTGGCGCAGCCGCGGCGTCGCCGTCGGCATGGAAGCCTCACCCCTTTCGCGCAGTTCGCGCGTTGAGGGATTCGACCCCGCCATAAGGAAGCGCCTCCGGTGAAACTCCCCTTTGTGCCCGCCGTGCTCGCCGGCCTGCTGCTGAGCCTGCCCTTGGGACTGGCCGGACTGGCCGGCGCGCAGACGCCCGGGCACTTGACCGCCCCGCCGTTGCCGCCGCTGCTGCGGGTCGCCGGTGCGGAAACCCCAATCGAACTGGAATCGGCGCGGGTCGACGGCGAAATCGTCGGCGGCCTGGCGCGGACCTCGATCGAACTGGTGTTCCGCAATCCGAACGCGCGGGTGCTGGAGGGCGAACTGCAGTTCCCCCTGCAGCCCGGCCAGCAAGTCGCCGGCTTCGCCCTCGATATCGGCGGCGCGATGCGCGATGCGGTGCCGGTGCCGAAGGCGCAGGGGCGGCAGGTGTTCGAGGCGATCGAGCGGCGCGGCATCGACCCGGGCCTGCTCGAGCAGACCGCCGGCAATCAGTTCAAGCTGCGGGTCTATCCGATCCCGGCCGGCGGTACCCGGCGGGTGCGGCTGGACCTGGTCGAATCGCTGCGTCGCGACGGCGAGGCCTGGCAGTACCAACTGCCGCTGCGTTTCGCCGACGGCGCCGGCCGTTTCGAAGGCGAATTGCGCACGGCGCAGAAGCCCGAACCGCTGGGGCTGGCGCGCGCGCTCAAAGCCGAGCGGCACGGCCGCGGTTACCGCCTGGCATTGAGCGCGCGTCCGCCGGGTGAGGTGTTGAGCCTGCGTCTGCCGCGCGCCGAACGGGCCGAGAGTTATGTCCAGGATTTCGCCGGCGAGCGCTATTTCCTCGCCGAAGTGCCGCTGAGCGGCGCCTCGGCGCCGCGCCGGTTGCCGCAGACGGTGGGGTTGCTGTGGGACAGTTCGGCTTCGCGCCGCAAACGCGATCACCCAGGCGAACTCAATTTGCTCGATCGCTATTTTCGCGCTGCCGGCACAGTGCAGGTGCGCCTGATCCGCTTGCGCGACCGCGCCGAGCCCGCGCAGACCTTCCAAGTGCGCGGCGGCGACTGGTCGGCGCTGCGCCGCGAGCTGGACGACACGGTCTACGACGGTGCCACCGATCCGGGCGGCTGGAACGCCGAGGCCGAGATCGGCGAGTACCTGCTCGTCAGCGACGGCCTGTTCAACTACGGCGATCAGCGCTTGCCCGAACTGGGGCCGCAGCAACGCCTGTACGCGCTCAATTCGGCCGGCGCCAACGGCGACAACGACCGTCTGCGCGCGCTGGCCCAGGCTCACGGTGGCCGCCTGGTCGCCTGGAGCCGCGCCGGCGAACTCGAGCGCGCCGCGCGCGAGTTGCTCGAACAAGCTCCGCAATTGCTTTCGGCGAGCGGCGCCGGAATCGCCGATGCGGCGGCCGAGTCGGCCTTCGCCGACGGCGGCTTGCTGCGCATCGCCGGGCGCTTGCGCGATGCGCCGGCGACGCTGCGCCTGCGGGTGCGCGACGCCGAAGGCGAGCGCGAACTGAGCCTGCCGATCGCCGCCGATGCGCCGGCCAGCGCATTTCCCGCGACGTTGTGGGCGCAGTACTCGATCCGCGCACTGCAGGCCGATCCTGAGCGCCATCGGGCCGAGATCGCCCGGCTCGGCCAGCGTCACGGCCTGGTCACCGCCGAGACCTCGCTGATCGTGCTGGAAGAAACGGCCGACTACGCACGCTATCGGATCGAACCTCCGGCGCCCTTGCGCGAGGAATACCGTCGCCTGCTGTCGGCGCAGGACGAGGCCGTCGCCGGCGAGCGCCGCATCCACCTCGACCTGGTCGCGGGCAGCTACCAGCAGCGCATCGACTGGTGGCAACGCGATTTCCCCAAGGGCAAGCCGCCGGCGGCGCTGGGCGGGAACGAACGCTATCGGCTGGCCGAGGCGGCGCCGGCGGCGGCCGCGGGGATCGCGCCCATGCCCGCGCTGCCGGCACCGCCGGACTCCGCCCGGGAGCCCACCACCCTGGACAGCGTGGAGATGCCGGCGGAGGCTGCGGCGGCCGACGCGGGCATGGATCGAATCGTAGTCACCGCCAGCCGGATCGCGCACGACGATCAGGCCGGCCCGTCCGGCCCCGTCCAACGCCCCGCCCGCATCGCCCTGCAGGCCTGGGAGCCCGACTCGCCCTATGCCCGCCGCTTGCGCAAGGCCGACGCCGGCAGCGCCTACGCGATCTACCTGGACGAACGCGATTCCTATGCCGGCAGCACCGCGTTCTACCTCGACGCCGCCGATGTGCTGTTCGAAAAGGGCCGCCCGGAGCTGGCCCTGCGGGTGCTGTCCAATCTGGCCGAACTCGACTTGGAAAACCGCCATGTCCTGCGCGTGCTCGGCTACCGGCTGATGCAGGCCGGGCAACCGGCGCTGGCGGCGCAGGTGTTGGAGCGGGTGCTGGCGATGGCCGAGGAGGAGCCGCAGAGCTTCCGCGACCTGGGCCTGGCCTACGCCGCCGCCGGCCGTCCGCAAGAGGCGGTCGACCGTCTGTACGAGGTCGCGCTGCGCGCTTGGGACGGTCGCTTCGACGGCATCGAAGAGATCGCCCTGGCCGAGCTCAACGCGATCGCCGCCGCGCATCCGGACCGGGTCGACCTGAGCCGGGTCGACCCGCGCCTGCGCCGCAACCTGCCGCTGGCCCTGCGCGCGGTGCTGAGCTGGGACAGCGACAACAGCGACATGGACCTGTGGGTCACCGACCCGAACGGGGAGAAGTGCTACTACGGCAATCCGCTGACCTACCAGGGCGGGCGCATCACCGACGATTTCACCGGCGGCTACGGACCGGAGGAGTTCGCCCTGCGCCGGGCCAAGCCGGGCAAATACAAGGTCGAGGCGCAGTTCTTCGGCGACCGCCAGCCACTGGTGACCGGCGCGACCACCCTGAATCTGCGCCTGAGCACCGGCTTCGGCGGCCCCGGCCAGCAGGACCGGCAGGTGACCCTGCGGCTGAAAGACGCCAAGGAGCAGATCCTGGTCGGCGAGTTCGAGGTGCGCTGAACGGCCGCGGCCGGCGGGCGCCGCGGCGCCCGTGCAGGCCGGAACGGTGCCGGCCGGGGCGGCGGAGCCCGCGGCCGGGCAGGGCGGGGCGGCCGCCGGGCTGCTAGAATCGCCGGTTCATCCGCATCAAGACCACTCGGACATGATCGAACTCAATCCCGTCCGCCAGCGCATCGCCGACCTCAAGGGTCGGCTGGATGCGCTGAGGGGGTATCTTTGACTACGACAGCAAAGTCGAACGTCTGGAAGAAGTAAACCGCGAGCTGGAAAGCCCCGACGTCTGGAACGACGCCGAACGCGCCCAAGGCCTGGGCCGGGAGCGCGCCTCGCTGGACAAGGTGGTGACCGGCATCCGCAGCCTCACCGACGGCCTGATCGGCGGACTGGAATTGCTGGAACTGGCCGAGATGGAGGACGACGAGTCCACCGCGCTGGCCGTGGTCGACGACGTCGAGCGCTACAGCAAGGACGTGGAGAAGCTGGAGTTCCAGCGCATGTTCTCCGGACAGATGGACGGCGCTTCGGCGTTCGTCGACATCCAGGCCGGCGCCGGCGGCACCGAAGCCCAGGACTGGGCGGAAATGCTGCTGCGCATGTACCTGCGCTGGGCCGAATCGCGCGGCTGGAAGACCGAGTTGCTGGAAGTCTCCGGCGGCGAAGTCGCGGGCATCAAGTCGGCGACCTTCCGCGTCGAGGGCGATTTCGCCTACGGCTGGCTCAAGACCGAAACCGGCGTGCATCGGCTGGTGCGCAAGTCGCCGTTCGACTCCGACAACCGCCGCCACACCAGTTTCACCTCGGTGTTCGTGTCGCCGGAAGTCGACGACAAGATCGACATCGAGATCAACCCCGCCGACCTCAAGACCGACGTGTACCGGTCTTCGGGCGCGGGCGGCCAGCACGTCAACAAGACCGAATCGGCGGTGCGCATCACCCACGTGCCCAGCGGCATTGTGGTGGCCTGCCAGACCGAACGCAGCCAGCACGCCAACCGCGACCGCGCCATGAAGATGCTCGCGGCGAAGTTGTACGAGCTGGAAATGCAGAAGCGCAACGCCGAGCGCGACGCGGTCGAGGCGACCAAGTCCGACATCGGCTGGGGCAGCCAGATCCGCAACTACGTACTGGACCAGAGCCGGATCAAGGACCTGCGCACCGGCATCGAGCGCAGCGACACCCAGAAAGTGCTCGACGGCGATCTCGACGAGTTCGTCGAAGCCAGCCTGAAGTCCGGTCTGGAAGTCGGCTCCAAACGTTCCGACGCCGTCTGAGGCGGCTGCGCCGCCTCGGGGATTCGGGATGAGGGATTCGGGATTGGCCAACGCCGGTCCCGCCCGCTCCCGGAATCCCTGCTCCAGGGGATTCGGGATCGGGGATTGGGGATTGGCCAACGCCGACCCCGCCCGCTCCCGAAATCCCTGCTTGAATCCCCAATCTCCAATCCCGAATCCCAAAACCGCAATGACCGACAACGACCTGCCGCCCATCGACGAGAACCACCTGATCGCCGAGCGCCGCGGCAAACTCAAGGCGCTGCGTGAGGGGGGGATCGCGTTCCCGAACGACTTCCGCCGCGCCGATTACGTCGGCGACCTGCAGGCGCAGTACGCCGACGCCGAGACCTGGACCCAGGAGGCGCTCGACGCTCGCGGCCAGCGCGTCGCGGTGGCCGGCCGCATCCTGCTCAAGCGGGTCATGGGCAAGGCCAGCTTCGTCCAGATCCAGGACGAGTCCGGCCGCATCCAGCTGTTCCTGCAGGCCAATGCGCTCGGCGAGACCTACGACCAGTTCAAGGGCTGGGACGTCGGCGACATCGTCGCCGCGCAAGGCCCGCTGACCCGAACCAAGACCGGCGAGCTGTCGATCAAGGCCGAATCGCTGCGCCTGCTGACCAAGGCGCTGCGCCCGCTGCCGGACAAGTTCCACGGCCTCAGCGACGTCGAACAGCGCTACCGCCAGCGCTACGTCGACCTGATCGTGTCGCCGGACGCGCGCGAGGTGTTCGTCAAGCGCTCCAAGATCATCCGCGCCATGCGCGCCTGGCTCGACGCGCGCCGCTTCCTGGAAGTGGAAACGCCGATGATGCATTACATCCCCGGCGGCGCCGCGGCCAAGCCTTTCGTCACCCATCACAATGCGCTCGACCTGCAGTTGTACCTGCGCGTGGCGCCGGAGCTGTACCTCAAGCGCCTGGTGGTCGGCGGCCTGGAGCGGGTCTACGAGATCAACCGCAACTTCCGCAACGAAGGCGTGTCGACCCGGCACAACCCCGAGTTCACCATGCTCGAGTTGTACGAGGCCTACGCCACCTACACCGAGATCATGGACCTGACCGAGGCGGTGATCCGCCATGCCGCGCAGGACGTGCTCGGCACGACTCGGGTCGAATGGGACGGCAGCGTCATCGACCTGGGACCGGGCTTCCGCCGCTGGTCGATGACCGACGCGGTGCTGGAGCACAACCCGGAGATCAAGCGTGAGGAACTGCGCGACCTCGCCGCCATGCGCGCTCACTGCGCGCGGCTGAAGATCCCGGTCAAGCCGGCGTACGGCTGGGGCAAGCTGCTGCTGGAGATCTTCGAGAAGACCGTCGAGCACACGCTGATCCAGCCGACCTTCATCACCGACCACCCGGTCGAAGTCAGTCCGCTGGCGCGCGCCAACGACATCGACCCGGAACTGACCGACCGTTTCGAACTGTTCATCGGCGGCAAGGAACTGGCCAACGGCTTTTCCGAGCTCAACGATCCGGAAGATCAGGCCGCGCGCTTCCAGGCCCAGGTCGACCAGAAGGAAGGCGGCGACGACGAGGCCATGCACTACGACGCCGACTACATCCGCGCGCTCGAGGTCGGCTTGCCGCCGACCGGCGGCCTCGGCATCGGCATCGACCGCCTGGTGATGATGCTCACCGGCAGCTCCTCGATCCGCGACGTGTTGCTGTTCCCCTACATGCGTCCGGAAGCCGGCGGCTGAGTCTCGCCCGGGTTCGCGAACGGGCGCCCGCTGCCCAACGCGACCGGCGCCCGCGAACGGCCAGCATCCGCTGGCCGTTTTCGTTATGGGGCTGCGTAGAAACCGTGATGAACCGCGCGCATTGCTGCGGCGGACGGCGGTCCGCAGATTTGCGACGGGCTATGTGTGGAAGTGTTCTAGGTTTGCCACTTGGGACCTTAGACGGCTGTCACGGGCATCGCGGCGGGGTATGCTCGCGGATCGGCCGCCACAGGGGGCGGCCTCACTACGGATACCGGTGTGAACGTCGTTATCGTCGATGACCAAACGTCCGCGCGGACCATGCTGCGCCACATCATCGAGGACATAGCGCCCGAGCTGTCGGTGCACGATTTCGGCGAACCCGAGGCCGCGCTCGCCTGGTGCGAAACGCATCAGCCCGACCTGTTGCTGCTCGATTACCGCATGCCGGGCATCGACGGCCTGGAGTTCGCGCGCCGTTTCCGCCGCCTGCCGATGCATCGCGACATTCCGATCATTCTGGTCACCGTGGTCGGCGACGAACCGGTGCGCCAGGCCGCGCTGGAAGCCGGCGTGATCGACTTCCTGGTCAAGCCGGTGCGTCCGCGCGAACTGCGCGCACGTTGCCGCAACCTGCTGCAGCTGCGCCAGCAGTCGGAGAACGTCAAGCAGCGTGCGCTGTCGCTGGAACAGCGCCTGCTGTCGAGCATGCACGAGGTCGAAGAGCGCGAGCGCGAAACCTTGTCGCGGCTGGCGCGCGCGATCGAGTACCGCGACGCCGGCACCAGCGCCTACCTGGAGCGCATGTCGCACATCGCCGGACTGATCGCCGAACAGCTGGGCATGTTCGAAGACGAGATCCGGGTGATCGAGATGGCCGCGCCGCTGCACGACATCGGCAAGATCGCCATTCCCGACTCGGTGCTGATGAAGCCCGGCCCGCTGACCGAGGAGGAGACGGCGGTCATGCGCCGCCACCCCAAGATCGGCTACGAACTGCTCAGCGGCAGCCAGAACCGCTTCATCCAGGCCGGGGCCCTGATCGCCCTGCGCCATCACGAGCGCTACGATGGCAGCGGCTATCCCGACGGCCTGGTCGGGGAGCAGATCCCGCTGGAGGCGCGGATCGTGGCGGTCGCCGACGTGTTCGACGCCCTGATTTCGCCCCGCCCCTATAAGAAAGCCTGGGACGTGGAAGAGGCTTTGGAGTATATGTACGCCCAGCGGGGCCGCCTGTTCGACCCGCGGTGCGTGGACGCGCTGATCCGCAGCCGCGCCCGTCTCGACGAAATTTGCGACAGATACTCCGCCAGTTTTCCTCGTCCCGGCTTGGAGTAGCCGATGGCTTCCATCCTGCGCTTGCTGAAAGAGCGCCTATCCAACCGCCCGGACAGCGAGCACGGGCAGGCCCTGGTGCGTCTGATCATCGCCTGCCTGATCGTGGCCTATCTGCTCGGGCTGCAGGCCTTCGAGCAGGACAGCCGGGCGACCCAGACCATGCTCTGGGTGATGTCCGCCGAATCGCTGGTGGGGCTGGGGCTGTTGGCCGGGATCGTGCGCTGGCCCGGGGTCTCGCACCTTCGACGCTGGATCGGCATGATCGCCGACTACTCGACCCTGGCGGCGCTGATGTCGCTGGACGCGCCCTCGCTGGCGCCGCTGTACGTGATCGTCCTGTGGGTCACCATCGGCAACGGCCTGCGCTACGGCACCCGTTATCTGTACACCTCCGCCTCGCTGGCAGGCGCTTCGTTCCTGGCGGTGATCCTGGCCAATCCGTACTGGCGCGACCAGCCCTATTTGAGCGCCGGCCTGTGGCTGGGCCTGGTGGCGATTCCGGCCTATCTGTCCTCGCTGCTGCGCAGCCTGCAGAAGGCCACCGAGGACGCGCGCCGGGCCAACGAGGCCAAGAGCCGCTTCCTGGCCAACATGAGCCACGAACTGCGCACGCCGCTGAACGGCATCATCGGCATGGCCGAGCTCATGCACGGCACCCGCCTGGCGCCGGAGCAGCGCGAGTACGCCGACGTCATCCATACCTCGGCGCAATCGCTGTTGCTGCTGGTCAACGACGTGCTCGACATCTCGGCGATCGAGGCCGGCAAGCTGCAGCGCCGCGACGTCGACTTCAACCTGCAGGAGGTGATGAAGCGCCTGCAGAAGATGCTGCAGCCGCTGGCCGCGGCCAAGGGCCTGACCCTCAAGATCGACGTCGAGCAGGACGTGCCGCTGCGCTTGAACGGCGACAGCGCGCTATTGACTCAGGTGCTGCTGAACCTGCTGCACAACGCAGTCAAGTTCACCGAGAAGGGCGGCGTGTCGCTGGTGACCCGGATCGCCGACGGCGGCGCGCCGGCGCCGCTGCCCGGCGGCGGTCGCCAGGCGCGCTTGCGCTTCTCGGTCCGCGACACCGGCATCGGCATTCCCAGCGCGGACCAGGAGCGGATCTTCCAGGCCTTCGAGCAGGTCGACAACGGCCCGACCCGGCGCTTCGGCGGCACCGGTCTGGGCACCACCATCGCCAAGACCCTGACCCAGTTGCTCGGCGGCCAGATCGGCCTGGAAGGCAATCCGGGCGGCGGCAGCCACTTCTGGATCGAACTGCCGCTGCGGCTGGAGGAGGCCGCGCCGCAGACCCACGAGGCCGAGCCGCAGGAAAGCGGCAAGGTGGTCTCGTTCGAAGACCCGTTCATCCGCCACAAGACCCGGGTGCGCGGCCTCAAGGTGCTGATCGCCGACGACCAGTCGGCCAACCGCACCGTGCTGACCCGCATCCTCGAACGCGCCGGCCACCGCGTGCAGGCGGTCAACGACGGCGAGGAGGCGCTGGACCAACTCGAGACCGGCCAGTTCGAACTGGCCATCCTGGACATGCACATGCCCGGCCTGAGCGGCCTGGACGTGATCCGCCAGCTGCGCTTCATGCAGGCCGGCAACAGCCGCCGCACGCCGACCATCATCCTCAGCGCCGACGCCACCCTGCAGGCTTCGGAGGCGGCCAGCGAAGCCGGCGCCATGGCCTTCCTGACCAAGCCGATCGTGGTCGGGCGCCTGCTGGAAACCATCGCCGACGTGGTCGACACCCAGCGTCTGCCGGCGGTGCGCGCGATCAGCGACGTCAGCCGTCCGCTGACCAATCCGGCGGTGCTCGCCGAGCTGGCGGAAATGGGGTTGGGCGATCAGTTCCTGCGCGACTTCGTCGAGCAATGCCTCAAGGACGCCGCGGCCTGTCAGACCAATCTCGCTGCGGCCGGCCTGGCCCAGCAGTGGGACGAATTCCGCGAGGTCGCGCATGCCTACAAGGGCGTGTGCGAAAACCTGGGTGCGCACTCCATCGCCGAACGCTGCTCGCAGATCATGCGGGCCGGCGACGATGCGCTGGCGCGCGAACACGGCAAACTCGTCAGCGAACTCGCCGGTCAGCTGGCGGCGGTCGCCGACCTCAGCCGTCAGGAAGTCGCGCGCCTCAGCCGGGGCGGCGGGCGCGGCAAGGACGTCCCCGACGTATCGTGACGTTGCATCCTGCCACGCAGGACGCGTGGCAGGCTCCCCCCTGCAAGACGATCATGCCAGCGCCAGATTCAGCGCGGCCGAGCCGGCCCGGCGCTGCTGCGCGCGCACCAGACGGTCCATGGTCTTGAGCCCGCGGTCGCTGAGGCGCATGGCGGCGTCGACCCATTCGGTGGTGACCGACAGCAGCTCCTCGAGGCTGACCGGACGGCAGGCCTGGCGCACGGTGTTCATCGCCCGCAGCGCGTTGCCCATGCGCTGGTTGCGCTTGATCGTGTCGTGCGCCGCCTGCAGGCCGCAGCCGCGCGGCACCACCTGGTCGACCACGCCCATGCGCAGCAGCTCTTCGACCGGATAGACGCGGGCGTTGAGCATCATGTGCTCGGCCTGGGCCGGCGAAACGCGCCGGGTCAGGAAGGTGTAGGCGCCCATGCCCGGGAACAGGTCGAACAGCACCTCCGGGAAGCCCATGCCGGTGCCGGCCTCGGCGATGATGGTGTGGCAGCACAGCGCCGCCTCGAAACCGCCGCCGAGCGCGTCGCCCTGGATCACCGCGATGCTGTGCACGCGGTCTTCGTGCAGCTGATAGAGATTGAACGCGACTTCGATGCACAGGCGCGCGTAATCGAGCAGGCGCTCGCGATCGTTTTCGCGGATCAGGCGCGAGAACAGGGCCAGGTCGCCGCCGAGATTGAACACATCGGCTTCCGAGCCGAGGACGAAATGGCGGATGCCGGCGCGCGGATCGGTGTCGGCGGCCAGTTCGCGGCGGATGCGTTCCTGCACCCGCTTCATGTCGTCGAGCAGGCGGATCGAGAAGCAGGGCGAATAGACCGCGTCCGCTCCATGGACGAGCTCGGGCTGGGCGTGCATGTAGCCCCAATCGACGCTGCCCGCGGCATCGGCCACATGACGGAACAGGCTGGCTTCGGCGGCCGGGAAACGGACGGAAGCGGCTTCGGCGATGGGGAAACGAGCGGAGATGGACATGGCGGACTCCTGGAGGTCGGTGGCGGGAAAAAAGTCCCGCAATTCGATGCTACACCTCGTTCCTAGTGTGTTCAGACAAGCCCGAGTTCGCGTTTTGCCTGCGTTGGCGCGCACAAAAAAGCCCCTGCCGGGCAGGGGCTCCTGAATGCGGCAATGGCCGGTCGTAGCGCGCGGCGCTGCGACCGGCTCACCCAAACTCACGTCTTGGCGTTGTCGCGCAACTCGCGGCGCAGGATCTTGCCGACGTTGGTCTTGGGCAGTTCGGTGCGGAACTCGACGTAGCGGGGGTGCTTGTAGCCGGTGAGGTTGGCGCGCGCGTGGGCCTTGACCTCGTCGGCGGTCAGCGCGGGGTCCTTCTTCACGATCACCACCTTCACCGCTTCGCCGGACTTCTCGTCCGGCACGCCGACGGCGGCCACTTCCAGCACTCCCGGCATCATCGCGATCACGTCCTCGACTTCGTTCGGATACACGTTGAAGCCGGACACCAGGATCATGTCCTTCTTGCGGTCGACGATGTAGAAGAAGCCTTGCTCGTCCATGCGCGCCATGTCGCCGGTGTGCAGCCAGCCGTCGGCGTCGATGACTTGTGCGGTCTCTTCGGGCCGCTGCCAATAGCCCTTCATCACCTGCGGGCCCTTGATGCACAGTTCGCCGACTTCGCCGATCGGCAGCATGCGGCCTTCCTCGTCCTTGACGCAGGCGTCGGTGGAGGAGATCGGCAGGCCGATCGCGCCGTTGTACTCGGGCAGGTCCATCGGATTGATGCAGGCCGCGGGCGAGGTCTCGGTCAGACCGTAGGCCTCGACCAGGGTCACGCCGGTGACCTGCTTCCAGCGTTCGGCGACCGAGCGCTGCACCGCCATGCCGCCGCCCAGGGTCAGGTGCAGGCGCGAGAAATCCACCTGATCGAAACCGGGCGTGTTGAGCAGGCCGTTGAACAGCGTGTTGACCCCGGTGATCGCGGTGAACGGCGTGTTCTTGAGTTCCTTGACGAAGCCCGCCATGTCGCGCGGGTTGGTGATCATGTGGTTGAGTCCGCCGAACTTCATGAACACCAGGCCGTTCGCGGTCAAGGCGAAGATGTGGTACAGCGGCAGCGCGGTGATGATGACTTCCTGGCCGTACTTGACGTTGGCCCCGACCCAGGCCGCGGCTTGCTGCATGTTGGCGGCCAGGTTGCGGTGGGTCAGCATCGCGCCCTTGGCCAGTCCGGTGGTGCCGCCGGTGTACTGCAGGAAGGCGATGTCGTCGGGCGAGATCTCCACCTCGGGCAGCTTGTGCATCTGGCCCAGGGTGAGGGTGTCGCGGAAGCGCACGGCGCCGGGGATGTCGTAGTCCGGCACCATCTTCTTCACGTACTTCAGCACGAAGTTCATGATCGGGCCCTTGAGCCCGCCGATCATGTCGCCCAAGCCGGTGGTGATGACCTGCTTGACCTGGGTGTCGGCGACGACTTCGGCCACGGTCTTGCCGAAGTTGTCGAGCACCAAGATCACCGACGCGCCGGAATCGACGAGTTGGTGCTTGAGCTCGCGCGGGGTGTACATCGGATTGGTGTTGACCACGCTCAGGCCGGCGCGCAGCACGCCGAAGGTGGCGATCGGATACTGCAGGCAGTTGGGCATCATGATCGCGACGCGATCGCCCTTCTTGAGCTTGAGCTCGCCGAGCAGGTAAGCGGCGAACTGGGCGCTGAGCCGGTCGATGTCGCCGTAGGTGAGGACCTTGCCGAAATTCGAGAAGGCCGGGCGATCGCGGTATTTGTCGATCGCGTTCTGCAGCACCGAGACCACCGACGGGAATTCGTCGACGTCGATCTGTGCGGGCACGCCTTGCGGATACTGGGCAAGCCAAGGACGTTCCAAACTCATCGCGATCCCCTCTTTAATCGCTTAGATATCGGCGCAGGCGGCTGTGTGCGCCGCCGTACGGTGTTTGATCGATTGGAGCATAGGCTCTACCCACTGGCAAGGAGGCGGCGCAGCGTTCGCGCAGGCGTTGTCGGCAGCGGCGCGGACCTGTCAGGATCGCAGTCGGACACGGCCGATTGAACGGTCGTGCGATTTTCCGCCACCGGTGTTTTTCCGCCATGCGCAGCGTGCTAGCGACCTTCCCGATCCCGACCGTCCGGACCGCTCCCGGCGCCGATTCGCCGCGGCCGGCGCGCGGCGGGCGCGGCTGGGCATGGGGCGCGCTGCTTGGGCTGGGCTTGGCCGGCTGCGCCGAACGGCCGGCGCCGGAACAGCGCCTGCGCGCTTCGATGGAGCAATTGCAGGCGGCGATCGATGCCCGCGATGCGGCCGCGATCGAGGCCCAACTGGCCGAGGATTTCATCGGTCCGGAAGGCATGGACCGGGCCGGCGCGCGGCGCCTGGCGGTGGCCGGTTTCCTGCGTTATCGCTCGGTCTGGGTCAAGCTCGGCAAGGTCGACATCGCGCTGCAGGATGGCCACGCACGCGTGCGTTTCGAGGCCGCGCTCGGCGGTGGGGCGGGGCAGCCCTTGCCCGAAGCGGCGCAGTGGTATTCGGTGCAGACCGGTTGGCGCGACCAAGACGGCCAGTGGCGCATGACCTCGGCGCAATGGCAGCCACGGCTGTGACCGCGATCGGGGGCGGCGGCGCGCCCTGGGCGTGTGAGATCGCCTTCGGCGGTTCTGCGCGTATGCAAAAGACGATCGCCTGTCGGAGGGCTTCGGACGCGGCCGGGCGGGGCCGCATCTGGGTGCGCGGGTCCGTCCCAGGCGGGGCCAAACCGGCGTGGGTGGGTCGCGACTTGCGGCGCTTCTGCCTCGGGGGCGGTTTCGAGCGGCGCCGCCGCTGCATCCCGCTTGCGGGAGAAGGTGCTCCGAAGGGGCGGATGAGGGCACGCGGGCCGTCGAGGCCCTCACCCTAGCCCCTCTCTCACAAGCGGGAGAAGGGAACGCGACTCACCCGCCCCGTCCGGAGCCTGTCAGGCGGTCTTTTTCGCCGCCAACTGGCGCAGCACGTAATGCAGGATGCCGCCGTGGCGGGGGCTTCCGCTCCGTCCGGAGCCTGTCAGGCGGCCTTTTTCGCCGCCAACTGGCGCAGCACGTAATGCAGGATGCCGCCGTGGCGGAAGTACTCGACTTCCTTCGGCGTCAGCAGCAGCACCTTGACCTCGAAGCGCTTCTCGCTGCCGTCGGCCTTCTTCGCCGTCACCGTCGCAGTCTTGGCCTTGCCGTCGTCCAGACCGGTCACGCTGATCGTTTCCGAACCGTCCAAGCCGTGGCTCTGGGCGTTCTCGCCGTCCTTGAACTGCAGCGGCAGCACGCCCATGCCGACCAGGTTGGAGCGGTGGATGCGCTCGAAGCTCTCGGCGATCACCGCCTTGACCCCGAGCAGGTTGGTGCCTTTGGCGGCCCAGTCGCGCGAGGAGCCGGTGCCGTATTCCTTGCCGGCGAACACCACCAGCGGCACGCCGTCGGCCTTGTACTTCATCGCGGCGTCGTAAATGGCCAGCTTCTCCGGCGCGGCGCCGTTGCCGCCGTAGTACAGGGTGTTGCCGCCTTCCTCGCCGCCGAACATCAGGTTCTTGATGCGGATGTTGGCGAAGGTGCCGCGCACCATCACGTCGTCGTTGCCGCGGCGGCTGCCGTAGCTGTTGAAGTCGACCGGCTGCACGCCGCGCCCGATCAGGTAGCGGCCGGCCGGCGAATCCTTCTTGATGTTGCCGGCCGGCGAGATGTGGTCGGTGGTGATCGAATCGCCGAACAGGCCCATGATCCGGGCGCCATGGACGTCGTCGATGCTGCCGACCTGCATGGTCATGCCGTCGAAGTAGGGCGGGTTCTTGATGTAGGTCGAGGCTTCGTCCCAGGCGAAAGACTCGCCGTCCGGCGAAGCGATCTGGTTCCAGCGCGTATCGCCCTTGAACACGTCGGCGTAGTTCTGCGCGAACAGCTCCGGGCCGACCGTCGCGGCGATGACGTCGCCGATTTCCTTGTTGCTCGGCCAGATGTCGCGCAGGTACACGTCTTGGCCGTCGCTGCCCTTGCCGATCGGCTGCTGGGTCAGGTCGATGTTGACCGTGCCGGCGATCGCGTAGGCGACCACCAGCGGCGGCGAGGCCAGGTAGTTGGCCTTCACTTCCGGATGCACGCGGCCTTCGAAGTTGCGGTTGCCCGACAGCACCGAGGCCACCACCAGCTCGTTTTCCGCGATGCCCTTGGAGACTTCGTCCGGCAGCGGGCCGGAGTTGCCGATGCAGGTGGTGCAACCGTAGCCGACCACGTAGAAGCCGAGCTTCTCCAGGTCGTCGAGCACGCCGGCCTTCTTCAGGTAGTCGGTGACCACCAGCGAGCCCGGGCCGAGCGAGGTCTTGACCCAGGGCTTGGATTTCAGGCCCAGCCGGGCGGCGTTGCGCGCCAACAGGCCGGCGCCGAGCATCACCGCCGGGTTGGAGGTGTTGGTGCAGGAAGTGATCGCGGCGATCACCACCGAGCCGTCGGACAGTTCGGCGTCCTGTTCCTGGATGCGGATCTTCGACACCGGCTTGGCCGCCAGGTGTTCGGCCTGCGGCTGGGCGCCGCCTTCGCCGTTGAGTTCCTCGATCGCGCAACCCACGCCCTTGGGCTTACGGTTGGCGATCAACGGGCCGAGGTTGTCGTTGAAGTTGCTGTGCACGTTTTCCAGCAGCACCCGGTCCTGCGGACGCTTGGGGCCGGCCAGCGAGGGCCTGACGTCGCGCAGGTCGAGCTCGAGCGTGGTCGAGTAGGTCGCGTGCGGCTGGCCCGGCTCGTGCCACAGGCCCTGGGCCTTGGCGTAGGCCTCGACCAGGGCGATTTGCTCTTCCGAGCGGCCGGACAGGCGCAGGTAGTTCACCGCCTCGGCGTCGATCGGGAAGATGCCGCAGGTGGCGCCGTACTCCGGGGCCATGTTGGCGATGGTGGCGCGGTCGGCCAGCGGCAGGTGCTGCAGGCCGTCGCCGTAGAACTCGACGAACTTGCCGACCACGCCGAGCTTGCGCAGCATCTGGGTCACGGTCAGCACCAGGTCGGTGGCGGTGGTGCCTTCCGGCAGCTGGCCGCTGAGCTTGAAGCCGACCACCTGCGGGATCAGCATCGACGAGGGCTGGCCGAGCATGGCCGCCTCGGCCTCGATGCCGCCCACGCCCCAGCCGAGCACGCCGATGCCGTTGATCATCGTGGTGTGGCTGTCGGTGCCGAACACGGTGTCGGGGAAGGCCAGCAGGGCGCCGTCGACCTCGCGGCCGACCACCACCCGGGCCAGGTTTTCCAGATTGACCTGGTGGACGATGCCGGTGTTCGGCGGCACCACCTTGAAGTTCTCGAACGACTTCTGGCCCCAGCGCAGGAAGCTGTAGCGCTCCTTGTTGCGGTCGAACTCGATCTTGCCGTTCAGGTCCAGCGCGTCCGGGCGGCCGAACACGTCGACCTGGACCGAATGGTCGATGACCAGTTCGGAGGGGATCAGCGGGTTGATCTGCTTCGGGTTGCCGCCGAGCTTGCCGACCGCGTCGCGCATCGCCGCCAGGTCGACCACGCAGGGCACGCCGGTGAAGTCCTGCAGCACCACCCGCGCCGGCATGAAGGCGATCTCGGTATCGGGTTCCTTGGCCGCGTCCCATTGCGCCACCGCCTCGATGTGCTCCTTGCCGACCGTGGCGCCGCCGTCCTCGTGGCGCAGCAGGTTCTCCAGCAGGATCTTCATCGAATAGGGCAGGCGGGCGATATCGAAGCGCTCGCCCAGGGCCGGCAGGCTGAAGTAGGTGTAGTCGCGGCCGTTGACGGTCAGTTTGCGACGGGTGGCGTAGGAGTCGGGCATGTCGTTGGAGCTCCTTGATGCGGCTGGCGTGCGTGAGGCACGGCACGGTGGCTGGCTTAGCGCCGATCGACCGTGCGGTCGGGCGTGGCGCCGATTATCGCTTTATCGGGTTCAGGTAGCGTGCAGACAATGGTCTAAGCGGGCTACAGCGTTCCGCCGCAAGCGTATGGACGGATCGCGCAAAGCCTTGCCCGGCGGGGCCGGGCGCCGCCCTCGCCGCGTTGCCCGAAGGCGCCTTTGAAGGCAAAATACGCGGTCGAGGCCGAGCCCCTGGCGGGCGCCTGAGGCCTCGCCCCCAAGCCGCCACGCAATCCGCCCGGTCCGCCGAGCGGACCACGCAACGGTACGGCGTCTTTCCGCTCCACTCCGACGGGACTCTCCATGCTCTCCAGCTATCGCCAACACGTTGCCGAGCGCGCCGCGCTGGGCATTCCGCCGCTGCCGCTGACCGCCCAGCAGACCGCCGAGGTCATCGAGCTGCTGAAGAACCCGCCGGCGGGCGAGGAAGAGTTCCTGCTCGACCTGATCACCCACCGCGTCCCGGCCGGCGTCGACGACGCCGCCAAGGTCAAGGCTTCCTATCTGGCCGCGGTCGCCTTCGGCAGCGAGAAGAACGCGCTGATCTCGCGCGCCCGCGCCACCGAACTGCTGGGCACCATGCTCGGCGGCTACAACATCCATCCGCTGATCGAACTGCTCGACGACGCCGAAGTCGGCGCGGTCGCCGCCGACGCGCTCAAGCACACCCTGCTGATGTTCGACGCCTTCCACGACGTGCAGGAGAAGGCCGAGAAGGGCAACGCCAACGCCAAGGCCGTGCTGCAGAGCTGGGCCGACGCCGAGTGGTTCACCAGCAAGCCGGAAGTGCCGCAGTCGATGACCGTCACCGTGTTCAAGGTGACCGGCGAGACCAACACCGACGACCTGTCGCCGGCCCCGGACGCGACCACCCGCCCGGACATCCCGCTGCACGCGCTGGCGATGCTCAAGAACAAGCGCGACGGCATCGAGCCGGAAGAGGACGGCAAGCGCGGCCCGGTCGCCTTCATCGAGTCGCTGAAGGACAAGGGCCACCTGGTCGCTTATGTCGGCGACGTGGTCGGTACCGGCTCCAGCCGCAAGTCGGCGACCAACTCGGTGCTGTGGTTCACCGGCGAGGACATCCCGTTCATTCCGAACAAGCGCTTCGGCGGCGTGTGCCTGGGCTCGAAGATCGCGCCGATCTTCTACAACACGATGGAAGACGCCGGCGCGCTGCCGATCGAACTCGACGTGTCGCAGATGAACATGGGCGACGTGGTCGAGCTGCGTCCGTACGAGGGCAAGGCGTTCAAGAACGGCGAGCTGATCGCCGAGTTCGCGCTCAAGTCCGACGTGCTGCTGGACGAAGTCCGCGCCGGCGGCCGCATCCCGCTGATCGTCGGCCGCGGCCTGACCGCCAAGGCCCGCGAAGCCCTGGGCCTGGCCCCGTCGACCCTGTTCCGCCTGCCGCAGAATCCGGCCGACACCGGCAAGGGCTACTCGCTGGCGCAGAAGATGGTCGGCCGCGCCTGCGGCCTGGCGGAAGGCCAGGGCATCCGCCCGGGCACCTACTGCGAGCCGAAGATGACCTCGGTGGGGTCGCAGGACACCACCGGCCCGATGACCCGCGACGAGCTCAAGGATCTGGCCTGCCTGGGCTTCTCGGCCGATCTGGTGATGCAGTCGTTCTGCCACACCGCGGCCTACCCGAAGCCGGTCGACGTCAAGACCCATCACGAACTGCCGGCCTTCATCAGCAACCGCGGCGGCATTGCGCTGCGTCCGGGCGACGGCGTGATCCACAGCTGGCTCAACCGCATGCTGATGCCTGACACCGTCGGCACCGGCGGCGACTCGCACACCCGTTTCCCGGTCGGCATCTCGTTCCCGGCCGGCTCGGGCCTGGTCGCGTTCGCCGCGGCCACCGGCGTCATGCCGCTGGACATGCCGGAGTCGGTGCTGGTGCGCTTCAAGGGCACCATGCAGCCCGGCGTGACCCTGCGCGACCTGGTCAACGCGATCCCGCTGGCCGCGATCAAGCAGGGCCTGCTGACCGTCGCCAAGCAGGGCAAGAAGAACATCTTCTCCGGCCGCATCCTCGAGATCGAAGGCCTGCCGCAGCTCAAGGTCGAACAGGCGTTCGAACTCTCCGACGCCTCGGCCGAGCGTTCGGCCGCCGGCTGCACGGTCAAGCTGGACAAGGAGCCGATCGTCGAGTACCTGACCAGCAACATCACCCTGCTGAAGTGGATGATCGCCGAAGGCTACGCCGACGCCCGCTCGCTGCAGCGCCGGATCAAGGCGATGGAAGGCTGGCTGGCCGACCCGCAGCTGCTGGAAGGCGACGCCGACGCCGAATACGCGGCGGTGATCGAGATCGATTTGGACCAGATCGTCGAGCCGATCGTGGCCTGCCCGAACGACCCGGACGATGTGAAGACCCTGTCCGACGTCGCCGGCGCGGTCATCGACGAAGTCTTCATCGGCTCGTGCATGACCAACATCGGCCACTTCCGCGCCGCCGCCAAGCTGCTGGAAGGCAAGCGCGACATCCCGACTCGCCTGTGGGTCGCGCCGCCGACCAAGATGGACGCCTCCGAGCTGACCAAGGAAGGCCACTACGGCACCTTCGGCACCGCCGGCGCGCGCATGGAAATGCCGGGCTGCTCGCTGTGCATGGGCAACCAGGCGCAGGCGCGCGAGGGCGCGACCGTGTTCTCGACCTCGACCCGCAACTTCCCCAACCGTCTGGGCCGCAACACCAACGTGTATCTGGGTTCGGCCGAGCTGGCCGCGATCTGCTCGCGTCTGGGCCGCATCCCGACCCGCGAGGAGTACATGGCGGACATCGGCGTGATCAACGCCAACGGCGACAAGATCTACCGCTACATGAACTTCGACCAGATCGAAGATTACAAGCAGGTCGCCGATACCGTCGCTGCCTGATTCGAGCGGCGACGCGTCACGAGAAACCCCGGCTCCGGCCGGGGTTTCTTTGTCTCGCGCCCCGTGGCGAGCGCTTTGGGGCGCTTTCCAGGCCCTGTCGGCGACGCGCCGGCGAACGCCCGCTTCGTCGCTGTATCGGGGCGCAGTCTTCCGCGGCGAGGTTGCGTGAGGCGCGGCAGCGCCGCTGTCTAGCGAGAGAGGGCGCGGCGATGGCCGCCCGCCGTCGCGCAGCGCGTGACGATCAATGAAGGGATCGCCGCGGCCGCGCCTTGCTGGCCGCGAAAGGATAGGGACATGAAAGCGACGCACAAACCGGCCCGCGCCGACCGGATAGAGCAGGCCATGCGCTGGACCCTGGCAGTGGCCCTGATCGTGGCCGTGGCGTGGGCCTGGGGGCATGGCGGGGCAGGCGGCCCGTTCGCAGGCTGACGGCCGCCGGGCGCATCCGCCCCAAAAGGGTCCCGGCGCCGCAGCAACGGTCCCGGCGCTGCAGCGCCCCCCTCGGTAGGAGCAGCGTAAGCCGCGACGGCCGCCGCGACGAGCGCGAGCGACCGCTTCGAAGACAGGAACGGCATGCAGATATCGATAATTAACCGATCCGCCGGGCTGCGGAGGCCGCGCTTGCGTCCACCTTTGCGATTGTCGCGGCCTACGCCGCTCCTACACAAAGCCGGCGCGCGGCTGCAAAGGGGGTGCGGCGCCAGCAGCGGGGCAAGCCGCGCCGCTCAGTCCAGCCGCGCCTCGATCGCGTCGAGCATCGCGCGGCGACGCAGCAGGAAGTCCCAGTAGCTGCCGCCGAGCTGGCGCCACAGCACTGCCGAGCGCACCGCGGCGAGCAGGGTCGCGCGCACTTCGGCGACCACGCCGGTCTGGCCGAGGTAATGCGGGTTGCCCTGCACCAGCACGCGCGGGCGCAGGTGGCTCAGGGTCTCGGCGTACAGGGCGCCGAGCGCGGCGATCACGTCGGGGTGACTGCTGCCGAGGCGGTAGGCGTCACCGGCCTGGGCGTGGATGCCGCGCAACACCTTGTCGGCGACGGCGCGGTCGCGGACGAAGCGGCGCTCCAGTTGCAGTACCGACAGAGCCAGCCGCGGCAGGTGCTCGTCGGCGGGGCGATTGACGAAATAGTCCTGCAGCAGCACCAGTCCCGGGCGCAGATTGGCCGCGCCGCCGTAGACCGCTGCCGGCGAGGACGCGTCGATGCGGAACACCGAGTCCAGCGCGGTCGACAGCACGGCGGCATTGGCCTGGCCGGTGTCGGCGATGCGCCGCACCTGGGCCAGGGCCTGGGCGAGGCCGGCGAGGGCGAGGACGCGTTCGGAGAGATCGGCCATTACGGGGTCTGATCCTGGTTCGAATGAGGGGAGGGCGGACCGCAGGCCGGTGCGTCGGTGGCGGCGATCACCGCGCCGCCGAGGCAGGCCTCGCCGTCGTACAGCACCAGCGACTGGCCCGGCGTCACCGCGCGCTGCGGCTCGGCGAAACGCACCCGCAGGCGGCCATCGTCGAGCACCTCCACTTCGCAGGCCTGGTCCGGCTGGCGATAGCGGGTCTGCGCGGTGCAGGCGAACCGGCGCGACGGCGGCGATCCGTCGATCCAATGCGCGGCTTCCGACCACAGGGTCTGCGAGCGCAGCCAGGGGCTGTCGCTGCCCTGGTCGACGTAGAGCACGTTGCCGGCGACGTCCTTGCCGACGACGTACCACGGCGCCGGTTCGAAGCCGCGCACGCCGCCGATGTTGAGCCCTTCGCGCTGGCCGAGGGTGAAATAGAACACCCCCGGATGGCGCCCGACCACCCGCCCGTCCGGGCTGCGGATCTCGCCCTCGCGCGCGGGCAGGTAGCGCGACAGGAACTCGCGGAAGTCGCGTTCGCCGATGAAGCAGATGCCGGTGGAGTCCTTCTTGGCCGCGGTCGGCAGGCCGGCGGCGCGGGCCATCTCGCGCACGTCGCGCTTGAGCAGGTCGCCGAGCGGGAACCGGGTCGCGGCCAACTGGGCCTGGCCGAGCTGGTGCAGGAAGTAGCTCTGGTCCTTGCTGCGGTCGACCGCCCGCAGCAGGCGGTAGCGGCCGCCGTCGCCTTCGACCCGGGCGTAGTGGCCGGTGGCGATGAACTCCGCACCGAGGTCGCGCGCGGCGTCGAGGAAGTGCTTGAACTTGATCTCGCGGTTGCACAGCACGTCCGGATTGGGCGTGCGCCCGGCCGCGTACTCGGCCAGGAAGTGCTCGAACACCCCGGCCCAGTACTCGCCGGAGAAATCGCGGAAATGGATCGGCAGGCCGAGCCGGCCGGACACCGCCACCGCGTCGCGGCGGTCGTCTTCGGCGCGGCAGTCGCCGCTGCCGTCGTCGGCCCAGTTCTGCATGAACAACCCGGCCACCGCCTCGCCCGCGTCGCGCAGGCGCAATGCCGCGACCGAGGAGTCGACCCCGCCCGACATGCCTACGATGGTGCGTACCGACCCGCCCATGACGATCAGCCCGCTGCGTCGTCCGCGGCGGGCAAGGCCAGGTGCTGCAGCAGGTCGAGCGAGTGCCGGCGTCCGCCGAGGAAATCGGCCGCGACCCGCCAGACCAGCGGGCTGCGGTGTTGGTCCGCACGCGCCTGCAGTTCGGCCGGGCTCATCCACAACGCCTGCACGATGCCCTCGTCGAGGGCGCGGCCGGGGTGGTGGCGGACCGGTTCGGCGGCGAAGGCAAAACGCAGGTAATGGCGCCCGCCGCTGCCGTCGGCCTGCAACGGTGCTTTCCACTGGTAGGCACCGACGAAGGCGGTCAGGCGCACGTCCCAGCCGGTTTCCTCCAGGGTCTCGCGCAGGGCGGCGTCGAGCAGGCTTTCGTCGGGCTCCAGGTGGCCCGCCGGCTGGTTGAGCACCCGCCGGCCGCCGACCGATTCCTCGACCATCAGCAGGCGCCCGCCGTCGACCACGACCGTGGCGACGGTGACGTCGGGTTGCCAGAAGCGGCCTTGGCGGTAGCTCACGTCAGAATTCGTCCTGGCCGGGGGAGAGTTCGGCCTCCATCTCGTCGGCGGCGCGGACCACGTAGTCGATCGCGTCGTCGAGATCCTCGCCGCTGGCCGCGGCGTCGAGCTTGACCACGAACACGGCCACCGAGTCCTGCTTGACCCAGCCGCCCATCTTGCTGAGCTGACTGTCCTCGAGCAGGCGGTTGGCGACGTCGGCCGGGAACTGCTTGGCCGACGTGCGATAGGCCGGCGACCAGACCTCGCGCACCTGCAGCTTGCCGTAGCGCTCCGTGCGCGACAGCACGTAGGCCATCTGGCTGCGGTCGCCCTCCAGGCCGAAGGTCAGCGCGTAGTCGCCGTCCTCGTCGACCTCGTACTTGTAGCCCAGCTTGTCGAGCTGCTCGCGGATGCGCGGGTCGGCCGCCGCCGGCGGGGCGGCGGTCCGAGCCGGTTCGGTCGCGGGCGCGGCCGGGGCCAGGGCCGGCAGCAGGGACAGCGTCAGGGCGGTAAGCAGGCAGCGGCCGTAGCGGGGCATGTGGGTCCTTGAGTCGCAATGCCGGCGCACAGCGACCGGCCTGCCGCCCGAGATGGCGGCACGACGGCATTTTGCAATGCGGCCGCGGATGCGTCCATGACGCAGCGCGGGCGCATGGCCCGGACGCGACAGCGGTCTATAATCGAACGATGGCTAAACAGACCGAACACGAACACAGTCATGGCGTGCTGGTGGAGCCGGGAAAACCCGAGCTGGCCCGCCCGCCGTTGTACTCCGTCCTGCTGCTCAACGACGACTACACGCCGATGGACTTCGTGGTCGAGGTCCTGATGCGGTTCTTCCCCATGAACGTCGAGAAGGCGACCCAGATCATGCTCCACGTCCATACCCGCGGACGGGGCGTTTGCGGGGTCTTCACGCGCGAGGTGGCGGAGTCCAAGGTTGCACAAGTGAACGAATTTTCAAGGATGCATCAGCACCCCTTGCTGTGCACGATGGAAAAGGCCTAAAAGGGGGCTGTAAGGGTCCCGTTGGGGCGGGGCATGGAAAAGCCGGCGAGCGCCCCCACGTAGCGTGCATACGTTCTGGAGGCTCCGCCCCATGTTCAGCAAGGATCTCGAATACAGCATCGGCCAGTGCTACAAGCGCGCCCGCGAGGCGCGCCATGAGTACATGACGGTCGAACACCTGCTGCTCGCACTGCTCGACAACCCCTCCGCCGAGGCCGTGCTCAAAGCCACCGGCGCCGACTTCGCCCGCCTGCGCACCGATCTGGAGCAGGCCATCGCGACCTCGGTCCAGGTGCTGCCGGACGACGTCGACCGCGATACCCAGCCGACCCTGGGCTTCCAGCGGGTGCTGCAGCGCGCGGTCTACCACGTCCAGTCCTCGGGCAAGAAGGAAGTGACCGGCGCCAACGTGCTGGTCGCGATCTTCGGCGAGAAGGACTCGCACGCGGTCTACTTCCTCAACCAGCAGGACGTGGCCCGGCTCGACGTGGTCAATTACCTGTCCCACGGCATCGTCAAGCACAGCGCCGAGGACAGCCACGGCCACCACGAGGAAAGCGAATCCAAGCCGGCCGAGGGCGGCGAGGGCGAGGGCAAGTCCGACGCCCTGGCCGAGTTCGCCAGCAACCTCAACCAACTCGCCCGCGAAGGCAAGATCGACCCGCTGGTCGGTCGCGCCGACGAGGTCGAGCGCACCATCCAGGTGCTGTGCCGGCGGCGCAAGAACAACCCGCTGTACGTGGGCGAGGCCGGCGTCGGCAAGACCGCCATCGCCGAAGGCCTGGCCAAGCGCATCGTCGACGGCGAAGTGCCGGACGTGCTGCGCAACGCCACCATCTTCGCCCTCGACCTGGGCGCGCTGGTCGCCGGCACCAAGTACCGCGGCGACTTCGAAAAGCGGCTGAAGGCGGTGCTGGCCCAGCTCAAGCGCCAGCCCGAGGCGATCCTGTTCGTCGACGAGATCCACACCATCATCGGCGCCGGCTCGGCCAGCGGCGGCACCATGGACGCCAGCAACCTGATCAAGCCGGCGCTGTCCTCCGGCGAGTTGCGCTGCATCGGTTCGACCACGTTCCAGGAATACCGCGGCATCTTCGAAAAGGACCGCGCTCTGGCGCGGCGCTTCCAGAAGATCGACATCGTCGAGCCGACCGTCGGCGAGACCTACCAGATCCTGCAGGGGCTCAAGCCCAAGTACGAGTCGCACCACGGCGTGACCTACGCCGATGAGGCGCTGCAGGCCGCGGTCGACCTGTCGGTCAAGCACATCGGCGACCGCCTGCTGCCGGACAAGGCCATCGACGTCATCGACGAGGCCGGCGCGCGCCAGCGGCTGCTGCCGGACGGCGTGCGCAAGCAGCTGATCGACATCGAAGAGATCGAGACCATCGTGGCCAAGATGGCGCGCATCCCGACCAAGCAGGTCTCGGCCAGCGACAAGGACGTGCTCAAGAACCTCGAGCGCAACCTCAAGATGGTGATCTTCGGCCAGGACCCGGCGATCGAGACCCTGGCCTCGGCGATCAAGCTGGCGCGTTCGGGCCTGGGCAATCCGGACAAGCCGATCGGCAACTTCCTGTTCGCCGGCCCGACCGGCGTCGGCAAGACCGAGGTCACCAAGCAGCTGGCGCTGCAGCTCGGCATCGAGCTGGTGCGCTTCGACATGTCCGAGTACATGGAGCCGCATTCGGTCAGCCGCCTGATCGGCGCGCCTCCGGGCTACGTCGGCTTCGACCAGGGCGGCCTGCTGACCGAGAAGATCGTCAAGACGCCGCACTGCGTGCTGCTGCTCGACGAAGTGGAAAAGGCGCATCCGGACATCTTCAACATCCTGCTGCAGGTCATGGACCGCGGCACGCTGACCGACACCAACGGCCGCGAAGCCAACTTCAAGAACGTGGTGCTGGTGATGACCACCAACGCCGGCGCGGCCCAGGCGGCGCGGCGTTCGATCGGCTTCACCAAGCAGGACCACTCCACCGACGCGATGGAGACCATCCGCAAGAGCTTCAGCCCCGAGTTCCGCAACCGCCTGGACGCGGTGGTGCAGTTCCAGGCGCTGGGCTTCGAGCACATCCTGCGCGTGGTCGACAAGTTCCTGATCGAGCTGGAAGCCCAGCTGCACGAGAAGAACGTCACCCTGACCGCGACCCCCACCGCGCGCGACTGGCTGGCCCAGCACGGCTTCGACCCGCTGATGGGCGCGCGGCCGATGGCGCGGGTGATCCAGGACAAGGTCAAGCGGCCGCTCGCCGACGAACTGCTGTTCGGCAAGCTGGTCGACGGCGGCCGGGTCACCATCGACGTGCAGGACGACGAACTGGTCGTGCGTACCCAGGCCGAGCCGGAGCGGCTGCTGCCGGTGTCGGTCTGATCCGCGCCGGCGGCCGTGCCGGATCGGACGGGCGCGCCCGGTCCGGAGCCGCGCCCGCTCCGCCTTCCCATGCCGTGCGGCCGCCCAGTGCGGCCGCACTCGTTTGCGCGCCGGGCGCCTGCCGGCCTGCGGCGACGGGCGCCGCCATTGCGTGAGCCAGGGCGCGGATCGGCGCCGGGCACCTGTCCAAATGCGCAGTAGGCCGTAAATCCGCCGGGTGGGCGGTGCTAGCGTCGCCGCTGGTCCGCAAGCACGCGGACCGACGGTCCACGGCGGATCGTCCACTGCGATCGGGAGTCGGTCCATGAGAGTGTCCATGCTGTCTCGGGCGGCGTTCGCCGCCTTCGTGTTCGCCTGCGGCGCGGCGACGGCGTTTTCCGCCGAGAACCCCTGCCAGACCTGCTATGCGACCTACGACCGCTGCCAACGGCTCGGTCTGGAGAACTGCGAAGCCAGGCTCGACCTGTGCCTGCGCCGCAATAACTGTCCATTGCAGTAAACGCCACCGTCGGTCCGCTCCGGCGCGCCCGCACGGGCGTTCCGCCGGCCGCGCCGCGCGCGGGACGACGCCATCGCAAGACTCACAAGGAAGGAGCCAACGCATGCCGTTTCGCAAGTTGTCGTTGACCGTCGCCGCCGCGTTCGCATTCGCCGCTTCGGCGGTCGCCGCGACCCGCATCCCGGTTTCGCCGTGCCAGGTCTGCCGGGCGGCCTATCAGCAATGCATGCTCGATCCCACTTTGGAATGCGAGTCGGAATTCAGCCGCTGCCTGATTCAGGCCGGTTGCCCGCTCGAATGAAGCGCGGCGCCGGCCGTCGCCCACCATCGCCACCGAGAGAGAAGGAATTCGCCATGAAGCTACGCCGTGTGACCCTGGCCGCCGTCGCGGCCTTCGTGTTCTCCAGCGCCGCGGCCCTGAGCGCGGTCGCCGCCGATCCCTGCGACACCTGCTGGCAGCGCTACAACCGCTGCATCGAGGTCGGTTCCGATCCGGGCTACTGCGAATACCGGGTGACCCAGTGCCTGGCCGCAGCCGGTTGCCCGGCGCCGCCGTTCTGAGGGGCGCAGATTCGGGATTGGGGATTCGGGATTCGCCGAGCGGTTGCGGTTGATCCCGGTTGGGCGGCGCGCTGCGCATCGAGCCCCGGACATGGAAAAGGCGGCCATTCGGCCGCCTTTTCCTCATGCGCTGCGATCAACCGATCGGCCGATCAGCGACGGCGGCGGTAACGGTCGTAGGTCTCCTGGTCGATCTTGTCGACCGCGCCGACCGCGCAGGTGTCGCGCTGGGTCTTGACCACGCTGCCGCTCGGGCACAGGCGGTTGGCCTGCTGCTCGCTGGAGATCTCCATCTTGTTGGTGATGCTGAGGTCGGCGCAGGTGTTGCGGAAACCGACGCGGTAGTAATCCTCGGCATGCTTGACCACGACGAACTGGGCGCCGGCGCGCGCGACCTGCGATTCGCTGCCGAGATCGATGCAGGCATCGAGCTTCTGTTGCGCCGCATTGGCCGCGGTGGCGGACAGGCAGAGCAGGCTGGTCAGGGCGATCTTGCGGAACAGCGACATGGGGGCATCCTCGGTTGTGCCGGCTCGGTATTGAGCTTGCGGCGAAGTTTGATCGGACACGACGCGGGCGAAATCTGGAGAAAGTCGTTATGACCTTCGTCACTGCATGACCTTCGGCCTAAACGTTTCGCCTGCTTCGTGCATCCGGTTTCCATAGATGCGGCAACGGCGCGGCCGGTTGCAGCGATTGGCGTACCGGTTTAATCGGTTCGCAGCGGACGCGCTCGCCGTCGCGACGAAGCGCGGCGAATGAGCGACGAAACCCGCCTTCGCGCCGCCGGGCCAGCGCGGCGGCCGGCATCATGCGCGCGATGTATGGCGCGATGTTTACTGCGGCGCGGCGACATGCGATGAGTCGCTGTCGGCGTCGCATTGCGGTGTCGTCGATTGCGGTGCGCGATGGGCGTGCGGGCGTCGGGCGCGCAGTGTCGTTCCGCCGAATGCGCGGTGTAAGTTCGGCCGTGCATCGTCCGCGGCGTGCCGCTTGTTCGGGCGCGCCGCCGGCTTCATGGCGGTGCCGCGGCCGGGAGCGGCGTCCCGCGGGATGTCCTGCGGCGCCAGGCCGCGAACGCCGCAGCGATTAAGGCAAGGGATCGCTGCCGAAGGCTGCGTTCGACACGGTGCGCCGAGAGCGGTCGGGGCCGAGGCTGGTGGAGCGGGCTTCCAGGCGCTGCGCGCGCCGGCACCGCTGCGCCGCCCGCTGCCGCCCCGGCGCGGGTTGCTTCGGTCTGCGGCGTCGGTGCGGCCGCCGCTCGTTCCACGCCCGGCTTGCGCCGCTCCTGCCGGGGCGAAGCGCGCCGCGAGGGGCGCAAGTCGCGACCGCAT
Organism: Lysobacter antibioticus HS124; assembly: GCF_000336385.2. Taxonomy (GTDB): domain Bacteria; phylum Pseudomonadota; class Gammaproteobacteria; order Xanthomonadales; family Xanthomonadaceae; genus Lysobacter; species Lysobacter firmicutimachus. The sequence goes on along the minus strand of NZ_HG424458.1, from coordinate 3,868 downwards.
GCGGCGGCGCCGATCAGCGGCCATTGCGCCGCTAGCCATCGGGCGGGCACGAAAAAGGCGGCCAACGGCCGCCTTTTTCAATAACTTACCGCAATTACTTCATGCGGTAGGTGATGCGACCCTTGGTCAGGTCGTAAGGGGTCATCTCGACCTTGACCTTGTCGCCGGTCAGGATGCGGATGTAGTTCTTGCGCATGCGACCCGAGATATGGGCGATGATCTCGTGCCCGTTTTCGAGACGCACGCGGAACATGGTGTTCGGAAGGGTTTCCGCCACCGTGCCCTCGAATTCGATCACGTCGTCTTTTGCCATGTGTTTCCCGAAAGGAATCGCTGCAGTCGCGAAGGGTGGGCGCCGAGCGCCCGCGAAGCCGCGCATTCTGCCACGCCGGAGCCGCGAGAGCAAAAATGCGTTAATCGCAGCGCCCGTCGCGACCGCGTCGGCGGGCGGAGGCCGCTGCGCTCAGGCCTCGGCGATGGGGCCGGCGGACGCTGGGTCGGCCAGGCGCGACGCCGGCCAATCGCCGAAGCGCTCGGCCCAGGAACCGGGCGGCTCGGCGATCGCGCACAACGCGGCGACCTGGGCCAGGAACCGCGGCCGCGGCATCGATTCGGCGCCCAGGCCGAGCAGATGCGGGTTCTCGACCTGGCCGTCGAGCAGCGGCCAGCCCCATTCGTGCAGGCGCCGGGCCAGGGCGGCGAGGGCGACTTTGGAGCCGCCGCTGCATGCGCTGAACATGCTTTCGCCGAAGAACATGCGCCCGATCGCGACCCCGTAGATGCCGCCGACCAGGGCGTCGCCGGCATAGACCTCGACCGAATGGGCGTGGCCGAGCCGGTGCAGGCGCAGATAGGCGGCCTCCATTTCGGGCGTGATCCAGGTCCCGCCCTGGCCGCGCCGCGGCGCCCGCGCGCAGGCCGCGATCACCTCGGCGAAGGCGGTGTCGGCGCGTACGATCCAGTCGCAGCGGCGCAGGCTGCGGCGGAACTTGCCGCCCAGGCGCACGCCGTCGGTGCGGAACACGGTGCGCGGGTCCGGGCACCACCACAGCAGCGGATAGCCCTCGCTGGGCCAGGGGAAGATGCCGTGGCGGTAGGCATTGAGCAGCCGTTCCGGGCTCAGGTCGCCGCCGACCGCGAGCAGGCCGTCGGGCTCGTCCAGGGCGCATTCGGCCGGAGGGAACGGCGCCAGTGGATCGGGCGAGAGCAGGGCCGGCAGGCGTTTCACGGCGCCGGCTCCACCGCGGCGGCCGACGCTTCGGCCTGCTTGAACGGCGAATGCGCGGCCAGGGTCGCGGCGTAGCGGCGCACCGAGGCGGCCTCGTCGCGGCACCACTCGCGCAGGGCGCGGCCGAAACCCGGATGGGCCAGCCAGTGCCGGCTGCGCACTTCGGCGGGCAGGAAGCCGCGGGCGATCTTGTGCTCGCCCTGGGCGCCGGGTTCGAACCGGCTCAGGCCTTCGCGCAGGCAGTAGTCGATGCCCTGGTAGTAGCAGGTCTCGAAATGCAGGCCGGGCAGGGCCAGGTCCGCGCCCCAGTAGCGCCCGTACAAAGTGTCGCCGCCGCGCAGGCACCAGGCGCCGGCGATCGCGGCGCCGTCGCGCCGGGCGAGGAACAGCACCAGCGCCTGCGGCATTTCGCGTGCCAGATGGCGCAGGAAATCCAGGCTCAACGCCGGATGGTTGCCGTACTCGGCGAAGGTATTGCGATAGAAACCGTGCATCGTCGCCAGATCGTCGTCGCTGGCGCTGTCGCCGTCGACGACCCGGTACGTCACCCCGGCGCGGGCGACCTTGGCCCGCTCCTGGCGGATGTTCTTGCGGTGCTTGTGGTCGAGCGCGGCGAGAAAACCGTCGAAGTCGCGCCAGCGCCGGCCTTGCGCGTCGGGTTCGTTGCGCCAGTGGTACTGCACGTCGATGCGCTGCAGCCAGTCGCCGTCGAAGCAGGCGTCCTCGTCGTCGCGATGGAAGTTGACGTGCACCGAGGACAGCCCCTGGCGTTCGCACAGCTGTGCCAGCGCCTGCAGCAGCAGGCGGCGGTCGCCGTCGTTGCGGGCCAGCAGGCGCGGACCGGTGACCGGCGAGTAGGGCACCGCCGCGAGCCACTTCGGGAAGTAGTCCAGCCCGTGTTGGGCGTAAGCCTGGGCCCAGGCGTGGTCGAACACGAACTCGCCGTGCGAGTTCTGTTTCAGGTAGGCGGGCGCCGCCGCGATCAATTCCTCGTCGCGCCACAAGGTCAGATGGTGCGGCGTCCAGCCCCAGTCCGGGCGCAGGCAGCCGTGCCGTTCCAGGCCGTGCAGGAAGGCGTGGGCGAGGAAGGGGTTGCGGCCGTCGTGCAGGCCGTCCCATTGCGCCGGCGCGATCGTCGCCAGCGAGTCGAGCAACCGCGCCGTGACCGCGTCGCCGGCGCTCATCGCGGCGGCGTCGCGACGGACACGAGCAAGCGCGGGCCGGGCAAGGCGGGAGCGGCCGCGTCGCCGACGCCGTCGATCCCGCCCATCGCTCAGGCGTCCTTGTCGAGGAACTTCTCGGCGTCGAGCGCGGCCATGCAGCCGAAGCCGGCCGAGGTGATCGCCTGGCGATAGACCTGGTCGGCGACGTCGCCGGCGGCGAATACGCCTTCGACCGAGGTCTGGGTGGCGCTGCCGTCGAGGCCGGTCTTGATCACCAGGTAGCCGTTCTTCATGTCCAGCTGGCCGTCGAACAGCGAGGTGTTCGGGGTGTGGCCGATGGCGACGAACAGGCCGTGGACCGCCAGCTCGCGGGTCGAGCCGTCCTGCACCGACTTGACCCGCACCCCGGTCACGCCGGCGTCGTTGCCGAGCACTTCGTCGACGGTGTGGTGCCACACCGGCTCGATCTTGCCGGCCTGGATCTTGGCCTGCAGTTTGTCCTGCATGATCTTTTCCGCGCGCAGGGTGTCGCGGCGATGCACCAGATAGACCTTGCGCGCGATGTTCGACAGATACAGCGCTTCCTCGACCGCGGTGTTGCCGCCGCCGATCACCGCCACGTCCTGGTCTTTGTAGAAGAAGCCGTCGCAGGTGGCGCAGGCCGACACGCCGCGGCCCTTGTATTCCTCTTCCGACGGCAGGCCGAGGTACTTGGCGGTGGCGCCGGTGGCCAGGATCAGCGCGTCGGCGGTGTAGTCGCCGTTGTCGCCCTTGAGCCGGAACGGGCGCTTGGACAGGTCGGCGGTGTGGATGTGGTCGAACACGACTTCGGTGTCGAAGCGTTCGGCGTGCGCCTGCATGCGCGCCATCAGGTCCGGGCCCATCAGGCCGTGCGCGTCGCCGGGCCAGTTGTCGACCTCGGTGGTGGTCATCAGCTGACCGCCCATCTGCAGGCCCGTGATCACCAGCGGCTTCAGGTTCGCGCGAGCGGCGTACACGGCGGCGGTCCAGCCGGCCGGGCCGGAACCGAGGATGACGACGCGGGAGTGCTTCGAAGGGGTCATGTATATAATCGCGGGCAGTTGGGAGCGCGCTCTGCGCAAAAAGAATCTTCGCCCTCCGGCCATACGCCGGCGTGTTGAAGATTCCGGGGCAGGGCATAGCTTGGAGGCGCGGTCACGGCAAAACAAGGCGTGCCGCGCGGACGCATCGTTGCGATCCGCGCGAACCGCCCGATGCCGGATAACGCGCCGCCGGCAGCCGGTGTATCCAGACGCCGCACGGACGCAGCATCGACGCACCGGACCGGCCGGGCCGCTCCCCGTGAGCTTCCGCGATCGGCCACCGCGATCGGCAATACCGTGTTTTAGCGCACCACCCACCACACATCGCTCGAACTAACTACAACAGGGCTTGGGGCGCCGCGCATGCGGCGTTTTTTCTGGGCCGCACTGGAGACTGCAATGCGTATCGGCGT
>NZ_HG424457.1 GCF_000336385.2 Lysobacter antibioticus HS124 | reverse complement strand
GGCTTGGCGGCCGGAGCCGGCGCCTGAGCGGCGGCCACGTCGTCGGCGCGCGGGTGCAGGCCCTGCAGGTAGCTGGACAGCGAACCGATTTCCTCGTCGGTCAGCTGCTTGGCCACGCTGGCCATGATGTTGAACAGGTGCGGGTCCTTCTGCGCCGTGGTGCCGGCGCGGTATTCCTCCAGCCGGCGCTGCGAGTAGGCCGCCTGCTGGCCGGCGATGTGCGGATAGGCCGGGCCGGGATTGCCGGCGCCGCCGGGGCCATGGCAGGCCATGCAGGCCGGGATGCCGCGGGCCTTGTCGCCGGAGCGGAACAATTGCTCGCCGACCTGGTAGAACTTCTTGTCCTTGTTCGGACCGGCCGCGATCACGGTGTCGTCGGCGACGCCGGCGCCGGACTTCTGGGTCGCGAAATAGGCGCCCAGGTCGCGCGCGTCCTGGTCGCTGAGCGCGTCGGCGTAAGGCTTCATCGCCGCGGCCATGCCGGTGTTGCGCTCGCCGCTCTTGAACAGGGCGATCTGGTGCGCGATGTAGCGCTCGCTCTGGCCGGCCAGGCGCGGGTACTGCGGATCGGTCGGGTTGCCGTCGAGGCCGTGGCAGGCGGCGCAGGTGCCGGCCTTGGTCGCGCCCGCCTTGACGTCGCCCCACACCGGCTTCGGGCTGCCGGACAACGGCGCGGTCTGGACCGGTTCCTTGTCGGGAATCGGGGTGACCGTGGTCTGTGCATACGCAACGGCGGCAGCCGCGAGGGCGACGAGGCCGACGAGGCCGAAGACGCGGGCTTGGCTCATGTAGCTGGGCTCCGAACTACTGGCTTGCTGCGGGATGGGCTGGCGGACGGCTGGCGCCCGGCGCGGCACGCGCGCCGGAACCTCGGAATTATCAGGGTCGGCCCGGACCGGGTCAACGCGGGTTCAGGCGCCGGCGGCGCGCCGAGGCGCCGGCGCATGCGATCCTAGTGCGATGACCAATCACCTCGCCCGTGCCCGCTACCTGCTGTCGGCGCACAACCACAAGCAATTGCCGCCCGACGGCGGCTACGAGGTCGCGTTCGCCGGCCGCTCCAACGCCGGCAAGTCCAGCGCGCTCAACGCCCTGTGCCAGCAGAACGCGCTGGCGCGCGTGTCCAAGACCCCGGGCCGCACCCAGCAATTGGTGTTCTTCGACGTCAGCCCGCCTTATCGCGGCCCCGAGCCGGCGCCGGAACCGGACCGGTTCCTGGTCGACCTGCCGGGCTACGGCTACGCCAAGGTGCCGCAGAACCTGCAGGCGCACTGGCAGGCGTTTCTCGACCGTTACTTCGAAACCCGCCAGGCGCTGCGCGGCCTGGTGGTGGTGATGGACATCCGCCATCCGCTCAAGGACTACGACCGGCACATGATCGGCTATGCCGCCGGCCGCGGCCTGCCCGCGCACGCGCTGCTGACCAAGGCCGACAAGCTCGGTCGCGGCCAGCAACAGCAGCAGCTGATGGCGGTGCGCAAGGAACTGCAGTCCGCGTTCGGCGACACGGTCAGCGTGCAGACCTTCTCCGGCGAGTCCAAGCAGGGCGTGGACGAAGCGCGCGCGGTGGTGATGGGCTGGCTGGGGTTGAACGAAGCGCCCGCCGAGGCGGCGCCCGCGCCCTGAGCGCCGTCGGCGTGCCCGCGCGCGGCGCTCAACCCGGCGCGCGCGCCACGTACACGCCGTAGCCCGGCAGTCGCAGGCGGCCGGCCTCGACCGTGCCGGACGGCAGGCCGTGACCTTCGTCGACGCTCCAGGCCGCGCGTTCGCCGAGTTCCAGCGCGACCGGGGCGGGGCCGAGGTTGAACGCCAGCAGCATCGCCTGCGGGCCCTCGCCACGGACGAAGGCCAGCACCGGTTCGGGCGTGTCGAGGAAGGCGATCGCGCCCTGCAGCAGCGCCGGATAGCGCTTGCGCCAGGCGAGAAAGCGGCGCAGGCGCTGCAGCGGCGAGTCCGGATCGCGCTCCTGCGCGGCCACGTCGAGGCCGCGGTGCGCATCGGCGATCGGCAGCCAGGGCGTCGCTTCGCTGAAGCCGGCCAGTGCGCTCGCGTCCCACGGCATCGGGGTGCGGCAGCCGTCGCGGCCCTTGAAGGTCGGCCAGAACGCGATGCTGAACGGGTCGCGCAGGGCCTCGAACGGCAGTTCGGCTTCCGGCAGGCCGAGTTCCTCGCCCTGATACATGCATACCGAGCCGCGCAGCGAGCAGGTCAGCGCGCTGAGCATGCTGGCGAACTCCGGCGGCGTCCCGCCGCGGCCCCAGCGCGACACCACGCGTTGCACGTCGTGGTTGGAAATCGCCCAGCAGGGCCAGCCTTCGCGCATGGCGGACTGCAGGGTCTGGGCGGTGCCGCGGATGTGCGCCGCCGAATAGTCGTCGGTCAACAACTCGAAGCTGTAGCCCATGTGCAGGCGGCCGTGGCGCGTGTACTCGTCCATGGTCGCGATCGAGTCTTCCGAGGAGATCTCGCCCAGCGACACCGCGCCCGGGTAACGGTCCAGCAAGGCGCGCAGGTCGGCGAGGAAGTCCAGGTTCTCGGGCTGGTTGTTGTTGTAATAGTGATACTGGAACGCGTAGGGATTGTCCGCGCTGAAACCGCGCCCGACCCGGAGTTCCGGCGGCTTGGGCGGGTTGTCGCGCAGTTGCGCGTCGTGGAAGCAGAAGTTGATCGCGTCCAGGCGCAGGCCGTCGACGCCGCGGTCGAGCCAGAAGCGCACGTTGTCCAGCACCGCCGCGCGCACCGCCGGGTTGTGGAAATTGAGGTCCGGCTGCGAGGACAGGAAGTTGTGCAGGTAGTACTGCTGGCGGCGCGGTTCCCAGCGCCAGGCCACGCCGCCGAACAGCGACATCCAGTTGTTCGGCGCGGTGCCGTCGGCACGCGCGTCGGCCCAGACGTACCAGTCGGCGTAGTCGTTGTCGCGGCTTTCCCGGCTGCGCTGGAACCACTCGTGCTGGTCGGAGGTGTGGCTGAGCACCTGGTCGATCATCACCCTCAGGCCCAGCGCATGCGCCTTGGCCAGCAGCCGGTCGAAATCCTCCAATTGCCCGAACAGCGGATCGACGGCGCGATAATCGGCGATGTCGTAGCCGAAGTCGGCCATCGGCGACTTGAAGAACGGCGAGATCCAGATCGCATCGACGCCGAGGCCGGCGACATAGTCGAGCTTGTCGATGATGCCGGGCAGGTCGCCGACGCCGTCGCCGCTGAGGTCGCGGAAGCTGCGCGGGTAGATCTGGTAAATGACCGCGCCGCGCCACCATGCGTCGTTGGGTTGGGCGGCGGCGGTCGGAAGGCTGGCGGCTGGCAAGAGAAACCCCTGATGGTGTGCGGTCGGCGTGCTGCGTCGCCGCGATGCGCGGCAGCTTACCGCCGCCGGTTGCGGGCGCCGTCGCAACTGCATACGTATTCATGGCCGCGCGGCCGGAAGAACTGCGACATGAATGCGACTGCCCGCCATGAATACGTATGCAGAACCCGCTGTGCGGCGAGCGGCTTGCCTAACATGCGCTCGGACCGAGGGCGCACGCATCGCCCCGGCGGACGCAGCGCGACGACAGTGCGCGCGCGCCACGACACACAGCGCTTCTGGAGGGGAGCATGTCGACACTCAAGCCGGCTACGCCGCAATCGCAATTCAACCGCCACCTGCTGACCGCGGCCCTGGCCTCGCTCGGGCTGTGCAGCTCGTGGACGGTGTGGGCCGCCGACGCTCCCGCGCCGCAGGACGCGCCGGCCGCCGCGCACGAACTCGACGCGGTCCAGGTCACCGGCAACCGCCGCGTGCAGTCGATCCAGAAGTACGCCGGCACGATCCAGTCGTTCAGCGGCGAGGACCTGACCAAGCTCGGCATCAACACCGATTTCCGCAACCTGCAGGCGGTGGTGCCCGGCCTGCAGATCACCCGCCAGGAAGGCAAGTACGAGATCTTCCTGCGCGGCATCGGCGCGGCCGACTCGGACTTCTCCTCCGATCCGTCGGTGGCGACCTACTACAACGGCATCTACCTGCCGCGTCCGCGCTCGATCGGGCCGATGTTCTTCGACGTCGACCGGATCGAGGTCAACAAGGGCCCGCAGGGCACGGTGCGCGGCCGCAACGCCACCGGCGGCTCGATCAACGTGATCTCCAAGCGCCCCGAGCTGGGCGTGACCAGCGGCGGGCTCAAGGTCGGCGCCGGCAACCACGATTTCACCACCGCCGAGGGCGTGCTCAACCTGCCGATCGGCGAAACCTTCGCCCTGCGTGCGGCGCTGTTCGACGAGGAGCGCTCGTCCTACATCGACAACGGCTATCCCAAATCGCTGTTCGGCGCCGAGGGCCCGGGCGCGATCGACAATCAGGCCTTGCGCCTGTCGGCGCTGTGGGAGCCGAACGACAAGTTCTCGGCTTACGTGATGCTGGACAAGGTCACCGAGCGCGGCACCGGCGACCCGGGCCTGTTCGCCGAACGCGGCCTCGCCGCCGGCTACGACATCGGCGATCTGTCCGACCCGTTCCGCCAGTACTTCCGCACCCAGGGCAAGACCACCAACGACATCGAAGGCATCGCCGCGACCTTCACCTACGCGTTCAACGACGCGGTGTCGGTGGAGTTCAACACCTCCTACCGCAAGTACGACTTCTATAACCGCAACGCCTCGCGCGAGTGGCAGCTGGGCCCGGTGTACCCGGGCTCGGACCGCGAGGCCTACCACAACCCCGAACGCCTGGCCTGGTACGACACCTTCTATCAGGCCGACAAGTCCAGCTCGACCATCAACGAACTGCGCTTCTTCGGCGACACCGGCAAGCTGATCTGGTCGGCGGGCCTGTTCAACTACGAAGAGAAGTACGACTACGTGTCCTGGGACGTCGGCAACGGCTACTTCGGCGATTGCGACTGGTGGCGTCCGGGCACGATCTGCGGTTGGCAGGACGGCCTGGGCGGCGAGAACCGCGGCGACAATTCCAAGGTCGAATCCAATGCGGTGTACGGCGACTTCAGCTTCGCCGCGACCGATTCGCTGCGCCTGATCGGCGGCGTGCGCTACACCCGCGACAAGAAGATCGCGCGCGAATCGAACCTGAAGTACCAGTTCGTGATTCCGGAAGGCCTGTTCCAGCAATTCACCGGCCAGCCGGTCAATACCGCCACCAACCCCTACACCACCGGCCTGGTGCTGGGCTCGCCGGGCTTCCGCCTGGCCGCGCCGGGCGGGCGTCCGGGCGGCGATCCCAGCGTATGCACCGGCTGGACCCCGGCCGAACTGCGCTGCGACCCGGGCGCCAACACGCTCGACTACTTCCTCGGCGGCTTCGCCGGCTTCGGCGTCGACGACAACTGGGCCCAGTTCCTGCGCCAGAACCGCGACCAGATCCAGGTCATCGCGCGCTCGGACTTCCCCGGCGGCCGGAGCGAGGACGTGTACAAGGACAGCTACGTCGACTGGCGGGTCGGCTTCGAATACGACCTCTCGCCGCAGGTAATGCTGTACGGCACCGTGTCCACCGGCACCCGATCCGGCGGCATCAATCGGCCGCTGTCGCTCAACGACGGCACCGCGCTGGCGCCGACCTTCGAGCCGGAAGAGCTGACCTCGTACGAGGCCGGCATCAAGGGCGACTACGTCTGGGGCGAAACGCCGGTGCGTTTGAATGCGTCGGTGTTCTACTACGACTACCAGAACAAGGTGCTGCAGAACCTGATCGACGTGCCGGCGCCGACGCCGACCAACCCGAACGCGACCAGCCGCCAGGTGTTCAACGACAACGCCGCCAACGCCAGCGTGCTCGGCCTGGAACTGGAAGGCCGGGTCGGCCTGCCGTACGGCTTCGACCTGGGCTACAACTTCACCTACCTGGATGCGACCTTCGACGACTCCAAGGTGCTGGACACGCGCTCCGGCGGGCTCGGCCTGATCGTGCCGCTGGACGGCAACCGCCTGCCGAACACCTCCAAGTACAACGCCAATGTCAGCTTGTCGCAGACCATCGACATCGGCCGCGGCGCGTTGAGTTCGTTCGACTGGACGGTCAACCTGACCTATCGCTCCGACTACTACCTGACCGCGTTCAACAGCCGCGGCTTCGGTCTGGACGCGGCCGGCAATGTGATCGAAGTTCCGCTCGCCGACATGGCCTTCAACAACGGCTCCAACCCGGCCGCCGGCGGCGGCCCGGCCAGCGGCCTGGCGATGCGCGACGACGTCGACGGCTTCCTGACGGTCAATGTGTCGGCCGGCCTGAACTTCGGCAGCGACAACCAGTTCCGCATCGACGGCTTCGTCTCCAACCTCACCGACGAGGTCTATTCGGGCAAGGGCTTCATCAACAACGCCACCAACATCCGTTACTTGAATACGCCGCGGATGTACGGGATCCGGTTCTCGTCGCAGTTCTGACCGGATAAGAGCAAGGCAAAGGCGAATCCCCCCGGCCCCCTTTTTCAAAAGGGGAGCCGGATGCGGACGCTCGGGGTGCGACGTGGTGTGATCGGCGTCGCCGCCCTGCTTGTCGCCCCCCCTTTGACAAAGGGGGGGGGCGAGGGGGATTTGCTTTTGACCCGGCCTCGTCCGTCCGGCGCGGTTGTCCCAACCCGCTTCATGCCAGTATCCAAGCCATGACCGATCGCCACGACGCTCCGTCCCGCAAGCCGCAGCTGTCGTTCTGGCAGATCTGGAACATGTGCTTCGGCTTCCTCGGCATCCAGTTCGGCTTCGCCCTGCAGAACGCCAACGTCAGCCGGATCTTCCAGACCCTCGGCGCGGCCATCGACGACATCCCGATGCTGTGGATCGCCGCGCCGCTGACCGGCCTGATCGTGCAGCCGATCGTCGGCTATCTGTCCGACCGCACCTGGAGCCCGAGTCTGGGCCGGCGGCGTCCGTATTTCCTGATCGGCGCGGTGCTGGCCTCGCTGGCCTTGCTGGCGATGCCCAACGCGCCGTTCCTGTGGATCGCGGCCGGCCTGCTGTGGGTGCTGGACGCGTCGATCAACATCTCGATGGAGCCGTTCCGCGCGTTCGTCGGCGATCAGCTGCCGCCGCGCCAGCGCCCCACCGGCTATGCGATGCAAAGCTTTTTCATCGGCGTCGGCTCGGTGGTCGCCAGCGCGCTGCCCTACGTGCTGGCGCACTACGGCGTCGCCAATACCGCCATGCCCGGCGAGGTGCCCGACACGGTGCGCTACGCCTTCTACGCCGGCGGCGCGGTGCTGCTGCTGTCGGTGGGCTGGACGGTGCTGAGCACGCGCGAGTATCCGCCCGAGCAACTGGCCGAGTACGACGAAGCGCCGCCGGCGCCGCCGCATCCGCCGCGCGACCGGGTGCGTTGCCTGCTGCTCGGCGCGGCCTGGGCCACGGTCGGCGCGATCCTGGCCGTGGCGATCTCGATGGCCGCGCTGGACCGCCAGTTGTACGTGTTGGCCGGCATGATCGCCGCGTTCGGCCTGGCCCAGTGCCTGCGCGGCGTGGTGGGCGAGGGCAGCGGCTTCGCCAGCGTCATGGACGACCTGCACGGCATGCCGCCGACCATGCTGCGCCTGGCGGTGGTGCAGTTCTTTTCCTGGTTCGCCTTGTTCGCGATGTGGATCTACACCACGCCGGCGGTGACCCAGTTGCACTACCACAGCAGCGACACCGCTTCGGCCGCCTACAACGACGGCGCGAACTGGGTCGGCGTGCTGTTCGCCGCCTACAACGGCTTCGCCGCGCTGGCGGCGGTGGCGATTCCGTGGATGGCGCGGCGCTGGGGCCTGCGCTGGAGTCATCTGGTCAACGTCTGCCTGGGCGGCGCCGGGCTGATCTCGATCGCGTTGATCCGCGACCCGCAGTGGTTGCTGCTGTCCATGCTCGGCGTCGGTTTCGCCTGGGCCTCGATCCTGTCGCTGCCTTACGCCCTGCTGTCGGACAGTTTGCCGGCGGCCAAGATGGGCGTGTACATGGGCATCTTCAACTTCTTCATCGTCATTCCGCAGCTGGTCGCGGCGAGTTTGCTCGGCTTCCTGCTCAAGACCTTCTTCCACGGAGAGCCGGTATGGGCATTGGTGATCGGCGGCGCGAGCCTGGTCGTCTCGGGCCTGTGCGTGCTGCGAGTGCGCGAGCCGGGCGCATGAGCCGCTTGGCGTTGGCCGCGCTGGCGCTGGTGCTCGCCGGTTGCGCGACGGCCGGGTCGAGCGCGCCGGCGCCTGCGCGCGACTATTACGGCACGCTCGAACCGATGGCCGCCGACGCGGTGTACTTCGTGGTCACCGACCGCTTCGTCAACGGCGATCCGAACAACGATCAGCGCGAGCAGGGCGGCCCGGACCCGGCCACGCGCAGCTTCGACCGGCCGGTCGCGGGCGCGCCGGCCGGCGAGAGCGACAACATCGGCTATCTCGGCGGCGACTTCAAAGGCCTGCTCGACAATGCCGGCTACATCCGCGACATGGGCTTCGGCGCGGTCTGGCTGACGCCGATCGTCGACAACCCCGACCAGGCCTTCACCGGCGGCGAGGCGGTGACCTGGGGCGGCGCCTTCCAGGACCGCGGCAAGACCGGCTACCACGGTTATTGGGGCGTGGACTTCTTCCGCCTCGACGAGCACCTGCCCAGCCCGGGGCTGGATTTCGCTGCGTTGACCGCGGGCCTGAAGCGGCATGGGCTCAAGACGGTGCTCGACATCGTCGCCAACCACGGCTCGCCCTCGTTCACGATGCCGCAGGATCAGCCCAAATACGGCGAAATCTACCGCGACGGCGTGTTGGTCGCCGACCACCAGAATCTGCCGCCTGAGCGGCTGGACCCGCAGCGCGAGCCGCTGCACCGCTTCTTTCGCCCCCAGAAGGATCTGGTCCAGTTGTCCAACCTCGACGACAGCAACCCGGCGCTGCTGGAGTACTTCGTCGATGCCTACTCGCAATGGCTGGATCAGGGCGCCGACGCGTTGCGCATCGACACCATCCGCCACGTGCCGATGCCGTTCTGGCGCAGTTTCGCCGCGCGCCTGCGGGCCAAGCGGCCGGGCTTGTTCATGTTCGGCGAGGCCTTCGACTACAAAGCCGAGAACATCGCGCCGTTCACCTGGGCCGAGAACGGCGGAGTCAGCGTGCTCGACTTTCCGCTCAAGGAACGCCTGGCCGAGGTGTTCGGCCGCGGCCGCGCCGATTACGCCCGCCTCGACGAGCGCCTGTACCTGCAGGACGGGCCGTACGCGAACCCGTACGAACTGATGACCTTCTACGACAACCACGACATGGCGCGGCTGGACGCCAGCGACGAAGGCTTCATCGACGCCAACCACTGGCTGTTCACCGCGCGCGGCATCCCGGTGATCTATTACGGTTCGGAAACCGGCTTCCAGCGCGGCCGCGCCGAGCATGCGGGCAATCGCAACTACTACGGCCAGGCGCGGGTCGATGCCGGAGCCGCGCATCCGATCCATGCCGCGCTCAAGCGCATCGCCCGCGTGCGCCGCGACTCGCCGGCCCTGCAGCGCGGCTTGCAGTTGAACGTGCTGCTGCAGGGGGACCGCGCCGCGTTCTATCGCGTCTACCAGCACGGCGACACGGCGCAGATCGCGCTGGTCCTGCTCAACAAGGGCGATGCGCCGGCGGACTTCGTGGTCGCGCAGTACCTGCAGGCGGGCACCTGGCGCGCGGCCTTCGGCGGCGCCGAGACGGTGATCGGAAAGGGCGAAAGCCTGCGCGCGCAGGTGCCCGCGCACGGGGTGCAGGTCTATCTGCTCGACGCACCGGTACGCGATCCGGGCCTGGCCGCGGCGTTGGATCGGGCCATGGCCCACGCCCGCCGGCGCTGATCGCGCCTGCGGGGCCCCAGTCTGCGAAACCGGCCGGAACGGCTTCCCCTCTTTCGAAAAAGGGGCTAGGGCGATTTGCTTTTGCTTCAACGCCTACCCGTCGCCTTGGACGCGAGCGCGGTAAATCGCTCGCTTAGTACGGGCAGCGGTGCGGTATTGCATCGCCGCGACTGTTGCGGCTTATGACCGCAGGACGTTTCGCGGGACGCGGGCTCCCGCAACGGGCGGCAACGCCCGCTTAGCCGGCGCCGCAGGACTTGCGCACCACCAGCGAGGTCGGCAGCCGCACGCTGTGGGCTTGCTCGCCGTGGATCAGCTTCATCAGCGTGTCGACCAGCAGCTCGCCGGCCTGCTTGGTATCCTGGAAGATCGTGGTCAGCGGCGGGTGGGCGAAGCGCGCCATCGGGATGTCGTCGAAGCCGACCACCGACACGTCTTCCGGCACGCGCAGGCCGTGTTCGGCGAGCGCACGCATGGCGCCGATCGCGATCAGGTCGCTGGCGGCGAAGATCGCATCGAACGGCAGCCCGCGTGCCAGCAGCTCGCAGGCAGCCGCGTGGCCGGCGTCTTCGGCGCTTTCCGCGTCGACCTGCAGGGCGCGGTCCAGCGTCAGCCCCGCGGCGGCCAGGGCCTGCTCGCAGCCGAGGTAGCGGTCGAGGAACTCGGGATAATGGCTGGAGGCGTCGCCGAGGAAGGCCACCCGCCGCCGTCCCAGCGCCAGCAGATGCGTGCCGGCTTGGCGGCCGCCGCCGAGGTTCTCGCAGCCGATCGACAGCCCCGGCTGGTCCGGCAGCACCGCGCCCCAGCGCACGAAGCGGGTGCCCTGTTCGACCAGTTTCTGCAGCTTGCCCTGGTAGGCCAGGTAGTCGCCGTAGCCGAGCAGGATCAGGCCGTCGGCCTTCATGCTGTCCTCGTAGTCGCCGGCCCAATCGTCGGACAGCTGCTGGAACGAGATCAGCAGGTCCTGGCCGTGGCGGGCGCAGGCGCGGGTGATCGAGCCGAGCATGGACAGGAAGAACGGGTTGATATGCGACTCGTCCGGGGTCGGGTCCTCGAACAGCAGCATCGCCAGCGTGCCCGAGCGCTGCCGGCGCAGGCTGGAGGCGTGGCGGTCGACCTTGTAGTTGAGCTCGCGCACCACCGCTTCGACCCGGCGCCGGGTCTCGGCGTTGACCAGCGGGCTGCCGCTGAGCACGCGCGAGACGGTGGCCTGGGACACGCCGGCCAGATGGGCGATGTCGACCGAGGTGGCTTTGCTCTTCTTGCGCATGGGCCGCAGTGTAGCTCTGGGGCGGGGATTGGGGATTCGGGACTAGGGATTCGCAAAAGCGGGCGGCCAGGTTCCGCTCTCTCCCTGATCCCCAATCCCGAATCCCGGCCTCACCGCGGATCCATCCAGGCGCGCAAAGCGTCGACGGCCACGTTGATCGCCACGATCAGGGCGCCGATCGCCAGCACCACGCCCAGCACCAGGGTGTAGTCGCGGTTGAGCGCGCCCTGGACGAAATAGCGGCCCATGCCGGGGATGCCGAACACCTGCTCGACCACCGCCGAACCGGTGACCACGTTGATCAGCGCCGGCGACAGCCAGGCCGCGACCGGCAGCAGCGCCGGCTTGAGCGCATGCGCGAACAGCAGCCGGGTTTCCGACAGGCCGCGGGCGCGCGCAGCGGTCAGGTAGTCGGCCGACAGCGTCTCCAGCAGCGAGGCGCGGGTCAGGCGCGCGCAGTAGGCGATGTTGGGCAGGGCCAGGGCGATCACCGGCAAGACGATGTTGTCCCATTCGCCCCAGCCGCCGGCCGGCAGCCAGTGCAGGCCGACCGCGAACACCAGCACCAGCAAGGGGGCGACGACGAACTTGGGCACCGCCAGGCCGAGCCCGGCCAGGCCCATCAGCAGCCGGTCGGTCCAGCGGCCGGCGCGCAGCGCCGCCCACACGCCCAAGCCGATGCCGAGCAGCAAGGCCAGCAGCAGGGCCAGGCCGCCGTTGAGCATCGACACCGGCAAGGCGTTGGCGATCAGCTGGTTGACGGTGTAATCGGGATATTGGAACGAGGGCCCGAGGTCGCCGCGCACCGCGTCGCCGAGCCAGGCCAGGTATTGCATCGGCAAGGGCTGGTCGAGCCGGTACTGGGCCTCGAGCGCGGCCTGTACCTCCGGCGGCGCGGCTTTTTCGCTGTCGAACGGGCCGCCCGGCGCGGCGCGCAGCAGCACGAAGCACAATGTCGCCAGCAGCCACAGAGTGATCGCCGCCTCCAGCAGGCGCGAACCGAATCGGGCCAGCGCCGGCCGCATCAGACCTGCACGCCGAACAGGCGCCCGACCAGGGTCGCCGCGGCCATCGCCAGCGCGCCCCAGAACGCGACCCGCAACGCGCCGCGCAGCACCGGCGCGCCGCCGGCCCAGGCGGCCAGCGCGCCGGACAGGAACAACGCGGCCAGGGTGGTCGGGATCGCCACCGCCTCGACTTCGCCCGCCGGCGCCAGCAACACCGCGCCGATCGGCAGCGCGGCGCCGCAGACGAAGGCCAGCGCCGATGCCGCCGCGGCCTGCAGCGGCCGCGCGCGCAAGGTTTCGGTGATGCCCAGTTCGTCGCGGGCGTGGCTGCCGAGCGCATCGTGCGCGGTCAGCTGGCGCGCGACTTCGTGCGCCAGTTCCGGGGTCAGGCCGCGACGCACGTAGATCCGCGCCAACTCCTCCAGTTCGCTGGCCGGGTCCTCGGCCAGTTCGCGCCGTTCCACCGCGATATCGGCGCGCTCGGTGTCGGCCTGCGAACGCACCGACACGTATTCGCCGGCGGCCATCGACATCGCCCCGGCGACCGCGCCGGCGATGCCGCTGGTGAGGATCGCGGCGGCGTCGGCGCCGCTGGCGGCGACGCCGACCACGAGACCGGCGACCGAGACGATGCCGTCGTTGGCGCCGAGCACCGCTGCGCGCAGCCAGCCCACGCGCTCGGAACGGTGGGTCTCGGAATGGCGGCCCAGCGATTGCGGGCGAGAGGCGGATGCGTTCATGGGCTCAGGCTCAACCAGCGGCTGGCGTGACGGTCCAGGGCGTTGGGCTGGAAGCCGCGCACGCGCTCGGAAACCAGATGTTTGGAGGTATAGAAGTACAGCGGGATCGCGGCGTGATCGTTCAGCAGGCGCTGCTCGGCGGCGCGCAGCCAGGCGTTGCGCGCGGCGTCGGTGGCGGCGGCATCGGCGCGCGCCAGCCGCTCGCGGTAGCCGGCGTCGTCGTAGCCGGTCCAGTTGAGCGGCCCGTCGTTGCCGAACGCGGCGAGGAAGTTGCGCGCGTCGGCGAGGTCGCCGATCCAGCCGCCGCGGAAAGCCTGGGTGATCGCGCGCTGCTTGCGGTTCTGCACGAACACCTTCCATTCCTCGTTGCGCAGCCGCACCTGCACGCCCAGGGTCTGCCGCCACATCGCCGCGACCGCCAGCGCCAGGCGCCGGTGCGGGGTCGAAGTGTTGTAGCGCAGCTCCAGGGTCAGCGGATTGCGCGCGGAATAGCCGGCGTAGCGGTACAAAGCGCGCGCATGCGCCTCGCGCTGCGCCTGCGGCAGGTCCGACCAGGCGGCCTGGGCCGGGGTGTAGCCGGCGATGCCCGGCGGCACGATGCCGTAGGCCGGGGTTTCGCCCAGGCCGGTCACGTAGCGGGTCAGCTTGTCGCGGTCGACCGCCATCGCCAGGGCCCGGCGCAGCGCCAGGGCGCGGTCGTCGCAGCGCGTCGCGCCGGCGGCGCAGGGCGCATCGCGAAACGGCGCGCGGGTGGTGTTGAGGCCGAGCCAGAACGCGCCCAGATAGGGCGACAGGCGCAGTTGCGCGCCGAAGCGCCGGCGCAGCGAGACCAGCGGCTGCGGCGGCACCACCTCGGTGATGTGCAGGTCGCCGGCGGCGAAGCGTTGCAGTTCGGCGGCGGCGTCCTCGGTGACGTGGAAGCGCACGCGCTCGATCGCCACCGCGGCGGCGTCGTGGAAGCGCGGGTTGCGCCGCAGTTGCAGATTGGCCTGCGGGGTCCACGCGGCCAGGGTGTAGGCGCCGTTGGAGACCAGCTGCCCGGGCCGGGTGTGCTGGGCGCCGTGGCGCCGCACGGCCGGCAGGTACACCGGGAACGCGATCGGCAGGGTCAGCAGGGCCGGCAACGAGGCGCTGCGATTGAGCCGGAATTCGACCGTGCGCGGGTCCGGCGCCGACACCCCGAGCCGTTCCGGCGCGACCCGGCCGGCCTGCACCGCCTGGGCCTGATCGAGGGCGTCGAACAGTTCGCCGAACGGCGCTGCGGTGGCCGGCGCGAACGCGCGGCGGAAACTGGCGACGATCTGGCCGGCGTCGAGCGCCTCGCCGTTGCTCCAGCGCAGCCCCGGGCGCAGCACGAAGCGCCAGGTGCGGCCGTCGGCCGAGACCGTCCAGCGTTGCGCCATGCCCGGCACCAGCCGGCCCTGCGCGTCTTCGGTGACCAGGCCTTCGTACAGGTCGCGCAATACGTTGCCGCAGGCGACTTCCTGGCAACGGTGCGCGTCCAGGGTGCTCGGTTCCGGGCCGTTGCCGCGCTCCAGCTGCGTCTGCGCGCTTTGCGCCGGCGACGGTTGGGCAGGCACGGCCGGTGCCGCCAGCGCCAGTAGCAGGGCCGAACCATAGCGTTGCAGGACGGACGTTGTTCGGCGCAAAGCGGGGTCTACACTGCCGGGGTCTTGCGATTGTAGGCGAGCCGCCGCATATCCAGACCCGGAAAGCGTGCAAGGTGGCACGCAACCGGCCGGCCGTCGTACGCCGGGGGCCGGCCGCAGCCGGCCCCGTACCGACGGTCGCCGGTTTCCGCGCAGCGACGCGCGAGCAGGGCATCCCGCCTTGCCGAACAGAATCAAGCGAGGTGGATGTGTCCGGTCCCAGCCAGGTCAAGGAAATCGAGATTCCCGACGTCAAGGCCGGCGGCCGCGACATGCTGATCGAGTACCTGGCCTCGGG
This sequence comes from Lysobacter antibioticus HS124, assembly GCF_000336385.2. Classification (GTDB taxonomy): domain Bacteria; phylum Pseudomonadota; class Gammaproteobacteria; order Xanthomonadales; family Xanthomonadaceae; genus Lysobacter; species Lysobacter firmicutimachus. Next base: position 46,721 of record NZ_HG424457.1, on the reverse strand, counting down.
CGCGCGCCCGGAGTCGGACTGGAAGATCGGCACCGAACACGAGAAATTCGGTTTCCGCACCGACGACTTGCGCCCGCCGACCTTCGACGGCGAGCGCGGCATCGAGGCGTTGCTCAAGGGACTGGTGCAGTTCGGCTGGACCCCGGTGGAGGAGAACGGCCGGGTGATCGCGCTCAGCCGCGGCCAGGCCTCGGTCTCGCTGGAGCCGGCCGGCCAGCTGGAGCTGTCCGGCGCGCCGCTGGACACCCTGCACGACACCTGCGTCGAAGCGGCGACCCACCTGCGCGAAGTGCGCACCGTCGCCGAGCCGATGGGCCTGGGCTTCCTCGGCATGGGTTTCCAGCCCAAGTGGCGCCGCGACGAGATGCCGTGGATGCCCAAGGGCCGCTACAAGATCATGCGCGAGTACATGCCCAAGGTCGGCAACCTCGGCCTGGACATGATGACCCGCACCAGCACCGTGCAGGTCAACCTCGACGTGCGCGACGAGGCGGACATGGTCAAGAAATTCCGCGTCTCGCTGGCGTTGCAGCCGATCGCGACCGCGCTGTTCGCCGATTCGCCGTTCACCGAAGGCAAGCCCAACGGCTATCTGTCCTATCGATCGCACATCTGGACCGATACCGACCCGGACCGCACCGGCCTGCTCGATTTCGTGTTCGAGGACGGCTTCGGCTACGAGCGCTACGTCGATTACCTGCTCGACGTGCCGATGTACTTCGTCTACCGCGACGGCCGCTACATCGACGCCAGCGGCCAGTCGTTCCGCGACTACCTCGAGGGCAAGCTGCCGGCCTATCCGGACCGGCGTCCGACCCTGAAGGATTGGGCCGACCACACCACCACCGCGTTCCCGGAAGTGCGTTTGAAGAAGTACCTGGAGATGCGCGGCGCCGATTCCGGTCCGTGGAACCGGATCTGCGCGCTGTCGGCGTTCTGGGTCGGCCTGTTGTACGACGCCGAGGCGCTCGACGCGGCCTGGGACCTGGTGCTGGACTTCACCCCGGCCGAACGCCACGCGCTGCGCGACGGCGTGCCCCGGCACGGGTTCCACCTGCCGTTCCGCGACGGCAAGGTGCTGGATCTGGCGCGGCGCGCGCTGGAGATCTCCGCCCACGGCCTCAAGCGGCGCGCGCGCCTGAACCAGCACGGCGCCGATGAATCGATCTATCTGGAGCCGCTGGCCGAGTTCGTGGCCATGGGCAAGAGCCCGGCCGAGCGCAAGCTGGAACTGTTCCACGGCGCCTGGGGCGGCAGCGTCGATCCGGTGTTCAAGGATTTCGCCTACTGAGCGCAGGCGGCCGCTTCGCCGCGGCCCGCGCCGCTGGTTCAGGCGCCGAAATCGACCTGTTCGGCGTCGGCGATCGTCGCCACCGTCGTCAGCATCTCCAGCGCCGCGCGGCGCCGCTGCGGATCGGCGCTGGCGCACAGGTCGCCGACCACGGTCACCTCGAAGTCGCGATCGTGCGCATCGCGCGCGGTGGTCTGCACGCCGGTCTCGGTACTGACCCCGCAGATCGTCACGCGGCGGATCGCCGCCGCATGCAGACGCGCTTCCAGGTCGGTGTCGAACAGCGCGCTGACCCGCGGCTTGGTCACGATCCAGTCGCGCGGGCCGACCAGCAGGCCGTCATGCAAGCGGGTGCCCCAGTCGCCGTCGCGCAGGGCGCCGAGTTCGGCCGCGCGGCCGAACAGCGGCGAATGCCGCGGCAGGTCGGAGTAATCCGGCGCGAACGCCACCCGCACCATCGCCACCGTCGCGCCGGCGGCGCGGGCGCGCGCGCTCAGGCGATTGCAGCGCGCGATCAGTCCGCTTTCGCGCACCGCCTCGGCGGCGCGGGCGAGCTCGCCGTCGGGGTGGACGATGTCGTTGATCAGATCGATCACGATCAGGGCGGTATTCATGGGCAGGGCTCCGGAGGCGCGCGGCCAGCGCCGGCGTTCGCTTGACGCGACCGTGATAGCCGGTCCGGCGTGGACGCCGCGTCCAGGCGCGGCACTCAGCAGGCGGTCAGCCGCTTGTCGAGCGCGCGCAATCGGTCGAGTTCGGGCTTGTGCAGACGGCGCACATGGGCCGGCAAGCGTTGCGCGCGCGCCAGCGTCTGCGCGCACAACTCGCGCGCGCGGCCGTTTTCGCCCCAGTCGGCCAGGCATTGCGCGTAATGCGCATGGGCCTGGAAGCCGCTGCTGTAGCCGGTCAGTGCGTCGAACTCTTCGCGCGCCTTGGCCCGGTCGCCGGTCGCCGCGACCGCGCGCGCGTAGATCAGATGCCCGTCGGCGGAGCGGTAATCGGGACGCCTGGCGATCAGCACGTCGAGCAATTGCCGCGCCTGCGCCGCCTCGCCGCTTTCGAGCAGGGCGCGCGCCAGGCGCACCTGAATGTCCGGATCGTCGCGATGGATGCCGCTGAGCGCGCCGCGGTAGTGCGCCAGCGCGTCGCCGGCGCGTCCGGCGTCGAGCAGGGCATCGGCCAGCCGCAGGCGGTGTTCGGTGGTCGCGGCGGTATCGAAGGCGTCCTGCGCTTCGCGCAGGGCGCGATCGGGGTCGAGCAGGCGGCGCACGTTGCCGGCCAGGGCGCGGCCGTGGCGACTGTGGCGTTGTTCCGGCAACCACACCGCGAACGCGTAGACCACGCTGCCGAGCAGCGGGAACATGAAAAGCACCATCAGCCAGTAGCGGTCCTGGCCGCTGCGCACCGCGTGGACGGCGAAGTACAGGGCGACGACGACGTGCACGCCCATTCCCAAGTACGGCATTGGCATTCCCTGGCCGAGTGAGTTCCTGGCCTCAGTGTCGGCATTCTCTGCGTCCGGCGCCAGCGTCGCGCCCCGCCGTCCGTCGCCGCAGCAACGGCACGAATGCGCCTAGAAATGCGACAGGCCACGAGCGCCGCTCTGCGATGCCCTGGTTTCCATGTCCGACGGCGCGGCGGCACGGCGCAGCGCGATCGCCGCTCCAACGACGATCAGCGCCGCGCCGAACCAGGTCGACGCGCCGGCGATGCGACCGAACAGCCATCCGTCCAGCGCCGCCCCGACCGGCACCGCCACATACATCAGCGGCGCCAGGGTGGAGGCGTTGCCGAGGCCGCGATAAGCGAGGTCGCGCAGCGACTGGCTGCCGAGGCTGCACAGCGACATGCCGAGCAGCGCTGCGACCAGCATCCAGGCCGGCTGCGCCGCCAGCGCGGCCGGGTCGATCCGCGTCGCACCCCAGGCCGCCAGCGGCAGCGCTACCAGCGAGGCCTGCAGGTACAGCTTGAACTGGTTGCGGAACGGCGGCTGATGCTGCGCGCTGCGGTAGAACAGCACCTGCGAGGCGGCCATGGCGAAACCGCCGCACAGCGACAACGCGGCCAGCCGGTCCAGTCCGCGGGCGCCGGGATCGAGCACCGCCGCCACGCCGCAGAAGCCGATCGCCAGGCCGCCCAGCGCCGGCCCGCGCAGGCGCTCGCCGAGCCAGGCCCAGGCGATCAGCGGAATGAACAAGGGGCCGGTGTTGTACAGCAGCACCGCCTGCAGCAGATCGCCGTGGATCGCGGCGTAGACGAAGCAGCCCTGCGAGATCACCACGCAGACCGCGCGCACCCAGGCCGGTCGGTCGGCGAAAGAGACCACCGCACGCCAGTCGTCGCGTCCGGCCAGCGCGACCAGGGCCAGGCCGGGCAGGAAGAAGCGCGCCCAGATCACCAGTTCGGGCGGCAAGCCGACGGTGTAGCGGGTCAGCAGGCCGAGCACGGCCAGGCAGACCGAGGCGGCGGCCATCAGGCCGGCGCGCAGGAGCAGGGGGCGGGCGGCAACGGAAGGGTGGGCGGGCATGTGGTAAATCTAGGTCGCTCCTGTCCGTGTAAAAATCTCGAAATCCGAGCCAGGCGGTAAGTTTTCATGACCATCAGCGATCCGCCCCCGCGACGCCTGCCGGCGCTGCGTGCCCTGCAGGCCTTCGCCGCGGTGGTGCGCTACGGCGGCATGCGCCGCGCCGCCGAGCGCCTGCACCTGAGCCATGCCGCGTTGAGCCAGCACGTCCAGCACCTGGAAGAGGCCTTCGGCCTGCGCTTGCTCGACCGCAGCGGCGGTCGGGCGCGGCCGACGCCGCTCGGGCGCGAGTACGGCGAAGCCTTGATCGACGGCTTCGAGCGCATCGAAGCGGCCACCGCACGCCTGCGCGCGCGTGGCGACGAGAGCCGGCGCTGGTTGCTGGGCGCGCCGACCAGCCTCAGCGTCAGCCTGCTGTTGCCGCGCCTGGACGAGTTCGCCGCCCGCGCCGGCGCCGAGGTGCAACTGTTCTGCCCGGCCAATGCCGACGATCTGGCCCAGGGACGCGTGCATGCCTTGTTGATGCATCGCGATCCGCTCGCGCTGGGACTGCGCGGCGAGTTGCTGTTCGAACAGGCGCTGCAGCCGGTGGCGGCGCCGGCGCTGGCCGCGCGGCTGGACCGGGAGCGCTGGTGGCTGGATCGCGCGCCCGGCGCGCGCCTGCTGCACGTGACCAGCGAAGGCTGGCGCGAGGATTGGCCGCAGTGGTTCGGCGACGACCCGGCGCACTGGCCGCTGCCGCATCTGGGCCTGTCCTCGCCGTTGCCGGCGCTGAGCGCGGCGCTGGCCGGGCAGGGCGTCGCGCTGTTGTATCCGCGGCTGATCGCCGAGCCGCTGGCGCGCGGCGCACTGGTGCCGCTGCCGTGTCCGCAGCCGCCGCCGGTGCGGCGGGTGTATCTGGCCTGGTTGCCGGAGGCGCACGGCAGCGCCCGGCTGGAGCGTCTGCGCGAATGGGTCACGGTCTTGTTGCGCGACGACGAGGCGCCGCCGTCGCCGTGAGTCGCGCGATGCGGGCGGCGTACGGCACACCGCCGATCGCGACCGCATCGCGGCGTGGCCGCGTGCGCCGTGGCGCGGCCGGTGTGCGACGCGGGTCGCCGCATATGCTCAGTAGCAAACGTCCTAAGCCGCGCAGGTAGCCGCCGTCGCAACGCTAAGTGACGGACGCGACAGGTCTCGCGCGTCGCCGACGCGCGACGGTGAAAAAGTTGCAACGGAAACGATCGCCTGCGGCGCGCAATGCCGCGCCCGTGACTTGGATTCGTCTCGCACAGGTGTTGTAGCCTTGAAGGATGAATGCCCTTCTCGATACCAGCGACGAACCGTTGCGCGCCGTAGACTTCGCTTCCACCGACGCCTTGCTGCGCGACGACGTCAAAACGCTGGGCGCATTGGTCGGTGAGATTCTCGCCGAACAGCGCGGGCAGGACTTCCTCGACGCCGTCGAGCGCCTGCGCCGCGCCGCGATCCGTCGCCGCGAAGCGCAGGCGCCGATCGGCGCGTTGGCCGATGCCTTGGCCGACACCGATCCGGAACAGGCCGGCGATCTGGTGCGGGCGTTTGCGACCTATTTCCAGGCGGTCAACCTGGCCGAACGTGTGCACCGCATTCGCCGCCGCCGCGACTACGAACGCAGCGGCGCCGGCGCCCAGCCCGGCGGCCTGCGCGATGCGCTCGGCGCCCTGGCGCGCCAGGGCGTCAGCGCCGAAGAAGTGGTCGCGCTGCTGGCGCGGCTGCGGATCGAGCCGGTGTTCACCGCCCACCCGACCGAAGCGGTGCGGCGCGCGCTGCTGGAGAAAGAGCGCACCATCGTCTCCTGTCTGGTCGATGACATCGACCGCGGCCGCACTCCGGCCGAGCGCCGCGCCGACCGCGAGCGCATCCGCCTGGCCCTGACCGCGAGCTGGCAGACCGCCGAGGCGCCGGCGGTCAAGCCCAGCGTCGCCGACGAGTTCGAGCACGTCGGTTTCTATCTGTCTGAGGTGCTGTACCGGGTGCTGCCGGTGTTCTACGAGATGTTCGAGGAGGCCCTGCGCGAAACCTACGGCGCCGGCGCGTCCTTGCCCGACGTGCTCGGCTTCGGCACCTGGGTCGGCGGCGACATGGACGGCAACCCCAACGTCGGCGCGGACACCATCGCCGCCACCCTGGCCGGGCAGCGCGCGCTGGTGCTCAACGCTTATCGGCGCGAGCTGGGGGCGCTGGCCGAATTGCTTAGCCAGTCGGTCAGCCGGGTGCGGGTCGACGACGCGGTGCTGGCGCGGGTCGAGGACTATCGCTATCAGCTGCCCAAGGCCGCCGCGCTGCTCAGGCCGCGCCATGCCGACATGCCCTACCGCAACCTGCTCAACCTGATGTCGGCGCGGCTGCAGGCCACGCTCGACGAGAGCGTGCACGGCTACCCCGATGCCGCCGCGTTCCTGGCCGACATCGCCCTGATCGAGCGCAGCCTGGCCGCGCACCAGGGCGCGCACGCCGGCGGCTTCGCCGTGCGCCGCCTGCGTCGCCGCGCCGAATGCTTCGGCTTCCATCTCGCCAGCCTGGACCTGCGCCAGGATTCGGCCACCCACGACGCCGCACTGGCCGCGCTGCTCGACGAACCGGAGTGGGCCGCGCTCGACGTCGCCGCGCGCGCCGCGCGCCTGCACGGCGTGCTCGACGGCGAGGCGCCGGCTCCGCGCAGCGCCGCCGCCGCCGCGCAACCGACCCTGGACGTGTTCCGCGCCGTGGCCCGCCTGCGCCCGCGCTACGGCGAGCGCGCCTTCGGTCCCTACATCGTCAGCATGAGCCGCAGCGCGGCCGATGCGCTGGCGGTGCTGGCCCTGGCCAAGACCGCCGGCTGCGCCGAGCGCGACGGCCGGGTGCCGCTCGACGTCGCGCCGCTGTTCGAAACCGTCGACGACCTCGACGCCGCCGCCGACACCTTGCGCGCCTTGTTCGCCGACCCGGTGTATCGCGACCACCTGCGCCTGCGCGGCAATCGCCAGGTGGTGATGCTGGGCTATTCCGACAGCGCCAAGGACGGCGGCATGCTGGCCTCGCGCTGGGCGCTGCACCGCACCCAGAGCGCGCTGACCGCGCTGGCCACCGAAAGCGGCGTGCGCATCGCCTTCTTCCACGGCCGCGGCGGCTCGATCAGCCGCGGCGGCGGCAAGACCGAGCGCGCGGTGATCGCCGCGCCGCGCGGCTCGGTCGACGGCTATCTGCGCCTGACCGAGCAGGGCGAGGTGATCCATCGCAAGTACGGCATCCGCGCGCTGGCGCTGCGCAACCTGGAGCAGACCACCGGCGCGGTGCTGCGCGCGACCCTGCGCCCGCGTCCGCCGGAACCGCGCGGCGACGGCTGGCGCGCGCTGGCCGCGGAACTGGCCGCCGCCGCGCGCGCGCACTACCGTGCGCTGGTGCACGACGACGAGCTGTTCCCGGCGTATTTCCGCGCTGCCACCCCGATCGACGTGATCGAGCGCCTGCGCATCGGCTCGCGCCCGGCCAAGCGCGCCGGCGCCGGCGATATCGGTTCGCTGCGCGCGATTCCGTGGGTGTTCGCCTGGTCGCAGAATCGCGCCGGGCTGACCGCCTGGTATGGCGTCGGCACCGCGCTCGAGCGTGCCCTGCGCGATCATGGCCGCGACGCGTTGGCGGAAATGGCGCGCGACTGGATGTTCTTCGGCACCCTGATCGACGATCTGGAAATGGTCCTGGCCAAATCCGACCCGGCGATCTTCGAACGCTACTCGATGCTCGCCCGCGACCTGCCCGAAGGCGATCTGCACGCGCGTTTCCATCCGGGCATTGCCGAGGAGTTCGAACGCACCCGTCGCGCGGTGCTGGCGATCAAGGGCAGCGACGAACTGCTGGCCGGCGATCATCGCCTGCGCCAGTCGATCCGCCTGCGCAACCCCTACGTCGACCCGATCAGCCTGCTGCAAGTCGACCTGTTGGCGCGCTGGCGCGCCGCCGGCCGTCCCGACGACATCCTGCAGCAGGCCTTGGTGGCGACGGTCAACGGCATCGCGGCGGGCGTGCAGAACACGGGGTGAAGCCGGGATTGGGGATTTGGGATTGGAGATTCGCAAAGCGGGTCGCTCGGCATTGGGGTAGGAGCGGCGCGAGCCGCGACCGCCGAAGCGGTTAAATCCCTCGCCCCCTTCCCAAACCCGTCTTCCGCCAGCGCTGGCGACGATCGACCGCTGCGCGCGCGCTTCGGCCGCCGCGCTTGCGAACACCGCTTCGGTGGTCGCGGCTTACGCCGCTGCTACAGGCGCGCGCGTCCGGACGAGCGCATCGTCCTTGCCGGTTCGCGCCGCTCTGACCTTCAAAGCGGTTCTTGCCCGCGAATCCCCAATCTCCAATCCCCGACCCCGTCTTTCTGATACTATAGGGGGGTATAGGATGCGATCGCATCCGGAGCCCGCCGCCATGCCGCATTCGCCGGAAGAGAAAAAACGCGTCCTGACCCGGGTGCGCCGGATCAAGGGCCAGACCGAGGCCCTGGAGCGCGCGCTCGAGGCCGGCAGCGACTGCGCGGCGGTGCTGCAGCAGATCGCGGCGATCCGCGGCGCGATCAACGGGCTGATGTCGGAGGTGCTGGAAAGCCATATCCGCGAGGAACTCGGCCAAGCCGTGGCCGACCGCGGCCGCAACGCCAGCATCGACGAGATCGCTGCGCTGGTGCGCTCGTACCTGAAATGAAACCGTATTCGAAATAGCCTCGTCGCGGCCGCGCACCGCGTCGGATCAGATCCGTTCCACGTTCGTCCTTGTTTCCCTTCCCGGGACGCCACCACCAGGAGACATCGCCCATGAGCCGGGTCATCAAGAGCCGCGCCGCCGTCGCTTTCGCCGCCGGCCAGCCCCTGCAGATCGTCGAGATCGACGTCCAGCCGCCGCAGGCCGGCGAAGTGCTGGTGCGCATCGCCGCCACCGGCGTGTGCCACACCGATGCGTTCACCCTCAGCGGCGACGACCCGGAAGGTTTGTTCCCCGCCGTGCTCGGCCACGAAGGCGGCGGCGTGGTGGTCGAGGTCGGCGAGGGCGTGACCAGCGTCAAGCCGGGCGATCACGTGATCCCGCTGTACACGGCCGAATGCCGCCAGTGCAAGTTCTGCCTGTCGGGCAAGACCAATCTGTGCCAGGCGGTGCGCGCGACCCAGGGCCGCGGCCTGATGCCGGACGGCACCAGCCGCTTCAGCTACAACGGCCAGCCGATCCACCACTATATGGGCTGCAGCACCTTCAGCGAGTACACGGTGGTGGCCGAAGTCTCGCTGGCGGTGGTCAACCCCGCCGCGCCGCTGGAGAAGGTCTGCCTGCTCGGCTGCGGCGTCACCACCGGCATCGGCGCGGTGCACAACACCGCCAAGGTGCAGCCGGGCGACACGGTCGCGGTGTTCGGCCTCGGCGGCATCGGCCTGGCGGTGATCCAGGGCGCGGTGCAGGCCAGGGCCGGGCGCATCATCGGCGTCGATACCAACCCGGGCAAGTTCGAACTGGCCAAGGCGATGGGCGCGACCGACTGCGTCAATCCCAAGGACCACGCGCGTCCGATCCAGGACGTGCTGGTCGAGATGACCGACGGCGGCGTCGATTTCAGCTTCGAATGCATCGGCAACGTCGAGGTCATGCGCTCGGCGCTGGAGTGCTGCCACAAGGGCTGGGGCGAGTCGGTCATCATCGGCGTCGCCGGCGCCGGCCAGGAAATCCGCACTCGCCCGTTCCAGTTGGTCACCGGCCGGGTCTGGCGCGGCTCGGCCTTCGGCGGGGTCAAGGGCCGCACCCAGCTGCCGGGCATGGTCGAGCAGGCGATGAAGGGCGAGATCGACCTGGACCCCTTCATCACCCACACGCTGCCGCTGGAACGCATCAACGAGGCCTTCGATCTGATGCACGAGGGCAAGTCGATCCGGACCGTGATCCACTACTGAGACGGCGATGAAGTACGTCCAGGTCGTCGACAGTGCGATCAACTGCACCTACGACGTGTTCGCCGTCGAGGACGCGGACTTCGATCTGTTGTATCCGCCGGGCCAGAACGTGGCCTTCATCGACGAGGTTCTGGCGCGGCATCCGCCGCGCGCGCTCGAGCCGGTGTTCGAGCGCCTGTGGCGCAACCGCGTGCCCAAGCGCGAAGCGATGGGCCTGCACGGCCTGCTGTTTTACGACATGGAACACAAGAAGCCGTTCTACCCGCAGCGTGTGGACGAACTGGCGATCAACCCGAACGGATCCACGCTGCGCTGAGAGCCCCGACATGGAACGAATCGAATCCCACGCCTGCCACGGCGGACGCCAGGAAGTCTGGTCGCATACCGCGACCACGCTCGGCTGCACGATGCGCTTCGGCGTCTACTTGCCGCCGCAGGCCGAGCGCGAAGACTGTCCGGTGCTGTACTGGCTTTCCGGGCTGACCTGCACCGAGCAGAACTTCATCACCAAGGCCGGCGCGCAGCGCTACGCCGCCGAGCACGGGTTGATTCTGGTCGCGCCGGACACCAGTCCGCGCGGCGAGGGCGTGCCGGACGCGGAGGGCTACGACCTCGGCCAGGGCGCCGGGTTCTACCTCAACGCGACCCGGCCGAAGTGGGCCGGCCACTTCCGCATGTACGACTATGTGGTCGAGGAGTTGCCGGCGCTGGTCGACGCGCATTTCCCGACCGGCAGCGCACGCGGCATCAGCGGCCATTCGATGGGCGGTCACGGCGCGCTGACCATCGCGTTGAAGAACCCGGGCCGCTACCGCAGCGTATCGGCGTTCTCGCCGATCGCCGCGCCGTCGCAAAGCCCGTGGGGCGAGAAGGCGTTCAGCGCCTATCTCGGCGACGACCGCGAAGCCTGGAAAGCCTGGGACGCGACCGCGCTGGTCGCAGGCGCGCGCGAACGCCTGCCCTTGTTGATCGACCAGGGCGACGCCGACGAGTTCCTGGTGCCGCAGCTCAAGCCCGAGCTGCTGCGCATCGCCTGCGAAGTCGCCGGCCACCCGCTGCAGCTGCGGATCCGCTCCGGTTACGATCACAGCTACTACTTCATCGCCAGCTTCATCGGCGAGCACATCGCGCACCACGCCGCGGCGCTGCGCGGCTGAGAGCGGGCCGCCCGCGTCGCACCCGTGCGGCGCGCGACGGCGTCGGGACGAATCGCGAGAGCGGCGAGCCGCTCTCGCTGGCTGCGCTCGACCCGCTGCCCGCGGCGCTCAGGCCGCGGTAACGTCCCGCAACTCCCACCCGCTGCCTGCCAGCAGGCGCAGCCGGTGCTTGATGACCGTGCCCGACAGCGCGGTGGTGGCGATCAGATCGATGCGCAGATCGCGTTGCTCGCCGTGCACGGTCGCCGCCGGATCGGTGGCGCCGAGGCTAGGGTCGACCTCGTCCGGATCGGGCTGCTTGGCGCGCCAGCGTTCGAACAAGCCGTCGCCGCGCAGCGCGGCCTGCAGCTCTTCGGCGAAGCCTTCGGCGCTGACCGCGCGGAACGACAGCGCGGCGTCGCTGCCGCGGGCGCGTTCGCCGTCGGGCAGGGTGAGGTAGTAGCGGGTGGCCATGCGCGCTCTCTGCTTGAACGAGGCGCTCAGGGTAAGCGCGCCGGCCTCTGTCCGCCGTGAACGCGCCCGCGCTCCGGGGCCGGGCGAGGGGCGGCGTTCATGCTCGCCGCCCGCTCGCGCTGTGCGGCCCGTCGCAACGGCGACGGGCCGCACGCCGCGTCACTCGTCGTCGTGGTCGTGCGCCGAATGCACGCCGTGACCCTTGGGGCAATGGCAGACCGAAGTCGGGCCGTACTCCAGGCCGAAGGTCTGGCCGTCGCGGTGGCGCTGCCAATAGAAGTTCGGCGCCTTTTCGCCGCGGTTGCCGAGTTCGGCCATGTCGGCGTCGACGTCGAACAATCGGCCGTCGACCATCACGTAGCGGGTGTCGATGGTCGAGCGGATGTTCTCCAGCGGATTGCTGTTGAGCACCACCAGGTCGGCCTTCTTGCCGGCTTCCAGCGAGCCCAGCTGCTTGGACAGGCCGAGGTAGTCGGCGCCGTCGATGGTCGCTGCGCGCAGCGCTTCGAAATTGCTGAAACCGCCCTGCGGCAGCATCCAGATCTCCCAGTTGGCCGACAGGCCCTGCAACTGGCCGTGGCCGCCGATCTGGATCTTGACCCCGGCGTCGCGCAGCTTCTTCACCGACTTGGCGACCTGGACGTGCCAGTAGTCCCAGTCCGGCGCGGTCTCGCGCCGGATCGAGCGGGCGTCCAGGGTCTCGCGCGGGAAGAAGCGGTTGAGCTTCTTGTCCTCCCAGACGTTGTCGCGCGCATACCACCAGTACTCGCCGGACAGGCCGCCGTAGCTGACCACCAGGGTCGGGGTGTTGCGCACGTCGGTCTGCCGCCACAGTTCCAGCACGTCCTTGTACAGCGGCGCGACCGGGAGGTTGTGCTCGATGCCGGTGACGCCGTCGAGGATCATCGGCAGATTGTGGTTGAGGGTCGAGCCGCCTTCCTCGACCACCAGCATGCCCAGCTCGCGCGCGGCCTGGTTGATCTGCTGGTGCTGTTCGCGTCGCGGCTGGTTGTAGCTCTTGACCGAGAACGCGCCGTTGGCCTTCATCCGGCGCAGGTGGCTGCGGGCGTCGTCGATCGAGTTGACCACCGCCTTGAAGTCGCCGTCGGCGCCGTACAGGATCGTACCGGTCGAGAACACGCGCGGGCCGACCATCTTGCCGGCCTTGAGCAGCTCGGCTTCGGAGAACACGAACTCGGTGGTGGCCGAGGGGTCGTGCATGGTGGTGATGCCGAACGCGAGGTTGGTGTAGTAGGCCCAGTTCTGCTGCGGCACCACGCCCTGGCCGAAATGCGCGGCATGCGCGTGCACGTCGACATAGCCCGGCAGAATGGTCTTGCCGCGGGCGTCGATGCTGCGCGCGCCGGCCGGCACCGCGACCGAGCCGCTGGGCCCGACCGCGACGATGCGATCGCCGCGCACCACCACGGTGCCGTCCTCGATCACTTCCTGCTCGGTCTCGGAGTTGCGCATGGTCACCACCCGGGCATGGGTGAAGGCGACCGTGTCCTGCGCCGCGTACACCGGCAGCTCCAGCCCGACCCGGACCCCGGCCTCGTCGGCCGACGGCTTGGGCAGGGTCGCCGGCGCGCCCGGCAGGAAGCCGAAGGCCTGGTTGAGCGGGCGCGAGTGGTAGCGGTCGCCGACCATCCAGTGCAGCGACTTGGAATCGGCGGCCCAGTGCAGATAGCTGCCGACATCGGCGCTGACCTGGGTCACCGGCATCGCCTTGCTGTCGCGGCTGAGCTCGACCGGACCGGTGCCGCCGGTCATCAGCGGCGCGACGTAGGCATTGAACAGCTCGGTGAAAGCCACCCACTTGCCGTCTGGGCTCAGGCTGACCGAGTCGACGTACTTCAGGCTGTAGACTTCGCGCGGCTCTTCGCCGTGCAGGCCGACCGACATCAGCTTCTTCTTCAGTCCGCCGCCGGTCAGGTAGAACACGCGCGTGCCGTCGGCGCTGAACTGCGGCGCCTCGCCGCTGTCGGCGACGCGCACCGGCTTGCCGCCGTCGGCGTTCATCACGTAGATGCCGCGGTCGACCGACCACAGGCTGCCAGTGAGCCCGCCGCCGCCGCTCTTGGCGTAGACGATGCGCTTGCCGTCCGGCGAGAAGCGCGGGCCGTAGTAGAAGCCCTTCTCCTGGGTCAGGCGCTTGCCGCCGTCACCGCCGGCCGAGGCGACGTAGATCGCGCTCAGCGCATCGTCCGACCAGGTCGTGTACAGCAGCTTGCTGCCGTCGGCGCTGAAGCTGGGCTGGTATTCGTAGAGGTTGTCGTTGCCGGTCAGGCGCTCGGGCTTTCCGTCGGGCAGGCGCTTGCGCCACAACTGACCGACCGCGTGGAACACCAAGGTCTTGCCGTCGGCGCTGGTGGCGACGTCGCGGATCATCTTCGGCGCGAAACGGCCTTCTTCGAGGGTCTGCTCGAAGCGCAGCGGCGCGGTCACGGTCTGCTCGACCGCGGCGGTGAACGGGATCGGCTGCGGTTTGCCGTCGCCGATCGCGACCCGCCACAGCTTGCCCTGGGCCCAGATCACCACCGCCTTGGAATCCGGAGTCCAGTCGAAGTTGGCGTAGGGGCCGAAGATCGCCCAGGCTTCCTGCATGTCGTGCGACAGGCCGTCCCAGACCGGGCGCGCTTCGCCGCTGGCGAGGTCGAACACGTGCAGCACCGATTTATCGCGCACGCGTTTGACGAAAGCCAGCGACTTGCCGTCCGGCGAGGGCTGCGGCCGCACCGCGCCGCCGGCGGTGTCGATCAGGGTGTCGCTCTTGCCGGTCTGGCGGTCCAGGCGCTTGATTGCGTAGATGGTGTCGTGCGGGTTCTTGTTGTACTGGAAGCTCGGGCCCGGGGTGACGTCTTCGGAGTAATAGACGTAGCGGCCGTCCGGCGACACCGCCGGCTCGCCCAGGTCCTGCTGGTCGTTCTTCTGTTTGGTCAGTTGCAGGCCGCCGCCACCGCCGGCGGCGTGATAGATCCACAGCTCGCCGGCGCCGAGCGAGCGCTCGCCGGTGAAGTGCTTGCGGCCGATCAGGAACTGGCCGTCGGGCGTCCAGGCCGGGTTGTTGAGCAGGCGGAAGTCTTCCTTGGTCACCTGGGCCGGCTCGCTGCCGTCGGCGCGCATGCGCCACAGGTTGTTGCCGCCGCCGCGGTCGGACGTGAAGGCGATCTCGCGGCCGTCCGGCGAGAAGCGCGGCTGCACGTCCCAGGCCGGGCCGCCGCTGATGCGTCGCGCCTGGCCGCCGCCGATCGGCAGCAGGTAGATGTCGCCGAGCAGGGAGAAGACGATTTCGCGGCCGTCGGGCGAGACGTCGAGGTCGATCCAGGTGCCTTCGTCGGTGTCGAAGCGCACCGCCTTGGTCGGGCCGTGGGCGGCGGTGACGTCCCATTTCTTGTCGTCGGCCGCCGCGCCCGGCTTGCTCGCGCCCTTGGCGGTCTGCGCCGGCGCGCGCGCCGGATCGGTGCCGGCCGGTTTGAGCGCATCCTGCTCGAGCTGGGCGGCGGGTGTGTCGCCTTGCTGCTTGTCCTGCGGCGCGGGTTGGGGCGGGGTCTGGGCGAACGCCGGCGCGGCGAACGCGCTGGCCAGGGCGAGGGCGAGCAGATGGAGACGGGGCATCGAGCGGCTACCTGGGAACGGGCTGTGGGTCGAGCCTAACCGCTGCCTCGGTGCCGGGGCCTGGGCTGGAAGTCGTGGCCGAGGCATATGCAATGCCATCGGGCGACGGCTTGCGGTGCCTGTCGTGCGTGGATACCGGCTATTGCGCTGCCGCGGTGGTCCGGGGCCGTCGCCAGTGCGGCGCGGCATGGCGCTCGCCTGATTCCCGCGGCGATGTCGGGGCCCTGGCGTTCGAGCGCGGTTGCATGGAAATGGCCAACGCTTGCGTTGGCCCGGTTGTCGAGGACGGGCGTCGCCGCGGCTTGCCGAAACTGTGCCTGGCCGGGCCGAACATCGGTTGTTACCCTGGACGCCGCGATGCAATCGAGCGGGGATTCGAGCGTAAGGATGTGCGATAGCAATCTGCCGGAAGGCCTGATCTTCTCGCTGCGGCATGTCTACGCTGCGGCAGGCATGCAGACGAGCGCTGCGCCGGTGCGCGAACTCGAGGGAAGCGAATACGGCGCCTGCAGGCTCGGTCTGGAGGGCCGTTCCGTGGTCTTTCGCGAAGCCCGGGTCACACCGAAGAAGATCGGACAGTTCGTGACGATGTGGAAACGTTCGTCGCCCGATGGGCCGATCGCGCCGTTGGACGCCGGCGACGCGGTGGATTTCGTGGTGGTCTGGGTGGCGGAGGCCGGCCGGCGCGGGCAGTTCGTCTTCGACCGCGCCACCCTGATCGATCGCGACGTCATGTCCGAACAGGGGCTCGGCGGAAAGCGGGCGATCCGGGTGTATCCGCCGTGGAGCCGTCCCGTGGCGAAACAGGCGTTGGCCACGCAACGTTGGCAGGCCGATCGCTTCCTGGGCGTCGACGCGGACGGTGGCGTCGATGTCCGGCGAGTACTCGGGTTGTTCGGCGCTTGAACGGCGGCCGGCGACAGTTCGCTGTGGCCGAATGCTTGTCGCGATGGAACTTGGATTCCCGTCTTCGCGGGGATGACGAGCGGAAGACGAGCACCAAAGCGAGACGCCCGTTTTAGCCTTTTCCCGAATCCCGAATCCCGAATCCCGAATCCCGAATCCCGAATCCCGAATCCCGGCCGTCAGCCCTCGAACTGCGCCTGCTCCGCGGCGAAGCCCAGCGCCAGCGCGCCCTTGCCGACGTTGACCATGCCGGTCAGGCTCATCACGCTTTCGAACAACTCGACGTTGTTCTCGGCGCAGGCCGCGCGCAGGCGGTCGTAACCGGGCAAGGCGTGCAGCTCGGCCAGTTCGCCGCCGTAGCTCACGCACATCGTCGGCGTGGCCAGGCCGCCGGCGGTCTTGCGCGCGGCGAATTCGAACAGTTTCTGCGCCGCCTGGTCGTAGCCCTTGATCTTGGCCACCGGGCCGGTCTCGCCGCGGTTGCAATGCAGCACCGGCTTGATGTCCAGGGCGCTGCCGAGCGCGGCGCTGAGGAAACTGACGCTGCGGTCGCCGCGCACCCGGGTGCGCGCGCGCAGGTAGTTGAGGTCGCGCGGAATCAGATAACCGTGGGTGTGCAGGGCCAGGTATTCGAGCCGGGCACGGATCTTCGGCGCGCCCTCGCCCGCGTCGCGCAGCCGCGCCGCCTCGACCGCGGTCACGCCCTGGGCGGCGAACAGGTTCAGGGTATCGATGACGCGCAGGGCGAACGGGGTGTGGATGCCGGCGGCGCTGCGCACCGGCTTGTAGTCGTTGAGGATCGCGAAGCTGGCCTGGTTGGCGTTCTCGTAGATCGGGCTGCGGGTCTTGGTGATGGTCAGGCAGAACACGTAGTCGTAGTCGATCGCCAGTTGGCTGACGAACAGATCGCGCACTTGCTGCACCGTGTACGGTGTGGTCTCGGCCTCGAAGCCGCGTTCGGCCAGGTGGGTGTGCAGGAACTGCAGGGTCGCCTGCTCGTTGCGGTGGTCGGCGAGTACGGCCTGGCCGATGCGCACGGTGATCGGCAACAGATGGATGTGGTGTCGTTCCAGGTACTCCAGCGGCAGGTCGCAAGCGGAGTCGACGACGATTCCAATGCGCATGTTCCCCCCCGGGTCGTGGCTGGCATCAATCGAATGTTACGAGCATACCTTTTTGTGGCGCCGATCACGCATCGACTTTGCGCCGCTTGGCGGGCGAGGTTCAGCTGCGCCGCTGCTGGCCCAGGGGCAACCTTGTCAGACGCTGCATCTCCGGATCGTGAAGCAGCTCGGGATGCTGCAATGCGTCAAGCGCGAACTCGTGCGCGTCGCAGCCCCAGAACAGCTCGCTTCCGAACTTCAACGTAGGAACGCCGTACACACCGGCCGCGATCGCCGCGTCGGTGTTGGCGCGCAGCGCGGCCTTGGTCGCCTCCGCGCCGAGCGCGGCCGGGTCGATGCCGAGCGCGTCGATCACCGGCTGCAGCGCCTCGACGCCGTCGCCGGCCTGGCCGCGGCGCCAGATCCAGTCGAAGATCGCATCGACCGCCTCGGGCGTGCCGCCTGCCGCGATGCACAAGCGCAATGCCGCGATCGGATTGAACGGATGCGCCGGCGGGTAGCGCAGCTCTATCCCGTCGCGGCGCGCCTGCCACAGGGTGTGGCGGTAGGTGAATTCGCGCTTGCCCGGGATTTCCGCCGGCCCCTTCTGCCCGCGCGCCTGCAGCACCGCGGCGAACACGATCGGCACCGGCTCCACCGCCAGCTCGGCCAGGCGCGGGCGCAGCTTCTGCCAGTGAAGGTAGGCGAACGGCGAGATGAAATCGAAGAACCAGCGCCGCTCGCCGGCCGCCGCGCTCACTTCCAGGCCCCGAGGATCAGGCCGTACAGGGCGAACTGGAGGATGTGGTAGCCGCTGTCGATCATCCACAGCACCGGCCCGCGCTGGGCGAAGGCGTAGTTGATGCCGAAGCTCATCGAGACGAAGAACAGGCCGACCACGAAGCCGACCCCGAAGCCGTCGGCGGCGTTGGCCGCCGGCGGCAGGAACACCGCGAACACCAGCGCGGCCAGGAAGCTGCACACGATCGCGGTGGCGAAGATCAGCGCCGGGTGGCGCGGCTGCGCGTCCGGGTCGATCCCGGCGGCGCGGCACCACTGCTTCTTGAACAAGGGCCCGTACCACAGCCCGCCGAGCAGGAACGAAGATGCGGTCGCGGCGAGGATCGCCAGCCAGTTGAGTTCCAGGGTGGGCAGGGTCATCGCGGCGTCTCCGGGTTGCGGGTCGAGTCGGCCGTCGCGCGTCAGGCGGCGACGGCCGTCGACAGCATACGCCGCGCCGCGCCGCGCGCCCGCCGCAGGCGGACGCGCCGGCGGAGCCGTCAGCGCGCGGGCGCCGGATAGGCGCGCGGCAGGCCGTTGTCGGCGCGCAGGTAGCGGTCGCGCAGTTCGGTCTGACGGCTGCGCATCGGGATCGCGCGGCCGTCCATCCACACCTGCAGGGCGACGTGGGCGACGTCGAGCGGATCGCCGCTCCACAGCACCAGGTCGGCGCGCTTGCCCGGGGCGATGCTGCCGACTTCGCCGGCGACGCCGAAGGTGTCCGCCGGTACCCGGGTCAGCCCGGCCAGGCCGTCGGCCCAGGGCAGGCCGGCGGCGACCGCATTGCCGGCCAACTGGCGCACCTTGCGCGCGTTGTGCGCGGCGCCGCCCTCGCTGAAACCGACCGCGACCCCGGCCGCGCGCAGCCGCGCGGCGTTCTCCAGGCTGGCGCCGACCTGATCGAAGTCGCTGGGCAGGTTGGACAGCGGATTGACGAACACCGGCACCTGCGCCGCGGCCAGCTGGGGCGCCAGGCGCCAGGCCTCGGCGCCGCCGGCGATGGCGATCCGCAGCTTGTGCCGCGACGACCAGCGCAGCAGCTGGCGGATGTCGGCGGCGCGGTCGACGCCGAACACGATCCGGCCGCCGCCGTCGAGGTACTTGAGCAGGGCCTGGCGCCCGGCCGGGGTCAGCAGGGCCGCGTGGTGGCCGGACGGAAGGCGCCCGCGCGCCTCGTCGATCAGCTGATCGAGAATCATCCATTGCGCCGCGCGCGAACTGCCGCTGAGGCCGAGGCTGTCCTTGCCCAGGCGCACGAACAGCGCGCGCGGGCCGATCGGGTCGGGGCCGCCGTCGAGGCGCTCGACCCCGCCCTGGCCGGCGACGATCGAGCCGCCGGCGGCGGTGCCGGCGCCGAGCAGGGTCCAGCCGATGCCTTCGATGCGCGCGACCGGGATCAGCACCGAGTCGGGGTTGTAGGCCAGGGTCACGTCGAACTCCGGCCGCACCGTCATTTCCTTGGTGTCGGCGCCGAGCGCGACGGTCTGGTCGACGGTCGACTTCTCGCCGGAGACCTCTTCCAGGCCGAGCTCGGTGATGCCGCCGAACAGGGTCGGGGTCAGCGGCCGGCCTTCGGCCTCGACCACCTGCGCGCCGGCCGGCGCGCTCAGGCCCTTGCCGATCGCCCGCACCACCCCGCCCGAGACCAGCACGTCGGCGTGTTCGAGCGAGCCCTGGGCGGTGGCGGTATGCACGGTGGCGTTGCGGATCAGCAGGTTCTGCGCCGGCGCGGCGAAGCTGGCGGCGGCCAGCAGGGCGGCGGCGAGAACGCGGCGGCGGACGGCGGCGCGGTTCATCGCAGGCCTCCGGTCGTCGCCGCGCCCTGGGTCGCGGGTTGGCCGAGCAGGAAGTCGGACTTGGGCTGGCGCGCCGGGTCGGCGCGGTCGTAGATCCGCGCGCCGTCGACGTAGACCTGTTCGGCCTTGGCGTAGACGCTGAAAGGATTCCCGTTCCAGACCACCACATCGGCCATCTTGCCCGGCTCCAGGGTGCCGGTGCGCTCGCCGATGCCCAGCGCCTTGGCCGGGTTCTGGGTCAGCCAGCGGATCGCCCGTTCCGGCGCGATCTCGATCCCGGCCAGGCGCGCATGCGCGATCACCTTGGCTGCTTCCTGGTTGAGCCGCTGGATGCCTTCCTCCGAATCCGAATGCACGATCGCGCAGCTGTTGGCCGGGCGGTCGACGATGGCGATGTTCTCCTGGATGCCGTCGAAGGCCTCCATCTTGAAGCCCCACCAATCGGCCCACAGCGCGCCGCACACGCCTTCGGCGGCAAGCCGGTCGGCGATCTTGTAGGCCTCCACGCCGTGGTGGAAGGCGCTGACCTTGAAGCCGAACTCCTTGGCCAGGTCGAGCATGGTGGTCATCTCGTCGGCGCGGTAGCAGTGGATGTGGACCCGGATGTCGCCCTTGATCGCGCCGGCCAGGGTGTCGAGCTTGAGGTCGCGCTTGCCGCCGGTGTCCTTCTCGCTGTCGGCGCCGTTGCCGTTGGGCTTGGCGCTGCTCTGCCACCAGCGCTTCTTCTGCGGCGCGGCGTTCTTCGGCGTGGTCTTGCGCAGGTATTCGCTGGCGTCGATGAAGGCGGCGCGGTAGCCGGCGACGTTGCCCATGCGCGTGCCCGGCGAGGTGTTGCGGCCGCCGTAGACGCGCTTGGGGTTTTCGCCGCAGGCCATCTTCAGGCCCCAGGGCGCGCCCGGGAATTTCATCGCCTGGTAGCTCACCGCCGGCACGTTCTTCAGGGTCACGCCGCGGCCGCCGATCAGGTTGGCCGAGCCGGGCAGGATCTGCAGCGAGGTGACGCCGCCGGCCAGGGCGGTGGCGAAGCCGGGGTCCTGCGGCCAGATCGAATGCTCGGCCCACACGTTCGGGGTCACCGGGCCGGTCATCTCGTTGCCGTCGGAATGCGCGCCGACGCCGGGGCTGGGGTAGACGCCCAGGTGCGAGTGCACGTCGATGAGACCGGGGGTGATCCACTTGCCCTCGGCCGCGACCCGGGTCGCGTCGGCCGGGGCCTCCAGGTGGCTGCCGACGGCGACGATCTTGCCGTCGCGCAGCAGCACGTCGGCGCGGTCCAGGCGCTGGCCGGTGCCGGTCAGCACCGTAGCGCCCTGCAGCAGCACCGGGCCGGAGGCGAGCGGGCGGTAGGTGCTGGGGTAGGGGTCCTGGGTGTAGCGCGAGGTGGCCGGCGCCGGCGTCGCGGCCTGCGCGGCGCTGCCCAGCAGCGCCAGGGCGCAGCCGGCGAAGAGCGGTCGAAGCATGATTTTCCCCGGAAAAGCGAGCAATTCAAACGGATTGCGGGCGACCTTGAACCGTAGCGGCGGCGATCGGCGCTGCCAACCCTGACGAAGGTCATAGGCATGCCACAATGGCCGGACAACAACTAGAAAAGGCCAAGAACGTGAAAGACAAAGAACAGATCGTCGAAAACTGGCTGCCGCGCTACACCGGCGTCCCGCTGGACCAGTTCGGCGAGCACATCCTGCTGACCAATTTCGGCGGCTACCTGCACACCTTCGCCCGTCTCACCGGCGCCGAAGTCGTGGGCCTGGACCGGCCGATGCCGAGCGCGACCGCCGACGGCATCACCATGATCAACTTCGGCATGGGCAGTCCCAACGCGGCGACCATGATGGACCTGCTGTCGGCGATCATGCCCAAGGCGGTCCTGTTCCTGGGCAAGTGCGGCGGCCTCAAGCGCAAGAACCAGCTCGGCGACCTGGTGCTGCCGATCGCCGCGATCCGCGGCGAGGGCACCTCCAACGACTACCTGCTGCCGGAGGTGCCGGCGCTGCCGGCCTTCGCCCTGCAGCGCGCGGTCTCGACCACGATCCGCGACCTCGGCCACGACTACTGGACGGGCACGGTCTACACCACCAATCGCCGCGTCTGGGAGCACGACGAAGCCTTCAAGGAACGGCTGCGGGCGATGCGCTGCATGGCCATCGACATGGAGACCGCGACCGTGTTCGCCGCCGGCTTCGCCAACCGCATTCCCTGCGGCGCGCTGTTGCTGGTGTCCGATCAGCCGATGATCCCGGAAGGGGTCAAGACCGAAGCCTCCGACGCCAAGGTCAGCGCCAGCTTCGTCGACAACCACATCAGCGTGGGCATCGAAGCGCTGAAGCTGATCCGCCGCCACGGCAAGTCGGTGCGTCACCTGCGCTTCGACGAGTAAGCCGCCGCCGCGCATCGGCCCCTCTCCCGCGTGCGGGAGAGGGGGTGGGCGAGGGCTCCCCGGTTCCGGCGCGGCTGAACAGTTCACCCATGCCATCAAGCTAAAACCCCTTGTTTTTAAGGGTTCTGAGACGCCCCGCACGCCGCCTCGCACGGCCTGAGACCTGCCCGGACGACACTGTGCCCCACGACCGGAGGACAGGTCATGGAACAGCTCATCTTCACCGTCATCGGCGCCCTGTTGACCTGGGCGTTCTACTTCATTCAGCGCATCGCCGAACGTCGCGGCACGGTCGACGCGATCGAGCGCGGCAAGCAGCTGCTGGC
This sequence comes from Lysobacter antibioticus HS124, assembly GCF_000336385.2. Classification (GTDB taxonomy): domain Bacteria; phylum Pseudomonadota; class Gammaproteobacteria; order Xanthomonadales; family Xanthomonadaceae; genus Lysobacter; species Lysobacter firmicutimachus. Next base: position 24,466 of record NZ_HG424457.1, on the reverse strand, counting down.
GCTCAAGCAGGAACTCGACGGCGCCCACACCAGCGTCGAGGAACTGCGCCGCTTCGAAAGCCGCCTGATCGGCAAGGCCGAGACCACCGCGCGCATCGCCGACCGTTACGTCGGCAAGGCCGAGGCGCTGGCGCGCGACAGCGACGACGCCAACGTCAGTCAGGCCGACATGAGCCGGCACGCATTGGCCGAACTGGAACGCGAGCAGGCGCGGCTGGAACGCGCGGTCGCACGCTTGCGCGGCCAGCTCGACGGCAAGAGCCGGGAGGCGTTCGAGCAGACCCACCAGGCCTGGCTGGCATTCCGCGAGCGCCATGCGCGCTTCGTCGCCCAGTCGTACTCCTCGCGCGCCGTGCAGCCGCTGATTCACGCGGTGACCATGGAAAACCTGACCGCGGCCTGGATCAACGAACTGGAAACCCAGCTCGGCGAAGCGCCCGACGCGGGCCCGCCTGCGGCGGCGTAAACCCTGGTTGTCTGTAGGAGCGGCGTGAGCCGCGACTACCGCAGTGGTGTACGCGAGCGAAACATCCGAAGCCCGGACAACCAGTAGCGACAACAGACGACGCAGGCAACCGGGCTTCGGCCGTAGCGCTTTCGATCACCGCTGCGGTGGTCGCGGCTCACGCCGCTCCTACAAGAGCAATCCGGCTTGCGCCGCTCCTACAACAGCGATGCGGTTCACGCCGCTCCTACAAGAGCGGCTGGCTTCGACACGGTGTTGCGGCGGTGCTAGGGTGCGGCCCTGTCTTCGCGATCTCAGGTTAATCATGTCCGTCACCGCACAAGACGTCGTCGCCTTCTGGCGCAACGCCGGGCCGAGCCGCTGGTTCGACCGCGACGAGCAGTTCGACCATCAATGCCGCAGCGGTTTCCTCGAAGCCCACTTCGCCGCCGCGCGCCGCGAGCACGACGACTGGGTCGAACGCGACGCCGAGTCGGCGCTGGCGCTGCTGATCCTGCTCGACCAGATCCCGCGCAACGTGTTCCGCGGCAGCGCGCACTCCTATGCGACCGATCCGCTCGCGCGCCACTACGCCCGGCGCGCGCTGGCGCTCGGTCACGACCAGCGCATCGAGCCGGCGTTGCGCGCGTTCTTCTATCTGCCGTTCGAGCACTCCGAGGACCTGGCCGACCAGCGCCTGTCGCTGGAACTGCATCGGCGCCTGCCGGCTAACGCCGACGGCAGCGATCCGGCGCGGTGGGCGCAGCAGCACCTGGACCTGATCGAACGTTTCGGCCGCTTCCCGCACCGCAACGCCGCCCTCGGCCGCGAATCGACCGCCGACGAACAGGCCTACCTCGACGGCGGCGGCTTCAAGGGCTGAGCCGCTTCGGTTCCCCCCTGTCGCGGCGAACGCCTCTTGTAGGAGCGGCGTGAGCCGCGACCACCGAAGCGATGACAGAACGCGTGCCGGCCGAAGTCGGTCATGCGGCATGGGCCATGCCCGCGCCGGCGGTCTGGGCTCCGGATGCTTCGCTCGCGTCCACCGCTGCGGCTGTCGCGGTTCACGCCGCTCTTACAAGAGCCGTCGCGGCGTTCAATCGAGCAAATGGCGTTGCGGCGAATACTCGACCATGTGCAGGGTGCGGTCCTGGATCTGTCCGACCATGCGGCCGCGGCTGCGGGTTTCGCGCTTGATCCTCGACCATTCCTCGTCGGCCATGAACCGGGCCCAGCGGTCCTTCATCGTCGCTTCGTCCGGCCATTCCAGCAGATAGGCGAATTCGGTCCGCTGCTCCTGCCGGGTCTCCCACATGGCGACGATGCGGAAGTCGTAGCGCTGCATGATCCGCAGCGCATGATCGCGGAAGCGGGCGTGGAAATGCGGCTTGGTGTCTTCGAAGATTTCGTAGATGCGCAGCTGCTGGATCGGCGCGGGGACCGGCTTGGGCGGATCGGCGGCGCGGGCGAGGGTGGCGAGCAGGCACAGCGCGGCGAGCGCGCCGAGGGCGCGGATCGGGAAGGCGAAGGTCACGGGCTACTCCGCAGCAGGCGCCGATCCGTGGCGAGGTGGGCAACGAGGCGCGAGGTTAGGGGGCGTCGCCGCAGGCGGGCATCGGCCACAAGGCGGAGACGAGGTGGGCGTTGGTGACCAGTCAGGTTGAAGCGACCGCCTCGGATGCCGGGCGGAAGCGGATCGCGCGGAAGCCCCCCGCGCCAGGCGTCCACCCCAGCGCGATCCGGCGTGCGCAAACGAAAACGGCCGCGACGCAGGGCGTCGCGGCCGTCGCGGCGGCGGCTGGCGCCGGCGGCTCAGTATTTGGCGATGCCCGGCTCGATGTCGGCCCAGGCGTCGATGCCGCCGACCACGTTGTAGACCTCGCTGAAGCCGAGCTGGCGGAAGTGCTCGGCGGCCTGGGCGCTGCGGCCGCCGTGGTGGCACAGAAAGGCCAGCGCGGTGTCCTTGGGCAGCGCCTCGAGCGTGGCGGTGCCGGCGTCGAAGGTATCGAAGGCGACACCGGCCTGGGCCAGCGCGCGCTCCTCGGCCGGGCGTACGTCGACCAGGCGCAGGCTGCCGGCGGCGACGCGTTCGCGCGCCTGCGCCGGGGTCAGCGGCTGCACCGCCGGCGGCGCGTTCGGGTTGACGATCACCAGACCGCGGCCGCGTTCGTCGTCGGCCCAGTCGATCGACACGCCGTCGGCGCGGCGCGCGTGCATCCAGTCGGTCTGCACCCGCACGCCGTCGACTTCGACCGCGATCGCCGCAGCGTCGACCGGCGCCAGCTGCAGGCGCACGTTGTAGCGCGGGTCGACTTCCAATTGCACCGCATAGCCTTCGCCGGCGTTGGCGACGGCATCGCGCAGCATCTTGGCCGCCGCCGGGGTGATGCTGAGCCTGGGCGGGCTGCGATCCGGCGCCGGCAGGCCGAGCAGGCCGTGCAGTTCGCCGCTGGCGGCCATCTGCTCGACGATGTCGCTGCCGCCGACCAACTGGCCGTCGACGTACAACTGCGGAATGGTCGGCCACTCGCCGTAGACCTTGATGCCCTCGCGGAGGTCCGCATCGGCCAGCACGTCGACGTGGGCGTAGCCCTGCGGCAGCAGCGCGTTGAGCGCGCCGGCGGCCTTGGCCGAGAAACCGCATTGCGGCGCGTTCGGCGCGCCCTTCATGAACAGCACGACGCGATTGGACTGGAGCAGGGTTTCGATGCGCGAACGCAGGGCGGGATCGAGGGACATGACGGTCTGGCGGGCGGAGATGGGGCTCACATGGGGGCGGGGCGCCGGCGGCGCAAGGTAGGATGCAGGCTCTGTTCGCCCCCTCCCGCCCGATCAGCCCCCGAGACCGCGTCCCGCGCATGGACCGCCCCTTCGCCGCCGCTCACCGACCGCCGCGCCGGCCCTGGGCCTGGGCCGGCTGGTTCGCCGCCTCGCAGTTGCTGGTGGCGGCGTTGTGGTGGCGCTACGGCTGGGCGACCGGCCTGGCGGCCCTGCTGCCGAGTCATGCGGCGATGTTCTGGGGCACCCTGTGGCCGCGCTCGCGTCTGTTCGGGCCGGTGCTGTCGCGGTTGGCGACCGCCGAGCGCGCGGTCTGGCTGACCATCGACGACGGGCCCTCGGCCGATACCGAGGCGATGCTCGACCTGCTCGATGCGCACCGCGCCAAGGCCACCTTCTTCGTCGTCGCCGAGCGCGCCGAGCGCCATGCCGGCCTGCTGCGCGAGATCGTCCGCCGCGGCCACGAGGTCGGCAACCACAGCCACAGCCACCCTTCGGCGCGGTTCTGGGCGCTGGGGCCGCGGGCGATGGCGCGCGAAATCGGCGAGGCCCAGCGGCGCCTGGCCGCGTTGCTGCCGCAGCCGCCGCGCTGGTTCCGCGCCGTGGTCGGCATGGCCAATCCCTTCACCGCCGCGCCGCTGCGCCGCTACGGCCTGAGCCGGGTGGCCTGGAGCGCGCGCGGTTTCGACGCGGTCGAGGCCGACCCGGACAAGGTGGTGGCGCGGATCGAACGCGATCTGGCCCCGGGCGCGATCGTGCTGATGCACGAGGGCTCGGGCCACGGCCGCAACGTCGAAGCGATGCGCCGCCTGTTGGTGCGGCTGGACGAGCTGGGCTACCGCTGCGCTTTGCCGGAAGCGCGTCCCGGCGACGCCTGAGCGCGTTCCCGGTTCGCCGTTCCGGCCGGGGCGCTTTACTCGGGCCGCGCGGCGACGATGCGCCAGTTGTTGAACGGGGTGCGGCCGAACAGCGGGGTGAACTCCACCGCCAGCCCCGCCGCGATCAGGCGCGCGCGCAGCGCCGCGCCATCGGGGTAGTACCGCGGGGTCGCGTTCATCCAGCCCAGCACGCGCGAGAACAGGTCGACCGCACGGGTGATGCGGGCGCGGCCGGTGCCGTCGTCCAGGCCGGTGCGGATCACCAGCCGCGCGCCGGGCGTCAGCATCGCGATCATCGCGTCCAGCGCCCGTTCCTGCGCCGGGTAGGGAATGAACTGCAGCACGTCGAGGATCGCCACGCTGCCGCGGTGTTCGGGCACTTCGCGCGCCAGGTCGACCACGTCGAAACCGGCCTGGTCCAGCCCGACCCGCGCGGCGGCGCGTCGGGCGCGGCGGATCTTGGCCGCATCGCTGTCGACGCCGCGGTAGGGCAGGCGGATGCCGTCGGCGTGCAGGGTGTGGGCGAGCAGGCCCAGGCCGCAGCCCAGGTCGAGCAGCGGCGCGCGGGTGCCGCGCAGGGCCGCGCTGACGCCCGGGTACAGCGGATCGCTGCCGAGCTTGGCGCGGCTGTAGTAGTAGTCCCAACGGTTGCCGAGCGGATGCTCGGGCAGATAGGCGCGCGCGATGCGGTCCGCCTGTCCGTGGGCCATGGCCTGTACCGCTTCGTTCATCGTCTGGTCGGGCGTGGAGACGCGGGCCGTCCAGTGTCGCATCCGTCGCCGCGCGCGGGAACCGCAGCGCGGCGCGGGGCTCAGGCCGCTTCGGTCAGCAGGCGCTGCGCGACCGGCAGGGCCAGCGCGGTCCATTCGGCGTACATCGCCGCCGACGGATGCAGGCCGTCCTCGGCCAGCATCGCGCTATCGGCGCTGAGCCGGCGCGAGACCGGCGCGATGTCGACGTAGGCCACGCCGTACTCCGCGCACAGGCGTTCGGCGGCGGCGTTGAACGCATCGAGTTCGGCGCCGATGACCGCACCGCCGCGCGCGTCCTTGGCCCCGAACGGAGTCGCGCCCCAGTCCGGGATCGACAGCACCAGCACCCGCTCGCGGCGGCCGCGCGCATAGCCGAGCGCGCGCTTGAGCAGGGCGCGGAACTCGCCGGCGTACTCGGCCGCGCTGCGGCCGCGGTACTGGTTGTTGACCCCGATCAGCAGACTGACGAAGTCCCACTCGCCCAGCGGTTCGGACAGGTCCAGCGCGGTCGCCAGTTCGTCGGTGGTCCAGCCGGTGGTGGCGATGATGCGCGGGTCGGCCAGGCCGATGCCGCGCGCGCGCAGCGCCGCGGCCAGCTGCACCGGCCAGCGGCCGTTCTCGGCCACCGCTTCGCCGATGGTGTAGCTGTCGCCGAGCGCCAGGTAGGACATGCCCATGTCAGGCTGCGCCATGGCGGCTCAGGCCACCGCAGCGCGGGCCTTGTCGTCGGCGCGCTCGGCGTAGCGGTCGAGCACGCGTTCGATGCGCAGGAACACCTCGCGCACCTGCTCCGGCAGCGGCAGCAGGGTGACGCGGAAATGATTGCGGTAGGGCACGTTGAAGCTCGAGCCCGGCACCACCAGCACGTCTTCGGTTTCCAGCAGTTCGAGCGCGAACTTGTGGTCGTCGAAGCCCTGCGCCGCGGCGCCGGTCACCGCCGGGAAGGCGTACAGCGCGCCGGCCGGGGCGACCAGCTCCAGGTGCTTGCTGGCCTGCACCGACTCGATCACCGCGCGGCGCGCTTCGTACAGGCGGCCGCCCGGCGCGCACAGCGGGGCGATGGTGTCCTCGCCGTGCAGCGCGGCTTCGATCGCGAACTGGCCCGGCACGTTGGCGCACAGGCGCAGCGCGCCGAGCAGGTCCATGGCGTGATGGAAATCGCCGCTGGCGACCGGGTCGCCGGACAGCACCGCCCAGCCCACGCGCCAGCCGCAAGCGCGGTGGACCTTGGACAGGCCGCCGAAGCTCAGGCAGGGCAGGTCGCCGGCGATCGGCGCGATCGGGGTGAACTGCGCGCCGTCGTACAGGATCGAGTCGTAGATCTCGTCGCACATCAGCAGCAGCTTGTGGCGCGCGGCGATGGCGACGATGCGCTCGATCAGCTCGCGCGGGTAGGCCGCGCCGGTCGGGTTGTTGGGGTTGATCAGGACGATCGCGCGGGTGCGGCTGGAGATCAGTTGCTCGATCTCGTCCGGGTCGGGCAGGAAGCCGTTCTCCGGCTGGCAGCGGTAGTACACCGGGCGGCCGTCGTTGAGGATGGTCGCCGCCGACCACAGCGGGTAGTCGGGCGAAGGCAGCAGCACTTCGTCGCCGGGATTGAGCAGGGCGCGCAGCGACAGGTCGATCAGCTCGCTGACGCCGTTGCCGACGAACACGCGCTCGGGCGAGGCGTTGGGCGTGCCGCGCTGCTTGTGGAACGCGGCGATCGCTTCGCGCGCGATCGGCAGGCCTTGCTGGTGGGTGTAGGGATCGGTGTCGGCGATGCGCTCGGCGATCGCGCGCTGCAGGTGCTCCGGCGCGCGGAACCCGAACGCGCCCGGATTGCCGATGTTGAGCTTGATCTGCTTGCGTCCCTGGGCCTCCAACTCGCGAGCTCGCCGGGCCAGTTCACCGCGGATTTCGTAGCGGACTTCGGACAGGCGTTCGCGGGTTTTCAGGGGCGGAAGGGACATCGCGGCAGGATCGGAATGGGAAAGGTGCCGTCCAGACTAGCTGAATCGCAATCACTAATCAGCTGATCGCCCGGCCCGGCGGGGCCGGCAGGCGGGGGCGGGGCGCACAGTTCACCGGGCCGGGCGGCGACGCGGGCGGGGAGGGGGCGGGCGAGGCGTCGCGCGGCCCGCCGCGACGGGCGCCGAGGGCCGCGCGACCGGCCGCCTATGTAGAATCGCGCCATGTCCCCCGTCGTGCGCGCCTTTGACCCCTGAACTGTCCGCCTTGCAGGCGATCGGCTGGCCGATCACGGCCGCCGACCCGCTCCCGGCCGACCCGGTCTGGCAGCAGGCCCTGGCCGAGCACCCCCACGCGCGCCCGGCGCGGGTGGTCGAGCAGCACCGCAGCGGCTATGTGGTGGCCGACGGCCCCGACAGCAGCTTCCCGGTCGACTCCCTGCCCGAATGGCAGCGCCCGCGCTTCCCGCCCGAGCAACGCCCCGGGGTCGGCGACTGGCTGCTGATCGAGGGCGAGGGCCGGCGCCGGGTGGTGGCGCTGCTGCCGCGCCATACCGCGATCAAGCGCGGCGCCGCCGGCGAGCACTACAAGCAGCAGCTGATCGCCGCCAACGTCGATACCGTATTCGTGGTCTGCGGCCTCGACGCCGACTTCAACCCGCGCCGGATCGAGCGCTACCTGCTGCTGGTGCGCGGCGGCGCCGAGCCGGTGATCGTGCTGACCAAGGCCGACGAGGCCCTGGCCGCCGACGAGAACGCGATCGCCGCCGCGACCGGGGCGCTGATCGAACTGGCCCAGGGCGTGGCGGTGCGCGCGGTCAACGCCCGCGACCGCGACGGCGTGCGCGAGGCCTTGGCGGCGTGGCTGGGCCCGGGCCGCACCGCGGTGTTGGTCGGTTCCTCCGGCGCCGGCAAGTCGACCCTGACCAACAGCCTGCTCGGCATCGAGCGGATGAAGACCGGCGCGGTGCGCGAAAGCGATGCCCGCGGCCGCCACACCACCACCCACCGCGCGCTGATCCCGCTGCCGACCGGCGCCTGCCTGATCGACACCCCCGGCATGCGCGAGCTGAAGCCCACCGGCGAGGAAGACGTCGCCGAGAACTTCGCCGACGTCGAGTCCCTGGCCGAGCAATGCAAATTCCGCGACTGTTCGCACCACCGCGAACCCGGCTGCGCGGTGCGCGCCGCGATCGAGGGCGGGCGCCTGGACCCGCAGCGCTTCGCCAATTACCTCAAGCTGCGCGAGGAAGTCGCCGGCGCCGCCAACAAGCTCGCCAACCGGCGCGCGCAGAAGGCCGACGAGAAAGTGCTGGGCAAGGCGCTGAACAAGCGCCTGGAAGACAAGTATGGCCGGCGCTGAGGCCGGCTCGGGGATGTGCGTGCCGGCCGGCGGCCGAAGCTTGCCGTTGCCTCCGCCTTTGCTGCAAACACAAGCCACCCCACACCCCGCCCCCCGAGCCGCCGCATGAGCCTGCTCTCGCCCAGCCTGCACGCCGAGATCCAGCACCATGCCGCGCTCGATGCGCGCATGGTCCGTGCCGCGCGCGGGATCAAGCTGTTGACCATGGCCAGCTGGCCGGCCGGCATGGAGGTGCAGTTCCTCGCCGACTACGCCCGCGGCACCGCGCGGCCGCCGACGGTGATCTACCCGCAATACGACTTCGCCGACGTCCGCGCCGAACTGGACGCGATCGCCGCCGAGGCCGACCCCGACCATCCGCTCGGCGAGTACCTGATCGATTCCTCGCGCAGCTGGGGCATCGCCGCGCAGCTGGTGGAATCGCTGGGCTCGCCGGAGGTGACGGGTTACTCGATCCAACTGTTCGGCCAGCCCGACGTGGCCCTGCCGGGGCAGGGACCGAGCACGCGCGAAGCGGCCAACCACTTCATCTCCATCGCCGACGAACTCGACCGCGAGCTGATGTCGCCGGCCGAGACGGTGCAGATCTCCGCCACCGCGCTGAGCCTGCAACTGCAGCGCGACCTAGACGACTACTTCGACGGCCGGGTGATCGAGGTCGTGCTCGACCCCGAGCTGATCGCCAAGGCCGCCGCCGGCGCGACCCGCATTCGCCTGCGCAGCGGCGCGGCGTTCAGCGACTACGACCGTCACCAGCTGCTGCAGCACGAGGCCTTCGTGCATTCGCTGACCGCGCTCAACGGCCGCGAACAGCCGGTGCTGCCCAGCCTGGCCTTGTCGTCGCCGCGCAGCACCGCCACCCAGGAAGGCCTGGCGACCTTCGCCGAACAGATCACCGGCAGCATCGACATCGGCCGCATGAAGCGCCTGAGCCTGCGCATCGACGCAGTGGCGATGGCGCTGGACGGCGCCGACTTCATCGAAGTGTTCCGCTACTTCATCGACGCCGGCCAGTCGCCGGAGGACAGCTTCGCCTCGGCTCAGCGCGTCTACCGCGGGGTACCGACCTCGGGCGGGGCGGCCTTCACCAAGGACACCGTCTACCTGCGCGGTCTGGTCGGCGTGCACACCTTCTTCCGCTGGGCCTTGCGCCAACAGAAGCTGCACCTGTGCCGCTGGCTGTTCGCCGGCAAGATGACCCTGGGCGACGTGCAGCGCTTCGAGCCCTTGTTCCAGGACGGCGTGCTGGCGCCGCCGCGCTGGATGCCGCCGTGGATCACCCGCGCCAACGGCCTGGCCGGCATGCTGGCGTTCTCGTTGTTCGCCAACCGCATCCGCCTGGACCAGATGGCCGAAGGCGACTTCAGCGAAATCGGCTGAGGCTTCTGTAGGAGCGGCGTGAGCCGCGACAGTCGCAGCGACGCATGCAAGCGCCGCGGCCGAAGGCGGTACGCTGCACACGCTGGCCTTCCTGGGCGACCGGTCTTCGGACAGTCCGCTGCCGATCGCCGCTGCGGTGGTCGCGGCTCGCGCCACGCCGACAGGGGCGGCGCTTCAAGCCATGTGCAAGCCGCCGTTGACCGCGTAATCCGCGCCGGTGACGAATGCGGCATCGTCCGAGGCCAGCCAGGCGCACAGGCTGGCGACCTCCTCCGGCTTGCCCAGCCGGCGCACCGGCACCGACGCGGCCAGGCGGTCGAGCACGTCGGGCGGGAAGGCGCTGATCGCGGCGCTGGCCACGTAGCCCGGCGAGACCGTGTTGACCGTGACCCCGCGCGCGGCGAACTCCTGCGCCAGGGCGCGGGTGAAGCCGTGCATCGCCGACTTGGCGGTGGCGTAGTTGACCTGGCCGATCTGGCCCTTCTGCGCGCTGACCGAGGCGATGTTGATGATCCGCCCCCAGCCGCGCGCCGACATGCCGTCGATGACCTGCTTGGTGATGTTGAACAGGCTGTGCAGATTGCTGGCCATGACCGCGTTCCAGTCGTCGCGGGTCATCTGCCGGAACAGCACGTCGCGGGTGCCGCCGGCGTTGTTGACCAGCACGTCGATTTCGCCGACCTCGGCCTTGACCTGGGCGAAAGCCTCCACGCTGGAGGTCCAGTCGGCGGCGTTGCCCTCCGAGGCGATGAAGTCGTAGCCCAGCTCGCGTTGTTCGCGCAGCCAGGCGGCCTTGCGCGGCGAACCCGGACCGCAGCCGGCGACCACGGTGTGCCCGTGGTCGGCGAGTTTCTGGCAGATCGCAGTGCCGAGGCTGCCCATGCCGCTGGTGACGTAGGCGATGCGGAGTGTCATGGCGAACGGTTCCTGTGTTGGACGAACGACGGCGAGGTGGGTGTCTGTAGGAGCGGCGTGAGTCGCGACCACCGAAGCGGTGTACGTGAGCGTTGCGGCCGAGGGCGACGCGGATACGGCCGGGATCGGTCTTGGCGCTCTCCGGTTTTGGGGAAGGGGCGCTTTCGATCGCCGCTCCGGCTGTCGCGGCTTACGCCGCTCCTGCAAGACTCAGGTGGCCAGCGGATACAAGGCCAGGGCCAGCGAGGCGAACATCAGCACCAGCGACACCAGCACCGCCCACTTCAGGGTGAAGCGCTGGTGGTCGCCGAAGTCGACGTTGGCCATGCCGACCAGCAGATAGGTCGAGGGCACCAGCGGGCTCAGCAAGTGCACCGGCTGCCCGGCCAGCGAGGCGCGCGCCATTTCCACCGGAGTGATGCCGTAGTGGCCGGCGGCCTCCGACAGGATCGGCAGCACGCCGAAATAGAACGCGTCGTTGGACATGAAGAAGGTGAACGGCATGCTCGCGATCGCGGTGATCACCGCCAGGTACGGGCCCCAGGCATCCGGAATCACCGCCAGGAAGCTGCGCGACATCGCTTCGACCATGCCGGTGTTGGACAGGATGCCGGTGAAGATGCCGGCGGCGAAGATCAGCGACACCACCGCCAGCACGTTGCCGGCGTGGTTGCCGATGCGCCGGCGCTGCTCGGCCAGGTCCGGGTAATTGATCACCAGCGCGATCGCGAAGCCGATCATGAACAACACCGGCAGCGGCAGCACGCCCAGCACCAGCGCGGTCATCAGCGCCACGGTCAGGCCGGCGTTGACCCACAGCAGCTTGGGCCGCTTGGTGTCCTCGCTGTCGGCCAGGGTCGGCAGATTGTCGCTGGCGGTGTCCAGCTCCGGGTTCCAGTCGGCGGCGTGGCCATGCAGGGTGACGATGCCCAGCCGCTTGCGCTCGCGCAGGCCCAGGTACCACGCCAGGGCCAGCACCGACAGCAGCGACACGCCCATCGCCGGCACCAGCGGCACGAACACGTCGCTGGGGTCGACGTGCAGCGCGGTCGCCGCGCGCGCAGTCGGCCCGCCCCACGGGGTCAGGTTCATCACCCCGCCGGCGAGAATGGTCACGCAGGTCAGGTTGAGCGCGTTCATGCGCAGGCGCTGGAACAGCGGCAGCATCGCCGAGACGGTGATCATGTAGGTGGTCGAGCCGTCGCCGTCGAGCGAGATCAGCATCGCCAGCACCGCGGTGCCGACCACGATCTTGAGCGGATCGCCCTTGACCAGCTTGAGGATGCGCTTGACGATCGGATCGAACAGGCCGGCATCGATCATGACCCCGAAGTACAGGATCGCGAACATCAGCATCACGCCGGTCGGAGCGATTTTCTTGATGCCCTCGATCATCATCTCGCCGATCCCGGCGCCGTAGCCGCCGAGCAGGGCGAAGGCGATCGGGATCACGATCAGCGCGACCAGCGGCGACAGCCGCTTGCTCATGATCAGGTACATGAAGGTCAGGACCATGCCGAAGCCGAGCGCGGTCAACATGAGGCGGTTCCTTTTCGAAAACGGAGCTGCGTGCGGGGCGCAGCGTTGCGGATGGCGACAGAACGCTCGCGTCCGGCGTCCGCGGATGCGGTCGGCCCGGCGGCGGCGAAACCCGGCCTGTGATCCACGCGAACGCGCGAATCCAGGGCGGTTCGAGCGCCGGAGTCAGAAGTCGTACTGAAAGCGTCCGGTCAACGCGCGGGTCCGGTCCAGCGTGACGCCCGCCAGCCGATCGCGATTGCGGCTCTCGATCCAGTCGAGCATGAAGCGCAGGTTCGAGCGCAGGTGCCAGTTCACCCCGACGCTGGCCTGTTCCATCGACACGTCGCGGAAGTTCGCGCTGCCGTCGAGGTGCTGCTTGCCGCGGATGGTGTCGTAGCGCAGCGCCACCTGCCAGGCGCCGCTGTCGCGCAACGGCTTGACCCGGGCGAAGCGGCCGCTCTTGCTGTCGTAAGGCATCGACTCGCCGGTCAGGAACCAGCCGACCAGGCCGTAGGCCGAGCGCACTTCGCCGCGTTGCGAGCCATCGTCGAAATCGGCGCTGCCGAGTTCGGACTGCACATACAGCGGCCCCTGCGACAGGCCGAACTCCAGCGAGTACTTATCGACGTCGGTGTCCAGTCCGCGATTGAAACTGACCAGGGTCGCGCGGCTGTTGTCGGACAGATGCCCGGTCGGGCGCGGTGCGATGCGCAGGCCGTTGGCGCCGTCGCGGCCAGGATGATCGTAATACTCGCGCGCCAGCGACAAGCCCAGGTGTAGGGTGCGTTCGTCGTCGCGCAACGGCGTCCAGGTGCCGCGCGCGCCGACGGCACGGCCCTTGACCTTCCAGGCGTCGATGCTTTCCAGACTGTAGACGCTGCCGCCTATGGTGTAGTCCGGGCGCGCGGTGATCCAGGCGGCACCGAGCCGGTACAGCGGCGCGACTGAGCTGGCGAACATCGAGCGCTCCATGAACACGCCGTAGTTCGAACTGATCCGGTCGTCGAGCGTGAAGTACTGCTTGAACTGGCCGACGGTCAGCTTGCCGGCCTTGAAATCGCGGGTGACGTAGACGTCCTTGGCTTCGACGTTGTCGCCGGAGAATTCGTCCTGCAGCCCGGCGAAGTCGCCTTCGATCTTGTAGCCCCAGCCGTAGAACTTGCCCGACAGGTCCAGCCACAGCCGGCGCACTTCGGTGTCGTCGGGGTTGCGCGGGCCGCGCGCATCGTTGTCGAAACTGGCGAAGTCCCAGTGGAGGCGGCCGCCGAATTCGGCAGTGACCGGCCCGTCGGCGACCTCGGCGGCCACCGCGGGCGCGGCGGTCAGGCACAGTGCGACGCACGCGGCGGCGTGGCGGATACACGACATCGATGTTCTCCCGTTGCCCCGTCGCCGGCCCTTTTTTCATGGGATTTCCGGCGACAGGCGCGCATGTCTGCGCTTATAGTTGCTTCAGCCGGGACGGCCAGCCGCAACCCCTCGAACCCAGGCTAGGCGGGCGAAGCTGTCATTGACCTGTCATGCCGGTCCCGGCCGCGCGATCGGGGCGATGAGTCCGATCCGGCTTCACCTGACCGCGGCGCGAGCCGCGACGAGAGCAATCCGTGCGCATCCTGTTGGTCGAGGACAACGCAGACCTGGCCGACGCCATCGTCAGGCGCATGCGCCGCGACGGCCATGCGGTGGACTGGCAGTCCGACGGCATCGCCGCGGCCAGCGTGCTGCGCTATCAGGCCTTCGATCTGATCGTGCTCGACATCGGCCTGCCGCGGCTCAACGGCCTGGGCCTGCTCGCCGGCCTGCGCGAGCGCGGCGACGCTACGCCGGTGCTGATGCTGACCGCGCGCGACGGCATCGAGGACCGGGTCAAGGCGCTCGACGCCGGCGCCGACGACTACCTCAGCAAGCCGTTCGACTTCCGCGAGTTCGAAGCGCGCTGCCGCGCCTTGCTGCGCCGCCACCACGGCCGCGCCGCCGATGCGGTGCAGATCGGCGGCCTGGTGTTCGACGCCGGCGCGCACCGGGTGACCCTCGACGGCGAGGCGATCGACCTGCCCAACCGCGAATTCCGCCTGCTGGAAATCCTGATCGGCCGGCTCGGCCAGGCGGTCGCCAAGGACGAGATCGGCAACGGCCTGTTCGGCTTCGACGACGAGGCCGGGCCGAACGCGATCGAGCTCTACGTCGGTCGCCTGCGCAAGCGCCTGGCGGCCGCGCCGCTGCGCATCGTCACCGTGCGCGGGGTCGGCTACCTGCTCGAAGCGGCCGACGCCGGCGGCAACGCCGATGGCTGAGTCCGCGCCGCGCCGCGATTCGATCCGCCGCACCTTGCTGATCTATCTCGGCGCCTTGTCGTTGATCGGCGCGGTGCTGCTGTTCCTGGCGGCGCGCAGTTACGGCCGCAGCGCCGCCGACCGCTCCTACGATCACTTGCTGGTGGCCTCGGCGCTGTCGATCGCCGACAGCGTGGCGCTGGTCGACGGCCAGTGGCAGGTCGATCTGCCGTACGCCGCGCTCGATCTTCTGGCGATGGCGCCGGAAGACCGCGTGTTCTACCGCGTGGCCGGCGCCGAAGGCGCGACCATCACCGGCTATGCCGACCTGCCTGCGCCGCCGGCGTTGCCGCGCGACGGCCGGCCGCGGCTGTTCGATGCGGTGTATCGCGGCGAGGCCACCCGGTTCGTCGCGGTCTCGCGTTGGGTCGCCGGGCCGGCGACCCAGGGCCAGGCCATCGTCCAGGTCGGCCAGACCCGCCTGGCGCGCGAGGCCTTGGCCGACGACGTGGTGCTGCGCGCGCTGGTCGCGATCGTGGCCTTGTCGCTGGCGGCCTTGGCGCTGGTCTGGATCGGCGTGCATCGCGCGCTGCGGCCGTTGCAGAAACTCGAACGCGACTTGTCGCTGCGCGAGCCCTCCGACCTGAAGCCGGTCGCCGGCGAAGTGCCGCTGGAGCTCGATCAGCTGGTCGGCGCGCTCAACCGCTTCATGGCCCGCTTGTCGGCCAGCAACGAAACCCTGCGCGCGTTCATGGGCGACGCCGCGCACCAGATGCGCACGCCGCTGGCGGCGCTGCGCGCGCAGGCGCAGCTGGCGCTGGACGAGGACGATCCGATCGAGCAGCGCCGCAGCCTGGTCACCATCGAGCGCAACGCCAGCCACATGAGCCGCCTGTTGAACCAGTTGCTCAGCGATGCCAGCGCGATCCACCGCAGCCACTTGCAGCAGTTCGAAACCGTCGACCTGGCCGAAGTGCTGCACCAGGCGCTGTACGAATCGATCCCGCAGGCCGGGCCGCGGCCGGACGTGCGCTTGGCCGCGACCGGCGAGCCGATGCGGGTGCGCGGCGACGCCCTGCTGCTGCGCGAGGCGCTGAAGAACCTGATCGACAACGCGCTCAAGCACGGCCGTCCGCCGCCGGGCCGCGACGCCGGGCCGCTGCAGATCGCCCTGACCGTGGCCGAAGACCCGGCCTGGGCGGTGCTGACCGTCGCCGACCACGGCCCCGGCATCGCCCCGGCCGATGCCGGCAGCGTGTTCGAACGCTTCGCCCGCGGCCGCGACGCCGTCGCCGGCGGCGCCGGCCTGGGACTGGCGATCGTCAAGCGCATCGTCGACAGCCACGGCGGCCGGATCGATCTGAGCAATCGGGTCGGCGGCGGTCTGGTGGTGACCTTGCGGCTGCCGCGGGTGACGACGTGATGCGGGAGAAGCCGATGCAAGGCAAGCAGCGAACGACGGCGCCAACCGACGCACGCGAGGCATCGGCATCGCGCGATGCCGCCGTCGCGCGCGTTCGCGCCCGTTGCCGGCGTCGCCGCCCGGCCCGGCTTCCTATGCGCGGCGTGTTGCTGGTGCTGTGGTCGCTTCTCGCCGCCCTCGTCCAGGCCGCTCCCGGCGATGTCCGCACGTTCAAGGCGCCGCACGCCGTCACCGCCCGCCTGCGCATCCACGGGTCGACCGACATCGAGAACTTCGCCGCGGTGATCGCCGACTACCAGCGGCTGCGTCCCGGCACCGAGATCGAGTACGCCGATCTGGTCGCGCAGGACATCTACCGCCGCCACCTGCAGGCGCGCGCCGGCGCCGACCTGCTGATCAGCAGCGGCATGGACCTGCAGACCAAGCTGGCCAACGATGGCCACGCCCTGGCCCACCGCTCGGCCGCCACCGCCGGTCTGCCGGCCTGGTCGCAATGGCGCCATGAGGCCTTCGGCATCAGCTACGAGCCCGTGGTGATCGTCTACAACAAGCGTTTGCTTTCGCCCGGCAAGGTGCCGCGCACCCGGCGCGAACTGCTGGCCCTGCTGCGCGACCCGGCCGCGGGGCTGGCCGGCAAGGTCGGTACCTACGACGTTTCGCGCAGCAGCGTCGGTTATCTGCTGGCGACCCAGGACCACCAGCTCGGCAGCATGGCCGGCGCCCTGCAGGCCGCGCTCGGCGCCAACCGGGTGCGGCTGGAGGAGCGCACCGGCCCGCTGCTGGACCGGGTCGCGCGCGGCGAGCTGGCCCTGGCCTACAACGTGCTCGGCTCCTACGCCCAGGCCCGGGTCGACGCCGGCGCCCCGCTCGGCATCGTCCTGCCCGAGGACTACACCCTGGTCCTGCTGCGCACCGCGCTGATCCCGCGCGGCGCGCCCAACGCGGGCGAGGCCGGGCGCTTTCTCGATTACCTGCTGTCGCCGCGCGGCCAGGCCTTGCTGGCCCGCCAGGTCGGGCTGCAGCCGATCCGCGCCGCCGACGGCGCGCCGCTGGCCCCGCACGCGCGCGACGGCGCCCGCGTGCGCGCGCTGCGGCCGATCCCGCTCGGCCCCGGCCTGCTGGTCTACCTGGATGCGCTCAAGCGCCGCCAGTTCCTCGAAGCCTGGCGCAGCACGGTCCAGCCCGGGCGCAAGGAGGCCGCCGACGCGCCCTGACCGGGCCGCCCATACGCAGGCGTCGGGCAGCGTTCGCGCCGCCCGCGCCGGCTTCGGCAAAGCGCCCGCGGCGCCTGCCGGGTACAACGCCAAAGTACTAAGGACTCCTCCGACGCGGTCGCGCGAATCCGCCTCGGCGATCCTTTAGACTGCTAGCCCGACCACCTCGCGCCCTCGCCACGGCACTTTTATCTGATGTCCGACAACGATCTGAAAACCGCCGCGCTCGACTACCACCGCCTCAACCCGCCGGGCAAGATCAAGGTCACCGCGACCAAGCCGATGGTGACCCAGCGCGACCTAGCCCTGGCCTACTCGCCGGGCGTGGCCTACGCCTGCGAGGCGATCGTCGAAGACCCGAACACCGCCAGCGAGCTCACCGCCCGCGGCAACCTGGTCGCGGTGATCAGCAACGGCACCGCCGTGCTCGGCCTGGGCGACATCGGCCCGCTGGCCGGCAAGCCGGTGATGGAAGGCAAGGGCGTGCTGTTCCAGAAGTTCGCCGGCATCGACGTGTTCGACATCGAGATCGACGAGCGCGACCCGGACAAGCTGGTCGACATCATCGCCTCGCTGGAGCCGACCTTCGGCGGCATCAACCTGGAAGACATCAAGGCGCCGGAGTGCTTCATCGTCGAGCGCAAGCTGCGCGAGCGGATGAAGATCCCGGTGTTCCACGACGACCAGCACGGCACCGCGATCATCGTCGGCAGCGCGGTGCTCAACGCGCTGGAGATCGTCGGCAAGAAGATCCAGGACGTGAAGCTGGCCACCAGCGGCGCCGGCGCGGCCGGCATCGCCTGCCTGGACATGCTGGTCGCCCTGGGCATGAAGCCGGAGAACATCCTCGCGGTCGACCGCGACGGCGTGCTCTACACCGGCCGCGGCAAGATGGACCCGGACAAGGAGCGCTACGCGCGCGACACCGACAAGCGCACCTTGGCCGACATCGTCGCCGGCGCCGACGTGTTCCTGGGCCTGTCGGCCGGCGGCGTGCTCAAGGCCGAGATGGTCGCGACCATGGCCGACAAGCCGATCATCCTGGCGCTGGCCAATCCCTACCCGGAAATCCTGCCGGAAGACGCCAAGGCCGTGCGTCCGGACTGCATCATCGCCACCGGCCGTTCGGACTACCCGAACCAGGTCAACAACGCACTGTGCTTCCCCTACATCTTCCGCGGCGCGCTCGACGTCGGCGCGACGGTGATCAACGAGGAGATGAAGCTGGCCTGCGTGCGCGCGATCGCTCAGCTGGCGCGGATGGAATCCTCCGACCTCGGCGGCGCTTACGGCGGCGAAGTGCCGACCTTCGGCGCCGAGTACCTGATCCCGCGCCCGTTCGACCCGCGCCTGCTGGTGATGCTGGCCCCGGCCGTGGCCAAGGCGGCGATGGACTCCGGCGTCGCCGCGCGTCCGATCGCCGACATGGACGCGTACGAGGAAAAGCTCAGCCAGTACATCTACCGCACCAGCCTGCTGATGAAGCCGGTGTACGACAAGGCCCGCGCCGACCGCAAGCGCGTGGTCTATGCCGAGGGCGAGGAAGAGACCGTGCTGCGCGCGGTGCAGACGGTGATCGACGAAGAGCTGGCCTATCCGATCCTGATCGGCCGTCCCGACGTCATCGAAACCCGCATCCAGCGCCTGGGCCTGCGCATGCGCGAAGGCGTCGACTTCGAGTTGACCAACATCAACGACGACCCGCGCTTCAACGAATACTGGCAGCAGTACCACGCCCTGACCGAGCGCCGCGGGGTCACCCCGGCCGCGGCCAAGAACCTGCTGCGTTCGCGCCCGACCCTCATCGCGGCCCTCATGGTCGAACGAGGAGAGGCCGATGCGATGATCTCCGGCTTGGTCGGCCGCTTCCACAAGAAGCTGGGCTACATGCGCAGCATCTTCGACTTCGACCCGGGCGTGTCCGGCACCGCGGCGATGACCGGCGTGATCAACGACCAGGGCGCGTGGTTCTTCCTCGATACCCACGTGCAGGTCGACCCGACCGCCGAGCAGATCGCCGAGGCGACCTTGCAGGCGACCTACCGCCTCAAGCTGTTCGGCATCGAGCCCAAGGTCGCGCTGCTGTCGCACTCCAACTACGGCAGCCACGACAACCCGTCGGCGGCGAAGATGCGCAAGGTCCGGCAGATCGTGAAGCAGCGCCAGCCCAAGCTCGAAATCGACGGCGAGATGCAGGCCGACACGGCTTGGGACGATCTGCTGCGCAAGCGCATCTTCCCCAACGCGACCCTGCACGGCCGCGCCAACCTGTTCGTGCTGCCCAACCTCGACGCGGCCAACATCACCTACAACATGGTCCGGGTGATGACCGACGGCGTGGCGATCGGCCCGATCCTGATGGGCCTGGACAAGCCGGCGCACATCCTGACCCCGGCCTCGACCCCGCGCCGCGTGGTCAACATGACCGCGATCGCCGCGGTCGACGCCCAGATCCGCGCCGCGCGCGAAGCCGAGCGCAAGGCCTGATCGGGTTCCGGCGGCGCGGCCAGCCCGCGCCGCCGCAGAAGCAGCGGAATCTCGCGTCCAAGCTGTTTCCTCCTTGAAAAAGGGAGCAGGGGGCTTTGCTCTTGGCGCCATGCTCCGGCGCAGTTTGCGGCCCCGATCGACAACGCCGCGCCTGCGTTTTCTGCGCGTCCCTTGTCGCGGCTCACGCCGCTCCTACAGGTGAACGCGGCCGCTTCAGCGCACGCTATCGAACTGCAAATCCCAATAGCGCCGGGTAAAGAACTCGCGGCCCAAAGCCCGCGCCGCCTCCAACGGCGCCTCCGGCGCATCGACGATCTCGCCACGCTGATTGCCGTAGGCG
This sequence comes from Lysobacter antibioticus HS124, assembly GCF_000336385.2. GTDB lineage: Bacteria > Pseudomonadota > Gammaproteobacteria > Xanthomonadales > Xanthomonadaceae > Lysobacter > Lysobacter firmicutimachus. Next base: position 4,748 of record NZ_HG424457.1, on the reverse strand, counting down.
TGCACCGTGCCGACCAACTGCGAACGCGTATAGCGCGCGTACTCCTGCAACTGCTGGACGATGCCCAGCGCCACGCCCGGATAGATCTCCTCCGACGCCGTCAGCAGCGCGACCTTCTTGCCGGCCACCCCCGCGCGCGTTTGCGCGTAATCCGGATAGCTGCGGGCGAAATAGCAGAACATCCGGTCGAAGAACGCCTTGGCCTGCGCCGACATTCCGTACCAATACACCGGCGTGCACAGCGCCACGCCCTGCGCCAGCAGGAACTCGTCGAAGAACAGCTCGCGATAGCCGTCGTCGATCCGGCAGCGCCCGTCCGCGTCGCGGCACTGGCGGCAATCGCGCAGGAATCCCGTCAAATGGTCGTCGAGGAAGCGCACCACCGCCGGCGTGCCGGCGGCTTGCGCGCCCTCGCGCACGGCGGCGGCCAGGGCGGCGCTGTTGCCGTCGCGGCGAGGGCTGGCGGCGAGGATCAGTAAACGGGGCGGGCTGGCGGTCATTGAGTGGCATCGATAGCGGCGCTAGGCTGGCCGGAGAGGTGAATCTAGATCGCCACCGAATCCGTCCACAAAGGACGAAAATTCGTTATGGCTGAAATCAATTCAGCCAAAGCCGGAGCCGCCGCGTGTTCGCCGACCTGCCCCTGACCGCCCTGCGCAGCTTCGAGTCCGCCGCCCGCCGGCTCAGCTTCAAGGCCGCCGCCGAAGAACTGCACGTCACCCCGACCGCGATCTCGCACCAGGTCCGCCAACTCGAAACCTGGCTCGGCGCCCCCTTGTTCGAACGCCGCGCGCGCGGCGTCGCCCTGACCGGCGAAGGCCGGCGTCTGTTCGACGCCGTGCACGGTGCCTTGCTCGACATCGTCCACCGCGTCGACAGCCTGCGTCCGCAACGCAGCGTCGGCAGCCTGACCGTGACCACCACCGCCTCGTTCGCCGCGCTGTGGCTGATCCCGCGCATCGGCCGCTTCTACCAGCAGCACCCCGAACTGAGCGTGCGCATCGACACCGGCGCGCAGGTGGTCGACCTCAACCTCGACGCCGGCGTCGATGTCGCGATCCGCTACGGCGGTACGCCGCCGCCCGGCCTGGTTCGCCACGGCGGCCTGCGCGAACGCTTCGGCGTCTACGGTGCGCCCGACCGGATCGAACGACTCGCCGCCGACCCGGCCCCGACCCTGATCGGCGTCGCCTGGGGCGATTCGACTCTGTACCCCTGCAGTTGGGCGGCCTGGTGCGAACGGGCCGGCGTCGCCTGGCTGGGGCCGGACACGGTGGTGCGCGACTACGACGAAGAGCACTACGCCATGCACGCCGCCGGCGCCGGCCAGGGCCTGGTGCTGGCGAGCTCGATCGTCGTCGCCGGCAGCGTCGCCCGCGGCCTGCTCGCGCCCGTGCGCCCCGACATCACCGTCCCCGGCGAGACCTACCACGTCCTGACCGTCCCCGGCCGCGAACGCCACCCGCCCGTGCGCGCCTTCCTGCGCTGGCTCGACGCCGAGATGCGCGCGCTTTGATGCCGAGCGGCGTACCGCCCCCTGTAGGAGCGGCGTATCGCCCCTGTAGGAGCGGCGTGAGCCGCGACAACCGAAGCGGTTGACGTCAGCGTCTTATCCAAAACCTCGCACCTGCACACTGCGCTTCGGAACCCCCGCTTCCGAACGCCGCTTCGGCTGTCGCGGCTCACGCCGCTCCTACAAGAAGCCACGTACTAACCGCACCCGCACCCCTGCCCGAAGGATTCCCCCTTTTGAAAAAGGGGGCGGAGGATTTGCTCTTGGCGCCATGCCGCAGTCGCATTCGCAACCCCGACCAACGACGATGTCGCCCGCATTTTCTCCGCGTCCCTTGTCGTGGCTCACGCCGCTCCTACAACCGCGTCACGCCAGTGCCACTTCGCCCGGCAGCCAACGCAGCGCGAATTCGCGCAACAACTTCACCTTCGCCGAACGCCGCAGGTCCGGATGGGTGGCGAACCACAGATCCGTCTGCACCGGCGCCAGCGGCGCCGAGATCCGCCGCACCCACGGCGAGGCATCGGCCAGATAGCACGGCAACAACGCCCGCCCCAAGCCCGCCTCGCACGCCGCCAGCGCCGCCGGCAGGGTATTGACCCGCATCGCGATCCGCTCCTCCGCCACCCGTCCCTGCAACCACTGCGCCGAGGACAGGTGCGCCAGGCTCTCGTCCAGCGCCACCCAATCGCCCTGCACCAACGCCGCCTCGTCCAACAGCTTCGCCCGCGCCGGCAGCGCGGCCTTGGCCGCATACGCCGCGATCGAAATCGCCGCCACCTTGCGCGACGACAAACCCTCCGGCGCCAGCGCGCTGGCGCGCAAGGCCACGTCGGCGTCCTGCTGCTGCAGGCTCAGGAACGCATTGGCGATCACCAGCTCGCAACGCAGCCCCGGCTGCTCGGCGCGGAACGCCGCGCACATCCGCGCCGCCACCGGCGCCAACGTGTCGGGCAGGGTGATCCGGATCCGGCCCTCGGTGCGCGCATCGCGCCCCGACAGCTCGCGCTGCAGGCGCTCGCTCTCGGCCAGCATGCGCTGCGCCCCGGCGATGGTCAGCTCACCGGCGTCGGTGGGCGTGTAACCGCGCCGGCTGCGCCGGAACAGCGCTGCGCCGACCCGCGCCTCGATCGCCGCCAGGCGCCGGAACGCGCTGGAATGGTCCAGCCCCAGCGCCTTGACCGCGCCGGTCAGGCTGCCGTGCGCGCCGATCGCGCGCACCAGTTCCAGGTCGTCCAGGCCCAAGCGTTCGTGTCGCATCTGCAAGCAATCCTTGTCGATTCGCCGTGTTGGCGCCGCCGCGGCGGACGCCGAAAGTAGCGCCATCCCAACGGAGCGCCCTCATGAAACTGTACTTCACCCCCGGCACCTGCTCGTTCGCCCCGCACCTGGCGATCCGCGAACTCGGTCTCGACGTCGAACTGCGCCGGGTGCGCCTCGGCGCCGACCCGGTCGTGGTCGCCGACGGCCGCGACTTCCGCCAGATCAACCCGCTCGGCTACGTGCCGGTGCTGGAACTCGACGACGGACGCATCCTCACCGAGGGCTCGGCGATGCTGCTGCATCTGGCCGACGCCCATCCGGACGGCGGCCTGGCCCCGCCCGCCGGCAGCGCCGAGCGCGACGAACTGCACCGCTGGCTGGTCTTCATCGGCACCGAACTGCACAAGACCTTCAGCCCGTGGCTGTTCCATCCCGAATACGGCGAACAGGCCGCGCAGGTCGCGCGCGAGCGGCTGTTCAAGCGCCTGGCGGTGGTCGAACGCCAACTCGACGGCCGCCCGTACTTGCTCGGCGATCGCTTCGGCATCGCCGACGCCTATCTGTTCACCGTCGTCGACTGGGTGCGGCCGCTGAAGATCGCGCTCGACGACTACCCCCATATCGCCGCCTACCTCGAACGCGTGCGCGCCCGCCCGGCCGTCGCCGAGGCGCTGCGCCGGGAGAAGACCCCATGAACGCCGACGTGTTGCGCCCCGGCACAGCCTGGATCCTGCTGATCGCCGCCGGCCTGATCGACGTGGTCTGGGCGCTGACCATGAAACTGTCCCAGGGCTACACCCGCCTGGGCTGGAGCGTGCTGTCGGTGATCTCGCTGATCGCCTTCGTCTGGCTGCTCGGCCGCGCGTTGACCGCGCTGCCGGTCGGCAGCGCCTACGCCGTGTGGACCGGCATCGGCGCCGCCGGCACCGTGCTGATCGGCTCGGTCCTGTTCGGCGAAGCCCTGACCCCGATGCGCCTGGCCGGCGTCGGCCTGGTCGTCGCCGGCATCGTGGTGCTGCGCAGCGCGTGAGCTGTCCCGCGTGCCGCCCCCTGTAGGAGCGGCGTAAGCCGCGACAACCGAAGCGACGCACGCAAGCGCATCATCCGAAACTCGCCGCAACCGGCGCATCGCCGCTTCGGCTACAGCGCTTTCGACCACCGCTCCGGTTGTCGCGGCTCACGCCGCTCCTACAGAAAGCGGCATTGTCGCGACCACCGGCTGCGGCGAAACCCCACCGCGCGACGTCGCCTATTCCGATCCCGCTTCAACGCCGCAGCGACCACGCTGCCCGCATGGCCTCGATCCCGCCACGCCCACCCGGACATGTCGCGTTGCGTCGCGGCCGCGCATCCGAATCCGGCCGTGTCTATTTCGTCACCTGCGTCACCCGCGACCGCCGCGCGCTGTTCGCAGATCCCATCCTCGCCCACACCATGGCCGAGGCCTTGCTCGACCGCCGCCTCTGGCCGCGCTCGCGCCTGCTCGCCTGGGTGCTGATGCCCGACCACTGGCACGGACTGATCGAACTCGGCGCCTGGGAAACCTTGCCGGACCTGATGTGCCGGCTGAAATCCAACACCCCCCGCCACATCCGCTTCGCATTGCCGCTGGCCGGCTTCGGCCAAAACGCTGTCGACCACCGCTGCGGTTGTCGCGGCTTACGCCGCTCCTACAAAAAACCGTCCCGATCGACGGCGTCCCGCCCCACACTCGCGCCGCCCCACCGCACCGCCTCCTGCAAACCGCAGCCGCTCCCGTCTAACACGACGTACCGCCCCCTGTAGGAGCGGCGTAAGCCGCGACATCCGCAGCGGTGCACGCAAGCGTCCCATCCGAAGCCCGGCCAACCGGAACGAACCTCCCAACACTCCGACTGGACCGGCTTCGGCCAACACGCTGTCAAACACCGCTGCGGTCGTCGCGGCTCACGCCGCTCCTACAAAAAACCGTCCCGATCGACGGCGTCCCGCC
>NZ_HG424456.1 GCF_000336385.2 Lysobacter antibioticus HS124 | reverse complement strand
CGCCGCTCCTACAGGGGGCCCAGGACAAAGCGCGGCGAGAGTGAAGGATGGCGGCCGCGGCCGGCGCCGCGCCTGCAGGGGACGGCGGGCCAGAGCGAGGCCCGGTGCCGCACCGGGCCGGGAAAGCCTCAATCCTTCTTCTTGCCCTTCTTGTCCTTCTTCTTTTTCTTGTCTTTCTTCTTGTCCTTGCCCTTCTTCTTTTTCTTGTCCTTCTTCGGCTGCAGCATGGTCCCGGTGCAATCCGGCGAACCGCAGCGGCACTCCCAGATCTTCTTCAGTTCCTTGGTGTGCTTCTCGGCCAGGGTGATGCCGTAGTTGTAGGACAGCTCCTCGCCCGGGGCGATGTCGCGGATCGCCTCGATGAACACCTGGTCCTGGCGACGGTCGTCGCCGTCGTCTTCCTCCAGCACCGCCTCGCAGTTGGGCGAACAGCTGTGGTTGATCCAGCGCGCGGTGTTGCCTTCGTAATTGGCGTCGATCACGTACTCGTCGTTGAGCGTGAACAGGAAGGTATGGCCGGAATCGGCATCGCCCGTATCGCCGGCGTCGGCCTCCTCGTGGGTGCGGCGGCGGCCCTTGTATTCGATGATGCGTTCGCCCTTGGCGATCGGGGCGACGGCGAATACGCCGTTGCCGTGGATGGCGGAACGACGGGCGGCGATCTTGCGCGGCATAGCGAATCCCAGAATGACGAACGGCCATTCTGACCCAGCTCGCCCGGCCGCCGCTATCGCCCGCCCGACGGCCCCCCCGGCGCCGGCCGCAGGGGCTGAATCGCGCAAAACCGCCCGCTTGGCCCGGCCCGGATAAAAACGTACAATTTCGGTACGAATTACCCTCCCGCCCAGGCCGCGCCCAGACGATGCTCCGCGTCACCAAGCTCACCGATTACGCCACGGTCGTCCTGACCGTGCTCGCGGCCCAGTCCCAGACCGGGCCTGAGCGCGTGCTGAGCGCGGCCGAGTTGGCCGAGCGCTCAGGGCTGGAGGCGCCGACGGTCAGCAAGCTGCTCAAGCCGCTGGCCCAGGCCGGGCTGGTCGAGGGTTTCCGCGGCGCCAACGGCGGCTACCGCCTGGCCCGCGCGGCCGACGAGATCGGCCTGATCGAAATAGTGGAGGCCCTGGAAGGGCCGCTCGGCATGACCGAGTGCAGCGTGCACGAAGGCAACTGCGGCCTGGAGCGGCAGTGCGGCGTGCGCGCCAACTGGCGGCGCATCAACGACGTGGTCGTCGAGGCGCTGCGCAACGTGACCTTGGCCCAGATGCTGGCCCCGGACGCTTCTTTTTCATCCGCACCCCCCGGCCGGCGCATCGACCTGCGCCTGGCCAACGCATAGACAGTAGGCAGTAGGCAGCCGCATGGCCACCGACATCCGTTCCACGTCCGCTCCCGCGGGCGACATCGCCAATCGTGAGATCCACGAGCAGCTCGGCCGCCGCTACGAGGCCGGCTTCGTCACCGACATCGAGTCCGACAGCCTGCCGCCGGGCCTGGACGAGGACACCATCCGCGCCCTGTCGGCGAAGAAGAACGAGCCGGAGTGGATGACCCAGTGGCGGCTGGAGGCCTACCGCCATTGGCTGACCATGCCGATGCCGCACTGGGCCAAGCTCAACATCGCCCCGATCGACTTCCAGGCGCTGAGCTACTACAGCGCGCCCAAGGCCAAGTACAAGTCGCTGGACGAAGTGCCCGAAGAGCTGATCGCGACCTACGACAAGCTCGGCGTGCCGCTGCACGAGCGCGCCCGGCTGGCCGGCGTCGCGGTCGATGCGGTGTTCGACTCGGTCTCGGTCGGCACCACCTTCCGCAAGGAGCTGGCCGAAAAGGGCATCATTTTCTGCTCGATGTCCGAGGCGATCCGCGAGCATTCCGAGCTGATCAAGCAGTACCTCGGCAGCGTCGTGCCGACCGGCGACAACTATTTCGCCGCGCTCAACTCGGCGGTGTTCTCCGACGGCAGCTTCGTGTTCATTCCCAAGGGCGTGCGTTGCCCGATGGAGCTGAGCACCTATTTCCGCATCAACGCCGGCCACACCGGCCAGTTCGAGCGCACCCTGATCGTGTGCGAGGACAAGGCCTATGTGTCCTACCTGGAAGGCTGCACTGCGCCGATGCGCGACGAGAACCAGCTGCACGCGGCGGTGGTCGAGCTGGTCGCGCTGGAAGACGCCGAGATCAAGTACTCGACGGTGCAGAACTGGTACCCCGGCGACGAGGAAGGCCGCGGCGGCATCTACAACTTCGTCACCAAGCGCGGCGAGTGCCGCGGCGCGCGCAGCAAGATCAGCTGGACCCAGGTCGAGACCGGTTCGGCGATCACCTGGAAGTACCCCAGCTGCGTGCTGCTCGGCGACGATTCGGTCGGCGAGTTCTACTCGGTCGCGCTGACCCATCACCGCCAGCAGGCCGACACCGGCACCAAGATGATCCACATCGGCAAGCGCACCAAGTCGAAGATCATCAGCAAGGGCATCAGCGCCGGCCGCGGCCAGAACACCTACCGCGGCCAGGTCAAGGTCGAGAAGCACGCCGCCGGCGCGCGCAACCACACCCAGTGCGACAGCCTGCTGATCGGCAAGAAGTGCGGCGCGCACACCTTCCCCTACATCGAGGTCAAGCACCCCGACGCCACTGTCGAGCACGAGGCCACCACCTCCAAGATCAGCGAAGACCAGCTGTTCTACTGCCGCTCGCGCGGCATCGGCGAGGAAGATGCGGTGTCGATGATCGTCGACGGCTTCTGCAAGAGCGTGTTCCGCGAACTGCCGATGGAATTCGCGGTCGAGGCCAAGAAGCTGCTTGAGGTGTCGCTGGAAGGATCGGTCGGATGAGCCGCCCCGTCCCGTCCGCACTGGCGGCCCTGCTGACCGCGGCGCTGGCCGCCTGCAGCCCGGCGCCGGCGCCGCAAACCGCCGCGCCCAGCGCGCCCGCCGCCACGTCCGAAACCGCGCCGCCCGCGGCCGAGCCGAAGCCAACCGCGCCGGCCGCCGAGGCCGCCCCGGCCTCCGCCGAGGCGCCGATCGCGCCGCCCGGCTCGATCCAGCACGCGCTGGCGGCGGGCGAGTACCTGCTGCCGTTCACCATCGATCCCAAGCACGAAAACGTCCGCGACCCGCGCGTGCTGCAGTGGAGCGAGCATCCCTGCGGCGCGACCCCCTACGCGCGGGTGCGCGCGATGCCTCTGGGCGACGAATTGCTGCTCGCCGACGACGTGATCGAATTCGGCGACGGCGGCAAGGAACTGCGCCGCTGGAGCAAGCCGTTCGAGGCCGATGTGATCGCCGTCGACGGCGACCGCCTGCGCCTGCGCGTGCTCGACGGCAACGGCGTCGAGCAGGTGCTGTGGGCCGACCCGACCGGCGCCCTGGCCGTGGCGCAGGACGCTGCCGCAGCCGAACCGCGTTCGCTCGATTGCCCGACCTTGAAGGCCTTCGCAGATTCGGACTACCTGCAGTGCTACGAGTACGTCGACGCCGGCGGCGCCAAGCGCCGGCTCGCCTACGAAGGCGTCTGTACCTGAGCGCCGGCATTCGCCGCCCGCTCCGCAACCCGTTACCGGCGCCGCGAGCGCCCACCCGTTTCCGGAAACCCTCATGTTGAAGATCCAAGACCTCCACGTCCAAGTCGCCGGCAAGGACATCCTCAAGGGCCTGAGCCTGGAGCTGCAGCCGGGCAAGGTCCACGCGATCATGGGCCCGAACGGCGCCGGCAAATCGACCCTGGGCAACGTGCTCGCCGGCCGCGAAGGCTACGAGGTCACCGCCGGTTCGATCGCATTCGAGGGCCGCGACCTGCTGGCGCTGGAACCGGAGGAGCGCGCCGCCGCCGGCGTGTTCCTGGCCTTCCAGTACCCGGTCGAGATTCCGGGCGTAAACAACACGTATTTCCTGCGCGCCGCGCTCAACGCCCAGCGCAAGGCGCGCGGCGAGGCCGAACTGGACTCGATGCAGTTCCTCAAGCTGGTGCGCGAAAAGCTGGCCGTGCTGCATCTGAAAGACGAACTGCTGCACCGCGGCGTCAACGAGGGCTTCAGCGGCGGCGAAAAGAAGCGCAACGAAATCTTCCAGCTGGCCCTGCTCGAACCGAAGCTGGCGATCCTCGACGAAACCGATTCCGGCCTGGACATCGACGCGCTCAAGGCCGTCGCCGACGGCGTCAACGCGCTGCGCTCGCCGGAACGCGCATTCCTGGTCATCACCCACTACCAGCGCCTGCTGGACTACATCAAGCCCGATGTGGTCCACGTGCTGGCCGACGGCCGCATCGTCGAGACCGGCGGCGCCGAACTGGCGCTGGAACTGGAAACCCACGGCTATGCCTGGCTGAAGGACCGCGTGGCGCCGGAGAACGCGGCGTGAGCGCGCTGCTCGACGCCTTCGCGTCGGCCTTCGACGCTCTGCCCGCACGCGACGCCGCCGGGCTCGGCGCGACCCGCCGCGCCGCCCTCGATGCGGCCCTGCGCGACGGCCTGCCGGGACCGCGCACCGAAGCCTGGAAGTACACCCCGCTGCGCGCGCTGGAGCGCCGCACCTTCCTGCCCGCGGCCGGCGTCGCCCCGGCCGCCGACGGCGCCGCGCTCGACGCCGCGATCGCCGGCATCCCGGCGCCGCGGGTGGTGTTCCACAACGGCCGCTACGACGCCGACCGCTCCGACCTCGCCGGCCTGCCGGCCGGCATCTCGTTGCGGCCGCTGTCACAGGTGCTGGGCGACGGCGACGTGCGCGAGGCCAATTTCCTCGCTCGCCGCTACGAGCGCCCGGACGAAGTGTTCGCGCGCATCAACGCCGCGCTGGCCGACGAGGGCGCGGTGCTGCGGGTCGAAGCCGGCGTGCAGGCGCCGGGCGCGGTGCACCTGGTCTGCGTCTCCAGCCCGAGCCAGAACGCCGACTCGGCCGCCAAGGGCGGGCCGGACCTGGCCTGGCACCTGCGCCATCTGATCGAACTGCGCGAGGGCGCGGCGCTGACCCTGGTCGAGCATCAGCTCGCCGCCGACAGCCACAGCCATTTCGGCAACTCGCTGGCCCATGTCCACCTCGCCCCGGGCGCCAGCCTGGTGCATGCGCGGGTCCAGGACGAGGCGCTCGGCGCGACCGCGATCGCGCGCACCGACGCGGTGCTGGCGCGCTCGGCGCAATACCGCCGGATCGACCTCGAACTCGGCGCCGCGCTGTCCCGTCACGAACTCAACGCCGCACTGCACGGCGAGGGTGCGCAGGTCCAGGCCAACGGCGTGCTGCTCGCCAGCGGCCGCCGCCATCTCGACACCCGCCTGGGAATCGATCATGTCGGCCGCGACAGCCGATGCGAACTGACCTGGCGCGGCCTCGGCGCCGGCCGTTCGCGCGCCGCCTTCCACGGCGGCATCCTGATCCGCGAAGGCGCGGACGGCAGCAACGCCGCGCTCTCGAACAAGAACCTGCTGCTCAGCGAAGGCGCCGAAATCGACACCCAGCCGGTGTTGGAGATCCACGCCGACGAGGTCCAGGCCGCGCACGGCGCCACGGTCGGCCAGCTCGACGCCAACGCCTTGTTCTACCTGCGTTCGCGCGGCGTGCCCGCCGAACAGGCGCGGGCCTTGCTGACCACCGCTTTCTGCCGCGAGACCTTGGCCGTGATCGAGAACGAGGACGTGCGCGCGATGCTGGAAGTGCGGTTGAATCTCGCTTTGGAACGCCTGCAGATCGCTTGAGGAACAGAAGGCAGGAGACAAGAGATCGCGACGGCCGCGTCGCCTCCGCTTTTCGCGCCCCCTTGGCTCACGTGCGCCGACTTCCCGCTTACCGGACCCCAGAATGACCGCCGCCGTCCCCTCCTCCCCCGACTGGGCCGCTGTCCGCGCCGACTTCCCGGTGCTGACCCGCCAGGTCCACGGCAAGCCGCTGATCTATTTCGACTCGGCCAACACCGGCCAGAAACCGGCCGCGGTGATCGAAGCGGTCGACGACTTCTACCGCCGCCACAACGCCAACGTGAGCCGCGCCGTGCATGCGCTCGGCAGCGAGGCCACCGAAGCTTACGAGGGCGCGCGCGCCAAGCTGGCGCGCTTCCTCAACGTGCGCACCGACGAACTGGTGCTGTGCAGCGGCACCACCTTCGCGATCAATCTGGTCGCCTATTCCTGGGCTCTGCCGCGGCTGCAGCCGGGCGACGCGATCGTACTGACCCGGATGGAGCACCACGCCAACATCGTGCCCTGGCAGTTGGTCGCCCAGCGCACCGGCGCGACGATCAGGGTCGCCGAGATCGACGAACGCGGCCAGCTCGACCTGCCCCAGTTGTACGGCCTGCTCACCCCCGAGGTGAAGCTGCTCGCCTTGACCCATGTTTCCAACGTGCTCGGCACGGTCAATCCGGTGCGCGAGATCTGCCGCGAGGCGCGCAAGCGCGGCATCGTCACGCTCGTGGACGGCTCGCAGGCGGCGCCGCACCGCCCGCTCGACGTGGCGGCGATCGGCTGCGATTTCTACGCCATCACCGGCCACAAGATGAGCGGCCCGACCGGCACCGGCGCGCTATGGGCGCGGCGCGAGCACCTCGACGCGATGCCGCCCTTCGTCGGCGGCGGCGAGATGATCAAGGAAGTCCGCTTCGAAGGCACGGTGTTCGCCGACGGCCCGCGCAAATTCGAGGCCGGCACGCCCAATATCGCCGGCTTCGTCGGCCTGGGCGCGGCGGTGGACTATCTATCGGCGCTGGGCATGGCCCAGGTCGACGCGCGCGAACAGGAGCTGCTCGCGCACTTCAACGCCGCGCTGGCCGAAGTGCCGGGGCTGCGCATCTTCGGCCAGGCGCAGGAGAAGGCGGCGGTAGTGAGCTTCCTGATCGAGGGCGCGCACGCCCACGACCTGGCCACCCTGCTCGACCTGGAAGGCGTGGCGATCCGTTCCGGCCACCACTGCGCGCATCCGCTGATGCAGCATTTCGGCGTGCCGGCGACCTGCCGCGCGTCGCTCGCCTTCTACAACACCCACGAAGAGATCGACGCCTTCGTGGCGGCCCTCCACAAAGTCCGCAAGCTGCTCGCATGACCGCCTCCGACACTCTCCGCTTCCGCCACGCTACCGTGGCCGACACCGACGCCATCGTCGCCCTGGTCGAATCGGCCTATCGCGGCGACGCCAGCCGGGTCGGCTGGACCACCGAAGCCGATTTCCTCGACGGCCGCCGCACCGGCGCCGACGAGATCCACGCCTTTCTGGCCAAGCCCGACAGCGTGATCCTGCTCGGCGAACGCGAAGGCGCCGAAGGCGCGATCGAGCTGCTGGCCTGCGCCCATGTCGCGGTCGAGGACGGCGCCGGCTATTTCGGCATGTTCTCGGTCAAGCCGACCCTGCAGGGCGGCGGCATCGGCAAGCGCATGATCGAAGAATCCGAGCGCATCGCGCGCGAGGACTGGAAGCTGCCGGCGATGCGCATGACCGTGATCAATGTGCGCGAGGAGCTGATCCAGTTCTACCTGCGCCGCGGCTACGCGCGCACCGGCGTGTTCAAGCCGTTCCCGTACGGCGACGCGCGCTTCGGCCTGCCCAAGCGCGACGACCTGAGCTTCGAAGTGCTTGAGAAGCGGTTCTGAGGAGCGGGGATTCGGGATTTTGGATTCGGGATTGGTCGAGCAACAGCAGGTGCTGCGCTTGGCCGACGAATCGCGGCTCCCGGTCCCGCCTTCGCCACAAAGGATCGGGATCGAGGAGCGATACGGTCTTGCTCTGACCAATCCCGAATCCCGAATCCCAAATCCAAAATCCCGTTCCGAAGGAAACCACGCCATGGGCGACTGGGTATTCGTCTGCGCCACTTCGCAACTGCTGCCGGGCGAATCGACCGTCGCCTGGGATGGCGATACCGCGATTTTCGTCTGCAACTACGACGGCGACTACTACGCACTCGAAGACCGCTGTTCGCACGAGGACTTCGAGCTGTCCTCGGGCACCTACGACGGCGAGGAAGCGAGCATCGAATGCGTGCTGCACGGCGCGCGCTTCGACGTGCGCGACGGCCGACCGCTGTGCGCACCGGCCTACGAACCGGTGGCCAAGTTCCCGGTCAAGGTCGAAGACGGCGGCGTCTGGACCCGCGACGATCGCCAGTGAACGCCGCGGGCATTGCCCCGCAACCGAGTTCCTCGCAACGGCCATCGACCGCGCGCGCCGGCGAACCGCGCGCCCTCTCTTTGGCTTCTCCTTTCTGCTCCCCCTTCGAAGCGGGGCGACAGGGGGGTTTGCTTCCGCTGCGGCCCAAGGCCAATCGCGCGCCGCCAGGCACGCCGGACTTCGCGCTCACGCAGGGCGTTCGCCCTCTATTTCCAAAGGCCTCACGCGCACACGTCGCAAGGACCGCGCCGCCCCTGCTGCGCAGCCCGGCCGGGCTGCGGTCGTCCGTACCCCTGAGCACGAAGCGCCCGATTGCGCATGCGGCCCCATCGGAAACGGTTAAAGCCCCTCGAATCGTTCACAATTCGTTGCAAATGAGAATCCATCTCATTAATATTGCGACCTGACGCGGCCCCCGCGCCGTCAACCCGCAATCCCAGAGACTCTCATGACCACGAAGTTCGTCGTGTCGCCGCTCGCCGCTGCGCTCGCCCTCGCCTTCACCCTGCCCGTGGTCGCCGCCCCGGCGCCCGAGCCGCAGGCCAAGGACCTCGACGGCGTCGCCGTCCACGGCCAGCGCGTGGAGAAGGCCAGCAGCGGCAAGTACACGGCGAATCTGCGCGATACCCCGCAGACGATCAGCGTGATCGACCGCAACACCATCGACGGCCAGAACCTGCTGTCGCTGACCGACATCCTCAGCACTCTGCCGGGCATCACCTTCGGCGCCGGCGAAGGCGGCGGCGGTTTCGGCGACAAGATCAACCTGCGCGGCTTCGACGCCAGCAACGACATCACCGTCGACGGCGTACGCGACAGCGGCCTGTACAGCCGCACCGATCCGTTCAACCTGGAAGCGGTGGAAGTCGTCAACGGTGCCAACTCGGTCTACTCCGGCGCCGGCTCGGTCGGCGGCACGATCAACCTGGTGACCAAGAACGCCAGCCTCAACGAGTTCCACAAGGCCTCGATCGCCGCCGGCACCGACAGCTACGCGCGCGTGACCACCGACAGCAACTTCGTCCTCGGCGAAGGCAGCGCGCTGCGCCTGAACGCCATGGCGCACCAGAACGACGTGCCGGGCCGCGACGTCGAGCAGAACGAGCGTTGGGGCGTGGCCGCCTCGCTGGCCTTCGGCCTGGGCAGCGACACCACCTGGACCCTGAACTATCTCCACCAGGAAGACCAGAACACTCCGCAGTACGGCCTGCCGTTCTTCAACGGCGACGTCCTGCCCGGCATCGACCGCGGCAATTACTACGGCTACAGCAACATCGACAAGCAGGAAATCGAACTCGATTCGCTGACCTCGATCATCGAGCACAACTTCAGCGACGCGTTCAAGGTCCGCAACCTGACCCGCTGGCAACAGGTCGAGCAGTTCTCCCTGGTCGACGCCGTGCAGGGCACCTGGTGCCTGGCCAACAACCGCACCCCGCTCGGCGCCGCCTGCGGCAGCACCCGCCCGGGCAACTACAGCCCGAGCGGCCCGCGCGGCTACGGTCGCGACACCCGCAATACCGCGCTGTACAACCAGACCGACCTGACCGTGCAGTTCAACACCGGCGCGATCGAGCACGACCTGGTCGCCGGCTTCTCGGTGCTGCACGAAGAATTCGATCTCGACGTCACCAGCGATTTCCGCAACGCCAACGGCAGCAACCCGTTCCTCGCCGGCCTGCCGCAGATGAACATCGCCCGCCCGGACCACATCTACCGCGGCCCGCTCAACCGCACCCTGACCGGGCGCACCGAAGGCGAGCTCGACAACCGCGCGATCTACGTGTTCGACACGCTGAAGTTCAACGAACAGTGGCAGTTGAGCCTGGGCGCGCGCTACGAGCGCAACGAGGGCAAGACCACCAATGCGGTGGTAGTGCAGGCCCCGACCGCGGCCAACCAACCGCTGCCGGCGCTGCCGATCGGCACCGTCACCGGCTATGGGGTGCCGTTCAAGAACACCGACGACCTGTTCTCCTACCGCGCCGGCCTGGTCTACAAGCCGGTCGAGAACGGCAGCATCTACGTCGCCTACGGCAACTCCAAGACCCCGTCGAAGGCCTCGGTCAACGGCTCGTGCACCGCGCAGACCTGCTCGGTCGATCCGGAAACCGCGGTCAATTACGAAATCGGCACCAAGTGGGACTTCCTCGACGGCCGCTTGGCGCTGACCGGCTCGGTGTTCCGCAACGACCGCAAGAACTACAAGGTCGCCGACCTCGACAACCCCGCCAACCTGACCGGCCTGCAGCAGCTCGACGGCCGCGCCCGCGTCGACGGCGTGATGCTCGGTCTGTCCGGCCTGCTGACCGACCAGTGGGCGGTGTACGCCAACTACGCCTTCCTCGACAGCGAAGTGCTGCAAGGCGTGTCCGACCGCCAGGCCAACCTCGGCCTGGACTACACCCGCGGCGACCGCCTGACCCAGGTGCCGGAACACGCCTTCAGCCTGTGGACCACCTACGACCTCAGCCCGCGCTGGCAGATCGGCTACGGCGCGACCTACCAGGGCAAGCTCTGGCTGACCCAGCACAGCGCGACCAACGTCAACGGCCCGCTGACGACCTACGGCAGCTACTGGACCCACCGCGCGATGGTCAACTACAAGATCAACCGCCAGGCCTCGCTGCAGCTCAACGTCAACAATCTGACCGACGAGGAATACTTCACCCGTATCCGCAACAACGGTTGGGCGACCCCGGGCGACGGCCGCCAGGTGGTGCTGAGCGCGAACTTCGCCTTCTGACCGGCGCCTTCTGACCGGCGCGACCCGGCTGGCGCACACCGCCGGGTTCACGCTCTAATCGGGCCTTCACGGTCCAGCGCGCCGCCCGGGACCTCCCGGGCGTCCGCATTGAGGAAAGCCATGCTGCTGCACGTTCCCAAAGTGCTCACCGCCGAACAGGTCGCCCATTGCCGGGCGCGCCTGGATCAGGCCGGCTGGGCCGACGGCCGCATCACCGCCGGCCACCAGTCGGCCAAGGCCAAGGACAACGCGCAACTGCCCGAAACCGATCCGGCCGCGCGCGAACTGGGCGCGCTGATCCTCGACGCGCTGTCGAAGAACCCGACCTTCTTCTCCGCCGCGCTGCCGCAGCGGGTGTACCCGCCGCTGTTCAACCGCTACGCCGGCGGCCAGTCGTTCGGCTTCCATGTCGACAACGCGATCCGCTACGACCGCAGCCGCGGCGGCATGGACGCGGTGCGCACCGACCTGTCGGCGACTTTGTTCCTGAGCGCGCCGGAGGAATACGACGGCGGCGAGCTGGTGATCGAAGACACCTACGGCAGCCACAGCGTCAAGCTGCCGGCGGGCGATCTGGTGCTCTACCCCGGCACCAGCCTGCACAAAGTCACCCCCGTCACCCGCGGCGCGCGGGTGGCGTCGTTCTTCTGGATTCAGAGCCTGCTGGCAGAAGACGCGCAGCGGCGGTTGATGTTCGAGCTCGACGTCTCGATCCGGCGCCTGAGCGCCGACGTGCCCGAGCATCCCGCCCTGGTCCAACTGACCGGCGTCTACCACAACCTGCTGCGACGCTGGAGCCAGACGTGAGTGCGGCCAGCAGCGACGACCGCGCGATCAAGACCGGCTCGATCAAAGCCGGCCCAATCAAGGCCACTTCGGGCACGATCGATCCCAACCGTCGCTCCTATTGGCTCAAGACCCTGCACCGCTGGCACTGGATCAGCGCCGCGGTCAGCCTGATCGCGCTGTTGCTGTTCGCCGCCACCGGCATCACCCTCAACCACGCCGCGCAGATCGAGTCCGAACCGGTGGTGGTCAATCTCAAGGAAACCCTGCCGGCCAGCCTGCTGCGCAGCCTCAAGGCCGAGCGCGCCGAAGACGCGCCATTGCCGGGCGCGGTCAACAACTGGCTCGCCGATGCGTTGGACGTGCGCACCGAGGGGCGCAAGGGCGAATGGTCCGATGCCGACGTCTACGTGTCCCTGCCGCGCCCCGGCGGCGACGCCTGGCTCAGCATCGACCGCGAGAGCGGCGC
The DNA here is from genome assembly GCF_000336385.2 of Lysobacter antibioticus HS124. Lineage (GTDB taxonomy): Bacteria > Pseudomonadota > Gammaproteobacteria > Xanthomonadales > Xanthomonadaceae > Lysobacter > Lysobacter firmicutimachus. The sequence goes on along the minus strand of NZ_HG424456.1, from coordinate 5,475 downwards.
GATCGAGTACGAGCGCACCGACCGCGGCTGGATCGCCTGGCTCAACGACCTGCACAAAGGCCGCAATACCGGCACCGCCTGGCGCTGGTTCATCGATCTGTTCGCGGTCGCCTGCCTGCTGTTCGCGCTGACCGGGCTGTGGCTGCTGCAGCTGCATGCGCGCCAGCGCGGCAAGACCTGGCCGCTGGTCGCGCTGGGCCTGGCCGTGCCGCTGCTGATCGTGGTCCTGTTCATGCACTGACTCACGCATCGATCCACCCACCGAGTTAGCAACCGTCTTCCCGTTAGGAGCCGCCCCATGAAGCTGTCGTCGTTCAAAGTCCTGATCCCGGCGCTGGCGCTGCCGATGCCGGCGTTCGCGGCCGATCTGGAACTCAACATCGAGATCCCGCGCATCAACGCCGCCGAGTACCACCGCCCGTACGTAGCGGCGTGGATCGAAAAGGCCGACAACACCGTCGCCAGCAATCTGGCCGTCTGGTACGACGTCGACATGAAGAACGGCGAAGGCACCAAATGGCTGAAGGACATGCGGCAATGGTGGCGGCGCAGCGGCCGCAGCCTGAGCATGCCGGTCGACGGCGTCAGCGGCGCGACCCGCCCGGTCGGCCAGCACGCCCTGTCGTTCAAGGGCAACAGCAAGCCGCTCGCCGGCCTGGCCCCGGGCAACTACACCCTGGTGGTGGAAGCCGCGCGCGAAGTCGGCGGCCGCGAGATGCTCAGCATCCCCTTCCAGTGGCCCGGCAAGGCGCAGAACCTGTCCGCGCAAGGCAAGACTGAGTTGGGCAAGGTGAAGGTGACGGTGAAGCCGTGATTCGGGATCGGGGATTCGGGATTCGCAAAGCGGATTCCCGGACCTCTGACCGCAGCGGCCGCTTTTCGCTCTTGCCAATCCCGAATCCCCAATCCCGAATCCCGGACCCAACACCATGAAACTGAAACTTCTCGCCGCAGCCGCCGTCGCCACCTTCGCTTTCGCCGGTGCCGCGCAGGCGCACAAGGCCTGGCTGCAACCCTCGCAGACCGTGTTCTCGAGCAAGGGCGCCTGGCTCACCGTCGATGCGGCGGTGTCCAACGACCTGTTCTATTTCAATCATGTGCCGCTGCCGCTGGAGCGTCTGCAGATCACTGCGCCGGACGGCAGCGCCGTGCAGCCGCAGAACGCTTCGACCGGCAAGCTGCGCAGCGTGTTCGATGTCGAGCTGGCCCAGGAAGGCACCTACAAGATCGCCATGAACAACGAAGGCATGTTCGCCAGCTACAAGCTCGGCGGCGAAGCCAAGCGTTGGCGCGGCAAGGCCAGCGAGTTCAAGGCCGGCATTCCGGCCGGTGCCACCGAGGTCAACGCTTCGGAAAGCCTGGGCCGGGTCGAGACCTTCGCCACCGTCGGCCAGCCCAGCAACGGCGCGCTCAAGACCACCGGCAAGGGTATCGAACTGGTGCCGGTGACCCATCCCAACGATCTGTTCGCCGGCGAGAGCGCGAGCTTCCAGTTGCTGATCGACGGCAAGCCGGCCTCGGGCCTGAAGGTCGAGATCGTGCCGGGCGCGACCCGCTACCGCGATCAGCAGAACGAGATCCACCTCACCACCGGCGCCGACGGCAAGTTCGAGGTGAAGTGGCCGGCAGCCGGCATGTACTGGCTGGAAACCGCCAGCGAAGACGCCAAGACCACGCTCGCCGAAGCCAAGCAGCGCCGGCTGAGCTACGTCGCCGTGTTCGAAGTGCTGCCGCAGTAAAGCGATGACCTCGCCGACGCCGACGCCGCGCTGGAGTTGGTCGGGTGCCTTGACCGGCGCCGCGGCCGCCCGTGCCGGCGCGCCGGCGACGGCGAGTTTGCGTTTCGCCGCGATGGCGACGACGGCGCTGCATACGCTGAGCGGCGCGACCATGGGCACGACCTGGTCGGTCAAGCTGATCGCCGCCGTGTCGGCGTTGCCGGCGCTGGAACGCGGTATTCAGGCCCGACTCGATCAGGTCGTCGCGCAGATGAGCACCTGGGAACGCGGCTCCGACATCAGCCGTTACAACCGCGCCGGCGCCGGCAGCCGGCATACCTTGCCGGCCGAGTTCGCCGAAGTGCTGGACGCGGCGCTGACGTTGGCCGCGGACAGCGACGGCGCCTACGACCCCACCATCGGGCCGCTGGTCGACTTGTGGGGCTTCGGCCCCGCCGGCGCCTGCGCGCAGACGCCCACGGCCGACGCATTGGCCGACGCGCGCGTGCGCGTCGGCTGGCGCCGCCTCGGCTACGACGCAGCAACGCGCGCGCTGACCCAACCCGGCGGCGCCTGTCTGGACTTGTCCTCGATCGCCAAGGGCTACGGCGTCGACCGCGTCGCCGACTGGCTGCTCGCCCAGGGCGTCGAACACTGCCTGGTCGAAGTCGGCGGTGAGTTACGCGGCCACGGCCGCCGTCCCGACGGCAGCGCCTGGCGGGTCGCGGTGGAACGACCCGGCAGCGACGGCGACGCCGCGACCGCAGTGATCGCGCTCGACGGCGACGCGATCGCCACCTCGGGCGACTACCGCCGCTACTTCGACGCCGACGGCCGCCGCTATGCGCATACGCTGGACCCGCGCAGCGGCGCGCCCATCGACGGCGAGTTGGCCTCGGTCACCGTGCTGCACGCGCAGTGCATGCAGGCCGACGGCCTGGCCACCGCGCTGAGCGTGCTCGGCGCGCGCGAAGGACTGGCCTACGCCAATCGCCGCGGACTGGCCGCCTTGTTCGTCGTGCGCGAAGGCGAAGGCTTCGTCGCCCGCGGCACGCCCGCTTTCGTCGCCCGGCAGCGCGCCGCGTGAGCGCTGTCGCACCGCGCCGCCGCATCGAGCCGGGGACGATCGGCAGCGCCTTGGCGGTCCTTGCGTTGATCGCGCTGGCCTGCGCACTGGCGTATTGGCAGGCCGACCCTTGGCAGTGGATTTCGCCCGGCCGCGGCCGCTGGTGGATGGCCGCCGCCCTGTTCGCCGCCTACGCCGGTTTCGTCGCCGCAGTCGCGGTGTCGCGTGCGCGCCACGCACGGCGCGAGGCCCTGCCGGCGCTGTCGCCGGAGTCGCCCGGCGAGTGGCTGATCGCCTTCGCCAGCCAGACCGGCTTCGCCGAGCAGTTGGCGCGACGCAGCCACGCCGCGCTGGCCGAGGCCGGACTGCGCGCCGATCTGGCCGTGCTCGGCACGCTCGATGCCGAGCGCCTGGCGCGCTATCCGCGCGCTCTGTTCGTGGTCAGCACCACCGGCGAAGGCGACGCGCCCGACAGCGCTGCCGCGTTCGTGCGCCGGGTCATGGGCGCGGCGGCGGCCTTGCCGCAGCTGCGCTACGGTGTGCTCGCGCTCGGCGATCGCGAGTACCGCGAGTACTGCGCCTTCGGTCATCGCCTCGATCACTGGCTGCGCCATGCCGGCGCACAGCCGCTGTTCGATCTGGTCGAAGTCGACAACGGCGAAACCGGCGCCCTGCGACATTGGCAGCATCATCTGGGCCTGCTCGCCGGCCGGACCGACTTGCCCGACTGGAGCGCGCCGGCCTACGCCGCCTGGCGCCTGCAGCAGCGTCGCGAATCCAACCCCGGCAGCGCCGGCGCGCCGGCCTTCCATATCGCGCTTACGCCGGCCGACGGCGGCGGTGCGCACTGGCGCGCCGGCGACATCGCCGAGATCGGCCCGCGCAACGCCGGCGACGAAGTGGCGCGGTGGTTGGCGCAGGCCGGACTCGACGGCGCACAGACGGTGCGGCGCGACGAAACCTCATTGCCGATCGCCGAGGTCCTGGCCGGTTCGCGCCTGCCCGATCCGGCAACCTGCATCGGCCAAAGCGCGCAAGCGGTCGCCGACGCCCTGCAACCGCTGCCGCATCGCGAATACTCGATCGCCTCGCTGCCGGCGGACGGTTCGCTGCAGTTGCTGGTGCGGCAGATGCGCCGCGACGACGGTCGGCTCGGCCTGGGCAGCGGCTGGCTGACCGAACACGCCGCGCTCGGCGGCGAGATCGACCTGCGCATCCGCAGCAATCCTTCCTTCCACGCTCCCGACGACGCCCGGCCGATCGTGCTGATCGGCAACGGCACCGGACTGGCCGGCCTGCGCGCCCTGCTCAAGACCCGGATCGCCGCCGGCCACCGCCGCAACTGGCTGCTGTTCGGCGAACGCAACGCCGCCTGCGACCTGCACTATCGCGAGGAGCTCGAGGCCTGGCGGGCGGGCGGCGCGATCGAACGCGTCGACTATGCGTTCTCGCGCGACGGCCAGGCGCGGGTCTACGTGCAGGACCGCTTGCGCGAACAACGGCCGCGCGTGCGCGAATGGGTCGCCGCCGGTGCGGCGATCTACGTCTGCGGCAGCCTGGAAGGCATGGCGCCGGCGGTGGAAGCGGCGCTGCAGGAAGCGATCGGCGTCGAGGCCCTGGAAAACCTCGCGGCGCAAGGCCGCTACCGGCGCGACGTGTACTGAGCGCCGTCCTCCGGCTCAGTCCAGCGCGGCCACTCGCACCAACAACACTTCGCCGCCGCCGTCGAGCATGCCGCGCAGGCGCTCGCCGCCGGCGGCGAGGAAGGCGGTGTCGCCCATCTGCAGCGGCGGCAACGAGGCATCGTCGGCGAAACGCGCCTGGCCGGCGAGCAGGTGCACGGCCCAGGTCTGGCCCGGCTCGGCGAACAGCACCATCGGCCCGACCAGCGGCCGGTGCCAGAGCTCGGCGCGGACCCGGTCGCGCCGCCACATCAGGTTGAAGTCGTGGGTCGGACCGTCGAGCAGTTCGCCCTGCACCGTGCGCTCGCCGGCGAAGCGCAGTTTGTCGTGCGGCGGCAGCAGTTCGTGGCTCTCCCCATCGTCGAAGCGCAGGCGCAGGCCGTTGCCGCTGAGCAGGACCAATTCGCGGTCGATGCCGGGAAACGCGGAGAACGGCGCATCGCGTTCGATCTCGGCGATCGACAGGCGCCAATCCCAGTCCTCGCCCTCGCAGGGGCGGTCCAACCCGGCCGCGTCGCGGCGCATGCGCACGATTTCGCGGGTCCAGCCGAACTGATTGCGCCAGCGTTCGCGCCGGTATTCGTTGGCGGGAATGGACCAGGACAGGCTGTCGGACATGGGCGCGCGGGCGGAGGGCGATGGCGCAGTTTAGGGGCTGCGGCGTGGTGGCCCAAGCGCGGGACGTGCGCACGGTGCGATCGGGGCGGGCCGCGGTGCGGCCGGGTGCGGGCAGAGCCGCTGGGCGACGGCGTGACGCCTGGAGGCGCGACGAGGGCGAGGACCGGGCGTCGCTGGGCGCCTGTGGAGGTTGTTTTTTCTGCGCGTCCCGTGGTCGCGGCTCACGCCGCGCCTACCCCTTGGGTAACGGGCTTCGATGAGGAGACGACGCCATCGGGGCGTTCTGCGCGTCCCCTGTCGCGGCTCGCGCCGCTCCTACAAAAAGCCCTGGGCCGGAGATCCGCCGCGCCAATCCCCAATCCCCAATCCCCAATCCCCAATCCCCAATCCC
>NZ_HG424455.1 GCF_000336385.2 Lysobacter antibioticus HS124 | reverse complement strand
GAGGTTTGCGCCGGGCTGCTCCGCACAGGCCCTCCCTGGCCTGGCTGCGCACGGGCCGCATCCCTGCCGCCCGCCCTTCGGGGCTTCAGGGCGTTCTCGCGAGTTCGCTGCGGCGCCAAGCTCTTTACGGCAACGGCAACGGCAACGGCAACGGCAACAACAGCAACAGCAACAGCAACAGCAACAGCAACAGCAACAGCAGCTGCAAAGTTCTGGACGGCGACTCGCGCCTTCGTGCTACGGCTGGCGGCGCTCAGTCCACCGCAGCGAACTCTTCGCGGGTCAGGTTGACCGGCGCGGCCTCGGTGCAGACCACGTCGTCTTCGATGCGGATGCCGCCGTACGGGCGCCACTGTTCGATCCGGTTCCAGTCGACGCTGTCGGCGTGTTCGCCCTGCTTGAGGCCCTGCAGCAGCAAGTCGACGAAGTACAAGCCCGGCTCGATCGTCACCGCCATGCCCGGTTCGAGCACGCGGGTCAGGCGCAGATAGGGGTGCCCGGCCGGCTTGTCGATGCGGCCGCCGCGGTCGGAGGCGGCGAAACCGGCCACCTCGTGCACCTGCAGGCCGATGCCGTGGCCGATGCCGTGCGGGAAGAACACGCCGCTGACGCCGGTGGCGACCGCGGCTTCGGGCGAGGTCTTCAAAACGCCGAAGTCCTTGAGGATGCCGGCCAGGGCCAGATGCGCGTCCAGATGCAGTTGCTTGTAGTCGAAGCCGGCGCGGACCTGGTCGCACATGCGCCGTTGCGCGAGGTCGACCGCGTCGATCAGGGCCTGGAACTCGCCGTCGCGGTCGGCGGCGTACGTGCGGGTGATGTCGCAGGCGTAGCCGACGTGGCTGGCGCCGGCGTCGATCAGGAAGCTGCGCGATTGCGCCGGCGCTTCGCGGTCGAGTTCCATGTAGTGCAGCACCGCGCCGTTCTGGTTCAAGGCGACGATGTTGCCGTAGGGCAGTTCGTTGGCGTCCTGGCGCGCGGCGGCGCAGTAGGCCAGGTGGATGTCGAATTCGCTGGCGCCGGCGCGGAACGCGGCTTCGGCGGCGCGGTGCGCGCGCACGCCCTTGCGCGTGGCCTCGCGCATCATCGCCACTTCGTAGGGCGTCTTGAACGCGCGGTGGTACTCCAGGTAATCGATCACCGGCGGCGGATTGTTCGGCGCGAACGCGCCCAGCGCGCTCTGCGGCTCGCCGAGGATCGCGCAGCGGGCGGCGTCGGCGGGCAGATGCGCCAGCGCCTGCTGCGGCTCGCGGATCACGATCACTTCGAAGTGTTCGACCCACCAGCCGCTCGGCGCCTGCGGCACCACGTGCCAGTAGTCGAACGGTTGCAGATAGACCAGCTTGGGCTTGGCGCCCGGCGTGAACACCAGCCAGCTGCCGGGATTGCGCACCAGCGGCACCCAGGCCTTGAACTGCGGATTGACCGCATACGGGTAGTCGCGATCGTCGAAGACCTGATAGTGCAAGGTGCCGCTGGGCACCACCAGATGATCGAAGCCGCCGCGTTCCAGCGCGGTTTCGGCGCGGCGCTGCAGTTCGGCGACGTGCGAGGCGTACAGGGCGGACGGATCGGCGGAGCGGTCGGAAGCGGTCATTGCGGGCGCGGACTGGCGGGGACGGGGGCTATTTTGCGCCCTCGCGGCCGGCAGTGCCTGAAGCCAGGAGTCGGCGGATAGGCCTCGGCCAAAGCGGCGGCGGCCGGCTTTGCGCGGTTTGTCCGTTGGCCCTGCGCCCCGGTCCCGGCTCGCGACTGCGCCGCTGTCGTCCGCTACTCGTAGTTGCCGCCCGGCGAATCCAGCCAACGCCGCAGATGCTGCATGCCGTTCTCGGGCACGCAGATGAAGCGGAAGCCGGCCCAGGTCTGGCCGGGCATGCTGGCGCGGTCTTGCCACAGCAGGTGCGCGCCGACCTCGATCGGCGGCTGCTGCGCCGAGTCGCGCAGATCGAAGCGCAGCTGGTACAGCGCGTCCTCGGTCAGCGGCGCGCTGGCGATCAGCATCATGCCGGTCTCGGACAGATTGCCGAGGTGGCCGATCACGGTCTCGGTCATGGTGTCCACGACCTGCACGGTGTCGGCGATGCGGCGCCGGCGGGCGCGGCGGAAAGGATCGTTCATGCGCCGTCTCCGGCATCGTGGGGCTTGGCGCCGAACCCGCGCAGCAAGTCCAGGGCCGCGTGCCAGGCGCGCTCGACCAGGCCGCTGCGTTCGGCGGCGACCACCCGCGCCTGATCGCGCGCCATCATCCGCGCCAGACTGTCCAGCGATTGCTCGCCCACGCGCTGGCCGCGCTGGTTCACGAACAGGGCGTTGTCGGTGACGGTGCTGAACCAGGACAACCGTCGCCGCACCACGTCGCCCTGTTGGTTCTGTACGAATTCGAACCAGGTGCCGAACGGCAGAGTGCGGATCCGCTCCCAGCAGTCTTGCTCGGCTTCGTTGCGCGGCGGCAGCTCGGTCCGCACCGGAGCGGCTTCTTCGCCGAGGCGGCCGCGCGCGCGCAGCTTCATCGCCAGTTCGGTGCGCGAGGCCGCGTCTTCGCCCGGCGCGGCGCCCAGGCTGAGCTGGTGGGCGATCGCGCGGGCGTCGTCGGCGTGGTAGCCGACCAGGCCCAGCGCGTGTTCGATGTCCGCTTCCAGCCCTGCCGGCGCGGCCGGGCCGGTTTCGCCGTTGTTGGCGGCGACGATCTGCCCGGTGATTTCGAGCTGGCGCCGCCAGGCTTCGGAGTCTTCGCCGTGGCGCAGCAGGGTGAGGGTCAGCACATCGGCCCAGGCCTGGTTGAGCAGGCTCTGGACGAAGCGCGGCAGGCGCTGGTCGGCGCTGATCGATTCGACCGTCTCGGCGGCGCGGCGCTTGGCCAGTTCGAGCTTTTCCTTGCCGCGCGCGGCCTCGACGTGGCGGCGTTCGGTCACTTCGGCCTTGCGGTTCAGCGTCTGCAATTGCTCCTGCAGGCGCTGATTGGCGTAGTCGAACGCGGCCTCGCCGTCGCTCAAGTGCGTGGCGACATGGTCGACCGCGCGGTGCAGCGGTTCGAGCAACTGCGGATCGACATCGTCGTTCGGCGTCCAGCGCGCGCCGGCTTCGGCGACGGTGTTGAGCAGCTGCAGCGCCGGGTTGCTCTGCTGGCCGAGCAGCGAATGATCGCGCAGCGCGGCGTGCAGTAGCGGGGCCTGCAAGCGGTTGAGCAGGGCGGCGATGTTCGAGTCGCCGCGCAGGCGGTGTTCGATTTCGTCGTAGAGCAGGTCGAGCAGTTCGAACACGTCGCCGTCGTCGCGCGACAGCGAGGTGCCGGCCTGGGCGCGGCTGAGCACGGCCTGGCGCAACTCGGCGATCTTGCGCAGCCGCTGTTCGCCGCGCGGCAGTTCCTGGTCGGCCCGGGTCAGGGCATCGAGCACTTCGCCGGTGTCCAGCGCGATCGCGGTCGGCGGCTGGCCGGGAATGCGCGGACGCAACCGGTCGACCAAGCCGCGGCGCTCGTCCAGCCAGCGCTGCAGGGTGGCGAACTCGTCGCGGTTGCGCTCGGCCGGCGCGGCGGCGTTGCGTTGGCCGAGCCAAGCGGTGTGGGGGCGCGGTTGTGCGGTGCCCGGGGCGGTCTCCGCCGGCGCCGCGCGCGGTTTGTCGGCGGCGGCGGGGTCGACGGCGCTGCGGTCGCGGGTGGTGCGCAGCGGCACGAACGACAAGCCGGGCAGCACGTTCTCGCGCGCCAGCAGGGCGTTCATCTGCTCGACCAGGTGGGCATAGCCCGGCATGACCTGCTGGTCGAACACCCGGTACAGATCCAGGCGCGAGTCCAGCCCGATCTGCAGCGGCTGGCAGGCGTCGGCGAAGATCCGGCCCAGCCGGTGCGGGCCGACCGGCAGGCGCTCGGCATCGAATGCCGGGCCGCCGGCCAGCACCCCGAAGCGCTGGCCGAGCAGCATCAGGCCGAGGCTGGAGCGCGACTCCTGGCGCACGGCGATGTTGCGCAGGACGGTGTCCTCGTCGATTTCGCTGTCGTCGAGCAGGCGCAGGTCGCCGAAGCTCGGCGTGCCGGCCTTGACCGCGCGCGGGGGCGGCTCGCGCACCCGGGTCAGGGCGGCTTCCAGCAGGACCAGGAAACGCGGGATCAGGTCGGCGCGGCGCAGCCGCACCAGGCGCAGGGTTTCCAGATAGCCGGCTTGCAGACTGGGGAGGCGGGCCTGATCGGCCTGGCGGAACAATTGTTGCTCGAACTCGGCCAGCATCCGCTCCAGCGGCGGCGCGGTCTCGTCGCTGATCAAAGCGTAGAGCTGTTCCAGCGCCCGGCGCACGCGACGCGGCAGGGCGGCCGTGGCCAGGGTGGGCCGCGGCGGCGAAGCGTCCAGAGGGTCGTACGTGGCGGGCATGGGAATTGGTTGCAGACGACCGCGAGATATAACCACGCCTCCCGGGCGCTCGCCAGCCCGAATCCCGTGTGCGGGAGCGGACGGGCGCGACAGCCGATAGGAGGCGGCCATTCGCAGCAACGGCTTGAGGGGGGAGCGGCGGCCACCGCGCGCGCCGCATTGCGCATTCCGGCGCGAACGGTCCGCGCTATCCGGGCGGGGGCGAGTCGGACAGGAACAAGGCGACGACGTCGTTGGTGAAGCGGCGGCCGAGTTCGGTCGGGCGAACCCGCTCGCCGTCACAGTCCAGCCAGCCGGCTTCCACGGCCTGCCGCAATTGCGGCGCGATCGCCGGCCGCGCCAGCCCGGTGCGCGCCTCGAAATCGCTCAAAGCGAAGCCTTCGACCAGGCGCAACAGGTTCAGCATGTACTCGAACGGACGCCGCGCCGGGTCGATCCGGTCGTCGCCGCCGATCGCCGCGGCGCTGCCGGCGGCGGCCAGGTACTGGGTCGGATGCTTGTGCTTCCAACGCCGCAGGATGGTCTGCTCGGCGCCGAGAGTGATCTTGCCGTGGGCGCCGGCGCCGATGCCCAGGTAGTCGCCGTAGCGCCAGTAATTGAGGTTGTGCGCGCAGCGCCGGCCTTCGCGCGCATAGGCGCTGACTTCGTATTGCGCATAACCCCGCTCGGCCAGCAGCGCCTGACAGTGCTCCTGCATGTCCCAGGCGCCGTCCTCGTCGGGAATCCCCTGCGGCGGGCGCGCCGCGAACACGGTGTTGGGTTCCAGGGTCAGCTGGTAATGCGAGATATGCGCCGGCTGCAGGGCGAAGGCGCGCTCCAGGTCGCGCTCGGCCATGGCCAGGGTCTGGCCGGGCAGGGCGTACATCAGGTCCAGGTTGAGATTGTCGAAGCCGGCGTCCTGGGCCAGCTTGACCGCGGCCTCGGCCTCGCCGCTGTCGTGGATCCGGCCCAGCCGGCGCAGGCAGTCGTCGTCGAAGCTCTGGATGCCGAAGCTCAGCCGGTTGACCCCCGCGGCCTTGTACAGCTCGAAGCGGCCGTGTTCGGCGGTGCCGGGGTTGGTCTCCAGGGTGATCTCGCAGCCCGGCGCCAGGCGCAGGCGTGCCCCGGCGCCCTGCAGGAAGCGGTCGATGAATTCCGGCGGGAACAGGCTCGGGGTGCCGCCGCCGAAGAACACGCTGTGCACGGGCCGGCCCCAGACCAGCGGCAGGTCGTGCTCGAGGTCGGCGAGCAGGGCGTCGACATAGGCCTGGAACGGCAGCGCGCCGCGGCCCTCATGGGAATTGAAGTCGCAGTACGGGCATTTGCGCACGCACCAGGGCAGGTGCACGTACAGCGACAGCGGCGGGGTGCTCAGGGCGGGGTTGGCGGAGGTCTGGCTCAACGGCTTGCGGCCGGCCGCTCGGGCCGGCCCGAGAAAAGGACACAGGCCGACAGCTTACCGGTCGGCGGCCGTACCGTAGCGATACGGCGCGAGCAGGGCGCGCAGATTGGCGTCCAGGCCGACCTCGGGGCGGGCGCGCACGACCTGGCGGACGATGGTCGCCAGCGGCTCGGCGCGGCCGTCGCCGGACATGTCGCCGTCGAAGATCGCGACCGTGTTCCAGCGCCGGTGCGGCGAGGGTGCCAGGCGCAGTTCCAGGGTCGAGGTCAGGCGCAGGCGCCCGTCTTTGGCCCGATGCAGGGACATGGACACCACTTCGGCCGGTTCGAAGCAGCGGCTGCGGTGGCCGCTGGTGATGTTGGCGTAGCGGATGGTGCCGACCCCGCCGTCGGCGTCCAGGCTGACCCGCTGGATCGCCGCGAGGGCGACCAGGGCGACCAGGGCGGCCAGCAGCCACAGCGCCAGTTCTAGGTCCGAGCCGAAGCTGTGGCCGCTGCGGCTCAGGCCGTCGTGGTGGATCCAGATCGCGATCGGCATCGCCAGCAGGTACAGCACCGCCACCGCCAGCACGGTGTGGCCGCCGGCGCGGAACAAGCGCCGGTGCGGGGCGGCGGTGCGGGCCAGGCGGTTCACCCGCGCAGCTCCGGCAGGCGCGCGCGCAGGGCGGCCAGGGCGCGCGCGCGGTGGCTGACCCGGTTCTTGAGCTCGTCCTCGATCTCGCCGGCGGACACGCCGTACTCGGTATCGAAGAACACCGGCTGGTAGCCGAAGCCGCGATCGCCCTGGCGGGCGTGCAGGATGCGGCCGTTCCAGACGCCCTCGGCGATGATCGGGCGCGGGTCGCCGGCATGGCGCAGCAGCACGATGACCGCGTAGAAATGCGCGCTGCGCTGTTCGTCGGGCACGCCGTGCAAGGCGCCGAGCAGCTTGTCGATATTGGCCTGGGCGTCGCCGTGGCGGCCGGCGTAGCGGGCCGAGTACAGCCCCGGGGCGCCGCCGAGCGCGTCGACGCAGATGCCCGAATCGTCGGCCAACGCCGGCAGTCCGGTGACGGCGGCCGCATGACGGGCCTTCAGCAGCGCGTTCTCGACGAAGGTGCTGCCGGTTTCCTCGATGTCTTCGACCCCCAGATCCGTTTGCGCCACCAGTTCGATCCCGGTGTCGCCGAGCAGGTCGCGCAGTTCCGCCAGCTTGCCGGCGTTGCTGCTGGCCAGCACTAATCTCATGCCTTCGGTTCCAGCAAATCCCAGCGGTTACCGTACAGATCTTCGAATACGGCGACCGTGCCGTAGGTCTCGGCGCGGGGAGATTCCAGGAAGCGCACGCCGTACGCGAGCATTGCGGCGTGGTCGCGGGCGAAGTCGTCGGTGTGCAGGAAAAAGCCGACCCGGCCGCCGGTCTGGTCGCCGATCCGGGCGCTTTGCGCGTCGCCGTCGGCGCGCGCCAGCAACAATGCGGTTTCGGCCTGCGCGCTGGGCGCGACCCGCACCCAGCGCTTGCCGCTGCCGAGGTCGACGTCGTCGAGCAGGACGAAACCCAGGCGCTGGGTGTAGTAGGCGATGGCCTGGTCGTAGTCGCCGACCACCAGGGTCAGGCTGCCGAGGATGCGATGCATGGGCGCGGCTCGTTCGGGGAGGGCCGGCCAGTGTGCGCGCGCCGTTGCCGCGGCGGCAGCCCCGCGCGGCTGCGCACACGGTCCGGCCTTGGCCGGAACCGGTGCGCGGTTTCGGTGTGTTTCGTTGCCGGGCCGGCCTCAGCCGGCCAGCGCTTCGCGTTGCTTGGCGATCAGTTCGGCGATCCCGGCTTCGGCCAGGACGAGCAGGCCGTCGAGTTCTTCGCGGCGGAACGCGTGGCCTTCGGCCGTGCCCTGCAGCTCGATGAAGCCGCCGCCGTCGTTCATGACCACGTTCATGTCGGTGTCGCAGTCGCTGTCCTCGGCGTAGTCCAGGTCCAGCACCGGCACGCCGCGGTAGACCCCGACCGAGACCGCGGCGACCGCGCCGAAGATCGGGTCGCGGTTGATTTCGCGCCGCGCCTGCAGCCAGCGCACCGCATCGACCAGGGCCACGTAGGCGCCGGTGATCGCGGCGGTGCGGGTGCCGCCGTCGGCCTGCAGCACGTCGCAGTCCAGGGTGATGGTGCGCTCGCCCAGCGCCTTGCGGTCGATGCAGGCGCGCAAGGCGCGGCCGATCAGGCGCTGGATTTCCAGGGTGCGGCCGCCCTGCTTGCCGCGCGCGGCCTCGCGGTCGCTGCGGGTGTGGGTGGCGCGCGGCAGCATGCCGTACTCGGCGGTGACCCAGCCCTCGCCCTTGCCGCGCAGGAAGGCCGGCACTTTGTTGTCCACGCTGGCGGTGCACAGCACCCGGGTCTGGCCGAAGCTGACCAGCACCGAGCCCTCGGCGTGGCGGGGGTACCCGCGCTCGATCCGGACCTCGCGCATCTGCCCGGCGGCGCGACCGCTGGGACGGGCGACCGGGCCGGCCGGGGGCGGGGCGGGGGCGGCGAGGGGACCGGTCATGGGACGAAGTTACCGTTTTGAGGGCCGGCGAGTTTACCATTCACCCCCCGTAAGGCTCGGAATCAGCGAATGATTCGCAGCATGACCGCCTTCGCCAGCGGCGAACGCGCGACACCCTGGGGCACGCTCGGCTGCGAGTTGCGCTCGGTCAACCACCGCTTCCTCGAACTGGGCGTGCGCCTGGCCGACGAGCTGCGCGTGCTCGAACCGGCGTTGCGCGAGCGGATCGGCGCGCGCCTGAGCCGCGGCAAGCTCGACCTGACCCTGCGCCTGCGCGCGCCGGAAGGAGGCGATGCGCTGCAGCTCAATCCGACCCGGCTGCGCGAACTCAGCGACCTGGCGATCGACCTGTCGGCGCGCTTCCCGGCGCTGCGCACCGAGTTCACCGAATTGCTGCAGTTCCCCGGCGTGCTGCAGGCGCCGGCCGCCGACCCGGCGGCGCTGCAGGCCGAGGCGCTGGCCCTGCTCGACGGCGTGCTGGACGAGTTCGTCGCCTCGCGCGAACGCGAGGGCGCCAAGCTCGCCGCGGTGATCGCCGAGCGCGTCGACGGCATCGCCCGCATCGCCGGCGAAGTGCGCACGATGATGCCCGCCATCCGCGCCGGCCAGCGCACCAAGCTGGAAACCCGCCTGGCCGACCTGGCCCAGCCGGCCGACAACGGCCGCCTGGAGCAGGAACTGGTGTTGTGGCTGCAGAAGCTGGACGTCGACGAAGAGCTCGACCGGCTGGATTCGCACGTCGCCGAGGCCCGCCGCGTGCTCAAGCTGCGCGAAGCGGTCGGCCGCCGCCTGGATTTCCTGCTGCAGGAATTCAACCGCGAGGCCAACACCCTGGGCTCCAAATCGGTCGACGCCCGCAGCTCCGCCGCCGCGGTCGAGCTCAAGGTGCTGATCGATCAGGTGCGCGAGCAGATCCAGAACATCGAGTAGCCGGGAATGGGGATTCGCGATTCGGGATTCGCCAGGAGCGGATTCTCGTCGCCGGTTCCTTTCCCGCCAGCCGCTTTGCCAATCCCGACTCCCGAATCACGAATCCCGGCCCCAATGCGCGGAACCCTCTACATCGTCGCCGCCCCCTCCGGGGCCGGCAAATCCAGCATCGTCAACGCGGTGCTCGCGCGCGACCCGAACATCCGGTTGTCGATCTCCTTCACTTCGCGCCAGCCGCGTCCCGGCGAGCGTCACGCCGAGCACTACCACTTCGTCAGCGCGCAAGAGTTCGAAGCGATGGTCGAGGCCGGCGACTTCTTCGAGCACGCGCGCGTGCACGGCGACTGGAAGGGCTCGGCGCGGCAGTCGGTGGAGCCGTTCCTAGCCGCCGGCAAGGACGTGCTGCTGGAAATCGACTGGCAGGGCGCGCGCCAGGTGCGGGCCAAGGTGCCGGACGCGGTCAGCGTGTTCATCCTGCCACCCTCGCGCCAGGCCCTGGAGTCGCGCATGCGCTCGCGCGGCCAGGACAGCGAGGAAACCATCCGCCAGCGCCTGGCCGCCGCGCGCGAAGAGATGTCGCACTACCACGAGTTCGACTACGTCATCGTCAACGAGGTCTTCGATACCGCGGTCGACGAGATGTGCGCGATCTTCCTCGCCAGCCGACTGCGCCGCGAGCCCCAGGTGGCGCGCCATTCGCGCCTGATCACCGCGTTGCTGACGGACGAATAGGTTGGTTGGAGAGGCGGGATTGGGGATTAGGGATTAGGGGGGGGGCTGGTGTGGGCCTCCCGGGAGGGGCTGGCCGCGGCGGTGGCCGATACCCCGCCCGAGCCCCGCTCCGGCTTTCCCTCTAAAAGGGGCCGGCTAAGGGGGGGCTCTTCTCCGGGTCGAGTTTCGACCGGTCGACGGGTCGCGACCGCTTGCTAACTGATTGATTGCTAAGGCCTTGCCGGCGAAAACCTTGCTTCGGCCGGCGCGGGCCTCTAAAATCCCCGGTCCCCAACCGCTTGCAAGACGGCCGCACCGGCCGCAGGAGCCCCATGGCCCGCATCACCGTCGAAGATTGCCTGGAAGTGGTCCCGAACCGCTTCGAACTCGTCATGCTGGCCGCCAAGCGCGCCCGTCAGCTGGCCAACGGCGTCGAACCGCAGCTGGACAACAGCGAAGCCAACGACAAGCCGACCGTGCTGGCGCTGCGCGAAATCGCCGCGCGCCAGGTCAACCCGGACTACATCGATGCGGTCGAGAAGGCCGAGCGCGAGCGCAAAGAGCGCGAAGCCCTGGAATGGGCCGCGGCCGAAGTGGTCGCCGACGACGACCTGTCCAAGGGCGACGACTGATCTCCCGGTCCGCGCATCGCGCGGGCGCCGGCATCGCGAAACGGCTCCGCTGCGGCGGGGCCGTTTTCGTTTGCGGCTCGGACCGGTCGGGTCTGCGGGATCGGTCCTGCGGGCGGCCTGGGCAGGCCGCCGCCATTGGCCTAGCTGAACCGCAGCGCGCGCCGTGCCCGCCGCGTCGGCCCGACCGCTTGCGCCGTTCGCGGCCGGCGCCACCTTTGAAACCGTCGATCGCGTTGCTTCCTGCGCCTGAGCGCGCGTAAATTTCCGTAATGACTCCTGCCGAGCCCGCGCTTACCGTCTATCCCGCCGCTCCCGAAGACACGGAGCTGCCGGACTACGTGCGCGAACTGGAATTGGCCGCGCACTATCTGCCCGAACCGCAGCGGCAGCTGCTGCGCCGCGCCTGGGCGGTCGGCGCGGCCGCGCACGCCGGACAGACGCGCAAATCCGGGGAGCCCTACATCACCCATCCGGTCGCGGTGGCCAAGGTGCTGGCCGACCAGGGCCTGGACGTGGAGACCCTGGTCGCGGCGATCCTGCACGACACCATCGAAGACACGCCGCTGACCCGCGAATGCCTGGCGACCGAATTCGGCCCGACCGTGGCCGAGCTGGTCGACGGCGTCACCAAGCTGGACAAGCTGCAGTTCCGCGACCGCCAGGAAGCGGCCGCGGAAAGCTTCCGCAAGATGCTGCTGGCGATGGCGCGCGACTTGCGCGTGATCCTGATCAAGCTCGCCGACCGCCTGCACAACATGCGCACCCTCGGCGCGCAGAGCGCGGAAGCGCGCGAGCGCATCGCCCGCGAGACCCTGGAGATCTACGCGCCGATCGCCCAGCGCCTGGGCATGAACCTGATCAAGGCCGAGTTGCAGGACTTGGGCTTCCGCGCGCTGCATCCGTGGCGCCATGCGGTGATCGAAAAACGCATCCGCACCCAGCCGGTGGTGCGGCGCGAGTCGCTGGTGCAGATCGAAGCGCATCTGGCCCAGCGGCTGGCGAAGGAGAAGCTTCAACATCGGCTGATCAGCCGGGTCAAGTCGCCGTGGAGCATCTACACCAAGATGCATCACGAACATAAGAGCTTCAATCAGGTGATGGACGTGTTCGGCTTCCGCGTGGTGGTGCGCAGCGTGCCGGACTGCTATCACGCGCTGGGCGTGGTGCATTCGGCGTACAAGCCGCTGGATTCGCGCTTCCGCGATTTCATCGCCATTCCCAAGGCCAACGGCTATCAGTCGCTGCACACGGTGCTGTTCGGCCCTTACGGCTCGCCGGTCGAGGTGCAGATCCGCACCGAGGACATGGACCTGATCGCCGAACGCGGCATCGCCGCGCACTGGTCGTACAAGCACGGCGGCGAAGGCCCGAACAGCGCCCAGTCGCGCGCGCACAGCTGGATCGCCAGCCTGGTCGAGTCGCAGCGCGCGACCGGCTCGTCGCTGGAGTTCCTGGAGAACGTCAAGGTCGATCTGTTCCCGGACGAGGTCTACCTGTTCACGCCCAAGGGCGACATCATGTCGCTGCCGCGCAATTCGACCGCGCTGGATTTCGCCTACGCCGTGCACACCGACGTCGGCAACCGCGCGGTGGCCGCGCGCGTGGACAGCAAGCTGGTGCCGCTGCGCACCAAGCTGGCCAGCGGCCAGCGGGTGGAGATCATCACCGCCAAGTCGTCCACGCCCAAGCCGCAGTGGCTGGAATTCGTGGTGTCGGGCAAGGCCCGCACCTCGATCCGCCAGCAGCTCAAGCAGCTCGAACACGAGGATGCGGTCCAGCTCGGCCACCGCATGCTCGACCGCGCGCTGGAAGCGCTGGAGACCTCGCTCGATCGGATTCCGGCGCTGCGCCTGGAAGGCTATCTGAGCGAATACCGTTACCCGCGCCTGGAGGCGCTGCTGGCCGACATCGCGCTGGGCAACCGCATGCCCAACCAGGTCGCGCTGGCGCTGGCGCGCGAGGCGCCGGGCAAGTCGCGCGGCCGCGCCATCGACCGCGCGCGCCTGCCCGAAGACAAGATCCTGATCACCGGCGCCGAGCGCGGCGTGATCAGCTTCGCCAACTGTTGCCTGCCGTTGCCGGGCGACGAGATCATGGGCTACCACACCGCCGGCAAGGGCATCGTGGTGCACCGCCTGGACTGCCCCAACGTCGCCGACTACCGCAAGTCGCCCGACCGCTGGGTCGCGATCGGCTGGGACCGCCAGGTCTCCGGCGACTTCTCCGCCGCGCTGCGGATCGAAGTCGACAACCGCCCGGGCTCGCTGGCCCAGGTCGCCGCCGCGATCGCCGAGGCCGAATCCAACATCGACCGGGTCGAGTACCTGGAACGCGACGCCAACATCGCGATCATGCGTTTCGCGATCGAAGTCAGCGACCGCCGCCACCTCGCCGACGTCATGCGCCGCGTGCGCCGCTTGACGGTGGTGTTGGGCGTGCAGCGGATGTGAGCGTCGGCGGCTTTGCCGCCGCCGCCGGGATTGGGGATTGGGGATTCGCAAGAGCGGGATTTGTGATTCGGGATTCGGGATTGGCAAAGGCGGCATGTACCGGCGTACGCTCTTGCTCCTGGCTTTAGCCAATCCCGAATCCCCAATCCCCAATCCCGGCCCCAAACCATGTCCCGAGAAATCATCCACACCGACCAAGCCCCGGCCGCGATCGGCCCGTACTCCCAGGCCGTGCGCGTCGGCGACACGGTGTATCTGTCCGGCCAGATTCCGCTCGACCCGGCCAGCGGCCTGGTCATCGAGGGCGATATCGAGGCGCAGGCGCATCGCGCGTTCCAGAACCTCAAGGCGGTGTGCGAAGCCGCCGGCGGCTCGCTGGCCGACGTGGTCCGGCTCGGCCTCTACCTCACCGACCTGGGCGCGTTCGGCAAGGTCAATTCGGTGATGGGCGAGTACTTCAACCCGCCGTATCCGGCGCGCTCGACGGTCGAAGTCTCGGCCCTGCCGCGCGGCGTCGGGTTCGAAGTCGACGCGATCCTGGTCCTGCGCTGAGCCGCAGCGTCGAACACCGCTCGAAACGACGGCCGCCCACGCGGCCGTCGCGCTTTACGCTCCGGCAATCCCGAATCCCGAATCCCGAATCCCCGCTCCGCGAATCCCTAATCCCCAATTCCCAATCCCCGCCCAGACAAAAACCGCTCGCGCAAGGCGCGCGGCGTTTCGCCGGTCAGGCGCTTGAAAGCGCGGCGGAAATCGCGCGGATCCTTGTAGCCGACCGCGGCGCCGACCGCGGCGATGGTCGGCTGGCGTTCGCGTAGCAGGGCATAGGCCCGGTCGATGCGCAGGCGGTCGTGGATCTCGTGGAAGCTGGTGCCCTCGCCGGTGAGCTGGCGGCGCAGGGTGCGCTCGCTGACGTGCAACTGCGCGGCGATACCGGCCAGCTTGGGGTCCTGGGCCAGTTGCGCGCGCAACAGGCGTTCCACCGCGGCGGTGACTTCGCCGGGCAGCGGGCCTTGCGGCATCTGCGCCTCGCACAGCGCCAGCACCTGGCGCGAGGCGATCGGGTTGTGGGTCGGCAACGGCGCGGCCAGCCACTGCGCATCCAGCACCAGCCGGTCTTGCGGCTGGGCGAAGGCGAGCGGGCAATCGAACACGTCGCGATAGCGCGACTCGTAAGGCGGGGCCGGGTAGCTGAACTCGACCCGCAGCGGCCGCAACCGCTCGCCGACCAGGCCGCGCGCCAGCGCCAGGCAACTGCTGAAGAACTCTTCGCAGACGAAACGGTGGATCGCCGGGTAGGTCAGGGTCATCCGGCCGGCCAAGGCCAGGGTGCCGGGCTCGGACGCGCTTTCGACGAAGCGCATCAGGCTGCCGACCACCGGGGTGAAGCGCAGGCCGATCTGCAGTGCGTCGCCGAAGGTCGGCGCGGTGGTCATGGCCAGGCCGAGCAGGCCGAAGTTGCCGATGTGCTGGGCGTGGCCGATGTCCAGGCCGATGCTTGCCGGCAGCACCCGCAGCGCGCGTTCGATCACCACCGCGGTGGGGCGGTCGGGCAGGCGCACGCCCGGGTCGCTGACCTGGGCGCGGCTGAGCCCGGTACCGGCGAACCAGTCGTCGCTGGGCGCGCCGAGCCGGTCCGCGGTTTCCAGCAGACCCCACAGCAGGTTCGGCGACATCATCGCGATGTCGTCCTGGGGTGGGTCCCGATCGGATGGCTGGCGCATCTCCCCACGCTCCTGGCCGCACGGTTGACCGCGATTGCCCCCCTAGTGTGCCGCATCCGCCCTCACGCGCGCTCACGGCCCCGGCGGAGACTCCTGGCTTAGCCGTGCGGGGGCACGGAGCGATGCGGACCGGCGTCGCATCCGCGCACCGCAAGCCAAATCCGGAGAGACCCATGAGCCCGCCGATCCGCGCTTTCGCCGTCGCCGTCCTCGCCGCCGCCGTGGCCGCCGCCTGCGGCCCCGAGCAGGCCCAGCACACGCCCACCGCGCAAGTCGCCGCCGGCGACGCCGCGTTCGCCGAAGCCTTCCGCACCCGCCTGCTCGACGCCAAGCCCGGCGACGTGATCGAGGTGCCGCCGGGCCGGCACAGCTTCGACCGCAGCCTGACCCTGCGCGTGGACGGCGTGACCATCCGCGGCGCCGGCCCGGACAAGTCGGTGCTGAGCTTCAAGGGCCAGAAGGCCGGCGCGGAAGGCCTACTGGTCAACGCCAGCCGCTTCGTGCTGGAGGACCTCGCCATCGAGGACAGCAAGGGCGACGGACTCAAGGTCAACGAGGGCGAGCACATCACCATCCGCAACGTGCGGGTGGAGTGGACCGGCGGCCCCAGCACCAAGAACGGCGCCTACGGCCTGTACCCGGTCAAGACCCGCAACGTGCTGATCGAGAACTCGGTGGCGATCGGCGCCTCCGACGCCGGCATCTACGTCGGCCAGTCGCGCGACGTGATCGTGCGCAACAGCCGCGCCGAGTTCAACGTCGCCGGAATCGAGATCGAGAACACCGTCAACGCCGACGTCTACGGCAACGTCGCCACCAACAACACCGGCGGCATCCTGGTGTTCAACATGCCGGCGCTGTCGCAGCAGGGCGGCGCGATCCGGGTGTTCCAGAACAAGGTCTACCGGAACAACACCGCCAACTTCGGCGCCAAGGGCACGCCGGTGGCCAGCGTGCCGGCCGGCAGCGGCATCGTGATCAACTCCAACGACGACGTCGAGATCTTCGACAACGAGATCAGCGACAACGCCACCACCAACATCATCGTGTCCAGCGTCTATTCCACCGGTTACAAGGACGACAAGGCGTCGAAGGATTTCGATCCCTATCCCGAGCGCATCGCGATCTACGGCAACCGCCTGTCCGGCGGCGGAGACTCGCCCGACGGGTTGGACCTGAAGGCGCTGAAGACCGCGATCTACGGCCTGCGCGGCCGTTTTCCCGACGTGCTGTGGGACGGTTACGCCAACGCCAAGCTCGCCGGCGGCCCGCAGATCTGCATCCGCGACGTGTCCGGGGTGATCGACGCCGACGGCCCCGGCGGCTACAAGAGCCCGAGCCAGGACACCAAGCGTTACGACTGCGCCCTGCCCAAGCTGCCGGCCATCGACCTCAAGCGCGGCTGATCGATGCGAACGAACGCGATGGGCCGCGGTTGGATCGGGTTGTTGCTGTCGCTGTGCCTGGCGGCGTGCGCGCGGGAAGCCGCGCCGCCGCCGGTGCGCTTCTTCGCCGAAGGCCAGCCGGCGGATCTGGCCGAATGGAACCTGCTGCGCGTCGCCGACGGGCGCCTGCGCCTGAACCGGGGCGTGATGCCCTACGACCTCAACACGCCGCTGTTCTCCGACTACGCGCACAAGCTGCGCACGGTGTGGATGCCGCAGGGGCAGGCCGCGGCCTACGACGCCGAGCGCGCGTTCGACTTCCCGGTCGGCACCATTCTCAGTAAGACCTTCTACTACCCGCGCGGCGAGGGCGATACGGTGTTGCGCAGCGCCGACGACGGCCCGGACCTGCGCGGCGGAGGGCTGGAGCTGAGCAAGGTGCGGCTGGTCGAAACCCGGTTGCTGGTGCGGCGTCGCGAGGGTTGGATCGCGCTGCCCTATGTCTGGAACGAACAGCAGACTCAGGCGCGGTTGATGCGCGCCGGCGAGTTGGTGCCGTTGCGCTTGACCGGCGCCGACGGACGCAGCGAACCGGCGCAATATCAGGTGCCGGACCAGAACCAGTGCGCCGGTTGCCACGGCACCGACATGAAGAGCAAGGCGCTGCAGCCGATCGGACCGAAGGCGCGCCAACTCAATCGCGATTTCGCCTACGACGACGGCTTGGCCAATCAGATCGCGCGCTGGACCCGCGCCGGCTACCTGCGCGGTGCGCCGGCGCCGCAGGCCGCGCCGCGCGCCGCCAACTGGCGCGACCCGGGCGCGCCGCTGGATGCCAAGGCGCGTGCGTACCTGGACGTCAATTGCGGCCACTGCCACAGCCCGAGCGGGCCCGGCAACACCTCCGGCCTCTGGCTGGACGCGGCCACTCGCGAGCCGCTGCGGCTGGGGCGCTGCAAGCTGCCGATCGCAGCGGGCAAGGGCACCGGCGACCGCCGCTACGGCCTGGTGCCGGGCAAGCCGGACGAATCGATTTTGGTCTATCGCATGCTCAGCGACGATCCGGCGGTGATGATGCCGGAACTCGGTCGCAGCGTGGTGCATGCCGAGGGCGTACAACTGATCCGCGATTGGATCACCGCGCAGCAGGGGAGCTGCGGCTAGGCGCCCGGCGGTTGGGGAACGCGCCGAATACGCGCGTTCGGGTCTGGAACGAACGAGAGGGGAGCTTTCGATGTCGTTGCGCAAACACCGCCTGGTCGTCGCGACCGGCACCGCCATCGCCGCGTTGTGCGGTGGCGCCTTCCTGCCCGCTGCGGCGCAAACGCCGGATCAGCCCAAGGAGTTGGACAAGATCACCGTCACCGCGCAGAGCCGCGAGCAGGAGCTGCAGGACGTGCCGATCGCGCTGCAGGTGGTCACCGACCAGCTGATCGACGAGGTCGCCGCGCAGGACCTGGGCGACCTGGACAGCTTCGTGCCCGGCCTGGTGGTCGACAGTCAGCAGCCGACCCAGCCCGGGTTCCAACTGCGCGGCATCAGCACCGACGACTTCGGCATCGGCACCGATCCGGCGGTCGGCGTCTACGTCGACGGCGTCTATGCCGGCCGTGGCGGCGGCGTGCTGCTGCCGTTCACCGACGTGGAGCGGATCGAAGTGCTGAAAGGGCCGCAGGGCACCTTGTTCGGCCGCAATACCGCCGCCGGCGCGATCTCGATCGTGACCCGCAAGCCCAGCACCGCGGCGACCGAAGTGGCGGCCAAGCTGCGCGTCGGCAACCACGGCAAGCAGTACGTCGACGGCATGCTCAACCTGCCGGTCAGCGAGAACTCGGCGTTCCGCTTCAATGCCTTGATCAATCACGCCGACGGCTGGATTCAGGATGCGCAGACCGGACGCGATCTCAATCCGGAAAACAACTGGGCCACGCGCGCGGCGTTCAAGACCCGGCTCGGCGAGCGCACCTCGGTGCTGCTGAGCTGGGATCATGAGAGTCTGGATCAGCTCGGGCAGGCCACGACCGGCATCGTCGCCCTGCCGCCGGCGCCGGGCCTGCCGGCACTGCCGGTCGACGAGTCGGCCTATCTCGATCCGCGCAAGGTGCCGACCTTCAGCGACGCCGAGGGCAACGAGGAATCGCGGCGCTTCGACGGCGTCACCCTGATCGTCGATCACGGCACCGACTGGGGCGGCTTCACCTCGACCACCTCGTGGCGCGATTACGACTCGCTCAACCGGGTCGAAGAAGACGGTACCAACCGCCGCTATCTCTATGTCGACTCGACCAACACCGAGAGCAACCGCAGCTTCTACCAGGAGTTCAAGTTCGCCGGCAGCACCGACAAGATCGACTGGGTCGCCGGCGCCAGCTATTTCGACGAGCGCGCCAGGCAGACCAGCGAAGTCAACGCGATGACCGACTCGGTCGACACCATCGTCCATAACCTCGGCCTGGCGCCGACCCCGACCGGCTACCTGTTCGGCTACGTCGACCAGCAGCTCGGCGCGCTCGGCATTCCGATCAGCCTGCTCGGCGACCGTTGGAACGAGAAGTTCAACAACACCCTGGACACCCGCGCCTACGCGGTGTTCGGCGACGTGATCTGGCACGCCACCGACAAGCTCAATCTGACCGTGGGCCTGCGCTACACCCGCGACGAGAAGAAGTTCAGCTGGCTCAACACGCCGCGTTCGGCGCCGGAACTCGACGCTGCGCTGGACCAGCTCGACGCGCTGGGTTTCTTCGATCTGGCCGGGATCCCGCGCGAGTTCTTCGTCTTCGACGTCGCCTTCATCGACCCGCCTGCGCTGATGAACAAGGGCGTCCTGCGGCGAACTTCCGACAGTTGGACCGATTTCAGCCCGCGCTTCGTCGTCGACTACCATTTCGACGACGACACCATGGTCTTCGCCTCGCTGGCCAAGGGCTACAAGGCCGGCGGCTTCAACTCGCTGCAGATCGGCAGCAGCTTCGAGAACGAGGACGTCTGGAACTTCGAGACCGGGATCAAGAAGGCCTTCCCGGACCAGCGCCTGCAGCTCAACGCCTCGGTCTACTACTACGTCTACGACAACCGCCAGGCGGTGCGGCTGGACAACAGCACCGACATCCCGCGTTTCGTGATCGATACCTCCGACCTGGAAGCCTATGGCCTGGACTTCGACCTGCGCTGGCAGGTCAGCGACGCCTTCGGCCTGGACTTCAACGCCGGCTTCATCGATTCCACCTACAAGAACTACGTCACCGCCGACGGCATCGACGCCAGCGGCGACCCGACCGGCCTGCCGTACTGGTCGTTCGCCGGCGGCGCGCACTACCGCTGGGATCTGGGCGGTCGCGGCGACCTGCGCGCCTCGCTGCGCCACGCCTACCGCGGCAAGGTCCGCTGCAGCGACGAGTCGCGCTCGCAGAACCGCTGCGGGGTGAGCCCGGCGCTGGACCTGGGCGAAGCGCAGAACCGCACCGACCTGCGCCTGGCCTGGACCTCGCCGCAGGGCCGCTGGGGCTTGGCCGCCTACGCGAACAATCTGTTCGACCACCAGTACGTCAACGCGCTGGGCACCTACGGCAAGACCGTGCTCGGCACCGTCGGCGCCCGCGTCAGCGAGCCGCGCACGTTCGGGCTGGAGTTCAGCGCCCGGTACTGACTCGTTCGGCCGGCGGGCGGGCGCGGCGAACGCCCGCTCGCCCCCGCCGCGGCGCCAGCGAACGCGCCGGTCGCGTCGTCCGTCGCGCCCTCGTCGACGGTCGACGACGTCGCGCCGCGCGCTTTCCCGACCCGCAGTTCCGGCCCTATCCTTACGCCATGCAGAGCCGTAAGGACGGTCCCGCCGTCGATCTCCACACGCAACCGCTGCCGCGCATGCCCGGGGTCGGCCCGGCCGTGGCCGAAAAACTGGCGGCGCGGGGGCTGCTGACCCTGCAGGATTTCTGGCTGCAACTGCCGCGCCAATACGAAGACCGCACCCAACTCACCCCGATCCGGCGCCTGCAGCCGGGGAGCGCGGCGCAGGTCGAAGGACGGGTGGAGGCGGTCGAGCGCGGCTTCCGCTACCGGCCGATGCTGCGGGTCGCGGTCGGCGACGATTCGCACGGCACGGTGGTGTTGCGCTTCTTCCATTTCCGCGCCGCCCAGGTCGCTCAGTTCCGGGTCGGCGCGCGGGTGCGGCTGTACGGCACGCCCAAGCCCGGCCAGCACGGGCTGGAGATCGTCCATCCGAGCTATCGCATTCTCGACGACGCGGCCGAGGTCGAACTCGGGCAGTCGCTGGACCCGGTGTATCCGGCCATCGAAGGCATCGGCCCGGCCACCCTGCGCAAGCTGATCGGCTTCGCCCTCGACCGCCTGCCCGACGACGCTGCGCTGGAGCTGCTGCCTGGCGAGCTGCGCCGGCGACTGAAACTGCCGACCCTGCGCGAAGCGCTGCTGACCGTGCACCGGCCGCCGGTCGATGCCGATGTGGCCGCGCTGATCGAAGGCCGGCATCCGGCGCAACGCCGGCTGGCGCTGGAAGAGCTGCTGGCCCATCACCTGAGCCTGCGCCGCCAGCGCATCAGCCAGCAGGCGCACCGCGCGCGGCCGCTGAAGCAACTGCCGCTGGCCGAGCGCCTGCGCAAATCGCTGCCGTTCAAGCTGACCGCGGCGCAGCGGCGGGTGTTCGACGAAATCCGCGCCGACCTGGCCAAGCCTTCGCCGATGCTGCGGCTGGTGCAGGGCGACGTCGGCAGCGGCAAGACCGTGGTCGCCGCGCTGGCGGCGATGCTGGCGGTGCAGCACGGCCGCCAGGCCGCGCTGATGGCGCCGACCGAGCTGCTGGCCGAGCAGCACCTCAATAATCTGCGCCGTTGGCTGGAACCGCTGGGCGTGCGCGTGGCCTGGCTGGCCGGCAAGGTCACCGGTCGCGCGCGCAAGAACGTGCTGGCGCAGGTCGCGGCCGGCGAGGCCCAGGTGGTGGTCGGCACCCATGCGCTGATGCAGGAGGGCGTGGCCTTCCAGGATCTGGCCCTGGCCATCGTCGACGAACAGCACCGTTTCGGCGTGCACCAACGCCTGGCGCTGCGCGACAAGGGCGCCGGCGGCAGCGTCGGCGACGACGCGATCGTGCCGCATCAGCTGGTGATGACCGCCACGCCCATCCCGCGCACCCTGGCGATGACCGCCTACGCCGACCTGGACGTGTCGGCGATCGACGAACTGCCGCCCGGCCGCACGCCGGTGCAGACCGTGGCGCTGAGCGAAGAGCGCCGGCCCGAGCTGGTCCAGCGCATCCGCAACGCCTGCGCCGAAGGCCGCCAGGCCTATTGGGTCTGCACCTTGATCGACGAGTCCGACGAGGTGGTGGCGCAGGCCGCGCAATCCACCTTCGAAGAACTGTCGCGCCAGCTCGCGCCGCTGCGCGTGGGGCTGGTGCACGGGCGCATGAAGCCCAAGGAAAAGCAGGCGGTGATGCAGGCGTTCAAGGACGGCGCGCTGGATCTGCTGGTCGCGACCACGGTGATCGAAGTCGGCGTCGACGTGCCCAACGCTTCGCTGATGATCGTCGAGAACGCCGAGCGCCTGGGCCTGGCCCAGTTGCATCAGCTGCGTGGCCGGGTCGGCCGTGGCAGCGCCGCCTCGACCTGCGTGCTGCTGTATCGCTCGCCGCTGTCGGGCTTGGCGCGGCAACGCCTGGAGACCATGCGCCAGACCCACGACGGTTTCGTCATCGCCGAAAAGGATCTGGAGTTGCGCGGCCCCGGCGAACTGCTCGGCACCCGCCAGACCGGCCTGGCCGGTTTCCGCGTCGCCGACCTGGCCCGCGACGCCGACCTGCTGCCGCTGGTGCAGGAGCTCGGCGAGAAGCTGCTCGCGCAATCGCCGGAACAGGCCGAGCGCATCGTCGCGCGCTGGGTCGGCGGCGCGGCGCGTTACGCCTCGGCCTGAACATCCAAGGCGATCTTCGCCTGCGTCTGCGCCTGTGCGACACGGCTCTGCTGCAATGATCGCGCGAGCGTGCGCCGCACGGCCCGCACCGAGCGCGGAGGGAGTCCCGCGCATTCACGACAGGAGCGTCCCATGCCCGCTTTGTTCGATGTGCCGCAGCACGAATTCGCTTCGCTGCCGGCGGTGGCCGGCGAAGTCCGCCAGGTCGGCGATATGGAATGGGGCCGGGCGACGCGCGATGCGCTGCGTTACCCGGCCGGCCGCTTGTGGCGCGTGCAGTTGTCGGGACAGGTGCTGACCGGCACTACCGGCGACGACACCCTGACCGGCGGCGCCGGCGACGATACGCTGTACGGCCTAGACGGCAACGACCTGCTGCTGGGCGAGGGCGGCAACGACACGCTGTACGCCGGCGACGGCGACGACATCCTCGCCGGCGGCAGCGGCGACGACGCCTTGCACGGCGAGCTGGGCAACGACGCCTACGTGTTCGGCCTGGGCGACGGCCACGACCGCATCCACCAGAGCGACGTCGAGGGCCAGTTCCTCACCATCCTGGTGCTGAAGCCCGGCGTTCATCCGGACCAGGTGCAGCTCGAGCGCGACGGCCTGGATCTGGTCGTGCGCCTGGCCAGCGCGGAAACCGTCACCCTGGCGGCTTTCTTCCCGCCCGCCGACGATCCCTGGCAGTGGCCGCGCGCGGTGGACCAGTTCTGGTTCCAGGAAGGAGCGGCCTGGGAAATGAGCGACATCCTCGCCCGCCTGCCCGGCGCCGCGACCGCGTCGGCAGGCTGGCGCGGCGGCGTTTCGCCGGTGCCGGTTGCCGGACGGGCGTCGCCGCCGTGCGCGACGGCGCTCTCGCCCGGGCGCCGGGGCGGGGCCTTGTAAGCGCGGCGAGGGCGTGCCCGAGCGCTTGAAGCGCTTGGTTGGGAAGCCCGGCGCTTTGCCGAAACCCTCGTGCCCGGCCGGCCCGGGCACGAGGGTTCCCGAAGAGCGCCGAAGGGGCTTGCATTTCGGCGGTGGGATTTGGCTATAGTGTCCCGCCCGCTGGAGCGCCTCACCCGGATGCCGGGAGCCCCTCACAACGCGGCGATGCACTGGTTCGGCCCGGCCTTCGAGCGGCTGCACCCGCGCCTGCAAGCTTTGCACCGCAGCGGCGGTGCGCTGGACGGGCAGATCGGGATTTCCACCGGTCGCGGTCTGGCCGGCCTGCTCGGTCGCCGCCTCGCCGAGCGCCTGGGCATTCCCACCGACCGCGCGCAGCGCGGGTTCCGGGTCGACATTTCCCACAGCCAAGACGCCATGCGCTGGCACCCCCGTTTCGACGACGGCAGCGAACTGCTGTCGGTGTTTCGGCCGGTCGGGTCTTATCCGCACGGCCATTGGCTGGAATCCACCGGTCCGGTCCGGATGCGGCTCGGCGTCGACCTCGACGGCGGCGGCTGGCGTTGGCGACTGCTCGGCCTGCGCGTGGGCGGTCTGCCGGCGCCGCGCTTCCTGTTTCCGCGCACCGATGCCTACAAGCGCATCGAGTCCCATCCCGACGGCGAGCGTTATCGCTTCGCCGTCGCGTTCTCCTGGTTTCCCTTCGGCGAACTGCTGCGCTACGAAGGCGCACTGCACGCTGTCCCGGCCGAATCGGCCGATCCTGTCGAAAGAGTGGTTACATGACCGATCGCATTCCCCTGCTTATCGATACCGACCCCGGCGTGGACGACGCGCTGGCGCTGTTGATGGCGTTCAACGATCCGCGCCACCAACTGGTCGGCCTGACCATCGCCGCCGGCAACGTCGGTCTCAAGCACACCGTCGCCAATGCGCTGAAGCTGTGCGAAGTGGCCGGCGTCGACGTGCCGGTGTTCGCCGGCGCCGACGCGCCGCTGCTGCATCCCTCGCCGGACGCCGGCTACGTGCACGGCCAGGACGGTTTCGGCGACGTCGGCTACGAGCCCGCGCAGCGCCGGGCCGAGGCCGAGCACGCGGCGCTGGCGATCATTCGGTTGTCGCACCAGCACGCCGGCAAGCTGTTGCTGGTCGCGCTGGGCCCGCTGACCAACGTCGCCCTCGCGCTCAAGCTCGACCCGACCCTGCCGCAGCGCATCGCGCGCCTGGTGGTGATGGGCGGCGCGGTGACCTGCCAGGGCAACATCACCCCGGCCGCGGAATTCAACATCTATTTCGATCCGGAGGCCGCGCACATCGTGTTCGAAGCCTTCGAGCGCATCGATCTGGCCGACTGGGAAGCGGTGATCGCCCACGGCCTGCACCACGACCGCGTGCTGGAGTGGTTCAAGACCGATTCCGCGCGCGGCAAGTTCTACGAGCGCATTTCCGAGAAGACCCGGATGTGGTCGATCGACCGCCGCGGCGACCACTGGCACGCCGCCGACGCACTGGCGATGGCCTTCGCGCTCGAACCCGAAGGCGCGCTGGAACTGCAGGCGCGGCCGCTGTCGATCGAGCTGGACGGTACTCATAGCCGCGGTGCGACGATCGTCGACTGGCGGCGCCAGGAAGGGCGGCCGGACAAGGTGTCGATTCTGATGAAATACGATCAACAGCGCTTCGAATCCCTCCTCCAGGCCGCCCTATCCGCGTCCCCCGCGTAGGCAGTCGGCGACCGGCGCCAGCATCCGAAGCGCGTCCCCCGCGTAGGCTGCCGGCGACCGCGGTCGGGTCCCGCGCACAGCGGGCGCCTATGAAGGCCGGTCACCGGGGCCCGCTCTCAAGCCCCCTCGGGGGTGGCCGCGCGCGCGGCCACCCCGCCGGCGCCGCCAAACGCCGCTTTTGAGTGGCAAAGACGCTGGCGCCAGGAGATTTTTGCCGTCTGGCCCGGAAGTCCGACTCCGCCGCTCTCACTGCTCCGTGCGATGAAATCCAGTGTTTCCTGGGCTTGCGCACACCGCCAGGAGCTGGCTATACTGCGCGACTTTCCCGCACACCTTAAGGTTGAGTGCCATGAAGGCAGGCATCCATCCCGAGTACCGCGACGTCGTGTTCCAGGACGTCACCACCGATTTCCAGATCCTGACCCGTTCGACCCTGTCGAGCAAGGAAACGATCAAGCTCGATGGCGCCGAGTACCCGCTGATCAAGGTCGATATCTCGTCGGCCTCGCACCCGTTCTACACGGGCAAGCACAAGATCGTCGATACCAGCGGCCGCGTCGACAAGTTCCGCAAGCGTTACGCGCAGAAGTAATTCCGCGCCGCATCGCTGTACGCCCAACGGCTGCCCGCAAGGGCGGCCGTTTGCGTTTGCGCATCGCGCTGCTTTCGGCCGCGTTGCGGCGCCTGCGGTCAACCCCGCGTCGGCGCACGTCGCGGGCCTTCCTGCCGGGGCGGCATAAGCCGCGGCCCAGGCCCCTGTGTTCCGCGCCAACGGCCGATCCCCGCCAGGGCTCCCGCCAGGACGTGCAAGCCGGTTTCCGCCGCACCCGCCGCCACCCTGTGCCGGCGGGCTTTCCCGTGCCGTGCCGGCAACGCTCCGTGCCGCTGCCGGCCGCGTCCCGACCAAAGTCCGAGCTTGGGCTCTGGAATCGTTGTGCGATAATTCAGTATCGCAATCCGTTTGTGACCCCTGTTGCCCTCCTGCCGCGGCCCTCCCTGCGGCAGCAGACCGAGGAGTGTTTCGTGTCCGATGATTCCAAAAAAGCCGGCCTTGATCAGGTCACCCTGACCGCCGGCGACAAGAACGTGGTCCTGCCGGTGCAGCATCCGGTGCTCGGCGCTCCCTGCGTCGATATCGCCAAGCTGCCGAAAGAAACCGGGATGTTCACCTACGACCCGGGTTTCACCGCCACCGCCAGCTGCAAGTCCGCGATCACCTACATCGACGGCGACCAGGGCGTCCTGCTGTACCGCGGCTATCCGATCGAGCAGCTCGCCGAGAAGTCGAACTTCCTCGAAGTCGCTTATCTGCTGATGAACGGCGAACTGCCCAGCGCAGGCGAGTTCGCCAAGTTCGAGCACGAGGTCACGCATCACACGATGATGCACGAGGCCTTCCGCACCTTCCTTTACGGCTTCCGCCACGACGCCCATCCGATGGCGATGCTGGTCGGCATGCTCGGCTCGATGGCGAGCTTCTACCACAACGATCTCGACCTGGAAGATCCGGAACAGCGCCGCCTGGCCGCGATCCGTCTGATCGCCAAGGTGCCGACCATCGCCGCCGCCTGCCACCGTTACTCGATCGGCTGGCCGATCCGCTATCCGAAGAACAGCCTCGACTACACCACGCGCTTCCTGCACATGCTGTTCGAAGTGCCGAGCGAGCCGCTGGAGCTCAATCCGGTCGCGGCCAAGGCGATGGACCTGTTGTTCATCCTGCACGCCGACCACGAGCAGAACGCCTCGACCTCGACCGTGCGCCTGGTCGGTTCGACCGGCGCCAACCCCTACGTCAGCGTCGCCGCCGGCGTCGCCGCGCTGTGGGGGCCGGCGCACGGCGGCGCCAACGAGGCGGTGCTGAAGATGCTGGAAGAGATCGGCCGCCCGGAGAACGTCAAGTCGGCGGTCGACAAGGCCAAGGACAAGGAATCGGGCTTCCGCCTGATGGGCTTCGGCCACCGCGTCTACAAGAACTACGACCCGCGCGCCGCGCTGGTCCGCAAGATGACCCACGATGTGCTCGGCGCGCTGGGCGTCAACGATCCGCTGCTGGAAGTGGCGATGAAGCTGGAAGAGGCGGCGCTGCAGGACGAGTACTTCGTCCAGCGCAAGCTCTACCCGAACGTCGACTTCTACTCGGGCATCATCTACAAGGCGCTCGGCATCCCGGTGGAGATGTTCACCGTGATGTTCGCCATCGCCCGCACCGCCGGCTGGGTCTCGCACTGGCTGGAGCAGCAGAACGATCCCGAGAACAAGATCGGCCGCCCGCGCCAGATCTACACCGGCCACGCCACCCGCGACTACGTCGGCGTCGACCGTCGCTGACCGGCGCCGGTTCCCGGATGCGAAAACGCCCCGCTTCGGCGGGGCGTTTTTCGTTGCGGCGACCCGTTGGGTCGCGCGGCGGCTTACTCGACCGTGCAGTCGGTGAGGGTCATGTAGTCGCTGCCCGAGCTGAAGCCGACCGTGCAGGTCGCGGTGAACGCCGTGCCGGGCTCCAGCGCCGACAGCTTGCGGCTCTGGCCCGGGTCCTCGCTGCTCAGGCGCGCGTATTCGGCCTCGCTGCCGGCGTCGGTCGCCGAAGTCAGCGCGGTGTCGGCCAGCGAGGTGTTCTGTTCCAGCACCACCGCCGTGAAGCGCACCCGCTGGTCGTACTCGGGCATCGACAGGGCGCTGTAGTCGGCGCTCTCGTAGCTCGCGTACAGCTTGGACAGGGCGATCGGCGTCGCGGCGGCGGCGGTGCCGGCGACGATGGCGGCGAGGGGCAGCAGGCACAGCGCGGCGGTTTCCTTGATTCGCATCGGACGTCCTTGATCGGGGGAACGGTCGATTGTGGCCGCAGTGCGCGCCAGCGTCATCGGGCGCGCGTCGAATCTGCTCCGCTGCGGTTTGCCCGGCGTGTCGTGACGCGCCTATTGCCGCCGGTGCCTGGGGCGAGCGCGCTCGAACTCAGCCGCGCTCGAACTCGGAGATTTCCTCGTCGGCCAGCAACTGGCGCAGCTGCGCCGCCGAGGCGCGCTTCATCGGCTTCTCGTCGATGCTGGACAGCGGCGCCTGGCGCAGCACGTCCAGCGGCAGCACGCTGAGGTCGAAGCTCAGCTCTTCGGCCGAGAACAGCCATACCGGCGCATCCAGGCTGCGTTCGCGGTCCAGGCGCAGGCGGCGCTCGCGCGCTTCGGCCGGAATGCGGTGCTGTTCGAGAAAGCGCGGCACCGCATCGGGATCGTCGCTGTAGAGGTGCAGGGCGACCGGGCTGCGCGCGTCGGCGGTGCCGTCGAGCACCGGGCCGACCAGGCGCGGTTCGAACTCGGCGAAGAACTCCATCGCGCGCAGCGCGGCCTCGCGGCGTTGGCGCAGGCCGCCGAGGTTGTCGCGCTGGAACAGGCGCTGGTACTCGCGCAGCGCGTCTTCGATTTCGCGGTTACGCGGCAGCGAGGCGTCGTCGAAGATGCCCAGGCGCTCGGCGGCCTTGAGCTTGGCCTGGTGATAGTCGCGGATGCCGCTTTCGGCGATCAGACGGGCCGCTTCGTGAGCGAGCCGGTGACGGCGCTCGCGGATGCGGGTTTGCGCGTGCTGGTGTGCGTGCTGTCGGGCCTGGTGCATCTCGACCTCCGGGCGGGCACGTCACGGCGAGGGCGCTCGCCGCGGCCGGAACCTGCCGGCGCCCCAACGCTAGCACGTCCACCGGTCGGGTTGATGTACGGACCGAAACCGGCGCCGGCGAGGCGCCAGATTGGGCAAGAACGCCGCGTCGCAGGCAAAAAAGAAGGCCGCACGCGCGGCGTGCGGCCCTTTGCGTAGGCTCGCGCGCCGCGGCGGACCCAGGCCCGCCGCGGCGCGGTGCGGCGATCAGAAGATGTCGAAGGACTCCTCCGACGGCGCGGCGTCTTCGTGGCCGTAGTCGGTGTAGGTCTGCATGCGCTCCAGGTCTTCGGCCTTGACCCACTCGATCACGCCGCCGGCGCCGTCCGGGATCAGCGCGCCGTTGCCGGCCACCGACACCTTGACCATGCCCTGCGGCGGTTCGTTGGCCGCCACCGGCTGGTCCTTGAGCGCGACGCGCATGTAGTCGATCCAGATCGGCAACGCGGCCTTGCCGCCGTACTCGCGATAGCCCAGCGACTTGTAGTTGTCGCGGCCGACCCAGACGGTGGTGACGTAGGGGCCGCCGAAACCGGAGAACCAAGCGTCGCGGTGGTCGTTGGTCGAACCGGTCTTGCCGCCGACGTCTTCGCGGCCGAGCACCTTGGCCGCGGTGCCGGTGCCGCGCTTGACCACGTCGCGCAGCATCGAAACGATCTGGTAGGCGATGCGGTCGTCGATCGCGCGCGGGGCGATGTGCATCGCCGCCATCTCTTCCTTGGTCGGCGGCTTCTTCGCCGGAGCGGGCGCGGCCTCGGGCTGCTTGGGCTTGGCCGCCGCGGTCTTGGCGTCGCCGTCCGCGCCCGCGCTCGGCGAGGGGCCCAGGTCGAAGCCGTCGACGATCTGACTGACCGGCGCCGCCACCGCCTGGCCGCGGCCGCCGCATTCGGGGCAGGCCACCGCCGGCTTCTCCTTGAATACCACCGCGCCGGCGCGGTCCTTGACCTCGTCGATGAACCACGGAGTGATGCGGAAACCGCCGTTGGCGAAGACCGCATAGCCGCGCGCCACCGACAGCGGGGTCAGCGAAGCGGTGCCCAGCGACATCGACAGATTCGGCGGCAGCTGTTCGATCTCGAAGCCGAAGTGGCTGATGTACTTGCGCGCGAAATCCACGCCCATCGCATCGAGCAGCCGCACCGAGACCAGGTTGCGCGACTGCACCATCGCCTCGCGTATGCGCATCGGGCCGGCGAAGTTGCCGCTGTCGTTCTGCGGCCGCCACAGGTGGCCGCGGCGGTCCTTGAACACCACCGGGGCGTCGAGCACGATCGAAGCCGGGTTGTAGCCGCGCTCGAACGCGGCCGCGTAGACGAAGGGCTTGAAGCTCGAGCCCGGCTGGCGCCGCGCCTGGGTGGCGCGATTGAACTTGGCGCCGGCGAAGCTGTAGCCGCCGGACAAGGCGCGCAACGCGCCGTTGGCCGGCTCCAGCGAAACCAGCGCGGCCTGCGCCTGCGGCAGCTGGTCGAGACGGTAGCTGATCGTCGGCGGCGCGACCGGCGCGGCGGGCGCGTCGCTGGACGCTTCGCCGGCCGGCTTGGCCGGTGCGGCGGCCGGGGTTTCGATCTTCGCCACCCGCACCATGTCGCCGCGCTTGAGCAGGCTGCCCGGGCTGCGTCCGGCGAAGCCCTGCTTCTCGCTGAGGTTCAGCTCGGTGCCGTCGCCGAGCACCACCTGGGCCTGGCCGCCGCGGGTGCCGAGCACCACCGCCGGCAGCAGGTGGGCCTGGGCCGGGATGCCGCGCAGGCGCAGCTTGGCTGCGGCCGCGTCGTCGCCGGCGGCGAGATCGAAGTGCTGCTCGACTCCGTGCCAGCCGTGGCGGCGGTCGTACACCGACAGGCCGTCGCGCACCGCCTTGTCGGCCGCGGCCTGCAGGGTCGGGTCGATGGTGGTGGTGACGTGATAGCCCTTGGTCAGCGCTTCGGCGCCGTAACGGGCGACCATTTCCTGGCGCACCATCTCGGCGACGTAGGGCGCGTAGACCTCGATCGGGCGCTCGTGCGGACTGGCGTGCATCGCCACCGTCTTGGCCTGGGCGGCCTCGGCGGCGCTGATGAACTGCAGCTCGGCCATGCGGTCGAGGATGTAGTCGCGGCGGATCTTGGCGCGCTCGGGGTTGCTGAGCGGATTGCCGCTGGACGGGAATTTCGGGATGCCGGCCAGCGAAGCCATCTCGTCGAGCGACAGTTCGCTCATCTTCTTGCCGTAGTAGAACTCGGCCGCGGCGCCGACGCCGTAGGCGCGGTTGCCGAAGAAGCTCTTGTTGAGATACAGCTCGAAGATCTCGTCCTTGCTGAGTTCGCGCTCCATGCGCATCGCCAGCAGCATTTCGCCGAGCTTGCGCTTGTAGCTGTATTCCGAACTCAGGAAGTACTGGCGCGCGACCTGCTGGGTGATGGTCGAACCGCCGGGCACGCGCTTGTCGTCGGTGGTCGCCAGCAGCCAGACCGCGCGCGCCACGCCCTTGTAGTCGACGCCGTGGTGCTTGTAGAAGCGTGCGTCTTCGATCGCGATGAAGGCCTGCTTCAGCCGCTCGGGCACGTCCTCGATCGCCACCGGATAGCGCCTGGTTTCGCCGAACATCGCCATCAGGCGGCCGTCGCGGGCGTAGACGTACATCGGCTCCTGCAGCTCGATGCTGCGCAGGGTCTCGACGTCGGGCAGCTTGGGAACGATCAGGTAGTACAGGGCGCCGAGCGCGATCGCGCCCAGCAGGACTGCGCCGATGAACGCGTAGAGCGCCCAGCGCAGCCAACGGCGAATACGGGACATCGAAGCGGGTTCCGGATCGTGTGGTTATGGTCGGCCAGTATAGAGGAGCGGGCCGGCGCTCCCGTCGAGCGCTGAGACGCCGCCCGGCCGGGAGCGGGGAGGGCGGCCGGGCGGGGGCGCCGGCCAGCGGACGCGCGGTTGTGCCGGACCTCGGAACCGCCGATCCCGGCACGTTCCGGTTTCCCCATTCAGGGCAGTCTCGCTCTGGCCGACGAACGGTCCGCCTTGTCCCGGCGCGGATCGTGAGGACTGACGGAGCGGGTCACATGACGTTGCGGGTCAAAAAAGCACGACTGGGTTGGCAATCGTGAACAAAGTGGTTGCCAGCCTGTGAAAAGTCCGTTATCTAAGCCGGGGCCACACGAAGTGCGCGTAAGCGCTTGTGGCATGGGGAGATAATTGTGGGACTCATCACAAAAAGCCAACCG
Source organism: Lysobacter antibioticus HS124 (assembly GCF_000336385.2). Classification (GTDB taxonomy): domain Bacteria; phylum Pseudomonadota; class Gammaproteobacteria; order Xanthomonadales; family Xanthomonadaceae; genus Lysobacter; species Lysobacter firmicutimachus. The sequence goes on along the minus strand of NZ_HG424455.1, from coordinate 1,582 downwards.
GCGCTGGTCGGTGTGGACATCAGTTCGACCGCGGTAAAGCTGTTGCAACTCTCTCGAGTGGGCAACCGCTACCGCGTTGAGCATTACGCCGTCGAACCGCTGCCGCCGAACGCGGTGGTGGAGAAGAACATCGTCGAGGTCGAGGCGGTCGGCGAAGCGATCAAGCGTGCCGTTGCGCGGTCGGGGACCCGCATCAAGCACGCCGCCGCGGCGGTCGCCGGCTCGTCGGTGATCACCCGCGTGATCGGCATGCCCGCGGATCTCGACGACGACGACATGGAATCGCAGATCGAGCTGGAGGCGGCCAATTACGTGCCGTATCCGATCGACGAAGTGAACCACGACTTCGAAATCCTCGGCCCGATGCCGGGCAGCCCGGACATGGTCCAGGTGCTGTTGGCCGCCTCGCGTTCGGAGAACGTCGAAGTGCGCGCCTCGGCGCTCGAGCTCGGCGGCCTGATCCCCAAGGTGATGGACGTGGAGGCCTTCGCGATCGAGAACGCGTTCTCGTTGCTGGCCGACACGCTCAGCGGTCCGCGCGACGGTCTGGTCGCCCTGGTCGACTCGGGCGCCACCATGACCACCCTGAACGTCCTGCGCAACGGCCGCAGCCTCTATCACCGCGAGCAGGTGTTCGGCGGCAAGCAGTTGACCGACGAGGTCATGCGCCGCTATGGCCTGAGCTACGAGGAAGCCGGTCTGGCCAAGCGCCAGGGCGGTCTGCCGGAGAGTTACCAGGCCGAGGTGCTTGAGCCGTTCAAGGAGGCGATGGTCCAGCAGGTCAGCCGTCTGTTGCAGTTCTTCTACGCCGGCAGCGAATTCAACCGCGTCGACCAGATCGTCCTGGCCGGCGGCGGCGCTTCGATCCCGCGCATCGCCGAAATGGTCGAAGAGCAACTGGGCGTGCCGACCACGGTGGCCAACCCGCTCGCGCACATGACGTTGGGCCCGCGCGTCCAGGCGCATGCCCTGGCGCAGGACGCCCCCGCGCTGATGATCGCTTGCGGCCTGGCCCTGAGGAGCTTCGACTGATGGCACGCATCAACCTGCTCCCGTGGCGCGCCGAACGGCGCAAAGCCCGCCAGAAGGAATTCGGCGCCATCCTCGGCCTGTCGGCCCTGGTCGCCGTCGCCCTGTCGGTGCTGATCGTCTTCTACTACAACAGCGAAATCAGCGGCCAGCGCAAGCGCAACGCCTTCCTCGACGCGCAGATCGCCGAAGTCGACAAGAAGATCACCGAGATCGAAGAGCTCGACAAGAAGAAGAGCAAGCTGCTCGCGCGCAAGGAAGTGATCGAGAAGCTGCAGTCCAACCGTTCGCAGATGGTGCACCTGTTCGATTCGCTGGTGCGCACCATTCCCGACGGCGCGGTGCTGACCGCGATCAAGCAGGACGCCGAGACGCTGACCCTGGAAGGGCGCGCCCAGTCCAACGCCCGCGTCAGTACCTACATGCGCAACCTCGAAGTGTCCGGCTGGATGACCAAGCCCGACCTGAACGTCATCGAGGCCAAGGGCAACGAGAAGGGCCTGCCGTACGAGTTCAAGCTGCAGGTCAAGCTGGCCAACCCGAACGCGCCGAA
>NZ_HG424454.1 GCF_000336385.2 Lysobacter antibioticus HS124 | reverse complement strand
CGGGGTCGCCGCAGGCCGCGAACGGCGGGCCGGCAACCCGGTCCGCCTTCGTTGTTTGCAACACCCGACAACCGGCCGCCGGCCGCCCCCTTGCGGTGGGCCGAATCGGGCCTAAGATTTCAAGACGTACGCCAGTAGCTCAATTGGCAGAGCAGCGGTCTCCAAAACCGCAGGTTGGGGGTTCGAGTCCCTCCTGGCGTGCCACTCGTTACCGAGCCGTATCGGACGATCCGGCGACTGGATAGCTATTGAAAGGGCCGCGCAGGGATGGGCGGGCTTTCGCGAGGGAATCGCCCCGAGAATGAACAGCAAGGCCGAACAAACCAAATCCGGCGGCGGTGCCGGCGATATCGCCAAGTACGCGGTGGCTCTGCTGCTCGCGGCCGGCGGCGTGTTCGCCTACCTGTGGTTCGAGAACTGGAGCGGTCCGTTGCGCGCCGGCGCGGTTGTCGCCGGTCTGCTTGCGGGCGCCGCGGTGTTCATGCTGACCGCCAAGGGCGCGCAGACCCGCGAGTTCCTGTCCGAATCCCGCTTCGAGCTGCGCAAGGTCGTCTGGCCGACCCGCGAAGAAGCGTTGAAGACCACCTGGGTGGTCATGATCGCCGTCGCCATCCTTAGCCTGATCCTGTCCGGTTTCGATTACGTGATCCAGGCCGCGGTCAAGTTCCTGCTGTCGCGTTGAGGAGACGACCGACGTGAATTCTCACGAAAACAAGCGCTGGTACGTGGTTCACGCGTACTCCGGGTTCGAGAAGTCGGTGGCGCAGGCGCTGCGCGATCGCATCGTTCGTTTCGAAATGCAGGACCGCTTCGGCGACGTCCTGGTCCCGACCGAAGAGGTCGTGGAAATGCGTTCCGGCCAGAAGCGCCGCTCCGAGCGCAAGTTCTTCCCGGGCTATGTCCTCGTCCAGATCGCCACGCACGACGAAGCCGGCATTCCGCGCATCGACAGCGAGAGCTGGCACCTGATCAAGGAAACCCCGAAGGTCATGGGTTTCATCGGCGGCACCGCCGATCGCCCGCTGCCGATCCAGGACAGCGAAGCCGACCGTATCCTGCAGCGCGTTCAGGAAGGCGTCGAGAAGCCGCGTCCGAAGGTGCTGTTCGAAGCCGGCGAAATGGTCCGGGTCATCGACGGCCCGTTCGTCGACTTCAACGGCGTGGTCGAGGAAATCAATTACGAGAAGAGCCGCCTGCGCGTCGCAGTGCTGATCTTCGGCCGCTCGACCCCGGTCGAGCTGGAATTCGGCCAGGTCGAGAAGGCGACCTGAGCCCCGCCGGCCTTCGGGCCGGCCCCGGGCTGCAAAGCCCAAAAAATCTGATATAGTGTGCGGCTCGCTACCCTGGTTGTGGCGGGCTTTGCCTGTTCAGCTGTCTCCTTGGTCCTTTCCGGGTCCGGGGCGGCGTCAGCCCGAAGCCCGGTTTCCGTGGGCCGCAGGATTCAAACGCGATGCCGGAACGCGCGATTTCCGGCCCGATGGGGAGCCTGCGGTCAAGGCGCTAGCACCCGGAGAGCACATCAATGGCAAAGAAAGTAGTCGGCTACATCAAGCTGCAGGTCAAGGCCGGTCAGGCCAATCCCTCGCCGCCGGTCGGTCCTGCGCTGGGTCAGCGCGGCCTGAACATCATGGAGTTCTGCAAGGCGTTCAACGCCGCGACCTCCAAGCTCGAGCCGGGTCTGCCGACCCCGGTCATCATCACGGCCTACTCGGACCGTACCTTCACCTTCGTCACCAAGAGCACCCCGGCTTCGGTGCTGCTCAAGAAGGCGGCCGGCATCACCTCGGGCTCCAAGCGCCCGAACACCGACAAGGTGGGCAAGGTGACCCGCGCCCAGCTCGAAGCCATTGCCAAGCAGAAGGAAGCCGACCTGACGGCGGCCGACCTGGATGCGGCGGTGAAGACGATTGCGGGTTCGGCCCGCAGCATGGGCCTGGTGGTGGAGGGTTAAGACATGGCGATGACCAAGCGCGAAAAAGCAATCAAGGCCGCCGTGGTTCCGGGCAAGGCCTATCCGTTCGAAGAAGCGGTCAAGATCGTCAAGACCGCCACCAAGGCCAAGTTCGTCGAGTCCGTCGACGTCTCCGTCCGTCTGGGCGTGGACGCGAAGAAGTCCGACCAGCAGGTGCGCGGTTCGACCGTGCTGCCGGCCGGCACCGGCAAGAGCGTGCGCGTGGCGGTGTTCGCCCCGGCGGGCGCCAAGGCCGACGAAGCCCTGGCCGCCGGCGCGGAAGCCGTGGGCATGGACGACCTGGCCGAGAAGATGCAGGCCGGCGACCTGAACTACGACGTCGTCATCGCGACCCCGGACGCCATGCGCGTCGTCGGTAAGCTCGGCCAGGTGCTGGGCCCGCGCGGCCTGATGCCGAACCCGAAGGTCGGCACCGTTTCGCCGAACCCGGCCGAAGCGGTCAAGAACGCCAAGGGCGGCCAGGTGCGTTACCGCACCGACAAGGCCGGCATCATCCACTGCACCATCGGCAAGGTCTCGTTCGAAGACGGTTCGCTGAAGGACAACCTGCAGGCGCTGCTGCTCGACCTGATCAAGGCCAAGCCGTCCGCCGCCAAGGGCCAGTACCTGCAGAAGATCTCGATCAGCTCGACCATGGGCCCGGGCGTGATCGTCGACCAGGCTTCGCTGACCCTGAAGTGACGTCCCGGCGCGCTCGCGCATAGCGCGAGCGCGCTGGCCGAGACCTTATCCCCGCGAAGGCGGGGCCGGAGCCGCCGAACTCCGGTGGCAATCGACGAATACCGGGTTCCGCCTCGCCGCGGAACCCAAGCGAAACAAAAGGCGAACGGCGATCCAGTGCCGTCCGCCGAAACTTTTGAGGGCCATCGCCCAGGGGCAACCCGAAGCGATCGCCGTCAAAGACCGCAGGCGCGGTTCAGCGCGTACCGACGACGGGCAGGGAAGCTCGACACGGCAAGGAGTCGCCGTCGGTACTAGCGAAACCGCTTAATTCGGACTCTTCGGAGCCGGGCCGGCGTAGATGGTGCCGCCCCTGAATCTTTTTCAGGAAAGGCCACCACCGGGATGCCGAAGGGCATCCCCGGCGCCAAGGACGGTCGCCGCCCAGGACCGCAAGCGGCAGGAGCCGTGAGCGGAATAGAAGGAGCCGAGATTGGCCATTCGGGATCAAGGATTGGCAAAGCCGAGCGAAAGCCGGTTTCGCGAATCCCGAATCCCCAATTCCGAATCCCGGCTTTAGGAGGAGTGCAATGGCTCTTAATCTGTCTCAGAAGCAAGAAGTAGTCGCCGAGCTGGCAGAAGTCGCCGCGAAGGCCCACTCCTTGGTTGCTGCCGAGTACGCGGGCATCACGGTCGGTCAGATGACCGCGATGCGCAAGAAGGCTCGCGAAACCGGTGTGTACTTGCGTGTCGTCAAGAACACCCTGGCCGCGCGCGCTGTGGCCGGTACCGAATACGAGTGCGTCCAGGACAAGCTCGTCGGTCCGCTGCTGTATGCGTTCTCGACCGAAGAACCCGGCGCCGCCGGGCGTCTGATCAAGGAATTCGCCAAGGGTAACGACAAGCTGCAGCCGAAGGTCGTCGCCATGGGCGGTCAGGTCTATCCGGCCAGCCACGTCGAAGTCCTCGCCTCGCTGCCGACCCTCGACCAGGCCCTGGCCATGCTGGCCCGCGTCCTGTCCGAACCCGCCAGCATGTTCGCCCGCGCCGTCAAGGCCGTGGCCGACAAGCAGGGCGGCGGCGAAGTCGCTGCCGAAGCGCCGGCCGAGGCGGAACCGGCCTGATCGCCGGCCCGCATTCGCGACCGCTTCACTGAACCCGATTCGAAAGATCACAATTTCCTGAGGTAATACACATGTCCCTTTCCAACGAACAGATCGTCGACGCCATCGCCGAAAAGACCCTGATGGAAGTCATGGAACTGGTCAAGGCGATCGAAGAGAAGTTCGGCGTCACCGCCGCTGCTCCGGTCGTCGTCTCCGGCGGTCCGGCCGCCGACGCCGCTCCGGTCGAAGAGCAGACCGAGTTCAACGTCATCCTGAAGGCCGCCGGCGACAAGAAGGTCGAGGTCATCAAGGCCGTCCGCGCCATCACCGGCCTGGGCCTGAAGGAAGCCAAGGACCTGGTCGAAGGCGCTCCGCAGACCGTCAAGGAAGCCGTCTCGAAGGACGACGCTGCCAAGATGAAGAAGGACCTCGAAGCCGCTGGCGCGACTGTCGAAGTCAAGTAAGCGTTACTTGCGTCGCCGTTTTTCTTTGGCGACCACCGAAGGCTGGGGACGGAAGTCCCCGGCCTTTGGCCGTTCCACGGGATTGGAGATTCGGGATTCGGGATTCGCAAAAGCCTGGGCTTGAGCGAGTCCCGAATCCCGAATCCCCAATCCCGGCTTCACCGAGTTGTCAGTCGGAAGTAGCGGGAGAGGGCGTGCTGGTGCCGGCAATACCAGCGACTTCCCACTGGCAATTTTTACGTCATTAGTCCCCACGAGCCGCGGACGCGCGGTTCGCCCGGAAATCCGCCGACGGCGGTTTTCCCGGCCCATTAGCTAATCGAGGCGGTAGCTCACCATGACCACAGCTTCCACGAACTATTCGTTCACCGAAAAGAAGCGAATCCGCAAGGACTTCGGCAAGCGCAAGTCCATCCTCGAAGTTCCCTTCCTGCTCGCGATCCAGGTCGACTCCTACCGCGAATTCCTGCAGGAACACGCCGACCCGGCCAAGCGCGCCGATCGCGGCCTGCACGCGGCCCTCAAGTCGGTGTTCCCGATCTCCAGCTACAGCGGCAACGCCGCGCTCGAATACGTCGGCTACAAGCTCGGCGACCCGGTGTTCGACGAGCGCGAATGCCGCAACCGCGGTCTGTCCTACGGCGCCCCGCTGCGCGTGACCGTGCGCCTGGTGATCTACGACCGCGAGTCGTCGACCAAGGCCATCAAGTACGTCAAGGAGCAGGAAGTCTACATGGGCGAGATTCCGCTCATGACCGACAACGGCACCTTCATCGTCAACGGCACCGAGCGCGTCATCGTCTCGCAGCTGCACCGTTCGCCGGGCGTGTTCTTCGACCACGACCGCGGCAAGACCCACAGCTCGGGCAAGCTGCTGTACAGCGCCCGCATCATTCCCTACCGCGGCTCCTGGCTGGACTTCGAGTTCGACCCGAAGGACGCCCTGTTCACCCGTATCGACCGTCGCCGCAAGTTGCCGGTGACCGTGCTGCTGCGCGCGCTCGGTTACAACAACGAGGAGATGCTGAACGAGTTCTTCGAGATCAACACCTTCCACATCATGCCCGAGGGCGTGCAGTGGGAACTGGTCTCCGAGCGCCTGCGCGGCGAAACCCTCGACTTCGACCTCGCCGACGGCGACCGGGTCATCGTCGAGGCCGGCAAGCGCGTCACCGCCCGCCACGTCAAGCAGCTCGAGCAGTCGGGCATCGAAGCCCTGGCCGTGCCGGACAGCTACCTGGTCGGCCGCATCCTCTCCCACGACGTGGTCGACACCAAGTCGGGCGAGCTGCTGGCTTCGGCGAACGACGAAATCCACGACGACCACCTGGTCGCGTTCCGCCGCGCCGGCATCGAGTCGGTCGGCACCATCTGGGTCAACGACCTCGACCGCGGTCCGTACATCTCCAACACCCTGCGCATCGACCCGTCGAAGACGCAGCTGGAAGCGCTGGTCGAAATCTACCGGATGATGCGTCCGGGCGAGCCGCCGACCAAGGACGCCGCGCAGAACCTGTTCCACAACCTGTTCTTCACCTTCGAGCGCTACGACCTGTCGGGCGTGGGCCGGATGAAGTTCAACCGCCGCATCGGCCGCAAGGAAACCACCGGCGCGTCGGTGCTGTACGACGCCAAGTACTTCGCCGACCGCAAGGACGACGAATCCGTGCGCCTGCGCGGCGAGCTGGGCAACACCTCGGACATCCTCGACGTGATCCGCGTCCTGACCGAGATCCGCAACGGCCGCGGCGTGGTCGACGACATCGACCACCTGGGCAACCGCCGCGTTCGTTCGGTCGGCGAAATGGCCGAGAACACCTTCCGCGTCGGCCTGGTCCGCGTCGAGCGCGCGGTCAAGGAGCGCCTGTCGATGGCCGAGTCCGAAGGCCTGACCCCGCAGGAGCTGATCAACGCCAAGCCGGTGGCCGCCGCGATCAAGGAGTTCTTCGGCTCCTCGCAGCTGTCGCAGTTCATGGACCAGAACAACCCGCTGTCGGAAGTCACCCACAAGCGCCGCGTTTCGGCGCTGGGCCCGGGCGGCTTGACCCGCGAGCGCGCCGGCTTCGAAGTGCGCGACGTGCATCCGACCCACTACGGCCGCGTCTGCACCATCGAAACGCCGGAAGGCCCGAACATCGGCCTGATCAACTCGCTGGCGGTGTTCGCCCGCACCAACCAGTACGGCTTCCTCGAGACGCCGTACCGCAAGGTCGTGGACGGCAAAGTGACCGACGACGTCGAGTTCCTGTCGGCGATCGAAGAGAACGAGTACGTCATCGCCCAGGCCAACGCGCCGCAGGACGAGAAGGGCATGATCACCGCCCAGTTCGTCGCCTGCCGCTTCCAGGGCGAAACCCTGCTCAAGCCGCCGAGCGAGATCCACTTCATGGACGTCTCGCCGATGCAGACCGTGTCGGTCGCGGCCGCGCTGGTCCCGTTCCTGGAGCACGACGACGCCAACCGCGCGCTGATGGGCGCGAACATGCAGCGTCAGGCCGTTCCGACCCTGCGCGCGCAGAAGCCGCTGGTCGGCACCGGCATCGAGCGCGCCGTGGCGCGCGACTCGGGCGTGACCGTGAACGCCAAGCGCGGCGGCGTGATCGAGCAGGTCGACGCCGGCCGCATCGTGGTCAAGGTCGTCGATGAGGAGATCTCCGGCGTCACCGACGCGGGCGTCGACATCTACAACCTGATCAAGTACACCCGCTCCAACCAGAACACCTGCATCAACCAGCGTCCGCTGGTGAAGGTGGGCGACGTGGTGGCGCGCGGCGACGTGCTGGCCGACGGTCCCTCGACCGACATCGGCGAGCTGGCGCTGGGCCAGAACATGCTGGTCGCGTTCATGCCGTGGAACGGCTACAACTTCGAAGACTCGATCCTGCTCTCCGAGCGCGTGGTCGAAGAGGATCGCTACACCACGATCCACATCGAAGAGCTGACCTGCGTCGCGCGCGACACCAAGCTGGGGCCGGAAGAAATCTCCGCCGACATCCCGAACGTCTCCGAGCAGGCGCTGAACCGCCTCGACGAGTCGGGCGTGGTCTACATCGGCGCCGAAGTGCGCGCCGGCGACATCCTGGTCGGCAAGGTCACGCCGAAGGGCGAGTCGCAGCTGACTCCGGAAGAGAAGCTGCTGCGCGCGATCTTCGGCGAGAAGGCGTCCGACGTTAAGGACAGCTCGCTGCGCGTGCCGCCGGGCATGGACGGCACCGTCATCGACGTGCAGGTCTTCACCCGCGACGGCATCGAGAAGGACAAGCGCGCCCGCCAGATCGAAGAGTCGGAAATCCGCCGGGTCAAGAAGGACTTCGACGACCAGTTCCGCATCCTCGAAGCGGCGATCTACGACCGCCTGCGCTCGCAGCTGATCGGCAAGATCGCCAACGGCGGCGCCGGCCTGAAGAAGGGCGACACCGTCACCTCGCTGGTGCTGGACGGCCTGAAGAAGTCCGACTGGTTCACCCTGCGCATGAAGGACGAGGAAGCGATCGAGGCGATCGAGCGCGCGCAGAAGCAGATCGAAGTCCACCAGAAGGAATTCGAGCGCCGCTTCGCCGACAAGCGCGGCAAGATCACCCAGGGCGACGATCTCGCTCCGGGCGTGCTGAAGATGGTCAAGGTGTTCCTGGCCGTTAAGCGCCGCATCCAGCCGGGCGACAAGATGGCCGGCCGCCACGGCAACAAGGGCGTCGTGTCGACCATCGTGCCGGTCGAGGACATGCCGTACGCCGCCGACGGCCAGACCGTCGATATCGTGCTGAACCCGCTGGGCGTGCCGTCGCGTATGAACATCGGTCAGATCCTCGAGGTGCATCTGGGCTGGGCCGCCAAGGGCCTGGGCCAGAAGATCCAGCGCATGCTGGAGGCGCAGCAGAAGATCGCCGAGCTGCGCAAGTTCCTCGACGAGATCTACAACCACGACAACAAGCTGCACGGCCAGCGCGTCGACCTGAAGCAGTTCAGCGACGACGAGCTGCTGACGCTGGCGCGCAACCTGACCGACGGCGTGCCGATGGCGACCCCGGTGTTCGACGGCGCGGCCGAGGTCGAGATCAAGAAGATGCTCGAGCTCGCCGACCTGCCGACCGGCGGCCAGACCATCCTGCACGACGGCCGTACCGGCGAAGCGTTCGAGCGCCCGGTGACCATCGGCTACATGCACATGCTGAAGCTGAACCACCTGGTCGACGACAAGATGCACGCCCGTTCGACCGGTCCGTACTCGCTCGTCACCCAGCAGCCGCTGGGCGGCAAGGCGCAGTTCGGCGGCCAGCGTTTTGGCGAAATGGAAGTCTGGGCGCTGGAAGCCTACGGCGCGGCCTACACCCTGCAGGAAATGCTGACGGTGAAGTCCGACGACGTGCAGGGCCGCAACCAGATGTACAAGAACATCGTCGACGGCGAGTACGAGATGGTCGCCGGCATGCCGGAGTCCTTCAACGTGCTGGTGAAGGAAATCCGCTCGCTGGCCATCAACATGGAGCTGGAAGAGAACTGAGCGCGGTGATTGGGGATTCGGGATTCGGGATTGGCAAGGCGAACGCCTGCGGTCCCGATCCCTCGAGTCCCCGCTTCAACGAATCTCGATTCTCTAATCCCGAATCCCGGAGTCACACATGAAAGACTTGCTCAATCTCTTCAACCAGCAGCGTCCCGCGCTGGACTTCGATGCGATCAAGATCGCGCTGGCCTCGCCGGACCTGATCCGTTCGTGGTCGTTCGGCGAAGTGAAGAAGCCGGAAACCATCAACTACCGCACCTTCAAGCCCGAGCGCGACGGCCTGTTCTGCGCCGCCATCTTCGGTCCGATCAAGGATTACGAGTGCCTGTGCGGCAAGTACAAGCGCATGAAGCACCGCGGCGTGGTCTGCGAGAAGTGCGGCACCGAAGTGACCCTGGCCAAGGTGCGCCGCGAGCGCATGGGCCACATCGACCTGGCCTCGCCGGTCGCGCACATCTGGTTCCTCAAGTCGCTGCCGTCGCGCATCGGCCTGATGCTGGACATGACCCTGCGCGACATCGAGCGCATCCTGTACTTCGAAGCCTACGTCGTGACCGAGCCGGGCCTGACCCCGATGGAGCGCGGCAACCTGCTGACCGAAGAACAGTACCTGCAGGCGCGCCAGGAGCACGGCGACGACTTCGAGGCCGCGATGGGCGCCGAGGCGGTCTACGACCTGCTGCGCACCATCGACCTGCAGTCGGAAATGCTGCAGCTGAAGGAAGAGATCGCCTCGACCAACAGCGAAACCAAGCTCAAGCGCCTGACCAAGCGGATCAAGCTGGTCGAAGCCTTCCTCGAGTCCGGCAACCGTCCGGAGTGGATGGTCATGACCGTGCTGCCGGTGCTGCCGCCGGACCTGCGTCCGCTGGTGCCGCTGGACGGCGGCCGCTTCGCGACCTCCGACCTGAACGATCTGTACCGCCGCGTCATCAACCGCAACAACCGCCTGCGCCGCCTGCTCGAACTCAACGCGCCCGACATCATCGTGCGCAACGAGAAGCGCATGCTGCAGGAATCGGTCGACGCGCTGATGGACAACGGCCGCCGCGGCCGCGCCATCACCGGCACCAACAAGCGCCCGCTCAAGTCGCTCGCCGACATGATCAAGGGCAAGCAGGGCCGGTTCCGCCAGAACCTGCTCGGCAAGCGCGTGGACTACTCGGGCCGTTCGGTCATCGTGGTCGGCCCGACCCTGCGCCTGCACGAGTGCGGCCTGCCCAAGAAGATGGCGCTTGAGCTGTTCAAGCCCTTCATCTTCGCCAAGCTGCAGCGCCGCGGCCTGGCCACCACCATCAAAGCGGCCAAGAAGCTGGTCGAGCGCGAAGAGCCGGAAGTCTGGGACATCCTCGAAGAGGTGATCCGCGAGCATCCGGTGCTGCTGAACCGCGCCCCGACCCTGCACCGCCTCGGCATCCAGGCGTTCGAGCCGGTGCTGATCGAAGGCAAGGCGATCCAGCTGCACCCGCTGGTCTGCACCGCGTTCAACGCCGACTTCGACGGCGACCAGATGGCCGTGCACGTGCCGCTGAGCCTGGAGGCCCAGCTGGAAGCGCGCGCGTTGATGATGGCGTCGAACAACATCCTGTCGCCGGCCAACGGCGAGCCGATCATCGTGCCGTCGCAGGACGTCGTGCTCGGCCTGTACTACATGACCCGCGCCCTGGAGAACAAGGCGGGCGAGGGCATGGCGTTCGCCAACGTGGCCGAAGTCAAGCGCGCCTATGACAACCGCGTCGTGCAGCTGCACGCCAAGGTCAAGGTCCGCATCAGCGAGACCGTGATCAACGAGGACGGCACCCGCGAGCAGAAGACCTCGGTCGTCGACACCACCGTCGGCCGCGCCCTGCTGCGCGAGATCCTGCCGGAAGGCCTGCCGTTCGCGCTGGCCAACACCGAGCTGACCAAGAAGAACATCAGCCGCCTGATCAACTCCTGCTACCGCATGCTCGGCCTGAAGGACACGGTCGTGTTCGCCGACCGCCTGATGTACACCGGCTTCGGGTACGCGACCCGCGCCGGCGTGTCGATCGGCATCGACGACATGATCATCCCGGGCGAGAAGAAGGGCATCCTGGCCGAGGCCGAGTCGGAAGTGCTGGAAATCCAGCAGCAGTACCAGTCCGGCCTGGTCACCGCGGGCGAGCGCTACAACAAGGTCGTCGACATCTGGTCGCGCACCAACGAGCGCGTGGCCAAGGCGATGATGGACGCGATCGGCACCGACACCGTGACCAACGCCAAGGGCGAGTCGGTCCCGCAGAAGTCGATGAACTCGATCTACATCATGGCCGACTCGGGCGCGCGCGGTTCGCAGGCTCAGATCCGTCAGCTGGCCGGTATGCGCGGCCTGATGGCGCGACCGGACGGCTCGATCATCGAAACGCCGATCACCGCGAACTTCCGCGAAGGCCTGAACGTTCTGCAGTACTTCATCTCGACCCACGGCGCTCGTAAGGGCCTGGCGGATACCGCGCTGAAGACCGCGAACTCGGGTTACCTGACCCGTCGACTGGTCGACGTGGCCCAGGACGTGGTCATCACCGAAACCGACTGCGGCACGCTCGAGGGTCTGACCATGACCCCGATCGTCGAAGGCGGCGACGTGGTCGAACCGCTGCGCGACCGCGTGCTCGGCCGCGTCGTGGCCGAGGACGTGTTCCTGCCCGGCAACGACGAGGACCCGATCGTCACCCGCAACACCCTGCTCGACGAAGCCTGGGTGCAGAAGCTGGAAGACGCCAGCGTCCAGTCGATCAAGGTCCGTTCGACCATCACCTGCGAAAGCTCGTTCGGCGTGTGCTCGCACTGCTACGGCCGCGACCTCGGCCGCGGCCACCTGGTCAACCACGGCGAAGCGGTCGGCGTCGTCGCCGCGCAGTCGATCGGCGAGCCCGGCACGCAGCTGACCATGCGTACGTTCCACATCGGCGGCGCGGCTTCGCGAGCGGCGGCGATCGACAACGTCACGGTCAAGACCACCGGTTCGATCAAGTTCAACAACCTCAAGCACGTCGAACACGCCAACGGCCACCTGGTCGCGGTCTCGCGTTCGGGCGAACTGTCGGTGCTCGACCCGCACGGCCGCGAGCGCGAGCGCTACAAGCTGCCGTACGGCGCCACCGTCAGCGTCAAGGACGGCGCCGAGATCAAGGCCGGCCAGACCGTCGCCAACTGGGACCCGCATAACCACCCGATCGTGTCGGAAGTGGCCGGCTTCGTCCGCTTCATCGACTTCGTCGACGGCGTCACCGTCATCGAGAAGACCGACGACCTGACCGGCCTGGCTTCGCGCGAGATCACCGATCCCAAGCGTCGCGGTTCGCAGGGCAAGGATCTGCGCCCGATCGTCCGCATCGTCGACAAGAACGGCAAGGACCTGACCATCCCGGGTACCGACCTGCCGGCGCAGTACCTGCTGCCGCCGCGCTCGGTCGTCAACCTGCAGGACGGCGCGCCGGTCGGCGTCGGCGACGTGGTCGCCAAGATCCCGCAGGAAGCGTCCAAGACCCGCGACATCACCGGCGGTCTGCCGCGCGTGGCCGACCTGTTCGAAGCGCGCAAGCCGAAGGACCCGGCGATCCTGGCCGAGGTTTCGGGCATCGTCAGCTTCGGCAAGGACACCAAGGGCAAGCAGCGCCTGATCATCAAGCAGGCCGACGGCAGCGAGCACGAGGAGCTGATTCCCAAGTACCGCCAGATCATCGTGTTCGAAGGCGAGCACGTGGAGAAGGGCGAGACCGTGGTGGACGGCGAACCGAGCCCGCAGGACATCCTGCGCCTGCTCGGCGTCGAGCCGCTGGCCGTGTACCTGACCAAGGAAATCCAGGACGTCTACCGCTTGCAGGGCGTGAAGATCAACGACAAGCACATCGAGGTGATCGTTCGCCAGATGCTGCGCAAGGTCGAGATCGTCGATCAGGGCGACAGCAAGTTCCTCAACGGCGAGCAGGTCGAGCGTCAGCGCCTGATCGAAGAGAACGTGCGCCTGGCCGCCCGCAACGAGATCGTCGCCAAGGTCGACCCGGTCCTGCTCGGCATCACCAAGGCCTCGCTGGCGACCGAGTCGTTCATCTCGGCGGCCTCGTTCCAGGAGACCACCCGCGTCCTCACCGAGGCGGCGGTGCGCGGTACCCGCGACGGCCTGCGCGGCCTGAAGGAGAACGTGATCGTCGGTCGCCTGATCCCGGCCGGTACCGGCCTGGCGTACCACAACCAGCGCCGCAAGAACGCCTCGGGTCTGACCGACTCGGAGATGGAAGCGCTGGCCGGTCCGGTGAGCGTCGCAGCCGAGGCTCCGGCCGCGGCCGAGACGGTCGCCGGCGACGACGCCGAGTAAGCCGGGTCGTCGCGCTCCGGTCCGGCCACCAGGCCGGGCCGGCGCCGGTTCCATCACCAAGCTCAGGGCAAGGCGGGCAGCGATGCCCGCCTTGTTTTTTGCCCGACGGCCTGGCCGTGAGCTGCTGAACAGGGCTTGGGGGGGAGGGCACGGGGCTGGCAAGTCTTGCCGGACGTGCTAGACTCGCGAATCGGATTGGACCTCATGGGTCCTAATCCCAGATCACGAAATTAGGCGCAGGGAGCGCCTAGTGTTCGGCCCAGGGTAGGGCGGGATCAATCGAATAAGGATCGGAACTGGCGCTGCCGCAGCGCTGGTTTTGCCTGTTCGCGCTGCCTGCGTTGACGGAAACGTTAAGCGCGGGCTATACTTTTTCGTCTCGGCGGGTCGGGTGCATTCGGCTTGCCGTTCGTTTCTCACGAAGCGGCCGCCCGGCCCCTCAATCAAGAGTTCCAGATGGCAACCATCAATCAGCTCGTCCGCAAGCCGCGGCAGGCGACCACCTACAAGAGCACCTCGCCGGCGCTCGCGAACTGCCCGCAGCGTCGCGGCGTTTGCACCCGCGTCTACACCACCACCCCGAAGAAGCCGAACTCGGCGCTGCGCAAGGTCGCCAAGGTGCGCCTGACCAACGGTTACGAAGTCATTTCGTACATCGGCGGCGAAGGCCACAACCTGCAGGAGCACTCGGTGGTGCTGATCCGCGGCGGCCGCGTCAAGGACCTGCCGGGCGTGCGTTACCACACCGTGCGCGGCTCGCTCGACGCCGCCGGCGTCGCCAAGCGTCGCCAGGGCCGTTCCAAGTACGGCGCCAAGCGTCCGAAGTCCTAAGCGCGTCGCTGCCCAGGCGCGCGCGATGCGCCGCCGCCCGCAAGCACGTTTGTCAAGAATCACGAGAATAGGTACGCACCATGTCGCGTAAAGGTTCCACCCCGCAGCGTTCGGTTCTGCCCGATCCCAAGCACGGCAGCGAGACGATCGCGCGCTTCATCAATATGGTCATGCAGAGCGGCAAGAAGTCCGTCGCCGAGAAGATCGTCTACGGCGCGATGGACGTCATCGGCGAGAAGAATCCGAATGCCCTCGAGCTGGTCGAGAAGGCGCTGACCAACGTTTCGCCGTCGGTCGAAGTGAAGTCGCGCCGCGTCGGCGGCGCCACCTACCAGGTGCCGGTCGAAGTGCGCTCCTCGCGCCGCATGGCGCTGGCCATGCGCTGGCTGATCGAGTCCGCCCGCAAGCGCGGCGAAAGCTCGATGCCGCGCAAGCTCGCCGCCGAACTGCTCGACGCCTCCGAGAACCGCGGCGCGGCGATCAAGAAGCGCGAAGAAACGCACCGCATGGCGGAAGCGAACCGCGCGTTCGCCCACTACCGCTGGTGATCGCGGCGCCCTGACGACAGGGCCTTCGCAACATCCGCATGAGATGTTGCCGCGGCGGCTTCGAGGCCGCCTAGCGAACCGGAGGCCGCCGATAAGGCGGCGTCCGGCCATCTGGAATTCGAAAACTTACGAGAGGGTCCCGTGGCTCGCACCACTCCCATCGAGCGTTACCGCAACTTCGGCATCATGGCCCACATCGATGCCGGCAAGACCACCACGTCGGAACGCATCCTGTTCTACACCGGCGTCAGCCACAAGATCGGCGAAGTGCACGAAGGTGCCGCGACGATGGACTGGATGGAGCAGGAACAGGAACGCGGCATCACCATCACGTCGGCGGCGACGACGGCGTTCTGGAAGGGCATGGACAAGTCCCTGCCGGAGCACCGCTTCAACATCATCGATACCCCCGGCCACGTCGACTTCACCATCGAAGTGGAGCGCTCGCTGCGCGTGCTCGACGGCGCGGTGTTCGTGCTGTGCGCCGTCGGCGGCGTGCAGCCGCAGTCCGAGACCGTTTGGCGCCAGGCCAACAAGTACTCGGTGCCGCGCATGGCGTTCGTCAACAAGATGGACCGCACCGGCGCCAACTTCGATAAGGTCGTCGAGCAGCTGAAGGCCCGCCTCGGCGCCTACGCCGTGCCGATGCAGGTGCCGATCGGCGCCGAAGACGGCTTCGAAGGCGTGGTCGACCTGCTGAAGATGAAGGCGATCCATTGGGACGTCGCTTCGCAGGGCACCAAGTTCGAGTACCGCGACATCCCGGCCGACCTGCAGAGCAAGGCCGAGGAAGCCCGCAACTTCATGATCGAAGCCGCGGCCGAAGCCTCGGAAGACCTGATGGAGAAGTACCTGGGCGGCGAAGAGCTGACCGAGGCCGAAATCATCGCCGGTCTGCGCGAGCGCACCCTGCGGGTCGAGATCGTGCCGGTGTTCTGCGGCTCGGCGTTCAAGAACAAGGGCGTGCAGGCCATGCTCGACGGCGTGATCAACCTGCTGCCGTCGCCGGCCGACCGTCCGCCGGTCCAGGGCATCGACGAAGACGAGAAGGAGGACACCCGCAAGGCGTCCGACACCGAGCCGTTCTCGGCGCTGGCGTTCAAGATCATGACCGACCCGTTCGTCGGCTCGCTGACCTTCTTCCGCGTCTACTCGGGCGTGCTGAACTCGGGCGACCAGGTGTACAACCCGGTCAAGTCGAAGAAGGAACGCGTCGGCCGCATCCTGCAGATGCACGCCAACCAGCGCGACGAAATCAAGGAAGTCCGCGCCGGCGACATCGCCGCGGCCGTGGGCCTGAAGGACGTGACCACCGGCGACACGCTGTGCGCGCAGGATCACATCATCACCCTCGAGCGCATGGTGTTCCCGGAGCCCGTCATCTCGATGGCGGTCGAGCCGAAGACCAAGTCGGACCAGGAAAAGATGGGCCTCGCCCTGGGCCGCCTGGCGCAGGAAGATCCCTCGTTCCGCGTGCGCACCGACGAAGAATCGGGCCAGACCATCATCGCCGGCATGGGCGAGCTGCACCTGGACATCATCGTCGACCGCATGCGTCGCGAGTTCAACGTCGAAGCCAACGTCGGCAAGCCGCAGGTGGCGTACCGCGAGACCATCCGCAAGTCGGACGTCAAGTCGGACTACAAGCACGCCAAGCAGTCGGGCGGTAAGGGCCAGTACGGTCACGTCGTGATCGAGCTGTCGCCGATGAACGAAGCCGACAAGGCCAATCCGGACGTCGAGAACGATTTCCTGTTCATCAACGACATCACCGGCGGCGTGATTCCGAAGGAATTCATCCCGGCGGTCGAGAAGGGCCTGCGCGAAACCATCACCAGCGGTCCGCTGGCCGGCTTCCCGGTCGTGGGCGTCAAGGTCAAGCTCGTGTTCGGCTCGTACCACGACGTCGACTCGTCGGAAATGGCGTTCAAGCTCGCCTCGTCGATGGCCTTCAAGGAAGGTTTCCGCAAGGCCGATCCGGTCCTGCTCGAGCCGATGATGAAGGTCGAAGTCGTGACGCCGGAAGAGTACGTCGGCGACGTGATGGGCGACCTGAGCCGTCGTCGCGGCCTGCTCCAGGGCCAGGACGACACGCCGTCGGGCAAGACCATCAACGCGATGGTGCCGCTGGGCGAAATGTTCGGCTACGCGACCACCATCCGCTCGCTGACCCAGGGTCGCGCGACGTTCACGATGGAATTCGATCACTACGCCGAGGCGCCGAACAACATCGCCGAGACCGTGATCAAGAAGGGCTGATAAAGCCGGGATTCGGGTACCGGGGTCCGGGATTCGCGAAGCGGGTTCCGGGTCCGGCCAGGCCGAATCCGATCACAGACAACGGGGCCGGGAGACGCGCTTGCGAATCCCGAATCCCAAACCACGAATCACCGCAATTTAAAGAGAGGCAACCATGGCTAAGGGTAAATTCGAGCGCACCAAGCCGCACGTGAACGTCGGCACGATCGGTCAC
>NZ_HG424453.1 GCF_000336385.2 Lysobacter antibioticus HS124 | reverse complement strand
CAGCCCCGAGGTTCGCGCCAAGGTGCGGGTCGAGTCCAGTAACGATCCGACAGCTCCTGTCGGCGCGAAGCGGAACTGAGGGGGCTGGATCATGAAGACGAACATGAAGATGAAGCTGCTGGACTACACCCTGATCGGCCTGCTGGCGGGCGTTGCCCCGCTCGCGGCCGCACAGGACTCCGGACACACGCAAGCCAAGGCCGAGGCCGGCTACGTCGATACGGGCAAGTGCACTGAGGCCGGTTGCAGCGGCGAAGACGGCCTGCTGTTCAAGCTGCGCACGCGCAGCTACAGCAAGCCGGTGACCGAGGGCACCAACAAGCAGTCCTCGTCCGAGGCGCTGCAGCCGGACCGTCGGGTGTCGGTGGCGCTGGAACAGCCGGGCAAGGCGGTGGCGATCGGCAAGTGGTCGGTCAGCCTGCCCAACGGCGGGGTGATCTGGGCGACCGAGGACCCCACCCTCGGCCGTCCGGAGATGAACGTCAGCGCGACCAGCCTGGTCTCGTTCGACGGCACCCGGATCGTCAAGCCGGTGCGCTTCTACGCCTACAACAACTACTCCTCGTTCATCCAACGCGCGGAAGTGCTGGTCTACCGCGCCACCGACACCGACCTGGTCGATCCGCTGGCCAAGGTCGAGCTGCCGGTCGCCGCGGTCAGCGACGTGGAATGGGACGGCGCCCTGCCGGCCGGCTACGCCGCCCGCGCCGGCGACGAACTGCTGTACCTGGTGCGCGCCTACGGCGCCGACGGCAGCGTCGACGAGACCTATCCGCAGCGCATGCAGCTGGTGCGCCCGGAAGAGGCCGAGCGTGGCCTGCAGACCCTGCGCAACGCGATGGAGCGCAAGGACGGCACCGCGCTGGGCATCGACGAGGCGCAGCGCCGCAGCCTGACCGAATCGACCTTCGGCAGCAGCACCCTGCGTCAGCAGAACATCGGCATCTACGGCTCGCGCATTCGCATCCAGGGCCGCAACATCCCCGAGAACTACGCGGTCACCATCAACGGCCGCAGCTTCCCGGTCGACCTGGAGCGCAAGCTGGTCGCCGAGTACCTGGAGCCGATCGGCCGCCACCGATACGACCTGAAGCTCAAGGGCGAGGGCGGCCAGATCGAGCACACGCTCGACATCGACGTCAGCGGCCGCTACATGTTCGCCGTCGCGATCGCCGACCTGACCGCGTCCAAGGGCAGCACCTCCGGCTCGGTCGAACCGCTGGCCGGCGACGAGCACTTCGACAAGGACTTGGTGGTCGACGGCCGCCTGGCGTTCTATCTGAAGGGCAAGATCAAGGGCAAGTACCTGGTCACCGCCCAGGCCGACACCCGCGAGCGCGAAGTCGAGCAGCTGTTCAACGGCTTCTGGAAGGCCGATCCGCAGAACATCTTCCGCCGCCTGGACCCGGACCTGTACTACCCGGTCTACGGCGACGATTCGACCACCTACCGCGACGTCGACACCATGGGCCGGCTGTACGTCCGGGTCGACTGGGACAAGAGCCAGGCGTTGTGGGGCAACTACGACACCGGCATCACCGGCACCGAGTTCGGCCAGTACAGCCGCTCGCTGTACGGCGGCGCGCTGAACTGGCGCAGCCGCCGCAGCACCGCGCTCGGCGAGCCGGGCAGCGAGCTGCGCCTGTTCGGTTCCGAAGCGCAGACCGCGCCCGGCCACAGCGAGTTCCTCGGCACCGGCGGCAGCCTGTACTACCTCAAGCACACCGACGTGCTGCCGGGGTCGGACAAGGTCGTGCTGGAAGTGCGCGACGCCACCACCGGCCGGGTCGAGAACCGCATCGACCTGGTCCGCGGCGCCGACTACGAGATCGACGAGATGCAGGGCCGCCTGCTGCTGACCCGTCCGCTGGCGCAGGTGACCCGCGAGAACATCCCGACCCTGACCCGCGACGCGCCGCTGGACGGCTTCAGCCAGGTGCTGCTGGTCGATTACGAATTCGTGCCCAACGGCTTCGACGCCGATTCGGTGACCGCCGGCTTCCGCGGCAAGCACTGGTTCGGCGACCACGTCGCGCTGGGCGGCACCTACATCGACGAGAACCGCGCCGGCGAGGACTACACCCTCAAGGGCGCCGACCTGACCCTGCAGGCCGGCCGCGGCACCTACCTCAAGCTCGAGCACAGCCAGACCGAGGCCACCAGCGCGCCGATCTTCTACTCCGACAACGGCGGCCTGAGCTTCAGCGAGATCAACTCCGGCCTGGGCGCCCGCGAGGGCAGCGCCAGCGCGGTGGAAGCGCGCGCCAACTTCAAGGAACTGGGCTGGACCCAGCTGGACTGGTCGGCCGGCGCTTGGTGGCGCCAAGTCGACGCCGGCTACTCGATCTCGCGCTACGACATCGGCCAGAAGGTCGAGGAACGCGGTTTCGAAGTGCTGGGCCAGTTCAGTCCGACCTTCAATGTCTACGGCCGCTACAGCCGCGCGACCCGCGGCGAGGACGCGCTGACCCAGGCCCAGCTGACCGGCGAATGGCGCATCACCGACGCCACCACCTGGGCGGCGGAAATCCGCCGGGTCGAGGAGGACCGCAACGGCCTGGACGCCGCCGGCGTGCTCGGCGCGTTGCAGTACAAGCACCGCTTCGGCAGCAGCTTCGACCTGTACGGCACCGCCCAGGTCACCCTGGACGACGACGGCGGCCGCTACCGCGACAACGACGCCTTCACCCTCGGCGGCAAGTACGTGTTCGGCAACCTGTCCAGCGTCGGCGCCGAACTGACCACCGGCGACCGCGGCGACGCGGCCCAGGTCAACGCCGAGTACCGCATCCAGCCCGACCACACCGTCTACGGCAGCTACACCTACTCGACCGACCGCACCGACTACGACCCGCTGTTCAACAACCGCCTGAACTCCGGTTGGACCCTGGGCCAGCGCTGGCGCCTGTCGAACCAGGTCAACATGTTCAACGAAAGCCAGTTCCTGAAGGCGCCGAACGAGTCCGGCCTGGCGCATACCTTCGGCATGGATTTCTATCCCAGCCAGGGCTGGAACATCGGCTTCACCCTGCAGAGCGCGACCCTGGACAAGGCGATCGGCGAAGTCGACCGGCGCGCGGTCAGCGTCAGCGGCGGCCACACCTCCAACGACACCCAGTGGCAGAGCAAGCTGGAGTGGCGCGAGGACCGCGGCGCCGAGCAGCGCGAGCAGTGGGTGACCACCAACCACATCACCCACAAGTTCAACGAGAGCTTCCGCGTCGCCGGCCGCTTCAACTACTCCAAGACCACCGACGATCTGAACCCGCAGGCCGGGGCCAAGTTCATCGAAGGCAACGTCGGCTTCGCCTGGCGGCCGTGGAACACGACCAAGTACGCGCTGCTGGGCAAGTACACGTACCTGTACGACGTGTCGGCGCTGCCACAGATCGGCGACAACGTGGCCTTCTACGACCAGAAGACCCAGGTGCTGTCGCTGGAGGGCATCTACAACCCGAACCACCACTGGGAGTTCGCCGGCAAGCTGGCGCGCCGCGAAGGCGAGGTGCGCTACGGCCGCCTGACCGGGCAGTGGGCCGATTCGGCCACGACCTTCGCCGCGGTGCAGACCCGCTACGAGTTCGCCGAAACCTGGCACGCGCTGGCCGAGTACCGCTGGCTCGACGTCAAGGACGGCGGCACCCGCCGCGGCTTCCTGGTCGGCGTCGACCGCGACATCGGCCGCAACTTCCGCGTCGGCGTCGGCTACAACTTCACCGAGTTCAGCGACGACCTGACCAACTTCGACTACGACCACAAGGGCTGGTTCTTGAACCTG
>NZ_HG424452.1 GCF_000336385.2 Lysobacter antibioticus HS124 | reverse complement strand
GACAACGTCCTACGGGATTTCCTTCGGTCAAAAGTAACCAAAGAAAACGCCATGACTGTTTCGAGTCCAAGGCCACTATGGGGCGGAGCGTGCGCAGGGCTGCTCCGCACCGGCCCGCCCTGGCCTGGCTGCGCACGGCCCGCCTCCCTGCGGGCCGTCCTTCGGGGCTTGAGGGCGTTCTCGCGAGATCAATGCGGCGCCAAGCTGTTCACGGCAACTGCAACTGCAACTGCAACTGCAACTGCAACGGCAACGGCAACTGCAACGGCAACGGCAACGGCAACGGCAAGAGCCGCATCGCCGCTGTTGGGGTAGGAGCGGCGCGAGCCGCGACCGCCGAAGCCGTGCGATACCAGATGGGTTTTCGACGCTCGAACTTGCGGGAGACGTTTCCAGTGGGCCGAGCTTCGGCGGCATGAGTGTGCGTGCGAAAACGACGAAGGCCGCGGTTCGCGCCGCGGCCTTCGTCTGGCGTTTGCGGGCCGGGTCGTTCAGCGCTTGCTCTGTTGCGGCACGAACTCCTCGCGCACCGCTTGGCCGAGCAGGCCCGGCGGCAGCAGGCCCTGGTCGAGCAGGAAGTTGTTGAACTTGAGCCGGTCGAAGCGGTCGCCGAGCTTGAGTTCGGTTTCCATGCGCAGCTCCAGGATCCGGCTGTAGCCGTAGAAGTAGCTGCCGGCCTGGCCCGGTGCGTTGAACATGTAGCGGTCCAGTTCCTGCTTGGTCATCGCCTCGGAGAAGCCGACCTGCTCGGACAGCACCTTGCCGGCGCTGGCGCGGTCGGTCAGGCCGAGGTTGAGCATTGGGTCGAGGATGGCGCGGGCCGCGCGCAACAGGCGGAACTGCAGCGCGATCAGCTGACCGTCGAGCGGTTCGTACGGCACCATCTCGGCTTCGGCGTACAGCGCCCAGCCTTCGACGTTGACCGAGTTGAACGCGAACATGGTGCGCGCCAGCGACACGCCGCGCTCGACCATGGCGGTGAATTGCAATTCATGGCCCGGGCGGCCTTCGTGCGCGGACAGGGTCCAGGCCGCGGACTCGTAATTGAAATCGTCGTACTGCAACGCCTTGCCGCCGGGGCTGGGCACCGCCACGGGCAACACGAACTGGCCCTGCTGGCCGGTGTTGCCGACCAGCGGCGCGGGCAGGAAGTGCGGCGCCGGTTGCGCGGCGGACTCGGCCTCGCTGCCCAGGCGCATCACCATCGGCCGCTGCGGCACGTCGACGATCTGCTCCTTGCGGATGATCGGGTCGATCGCGTCGATGATCTTGCGGTAGCGCGGCTCGAGCTGATCGTTGGGGATGGTGTCCTGCTTCAACGCGCGGATCACCGCTACGTAATCGTGCGGGTCGGCCACCTTCAAGCCCTTGGCCTGGGCCACCAGCGGCGCGAGCTGGCGCATCGCTGCGCGGGTTTCCATGAACTCGACCTGGGCGCGGCGGATCAGCAGCTGCGGGTCGACGTCGATGCCGTACTGCTTGAGCGAATAGGCGTACAGCTCCGGCGGCAGGCGCGCGTCGCTGCGCGCCTTGGGCAGCACTGCCGTGCGGGTCCATTGGCCGTACTCGCGAAGCTCGGTTTCCATGGCCTTCAGCGCCGGCTCGGCGCCTTCGACCTTGTACTTCTCGAACAGCTTGCGGATGCCGGCGACGTAGGTGTCGACGTTACCCAGCGCCTGATCGACCTCGAGCTTGGTCGGTTGCAGCAGGTTCTTGTCGGCCAGGCGCTCTTCGTAGCGCTGGCGCGCCAGCACGGTCAGCGGCTGGCTGCCCGGGGCCAGGCCGACGTAGGCCTGCAGGCGTTCGAGCGCGCGGGCGCGGCGCTCCGGCGGGGTCTGGTCGGAGAGCAGGGCGCGCATGCCCGAGAACACCGTCTGCGGCGCATCGAACCACGGCAAGACCAGGCGTTCGTTGAGCGCGCTGCCTTCGATGTTGTCGCCGGCGGCCTGGATCAGGATCTCCAGGTCCTGGCGCACGTTGGGATCGCGCTCGGTCGCCAGCTTGGCCTGCAGCTCGCGCTTGGCCTCGGCCATCGCGGCGCGGAAACGCTTGCCGACCTCGGGTTTGAGGTCGCTGACCTTGTCGTCGTAGCCGGGCACGCCGAAGAACGACATCTGCTCGGGCGAGAACTGGCCCTGGGCCTTGATCAAGATCTGGGTGTATTCGTTGCTCTGGGTCACCCAGGCCGGGGCCGGCTTGGCGGCGGGAGCGGCCGCAGCGGGAGCGGCGTCGGCGGCGTGGGCGAGGATGGGCGCGGACAGCGCCAGGGCGACGGCGAGGACGAGCGGCTTCATGGGCGGTCCCGGTGGATGATTGCCGGCCAGCATCGGCGCTGGCCCGGTCCCGGCCAAGCGCCGAAGGTCATACGTGCGATGGCCCGCTCGTTTCCCCGCGCGAACCCCTGCAGGAACGGCGTCCCACGGGACTTGCTCCGGTCCTCAGCCGCGATCAACCGCGGCGCCGCACGCAAGCGCAGCCGTCGGAGCCCGGAGGCTTGGTTTCGTCATGGGCGAATTGGCTTCAGCAAGCTCCGCGGTATGTCACCGTTTCGATGGCCGCCGCTCGCGCCGCTCCCACAAGAGCAGCCCACCGCTTCTGCCAATCCCCAATCCCTAATCCCCGCCCTCAAGCAAATCGATGTTCTCGTGGCTGTCGTCGATATCGACCTGCATCACCCGGTAGTCCCAGGCGCGGTCGCGATAGGTGCCTTCGACTTGCACATCGGCCTTGCCGCGCGGACCGCGGACGAAGATGAACAACTGTGCGGCGCCGCCGTCCTTCTGCTCGACCGCGCCGAGGATGGTGCCGGTGGGTTCGATGGGCTGGCCCAGGGCGGCGATCGCGCGTGGGTGGGATTGAGTGCGCCGCATCGCCTCGCGGTAGGGCTCGGAGTCCTTCATCGACGACATGAACAGGTACATCATCCCCAGCCCCACCGCGCCCGACAACGCGATCATCAGCACTAGGCTGAGGATCAGCAGCAGGATCCAATGCCGCTGGACCCAGGGTTTTTCGGCGGCGCGGGCGGGGCGGGGAGCGTTCATGGCAGTCGATTCCGTTCGTTGCGTGGGCGTGTGGTCAGCGCTTGAGGCAGCGGTCGAAGAAGTCTTCGGTCAGGCGATAGCGATGCAGGGCATCGCGGCCGCGCAGCCCGTGCTTGGCGCCAGGATAGGTCATCAACTCGAACGGCTGGCCGCGCTGCTGCAGCGCGCTCATCAGCACGGTGGAGTTGCTGAACAGCACGTTGTCGTCGGCCATGCCATGGATCAACAACAACTTCGAGCGCAGGCCGTCGAGGTGTTCGAGCACGCGGCCTTCGCGGTAACCGTCCGGATTGTTCTTCGGCAGGTCCATGTAGCGCTCGGTGTAGTGCGTGTCGTACAGGCCCCAGTCGGTGACCGGCGCGCCGGCGGCGCCGCAGGCGTACTGGTCGCTGGCCTTGGCCAGCAGCATCAGCGTCATGTAGCCGCCGTTGGACCAACCGTAGACCCCGATCTTGGCGCCGTCGACCCAGGGCTGCGACTTCAGCCACTTCACCCCCTCCAGCTGGTCGGCCACTTCGACCGTGCCCTGTTGGCGGTACAGCGCGCCGCCGAAGGCCGCGCCGCGGCGCGGAGTGCCGCGGTTGTCGATCGAGAACACCACATAACCCTGCTGGGCCAGGTACTGGTTGAAGTCCGGCGTCCAGGTGCGCTTGACCGTCTGCGTGGCCGGGCCGCCGTAGACGTACACCACCACCGGATAGCGACGGGCCGGGTCGAAGCCGGTCGGCTTGATCAGGCTGTAATGCAGTGCGGTCCGGCCGTCGGCGGCCGGGATCGTGCCGAACTCGGTCGGCCGCTGCGCCGCGCGATAGGGCGCGAACGGATGCTCGGGGTCGGCGAGATCGTTGTCGATCAGCGCCGCGATGCGGCTGCCGTCGTTGCGGTAGAGCTCCAACTGCGGCGGCGTGGTCGGGTTCGACCAGGCGTCGACATAGACGCTGGCGTTGTCGGCGAAGCTCGGCGAGTGATAGCCCTCGGCCTGGGACACGCGCTCGATCGCGCCGCCGGCCAGCGGAACGCGGTAGATCTGACTGTCCAACGGCGAGTCCTTGCCGGCGGCGAAGTACACCTGGCCGGCGGCCTGGTCGACCGCCAGCAGGCTGTCCACCGGCCATTCGCCCGAGGTCAGCGCGGTGGCCTCGCGGCCGTCCTCGGACAGCAGGTACAGGTGCTCGTAGCCGCTGCGCTCGCTGTTCCACAGGATCCGGCCGTCCTTGAGGAAGCGCAGGTCGTTGTGCAGCGGCACCCAGGTCTTGCTGGTCTCGGTGACCAGCACGCGCTGCTTGCCGCTGCTCAGCTCGGTTTCGATCAGCTCCAGGGTGTGCTGGTCGCGCGACTGGCGCTGGAAGGTCAGGCGCTGCGGATCGCGCCAGTCGACCCGGGCCAGGTAGATGTCCGGGTTCTTGCCCAGGTCGACTTCGCGCGGCGCGCCGCCGCGGCGGCCGATCGGGGCGACGCGCAACGACACGCGCACGTTGGGGTCGCCGGCGGCCGGGTAGCGCTGTTCGATCACGTCGGTGCGGTCGGGGTAGACCTCGTAGCGTTTCTGGATCGGCACCGGGGATTCGTCGATGCGCGCATAGGCGATCGCCGAATCGTCGGGCGCCCACCAGTAGCCGGTATGGCGGTCCATTTCCTCGTCGGCGACGAACTCGGCCACGCCGTTGCCGATGGTGTCGCTGCCGTCGGAGGTGAGCCGGGTCGCCTTGCCGTCGGCGAGGTCGATCACCCACAGGTCGCGGTCGCGCACGAAGCTGACGTAGCCGCCCTTGGGCGAGAGCTTGGGATCGGTGGCGAAGCCCTCGCCGTGGGTCAGCTTGCGCACCGCGGCCTTGCCGCTCTTGCTCAGATCGTACAGGTACAGCTCGCCGCCGAGCGGAAACAGCAGACGCTTGCCGTCCGGCGACCATTGGTAGTCGACGATGCCCGACAGCGCGGCGATGCGCTGGCGTTCGCGGCGCGCTTTCTCGGCGTCGCTGAGCACTTCCTCGCCCGGCAGCACGTCGTCGGAATCGACCAGCAACCGGGTCTTGCCGCTGGCGATGTCGTAGGCCCACAGGTCGAGCCGGTTCTTGTCGCGCTGCTTGCCGCGTAGGAAACCGACCCGGCTGCCGTCCGGCGCGATCTTCGGCTTGACCAGGCTCGGCCCCGACAGCGGCGCGTCGCCGGTCAGCGCTTCCAGGGTCAGGCGGCCATCGCCGGCGGCCGGGGCGGCGGGAGCGGCGAGCACGGGGTTGGCGGTCAGCGACATGGCGAGCAGGCAGAAGGCGAGGCGGGACAGGCGCGGTTTCATGCGGGCGAAAGTTCCGGTGCGGGCGTAGAGCGCGCCGTCAGGGCGTCGGCGCGGGCGTGCCGAACAGATGCTTGCGCATCTCGTCGGTCATGGTCTTGTCGGCGCGGTACGCCTTGCCGATCTCGTAAGCGCGCGCGAAGGCCGGCCGCGCGGCCAGCGTTTCGTACCAACGCCGGACGTTCGGGTAGCGGGCCAGGTCGACGTGATGCCATTCGTGTTCGCGGGTCCAGGGGTGGCAGGCGAAATCGGCGATGCTGAGTGTATCGGCGGCGACGAACTCGCGCCCGGCCAGGCGCCGGTCCAGCACTCCGTACAGGCGCTCGGTCTCGCGTTGGTAACGGTCGATGGCGTACGGAACCTTTTCCGGGGCGTAGCGGTTGAAGTGATGGTTCTGGCCCAGCATCGGGCCGTAGCCGCCGACCTGCCAGAACAGCCACTCGGCGATCTCGACCCGGTCGCGCGCGGTTTCGCCGGCGTAGCGGCCGGTCTTTTCCGCCAGATACTGCAAGATCGCCCCGGATTCGAACACGCTCAGCGGCGCGCCGCCGCCGGCCGCGGCGTGGTCGACGATCGCCGGCATGCGGTTGTTGGGCGAAATGCGCAGGAAATCGGGCTTGAACTGGTCGCCGGCACCGATGTCGACCGGCTTGATCGAGTACGCCA
Source organism: Lysobacter antibioticus HS124 (assembly GCF_000336385.2). Taxonomy (GTDB): domain Bacteria; phylum Pseudomonadota; class Gammaproteobacteria; order Xanthomonadales; family Xanthomonadaceae; genus Lysobacter; species Lysobacter firmicutimachus. Next base: position 112,964 of record NZ_HG424452.1, on the reverse strand, counting down.
GGCCGGCGCCGTCGGCGTTGGCTTCTTCCAGCAACAGGGTGATTTTGTGGCCGTTGGGGGTCGGCCAGTAGTGCAGGTCGATCATGGGGGATGACTCCGCTGGCAAAGGCCGCAGTGTAAGTGCGGTCCGGCGCGCGGGGCCGGCTTGCCGATGGAATTGCGTGTGCCGCCGGCCGCCCCCGGGGCGCCCCGACATGACGGCGGGCCTCGTCGCGGGCTACTCTTGGGCGCTGTATCTGTCTGATTTCACGAGTAACCCATGTCCGATCCCAAGATCAACCGACTCAATCCCCTGCCGGCCCTGATCTTCAGCTCGCGCTGGCTGCAGTTGCCGCTGTACCTGGGCCTGATCGTCGCCCAGGGCGTGTACGTATTCCAGTTCGTGCGCGAACTGATCCATCTGGTGCACGACGCCGCCACGCTGACCGAGCAGTCGATCATGCTGATCGTGCTCGGCCTGATCGACGTGGTGATGATCTCCAACCTGCTGGTGATGGTGATCGTCGGCGGCTACGAGACCTTCGTCTCGCGCCTGCGCCTGGAGGGCCACCCGGACCAGCCGGAATGGCTGAGCCACGTCAACGCCAGCGTGCTCAAGGTCAAGCTGGCGATGGCGATCATCGGCATCTCCTCGATCCACCTGCTCAAGACCTTCATCGGCGCCGGCGACCTGGGTTTGCCGCTGTGCGGCACGCCGCAGGCTTTCGCGGCCGCCCAGGCCGCGGCCGCGGCGACCGCCAACGGCGTGGCCAACGCCACCGCCAACTGCAGCAAGCTGACCGAGCAGGGCGTGATGTGGCAGGCGCTGATCCACTTCCTGTTCATCATTTCGGCGATCGGCATCGCCTGGACCGACAAGCTCATGAGCAGCGCCGCGCACAGCAAGCCGGCCAAGGCGCACTGAGTCTCGCCGGCGGCGCGCCGCGACCGGCGCGCCGCACCATTCAAGGCGCTGCCGCCGGCGCGCGCATGATCGCCGCGCGCAGGCGCGCCGCGTCGGCGCGCGGCGACAGCCGCAGGCGACCGTCTTCGACCTCCAGGCCGAGCGCCCGATAGCTCTCCGCCTGCGAAGGAAACTCGCGCAGCGCGGCGTGGCGCCGATACAGGCGCGCGAACACGCCGTCGCCGCCGGCGCGGTCCAGCGCGGCGACGAACTGCTGCGCGCTCAGTTCGGCTTGGCCGTCGAGGCAGCAGCGCGCATAGCGCGCCAGCACCCGGTCCAGGCTGCTGCCGTGGTCGCGGCGCAGGATCACGTCGGCATCCAGCCAGTAGGCGGCGCCGGCCCAGTACACGCGCATGGTGCTGCCGCGGTCGCGACCGATCGCGTCCATGCGCGCGCCGGGGCCGACCCGGCGTCCGCGCGCGAAACCGGCTTCGAGCCGGCGCCAGGCCTCGTCGGCGCCGAGCAGGCCGGCGCGGGCGCGCAGCACGTTCTGGTAGTAGCTGGCCAGGCCCTCGGCCAGCCAGCGGCCGTCGTCGCCGAGGAAGGGGTGGAACAGATGGGAGAGTTCGTGCACCGCGGTCCAGTCCGCGCGCAGCTCGTCCAGCCCGGCATCGGCGCGCACGAACAGCAGCACCGCGACCTCGTCGCCGTCGCGCCGGGTCTGGCCCCAGGGCACCGGGCTGCGGTCGCGGCCCGGCGGCACCTCGCGGATGCGCACTTGCGCGCGCTCCAGCGGCAAGTGCCCGAATGCGGTCAGCGCGGCGCGCACGCATTCCTCCAGCCAGGTCTGCAGCAGCGCGGCGCGGACCGGGTCGGCGGCGTTCTCGACCGTGATCCGCAGGCGGCGCGCGCCGTCGCCAAACTCGCGTATGTCCTCGCGCACGTCTCCGTCCGCTGCCGCGGCTTGTGCGCACAGCGTCGCCGCGGCGAGCGCGACGGCCGCGAGACGGCGCAACCAGGGGGAACGGGACCGCATGACCGGCTTGGATCTCCGTGGCGCCGGGAAGGTTCCCGCGGGCATCGCCGTTACAATAGCGGGATGGACGTATCGCATCTGCTCGACGCACTCAATCCGGCCCAGCGCGAAGCCGTTTCGGCGCCGCCCGGCCATTATCTGGTCCTGGCCGGCGCCGGCAGCGGCAAGACCCGGGTGCTGACCCATCGCATCGCCTGGCTCAACGAAGTTTTCGGCGTACCGACCCACGGCATCCTCGCGGTGACCTTCACCAACAAGGCCGCCGGCGAAATGCGCCAGCGCGTCGATGCGCAGTTGCAGCGCGGCGCGCGCGGCATGTGGATCGGCACCTTCCACGGCCTGGCCCATCGCCTGCTGCGCCTGCACTGGCAGGAGGCCAAACTGCCGGAAGGCTTCCAGGTGCTCGACAGCGACGACCAACTGCGCCTGGTCAAGCGCGTGGTGCAGGCGCTGGAATTGGACGAGACCCGGTTCCCGCCGCGCCAGATCGCCTGGTGGATCAACGCCCAGAAGGACGAGGGCCGGCGCCCGCGCAACATCCAGCCCGCCGGCGACGATTGGTCGGACGTGATGCTGCGCTGTTACGAGGCCTACCAAGAGCGCTGCGAGCGCGCCGGCCTGGTCGACTTCGCCGAGCTGCTGCTGCGCGCGCACGAGTTGCTGCGCGACAACCCGGCCCTGCTGAGCCACTACCGCACCCGGTTCCGCGAGATCCTGGTCGACGAGTTCCAGGACACCAACGCGATCCAGTACGCCTTCGTGCGCGTGCTGGCCGGCGAGACCGGCCATGTGTTCGTGGTCGGCGACGACGACCAGGCCATCTACGGCTGGCGCGGCGCCAAGGTCGAGAACGTGCAGCGGTTCCTGCGCGACTTCCCCGGCGCGCAGACCATCCGCCTGGAGCAGAACTACCGCTCCAGCGCCAACATCCTCGACGCCGCCAATGCGGTCATCGCCCACAACCCGGACCGGCTCGGCAAGAAGCTGTGGACCGACACCGGCCACGGCGAGCCGATCGACCTGTACGCGGCCTACAACGAGATGGACGAGGCGCGCTTCGTGGTCGAGCGCCTGCGCCAGTGGGTGCGCGATGGCGGCAGCTACGGCGACGTCGCCGTGCTCTATCGCAGCAATGCGCAGTCGCGCGCCTACGAAGAAGCCTTGCTGTCGGAACAGGTCCCGTACCGGGTCTACGGCGGACAGCGCTTCTTCGAGCGCGCCGAAATCAAGGACACCCTGGCCTATCTGCGCCTGATCGCCAACCGCGACGACGACGCCGCGTTCGAACGCGCGGTCAACACGCCGACCCGCGGCATCGGCGAGCGCACCCTGGACGAGGTGCGCAAGCGCGCCCGCGCCGACGCGGTGTCGCTGTGGGAGGCCGCGCGTCGCGTGTCCGGCGAAAGCGTGCTGGCGGCGCGCGCGCGCAACGCCCTGGCCGGCTTCGCGGCGCTGATCGACGCCTTGCAGGCCGACGTGGCCGAGATCCCGCTGCAGGAGAAGATCGACCACGTGTTGCAGCGTTCGGGCCTGCGCGACCACTACGCCAACGAATCGCGCGGGCAGCTCGATTCGCGCACCGACAACCTCGACGAACTGGTTTCGGTGGCCTCGCGCTTCACCCGCAGCGACGAGGACGACGCGGCGGCGATGCCGGAGCTGATCGCGTTCCTCAGCTACGCCGCACTGGAAGCCGGCGAGGGCCAGGCCCAGGCCGGCGAAGACGGGGTCCAGCTGATGACCCTGCACAGCGCCAAGGGCCTGGAGTTCCCGCTGGTGTTCCTCGGCGGGCTGGAAGAAGGGCTGTTCCCCAGCGGGCGTTCGACCGAGGAGTCCGGACGCCTGGAAGAGGAGCGCCGCCTGGCCTACGTCGGCATCACCCGCGCGCGCGAGAAGCTGGTGCTGAGCTACGCCGAGACCCGGCGCATCCACGGCATGGACATGTTCGGCGTGCCTTCGCGTTTCCTGCGCGAGATTCCCACCGCGCTGCTCAACGAAGTGCGGCCCAAGGTGCAGGTGTCGCGGCCGATGTACAACGCCGCGCCGCGCCGCGACCCGGGCCATGCCGCGATCGAGGCGCCGCCGGTGCGGTTGGGCGCGCAGGTGCGTCATCCCAGCTTCGGCACCGGCACGGTCACCGATTACGAGGGCAGCGGCGCGCATGCGCGGGTGCAGGTCAATTTCGACGACGCCGGCAGCAAGTGGCTGGTGTTGGCGTACGCGAACCTGCAGCCGGCCTGAGCGGGCCGGCCGCAGCGGCTCGATCGGGTAGCATCGAGCGCGCCGAATCGATAGCAACGCCGGCCCGGCCGCGAGCGGCCGCCGGCGCAAGGACGAACCACCCCGCCGCCGCATCCGGCGACGGCGCAGCCAAGGAAAGCGACTCATGGATGCAAGCCAAGCTTCGGACCGGCCTGCTTCGAACCGGCCTGCTTCGGATCGGGGTGTTTCGGATCGGCGTGCTTCGGATCGGCACTGGAACCTGGCGCTGTTCGGCTACGGCCTGATCGGCCTGTCCGCGGTCGTGGCGGCGCACCCGCAAGCCTATCTGTTCGGCAAGATCATGAGCGTGCCGGGCTGGGCCCCGGACTTGCCGTTCGGCATGGGCTTTCACGAACTGGTCGGCTTCGCCTTCCTCGCCCCGATCGCCTGGCTCAGCCGCGGCACCGCGGCGGCGTTGCGCGGGCTGCTGTTCTGTCTGCTGCTGACCCCGTTGCCGGCGTTGCTGCGCTTCGCCGCCGACCCGGGCCAGTGGCACAGCGGGCTGCCGATCAACCTCGCGTTCAATTACTTGTGGATCCAGTTGTCTTGCGTCGCGCCGGCGCTGGCGGTGCTGGTGCCGCGGCTGGCGCTGGCGTTGGGGCGACGGCTGCGTCGCGGCCGGACAGGCGCGAACGGCGAGGGCTGAGCGTCCTCCGCGTTAAGGCGCTTCCGGCAGCTCGAACGAGCGCAGCAGCAGATCGAAGCCGGGCTGGGTCTTGGCGAGGTCCTGTTCGGCGCCCTGGGTGATCAGGAAGGCGCTGCGGCGCGCGCCGGTGACCTTGCGGTACTCGCGCCGGTGCGGCACGTCGATGCCGCCCAGGCGCAGGCTGTAGCGCTCGCGGATCGCGCCCTCGGCGAAGCCGCTGCGCTCGAAGCGGTGGCCGGGCGCTTGCGCGGCCGGCAACTGCCGGTCGGCCTCGGCCGAGAAGCCGCGCGCGAACGTGTCCAGCTCCTGGCCGCGGCCGCTGCCGACGATGGCGACGAACAGCGCCGAGCCCGGGCTCTCCACGGTCAGGTAATGGATCTGGCCGATGCGCCGGTCTTCGCCGACCCGCCAGTTGCCGGGGATCTGCAGGCGCAGGCCGGGCGCGTGGTAGGCCTGCGGATGGTCCAGATCGGCGGCGCGCTCGCCGCAGCCGGCGAGCAGCCAGGCCAACGACAGCGTCAGCCATAGCCACGACCAACGGCCGGTGCGGTCGGCCGCTATCCGCCTGCGCGATTGCCGTCGGAACCCGAGCGCCATCGACGTCGTCCCTGTCGCCACCCCCCGTGGCCCGGCCACCCTAGCAGGCTGCGCGGACGATCTCGCGTGCCGGTCGGGCCGGCGCGGCGGTGCGGTTCAGCGCCGCGGTCCGGCGTTCAGTCCAGGGCGACGCCGAAGTGGAAGGCTTCGATGCGCAGGCGTTCGCGCAGATAGAACGCGTGCGCGTCCTGGCGCTGGGTGCCCGAGTCCAGTTGCAGGCGCGCGCAACCCAGGCGCTTGGCCTCGGCCTTGAGCCAGTCGAGCAGGGCCTTGCCGTAGCCGCGGCTGCGCACGGTCTGGTCGACGATCAGATCGTCGACATAGACGTGCAGGCCGACCGCGAGCATTTCCATCACCCGCCAACAGGCGAACCCGCGCGGCACGCCCTGCTCGTCGTAGACCACGGTGGCGCGGCAGCCTTCGGCGATCTGCCGGTGCATCTGGGCGACGAAGCGCTGCTCGTCGAATTCCGGGCGCAGTTGCGAGACCAGCGGCCAGACCTGGCGCAAGGCGGCGTCGCCGACGATGGTGCGGATATCCATGAGGCGCAGGAACGGTCGGTTAGGAGTCGGGAGACGGCGAACGCAGGGACTTCGACGGGCCGGGCGAGCGGAAGCCGGGGCGGCGCACCAGGCCCGCCGTCGCCGGACCAGGGCTCGCCGACCCGTGCTGCGTCACCAACTGAAAAGCTTGAAATACACCGGCGACACCGTGCCCTCGCCCTTGCTGCTGTCGAGGCGGCCGTCGCCGTTCTCGTCGACCAGGTAATAGACCGGGCCGCGCGCCGGGGTGACCTTGACCGCGCGCAGCTGGCCGGCGACGCGGTATTCCTCCAGCACGTCGCCGTTTTCGACCGTGCGAGTGCGGATTTCGGCGTTGCTGAGGCCGGCGGTGGGGTCGTCCGCGGCGGCGCCGGTGCTGGCGCAGCCGCTCAGGGCCAGGGCGAGCAGGGCGATGGCGGCGAACCGGGGCGGGGCAGGAGCGAACGTTGCGGCCGGCGTCGCGTGGGGGGCGCGCATGGCGGTTCTCCATTCTTGGGCGGTCTTTGCAGGCCGACAGGATACGCCGGATGGGGTGAAGCGCACGCATGACGCGGTGCCGGTTTCGGGCTGCGAGACCGGCAAGCGTAGAATCGAGGGCATGAAACGACTCGTCCTCATCGATGGTTCCAGCTACCTCTACCGCGCCTTCCATGCGTTGCCGCCGCTGAGCAACGACGCGGGCGAGCCCACCGGCGCCCTGTTCGGCGTGGTCAACATGCTGCGCTCGACCTTGAACGAACGGCCCGACTTCGTCGCCTTCGTGGTCGACGCGCCCGGCAAGACCTTCCGCGACGACCTCGACCCGCAGTACAAGGCCAACCGTCCGCCGATGCCGGACGACCTGCGCGCGCAGGTGCTGCCGATGTGCGAGATCGTCGAGGCGCTGGGCATCCCGATCTTGCGCATCGACGGGGTCGAGGCCGACGACGTGATCGGCACCCTGGCCCTGCGCGCCGCCGCCGAAGGCATCGACGTCACCATCTCCACCAGCGACAAGGACTTCGCTCAGTTGGTGCGGCCCGGCGTGGTCCTGGTCAACACCATGAGCGGCAGCCGCATGGATTCGGACGAGGCGGTGTTCGCCAAGTTCGGCGTCCATGCCAATCAGGTCATCGATCTGCTGTCGCTGATGGGCGACAGCGTCGACAACATCCCCGGCGTGGAGAAGTGCGGGCCCAAGACCGCGGCCAAGTGGCTGGGCGAGTACGGCACCCTGGACGGGGTGATCGAGCACGCCGCGCAGATCAAGGGCAAGATCGGCGACAACCTGCGCGCGGCGCTGCCGCGGCTGCCGTTGAACCGGCAGCTGGCGACGATCAAGACCGACGTCGAGCTCGAGCGCGGCCCGCAGGAGCTGGCCCTGCGCGAGCGCCACAACGAATCGCTGCGCACGCTGTATGCGCGCTACGGCTTCAAGCAGGCGCTGCGCGAACTCGAAGGCGGCGCCGCGGCGGCCGCCGACGACCTCGCCGCCGACCGCGCCGGCTTGCGCGCCACGGCCGCCGGCCATGCCCGTTCGAGTGCCGCCGCCGAAGCCCCGGACGCGGCCCTGGCCGCGCCGGGCGAGTACCAGGCGGTGACGAGCCCGGCCCAGCTCGACGCCCTGGTCGCCGAATTGCAGGCGTCCGACGAGTTCGCCTTCGACACCGAAACCGATTCGCTCGACGCGATGCAGGCCAATCTGGTCGGGCTGAGTTTCGCCACCCGCAGCGGCCGGGCGGTGTATGTGCCGGTCGGCCACGATTATCCCGGCGCGCCGGCGCAACTCGATCGCGAGCAGGTGCTGGCGGCGCTGCGGCCGGTGTTCGCCGACCCGAGCAGGCGCAAGCTCGGCCAGCACGGCAAGTACGACCTGCACGTGCTGCGCCGGCACGGCGTCGAGGTCGCCGGCTACGCCGACGACACCATGCTCGAAAGCTTCGTCTACAACGCCACCGCCAGCCGTCACGACATGGACTCGCTGGCCAAGCGCTACCTGGGCTACGACACGATCAAGTACAGCGATGTCGCCGGCAAAGGCGCCAAGCAGATTCCGTTCTCCCAGGTCGCCATCGACGATGCGACCCGGTACGCCGCCGAAGACGCCGACGTGACCCTGCGCCTGCATCGGGTGCTGGGCCCGCGCCTGGCCGCCGAGCCGGCGCTGGAGCGGGTCTACCGCGAGATCGAAATGCCGCTGGTGCCGGTGTTGGCGCGGGTCGAAGCCAACGGCGTGATGATCGACGGCGACGAACTGCGCCGGCAGTCGGCCGACCTGTCGCGGCGCATGCTCGCCGCGCAGCAGAAGGCGACCGAGTTGGCCGGGCGCGCGTTCAACCTGGATTCGCCCAAGCAGCTCGGCGCCCTGCTGTTCGACGAGCTCAAGCTGCCGGCGCTGATCAAGACCCCGTCCGGCGCGCCCTCGACCAACGAAGAGGCGTTGGAAGCCATCGCCGACCAGCACGAACTGCCGCGGGTGATCCTGGAGTACCGCGGCCTGGCCAAGCTGCGCAGCACCTACACCGACAAGCTGTCGGAGATGGTCAATCCGCACACCGGCCGCGTGCACACCAGCTACCACCAGGCCGGCGCCGCCACCGGCCGGCTCGCCTCCAGCGATCCGAACTTGCAGAACATCCCGATCCGCACCGACGACGGCCGCCGCATCCGCCGCGCCTTCGTCGCTCCGGAAGGCCGCCGCCTGGTCGCCTGCGACTATTCGCAGATCGAATTGCGGATCATGGCCCATCTGTCGGAGGACACCGGCCTGGTGCGCGCGTTCGAATCCGGCGCCGACGTGCACCGCGCCACCGCCGCGGAAGTGTTCGGCAAGGCCTCGCTCGAGGAGGTCAGCGGCAACGAGCGCCGCGCCGCCAAGGCGATCAACTTCGGCCTGATGTACGGCATGAGCGCGTTCGGACTGGCGCGCCAGCTCGGCATCGGCCGCGGCGAGGCGCAGGACTACATCGCCCTGTACTTCAGCCGCTATCCGGGGGTGCGCGATTTCATGGAGCGCACCCGCCAGGACGCGCGCGACAAGGGCTATGTCGAAACCGTGTTCGGCCGCCGCCTGTACCTGGACAACATCAAGGCCTCCAACCAGGGCCTGCGCGCCGGCGCCGAGCGCGCCGCGATCAATGCGCCGATGCAGGGCACCGCGGCCGACATCATCAAGCGCGCGATGATCGACATCGACGGCTGGCTAGCCGGACAGGGCGAGCGGGCGAAGATGATCCTGCAGGTCCACGACGAACTGGTGTTCGAAGTCGAGGCCGGCTTCGTCGACACCCTGGTCGCCGAGGCGTCGCGCCGGATGGCGGCCGCGGCCAGTCTGCGGGTACCGCTCGTCGTCGACAGTGGGGTGGGTATTAACTGGGACGAAGCGCATTGATTATCTGGAAGCTATTGATTTTGCTGGAGTGGGCTTAATGAATCACTCCTGAATCCAACAAATTATTAACTCCGATCTTCACGAACTATCCATGTGGGAGATGGTCATATAGGCCGCGACAGATGCAACGTCTGTCGCTGATCTCTCCCTCCCCTGGAGTGATCCCCCGGAGCGTACGACCCCTCCCCAGGTCCCGCTCCACCAGCCCCGCCGGCCCCCCCTGCCCGCGGGGCTTTTTATTTGTGCCATGGAAAGTGCCGCGGGCCGATTTCATTCAGCGAGTTAATGTGCGGCGGTGCCGACATTAATCCAGTCACAGTTAACTATATAAATGTGCCAACTTCGTGGCGAGTCTTTGCTCGAACGCGCCGGCATGCCCGTATCGCCCCCACCGATGCCCCCAGCGCACGGGCCGGCCGGGTCCCCGGCCGGCCCGTGCGCGCGACGGCGCCGACCTCAGAACCGGTAGGTCAGCGACAACGACAGCTCGCGGCCCGGCGAGGGGAAGCCGATGTAGCTCTTGGTCCCGGCCTGATAGCCATAAGTGCCGTGGTCGTAATAGAAGCGGTCGAACAGGTTGTTGACCGCCGCGCCGAGCTTGAGCCGGTCGTCGCCGAGCAGGTTCCAGTTCGCCATCACGTCGACTACCGCATAGCCGGGCTTGTCCGGCGCACCGGCGGCGATGGAGTTGCGCTCGTCCTCGACCAGGCGCGCACGGATCGCGTAGTCGGCCCGGGCCGAGGCCGGCTGCCAGTCGAAGCGCGCGGTCCAGGTGCGGCCGATGCGGGTGCCCAGGCCGAGGTCGGCGTCGTTGAGCGGGCGGCCGTCGAGCTTGTTGTCCGAGTTCCACACGCCCAGGCGCCAGCCCATGCGCTCCCAGCGTTGGCCGATCTCGGCCTCGTAGCCGTCGACCTCGGCCTGGCCGACGTTCTCCCAGTAGCCCCAGGCGCTGGCGCCGTCGTAGACCGCACTGATGTAGTCGTCGATGTGCTGGCGGAAGGCGGTGGCGCGGGCGAAGAAACCGTCGCGCTCCCAGGCGATGCCGATCTCCAGGTTGTCGGCGCGTTCGCCGTCGAGGTCGCCGCGATGGGTGTAGAGCGAGCTGAAGAAGGCCTCGCGGATGGTCACGCCGCGGAAGGCTTCCGAATAGGCCGCGCGCAGGCTCAGCGATTCGACCGGGGTCCAGGTCAGCGACAGGTTGGGGCTGAGCCTGGCCTGATCGTTGCGCGCGCCGGCGCTGATGCCGGATTCGCCCTTGTGCCGGTAGTCGTCCCAGCGCAGGCCGGCCGACAGCTTCCACTGCGGCGACGCCTGCCAATCGCCTTGAGCGTAAGCGCCGAACACCGTGGCGGTCTGCTCGGTGCGGCCCCAGAACGGGCGCGGCGTAGCCTGCTGCAGCGCGTGCAGACGGTCGCTGCGGTAGTCCACGCCGTAGGTCAGCGACAGCGCGTCCCGGGCCGAGGTGTTGCGCAGGTCGAAGCCGGTGCTGGTCTGCTCGCCCCAGCCGTACAGCAGGCCGGTGGTGTTGCGCCGGTTCTGGTAGTCGCTGCGGGTGCGGTAGGCGTTGAAGCGCAGGTTGAGCGCGTCGCCGTCGGGATCGAAGCGGTGCTCGTAAGCGTAGGTGGTGCGGCGCATGCGGTGGTCGGACAGCACGTAGCGGCCGGTGAAGTTGGTCATGTGCGGGCGTTCGTAGTACGTGCCGGTGTCTTCCAACTGCTCGGCCGAGACATCGAACTGGTGCGCGTCGAACAGGCCGCTGAGCTTGGCCTGGGCGCGTTCGTGGCGGTAGGCGGTCGGCTTGACCCGGTCGCCGTGGCCGTCGTCGTAGTCGCCGCCGTCCTGGTAGACGTAGGTGGCGAGCAGGCCGAGCCGGTCGGACAGGCGGCCGTAGCCGGCCAGCACGCCCTTGGCGCTGTTCTCGCCGTTGATTCCGGCCTGGGCTTTGATCAGGACGCCGGCGTCCTGGCCGGGGCGCAGCAGGTCGAAGGCGTCGCGGGTGCGCACCCGCATCGCGCCGGTCAGCGCGCCGGCGCCGGCGGTGGCTGCGCCCGCGCCGGCGTCGAGTTCGATCGACTTGATGAACTCCGGTTCGATCTGCACCCGGGTCTGGTGGTGATAGAGCTCGGCCGGTTCCTGCGCGCCGTCGATGGTGACGTTGAGCAGGGTGTCTTCGAAGCCGCGCACATAGACCTTCTGCGCCACCGGCGAGCCGCCGCCGACCGCCACGCCGGATTCGTTCGACAGCAGGTCGCCGAGATCGGAAGCCTGGGTCAGTTCGATCTCGCCGCGATCGAGGTCGAAATTGCCGGGCTCGCGCTCGGCGACCACAGTGATCGCGTCCAGGGTGCGGGCGCTGTCGCCGCTGTCGGCGGCGTCGGCCGCATGCGCCAGCGGCGCGCAGGCGAGCAGGGCCAGGCCGGACAGCAGGCGGGAGGAAGAGGCGGACATCGGGCGGCGTTCCTTCGGCAGGGGCGCGAACGCGCGCCGCCGGACGGTCGCCGGGCGCCGGTTCTGCGCGGATGTGGGAGAGGCTCCGCGCTGGCTGAAATCACGGGCGGGCGAAGCGTGCGCATTCTGCGATGGCGGCGCAGAAGATGCAAATGCGAATCAAACTCAACAGGTGACGCGGCGCACATTGCGCGACACGGCCGCATGCCGGCGGCTGCACGCGCGCTGCACGCGATCGCGGTCCAGAATCGACGCGTCCTGCCGTCGCGGTGCGGCCGCGGCGGCGTCCAATCGATGCGGAGCCGTGCCGATGTCCGAAGCCTTCGATCTGTCTATGCCCTGGTGGCACTACCCGCTGCGGGCCTGCGTGGTCTATTTCGTGCTGCTGGCGCTGATCCGGCTGTCGGGCAAGCGCACCATGGGCCAGTTCACCTCGTTCGACATGCTGCTGATCGTGCTGCTCGGCAACGCGGTGCAGAACGCCCTGCTCGGCAGCGACACCTCGGTCGGCGGCGGCCTGCTGCTGGCGGCGACGCTGATGGCGCTGAACTGGGCGGTCGGCTACGTCGCCGCGCGCAGCGAGCGCGCCGAGCGCCTGCTGGAAGGCGAGCCGGTGGTGCTGGCGCGCCACGGCCGAGTGCTGCGTCAGGTACTGCGGCGCGAGCTGGTCAGCCGCGCCGACTTCGAAAAAGCGATGCGCGAGAACGACTGCGACGAAGTCGATCAGATCGAGGTGGCGATGCTGGAGACCAACGGGCGCATCACGATCTTGAAGCGGGGAGTCGGCGAGTAGGAGACGACGGGCGACGCGCGGGGCGAGCGCGTTCGCGCGGTGCCTGCGGTCTCAGGCTTTCCATCCGGTGATCTGCGTTCCTTCAGATCCAGTCCCGCGGCACCAGATACTCCGCCAGCCGCGCCTCGTCGCTGCCGGCTTCGGGTTGGAAGCCGTATTCCCAGCGCACCAGCGGCGGCAGGCTCATCAGGATCGATTCGGTGCGGCCGCCGGACTGCAGACCGAACAGGGTGCCGCGGTCGAAGACCAGATTGAATTCGACGTAGCGGCCGCGGCGGTACAACTGGAACTGGCGTTCGCGTTCGCCGTAGGGCGTGTCGCGGCGACGTTCGATCAGCGGCAGGTAGGCGTCGAGGAACCCGTCGCCGACCGCACGCTGGTAGGCGAAGTCGCGTTCGAAGTCCTCGTGCAGATCGTCGAAGAACAGACCGCCGACGCCGCGGGTTTCGTTGCGGTGCTTGAGGAAGAAGTACTCGTCGCACCAGCGTTTGTGCGCCCGGTAGCGCTCGTCGCCGCCGAACGGCTCGCACAGCGCGCGCGCAGTGCGGTGCCAATGGCGCACGTCTTCGTCGAAGGGATAGAACGGGGTCAGGTCGAAACCGCCGCCGAACCACCAGGCCACGGTTTCGCCGTCGCGCATGGCGCGGAAGTGGCGCACGTTGGCGTGGGTGGTCGGCAGGTAGGGGTTGTGCGGATGGAACACCAGCGACACCCCGACCGCGCGCCAGGAGGCGCCGGCCAGTTCCGGCCGCGCCGCGCTGGCCGAGGGCGGCAGCTTGCTGCCTGACACGTCGGAGAAGCCGATCCCGGCTTGCTCGAACACCTTGCCGCCGCGCAGCACGCGGGTGCGCCCGCCGCCGCCTTCGGCGCGCTGCCACGGGTCTTCGACGAAGCGGGCGCCGCCGTCGGCCTGTTCGATGGCGGCGCAGATGCGGTCCTGCAGGCCGGTGAGGTAGTCGCGTACGCGGTCGAAATCGTTCATCCGCGCATTCTAGCGGCGTCGGCCGGCACGGATTTGATTTGGGTCAGACCGCCGCCTGCGGCGGCCTGTCGCAGCGGCGGCCGCGGAGGAGACCGGGACGACGGATAAGCAACCCGCGCCGGGGGGAGCGCCCGGCTCCCCCTCGTTGCTCGCTCCTCCGTCCTGCTGACCGGCTTCGCTTACTTCAGCGTGCGGTTGAACAGCTCATGGATGCGCCGGTACTCGTCGTACCAGGCGTCCGGATGGACGAAGCCGTGGCGCTCCAGCGGATACGGCGCGATCTCCCACTTGTCCTTGCGCAGTTCGATCAGCTTCTGGGTCATCATCACCGAGTCCTTGAAGAACACGTTGTCGTCGATCATGCCGTGGGCGATCAGCAGGTTGTCCTTGAGCCCGGCGGCGTACTCGATCGGCGAGGACTTCTTGTACGCCTCCGGATCGAGCTCGGGGGTGTTGAGGATGTTCGAGGTGTACTCGTGGTTGTACTGCGACCAGTCGGCGACCGGGCGCAGCGCGGCGCCGGCCTTGAACGTGCCGGGACTGCGGAACAGCGCCATGAAGGTCATGAAGCCGCCGTAGGAGCCGCCGTAGATGCCGGCGCGGTCGCGGTCGCCCTGTTTGTGGGCGACCAGCCAGTCCAGGCCGTCCAGGTAGTCCTCCAGTTCCGGATGGCCCATCTGGCGGTAGATCGCGGTGCGCCAGTCGCGGCCGTAGCCTTCCGAGGCGCGGTAGTCCAAGTCGAGCACGATGTAGCCTTCCTGCACCAGCAGGTTGTGGAACATCTGCTCGCGGAAGTAGTTCGGGTAGCGCGCGCTGACGTTCTGCAGGTAGCCGGCGCCGTGCACGAACATCACCACCGGGTACTTCTTGCCCGGTTCGACGGTCTTGGGCCCGTAGTACTTGCCCCAGACCGTGCCGGCGCCGTGCTTGGACGGGATCTGCACGTACTCCGGACGGATCCAGTCGCGCGCCTTGAACGCGTCCTTGCGGGTGTCGGTGAGCTTGGTCAGGCCTTCGCCGTCGCTGCCGACCACCGCCAGCTGCGGCGGCAGATAGCTGTCGGAATAGCGCACCAGCAGCTTGCGGCCGTCCGGCGACAGGGCGAAGTTCTCCACGCCGTCGAGTGCGGTGACCTCGCGCACGGCGCCGCCGTTGCGATCGACCGCGCAGACTTCGTAGTCGCCCGGCCACTTGCGGTTGCACAGGAAGTAGAAGCTCTTGCCGTCGGCGGACAGGCGCGGCTCGGAGACCTCCCACTGGCCCGAGGTCAGCGCGCGCGGCGCGCCGCCGTCGCTGAGGTAGAGGTGCGAATAGCCGCTCTGTTCCGACAGCAGCCACAGCGCGCCGTCCGGGGTCCAGCCGAAATCGTTGAAGTTCCAGCCGATCCAGGCCGGATCGGTGAGCCGGTGGCGGGTCTGCAGCTTGGCCTGGGCCAGGTCGACCGAGGCCAGCCAGCGGTCCTTGTTGTCGATCGCGCGGATCAGCACCGCGGCCTGGCGGCCGTCGTCGCTCCAGCGGATCGACACGCCGCTGCCGTCGCCATCGGTTTCCACCCGCACCGGGCGGTCGCCCTTGAGCGGCTCCTGCTTGGCCGCCTTGCGCAGCGCCGCCAGCGGGTCGACGGCGATGCCCGGCAGCGCGTCGAACTTGAGTTCGCTGGCCTTGGCGTTGGCGACATCGATCAGCCACAGCTTCTGCGCCAGGGGGGCGTTGCGGCCGACGCGGGTGCGGACTTCCTCGAATTCCTCGTAGCCCGATTCGGTCACGTACTTGGGCATCTTGCCGCCCTGGCCGGCGTCGCCTTTCTTGGCCTGGGTCACCACCAGCAGGTAGCGCGCGTCCGGCGACAGCGCGCTGTCGGCGATCTCGACCTCGTCGCCGAGGTAGACCGGCCTGGGCGCGCGGCTGGGGTCGGCGCGGCGCCAGGCCTCGTCCTGCTCGCGCGCGGCCTCGCGCTGGGCGCGGTCGTTGCGCAAGGTGTCGATGGTCGCCAGTTGGAAATCGCGCAGCGCGTCGGCCTTGGGCGCCTTGGCCGGGTCGTTCTCGGCGCGCACCTGCGCGGCCTGGCTCACGCCCTGGCCGGCGCGCCACTGGTACCACTGGTTGTCGACCCGGAACACCAGGTTGCCGTCGCGGCCGAACTGCGGACGCGCCTCGGTGTCGTTGCTGCGGGTGACCTGGGTCAGCGCGCCGCTGCGCAGATCGCGCACGAACACGTCGCCATTGCGGACGAAGGCCATGCGCGTGCGCTGGGCGTCGTAGACCGGCGCCGCGGCGTCGAGTTCGGCGCGCGCCGCGCCGTCGACGCGTTGCGGCGCGCCGCCGGCGACGCCGGCCTGCCAGGTGTCGCGGATGATCGAATCGTCGCGCTTGAGCTGGTACTGCACGCGCTGGCCGTCCCAGGCCCACCAAGCGGCCTCGACCGGTGCGCCGATCCAGTCCGGGTTGGCCATGGTGTCGGCCAGGGTCAGCGGCGCGCTTTGGGCGAACGCGGCGGTGGCGAGCAGGGCGCAGGGCAGCGCGGCGAGCGTGGCGAAGGAGATGCGCATGGAGCGGGCTCTGGGGCGTGGGACAAAAGTGTGCGCAGGGTAGCAGCCGGGTGGGGGCGGGCGGGTCGGCCGTTGGTCACGGGGGAGCGGGGATTCGGGATTGGAGGGCGGGAATCGGGAGAGGGGAATCGGTAGGGGCGAAAGCCGGGGCGACGGGGTTTGCGGAATCGGGGATGGGGGCGGTGAGAGGGTTTGCGCAAAACTCGGGTGAGGGGCGGGCAACGGGGCGGAATCGGCTTGCGCGGGCGTGCTGCGGTTTGTCGCAGGGGCGCCGGCGTTCGGCGCTGCGGCGGTGCGGCCGGTGGCGGCGGTACGGGCCTTGCGGCGACGGTGTTTGCGTTCGTGCGCGGGCTTCGGGCAAGCCGCCACCACGCTGCGCTCACCGGCTTTGCGGTTTATGTGGTTCCGGCAAGCCGTCGTCGCGGTCGCGTGCTGCGACGCAATATGACCCGGCCGGCGCACGCATCGCGCCGTGGAGGCAATCGCGTGGACGCCCTGTTGCTGTCGCGGATCCAGTTCGGCTTCGTGGTTTCGTTCCATATCCTGTTCCCGGCCTTCACCATCGGCCTGGCGAGCTGGCTGGCGTTCGTGGAATGGCGCTGGCTGCGCACCCGCGACACCGGCTGGCGCGATCTGTATTTCTTCTGGACCAAGATCTTCGCCGTGTCGTTCGGCATGGGCGTGGTGTCCGGCATCGTCATGAGTTTCCAGTTCGGCACCAACTGGGCGGTGCTCAGCGAACAGGCCGGCAACATCCTCGGCCCGCTGCTGTCCTATGAGGTGCTGACCGCGTTCTTCCTGGAAGCGACCTTCCTCGGCGTGATGCTGTTCGGCTGGAACCGGGTCGACGAGAAGATGCATTTCCTCGCCACCTGCATGGTCGCGCTGGGCACGCTGATTTCGGCGTTCTGGATCTTGTCGGCGAACAGTTGGATGCAGACTCCCGCCGGCTACAAGATCGTCGACGGCGTGTTCGAACCCGCCGACTGGTGGGCGATCGTGTTCAACCCCTCGTTCCCGTACCGCCTCACGCACATGGTGCTGGCGGCGTTCATCACCACCTGCTTCGTGGTCGGCGGCGTGGCCGCGTCCTATCTGCTGCGCGGCGCGCACGTGGACGCGGCCAAGCGCATGCTCAAGGCGGCCACGGTATTCGCCGCGATCACCGTGCCGGCGCAGGTGCTGGTCGGCGATCTGCACGGGCTGAAGACCCGCGAGTACCAACCGATCAAGGTCGCGGCGATGGAGGCGCACTGGGAATCCAGGCCGGCCGGCGAGGGCGTGCCGCTGATCCTGTTCGCGGTGCCGAACGAAACCGCCGAGCGCAACGATTACGAAATCGCCGTGCCCAAGCTGGGCAGCCTGATCCTGACCCACACCCTGGACGGCGACATCCAGCCGCTGAAGTCGGTGCCGGCCAGCGAGCGGCCGCCGGTGAAGCCGGTGTTCTATGCGTTCCGGGTCATGGTCGGGCTGGGCGTGGCGATGCTGCTGGTGGCGCTGTTCTCGGCCTGGCAGTTGTGGCGCGGCCGACTGTACGGCTCGCGCCTGGCCCTGCACGGCTGGCGCTGGCTGAGCCTGAGCGGCTTCGTCGCCTTGTTGGCCGGCTGGTACGTGGTCGAGATCGGCCGCCAGCCTTACGTGATCTACGGCCTGCTGCGCACCGCCGACGCGGTCAGCCCGACGGTGGAGGCGGCGAGCGTGATGAGCTCGCTGCTCGTGTTCGCGGTGGTCTATCTGGTCGTGTTCGGCGCCGGCATCCGCTACCTGTTCCGCCTGGTGGCCAAGGGGCCGCACCCGCACGAGCCGCCGCCGCGCACCGTGCAGGGCGAGCGCACCGCGGCGCGGCCGCTGTCGGTGCCGGACGAATCCAGCGAGGCCGGCGCCTGAGCGCCGCCGCATAGCGAGACGGAGTGCAACGATGGACTACTGGCTGCCGGTGATCTGGTTCGGCGTGATCGGCTTCGGCGTGTTGATGTACGTGCTGCTGGACGGCTTCGTGCTCGGCCTGGGCATCCTGGCGCCGTTCGCCGAGGACGAGGGCCAGCTCGACCATATGATGAACACCGCCGCGCCGATCTGGGACGGCAACGAGACCTGGCTGGTGCTCGGCGGCGCCGGGCTGCTGGCGGCGTTTCCCAAGGCCTACGCGCTGGTGCTGTCGGCGCTGTACCTGCCGGTGCTGTTGATGCTGATCGCCTTGGTGTTCCGCGGCGTCGCGTTCGAATTCCGGTTCAAGGCGCGCCGCGCCAAGCCGGCCTGGGGCGCGGCGTTCGCGTTGGGTTCGCTGTTCTGCGCTTTCGCCCAGGGCGTGATCCTCGGCGCCCTGGTCGAGGGCATGCCGATGCAGGAAGGCAAGTACGTCGGCGGCGTGTTCGACTGGTTCAGCCCGTTCTCGATGTTGACCGGCGCGGCGGTGGTGTTCGGCTACGCCCTGCTCGGCTCGACCTGGCTGATCCTCAAGACCGAGGGCCGCATGCAGCAGGTCGCGCGCACCCTGGCGCGCCCGCTGGTGCTGGTGGTGGCGGTGTTCATCGGTCTGGTCAGCGCCTGGCTGCCGTTCTTGGACTCGCGGATCATGGCGCGCTGGTTCGAGGGCGGGAATTTCCTCTGGCTGTTCCCCGTGCCCTTGCTGGTGATCGCCAACGCCTGGGCGCTGTGGCGCTCGGTGATGCGCGAGGGCCGCGACGGCCATCCGTTCCTGCACGCGCTGGCGTTCTTCGTGCTCGGCTTCCTCGGCCTGATCCTGGGCCTGTGGCCGGACATCGTGCCCGGCCTGTCGCTGTGGGACGCGGCCTCGCCGCCGTCGTCGCAGGGTTTCGTGCTGGCCGGCCTGGTGGTGCTGCTGCCGGCGATCCTGGGCTACACGTATTGGTCGTACCGGGTGTTCCGCGGCAAGATCGCGGCGGACGCGGGGTATCACTGAGGGGGGGGCGGTTTCGGCGACGGCGGAACGGTTTCGACGCTTGCCTTTCGGCTCGCCTCCGCGGCGGCGGTCCGGAGACCTCGGTGCCATGCCTGGACGAAGTCCACGGCGGCCTGCTCCGGCGACGGGCCGCAGAGCGACTCGGGACGATTCGCGGGGCGACTCACCGAGCGCAGGACGCCGGTCCGCCGTCACCCCGCCGCCGGCTGGCCTACCATCCCGGTCTGCGCCCCGCGCTGAACGCGGAAGTTCGCGCGACACGGACGGGCGGGTATGCTGTATGTCATATCTGCGGCGCAGAAACACCCGTCCCCCGGCCGTACCGCCCGCCCCATGCAAGCCTACGTTTACAAAAGTCTCCGCAAGGCAGACACCTACGTGTTCCTGAGCGCGCGCGACGACTTCGCACGCCTGCCCGATCCGGTGCGCGAGCAACTGGGGTCGCTGCAGTTCGTGCTCGAAGTCGAGCTGAGCGAGCAGCGCAAGCTGGCCCGCGTCGATGCGACGACCGTGCGCGAACACCTGCAGTCGCGCGGTTTCCATATCCAGTTTCCGCCGACCCTGGCCAGCGCGGTCGCGCCCGATGCCTGACGCCCGAACCGCGCATACCGCCTCCCGCGACCTCGGCATCGCTGCCGGCGCCGGCCTGGTGCTGGCCCTGGCCACCGGCTTGGGCGGAACCCTCGGCGGCGCGCTGATCGCCCTGCTCGGCGGCGCGCTGGCCCAGCCGGCATTCGCGATCGCCGCGCGACTGTGGCGCCGGCGCGATGCCGCGCCGCGCTGGAAGCCGGAGCTGCTGGCGCTGTCGGCGCTGTGGGGCGGGGCGACCGTCGCCTCCGCGGCGCTGGTGGCCTGGCCGTTGAGCGCTTTGCTGCAGACCGGTTCGCTGCTCGCCGTGCTCGGCCTGAGCGCGGTCGCCGGGCTGATCTTGCTCGGCCTGTGGCGGCTGTGGCCGCTGTACCAGGAGGTCGAACGCGACGGCGCGCCGCTGGCGCCGACCTGGGCGCGGTTGGCCGATCTCGATCTGGGCGCCTGGCGCGGCCTGGGCGCGGCGGCGATCGTCGCCGGTCTGGTCGGGCTGGTGCTGGTGCTGGCCTGGCCGGGGCTGATCGTCTCCGGTGGCCTGCGCTGGGGCCTGGCCGTCGCGCTCGCGGTGCTGTCGCCGGCGCTGCATTTGTGGCTGCAGCGCATTCCCGCGGCCGAGGCGCTGCCGGGCATCGAATTCGCGCCCGAACTGGACCCCCCCGTCGCCGCCGACGATGCCTTGGCCGACGAGGATCTGGAGCCGGCGCTGTACGCCGCCGCGCGCGGCGGCAAGGTCGAACGCGCGCTGGAACTGATCGAACTCGGCGCCGACGTGCGCGCGCTGCCGGCTGCCGACGACCGCGATCGCCGCAGCCTGCCGGTGCTGGCCGCGGTACTGCCCGACCTGCGCCTGCTGCGCGCACTGATCGCCAAGGGCGTCGACCTCAACGCCGCCATCGCCGGGACTACGCCGCTGTTGGCGGCGACCCGCGACAGCTGGCACGGCCGTCCCGACGCGGTCATGACCCTGCTCGCCAACGGCGCCGACCCGCGCCTGGCCGATCACGAAGGCAACACCCCGCTGCACCACGCCGCACGCAGCTCCGACCCGGGCGTGGCCGCGCTGCTGTTCGACGCCCAGGCCGAACTGGACCCGCTCAACGAGGACGGCCTGACCCCGCTCGGCGTAGCCTGCGCCAGCGGCAACTGGCGCCTGGGCAAGTTCCTGCTCGAACGCGGCGCCAAGACCGAACACCCCGGCGGCACCCCGGCCCTGCTCGCCGCGGCCGGCGCCGACGAGGACGATCCGGCCGGCGTGCAGCTGTTGCTCAAGCACAAGGCGCGCATCGATGCGCGCGATGCGCAGCGCCGCAGCGCGCTGCACGTGGCCGCGTTCGCCGGCCACCTCGATATCGTCACCGCCCTGCTCGCCGCCGGCGCAGACGCCAAGGCGATCGATCTGCAACAGCGCACGCCGTTGCTGGAAGCCGCGCGCGGCGGCCGCCCGGCGGTGCTGGAGCGCCTGCTCGAACACCTGCCGCAGGGCGGCGTGGCCGAAGCCGCGGCGGTCGACGCCGACGGCGCCAGCGCGCTGATCCTGGCCTGCCAGGCCGAGACCGCCTCGGCGCCGCTGGTGGTGCGCCTGCTCGATCTCGGCCTGGACCCGGAACTGCGCGACCGCCAGGGCAAGCGCGCGGTCGACCGCGCGGCCGAGGCCGGTCGCTGGTCGCTGGTCGCGGCGTTGGACCGCGCCTATCCGCTGCCGGCCGCGGTCAGCGGCGAGGGCGACGCGGACGCCGGCGAGGGCGAACGGGTGATCGTCGACCGCATGCCGGCGGCGTTGCTGCGCGACGGCCTGCGCGAGGGCCACGAGGCCGACCTGACCGGTCTGGCCAAGCTGTTGAGCCCGGTCGAGCTGGGCGCGCAATTGTTCGAAGACGAAGGCGCGGTGCCCACCGCGCAGCGGATCGAGTGGCTGCTGGCGCAGGGCGCCGACCCGGCGGTGCGCGACGAGCGCGGCGATACCGTGCTGTTCGCTTTGCTCAGCCGCGGCACCGAGGCCTTGCCGGCGTTGCAGGCGCTGCTGCGCCACGGCGTCTCGCCGGCCGGCCGCGGCGGCCTGGGCCGCTTCCTCGCCACCTGCTCGGCGGGCGAACAGGCCACGCGCGGGTTGGAGCAGTTCGCCCTCGACCTGCTCGAGCGCGGCGCCGACGCGTTTGCGCCGACGCCGGCCGGGGACCCGCCGCTGGCGATCGCGGTGCGGCTGGGCTGGAACCGCCTGCTCGAACGCCTGCTCGCCGCCGGCGTCGACCTCAACACCCGCGACAGCCACGGCATGAGCGCGCTGCACCTGGCGGCGGCGCTCGGCCGCGAGGCCATGCTCAAGCGCCTGGTGGCGCAGGGCGCGGCCCCCGACCTGCTTGCCGCCGACGGCCAGACCCCGCTCGGGGTGGCCCTGGCCTCGGGCCGACGCGACCTGGCCGACTGGCTGGACTGGCGCGGCTGGCCGCTGCCGCGGCGTGCGCTGCACGAGGCCGACGTACCGGCCGCGGCGATCGTCGGCGACGCCGACGCGGTGCGCCGTCTGCTCGATCTCGGCCTGCCGGTGGACGCGCCCGACAGCCAGGGCTGCACCGCCCTGCTGCGCGCCGCCGGCGGCGGCCACCGAGCAGTGGTCGACCTGCTGCTGGCGCGCGGCGCCGATCCACAGCGCGCCGCCCATTCCGGCGCGACCCCGCTGTCGGCGGCGGTCAGCATGCGCCACGGCGAGATCGTCGACCGCCTGGTCGCGGCCGGCGCCTCGCTGGAGCAGCGCCTGCCGGGCGACCTGACCGTGCTGATGGTGGCCTGCGCCCTGGGCCTGACCGATCTGGCCGCGCGTCTGCTCGCCGCCGGCGCCGACGTGCATGCGCGCGACGCCCAGGGCCGCATGGCCCTGCATTGCGCGGCGATGTACGGCTTCACCGCGCGCGAGCGCAGCCGCCTGGTGGCCTTGTTCGACACCTTGCTGTTGGCCGGCGTCGACGCCGACCAGTCCGCGGCCGGCGCCACGCCGCTGCTGTTGCTGCTCGGCGCGCGCGCCGAGCCGGGCACCGCCGCCGACGAGGACGTGCTGATCGCCGGTCTGGAATTGCTGCTGGATCACGACGCTTCGCTCGACGTGCAGGACCCGCGCGGTTTCGGCCCGCTGCACCTGGCGGCGCTGCACGGTCTGTTGCGCGTAGTGCAGCGCCTGCTGCGCCACGGCGCCAACCCGGACCTGCGCGACGCGCTCAACCGCACGCCGCGCGAGATCGCGGTGATGCGCGGCTTCGTCGACATCGCCGCCGAGTTCGCCCCGCCCGCGCCGAGCAACGGCAGTAGCCGCGACATGTCGATGGCCCGGTTCCTGCGCGGCCCGGGGCACTAACTGCAGCCCCGTAAAGCGGCGTGAGCTCTTGTGTAGGAGCGGCGTAAGCCGCGACAGCCGAAGCGGTGGAATACCACGTATTCAGCCGAGGTCGCGAGCCTGCATGAAAAGCAAAAGCGCCGTCTTACCGGGCTTCGGCTACGGCGCTTGCGTGCACCGCTGCGGTTGGTCGCGGCTCACGCCGCTCCTACAGGAGCCCGTGCGTTCGCGGCGACGGCCTCAATGCCGGGTCGAATTCTCCGGCCCGACCGACGTGTGCTTCTCGACCATGTTCGCCAGCAAGCCCTCGCCGCGATCGGCGTCGAACAGCGCTTCCAGCTCTTTGCGCGCGTCGCGCGCAGTCTGCAGGATCGCGTCCTCGTCGTCGTGGACCAGATACTGGGCATTGAGCATGCGTTCGTCGAGTTCGCGGAAACGTTCGACGTGGTCGCGCGCCGTCTCCGGCGGCACGCCCAGTTCGACCAGCACGTCCTCGCCGAGCTTGAGGCTGGAATAGAACGTCTCGCGCATCGGTTCTGCGCCCAGGTCCATCAATTCCCAGGCGTGGCGACGGTCGCGCGCGCGGGCGAACACCTTGGCCTTGGGATACAGGCGGCGGATGGTGCGCACGGTGCGGATGCCGGATTCGCGATCGTCGATCGCGATCACGAACACCTTGACCTGGGCCGCGCCGGCCGAGCGCAGCAGCTCCGGCCGCGCCGGGTCGCCGTAGTAGATCATGGTGCCGAAGCGGCGCATGAAGTCGACCTGGTCGGCGCTGTTCTCGATCGCGATGAACGGCGTGCGATGCGCGACCAGCAAGCGGGCGATGATCTGGCCGAAGCGGCCCATGCCGGCCAGCAGCACCTGCGGATGATGGTCGGGGATCTCGTCGTAGGGGCGCTTTTCCTTCGCCGTCGGCGCCGCGTCGAGCATGCGCTGGGCGGCGATCATCAGCAGCGGGGTCAGCGCCATCGACACGCCGACCGCGGCGATCAGGCGGTCGCGGGTCGGGTCGTCCAGCAGCCGCGCCTTGACCGCTTCGTTGAACACGATGAAGGCGAACTCGCCGCCCAGCGACATCACCGTGGCGAGCTGGAACGCGCCGCGCTTGTCCAGGCCGCCGGCGCTGATGCCGACCCCGAACAGCAGGATGAACTTCACCGATA
The DNA here is from genome assembly GCF_000336385.2 of Lysobacter antibioticus HS124. Taxonomy (GTDB): domain Bacteria; phylum Pseudomonadota; class Gammaproteobacteria; order Xanthomonadales; family Xanthomonadaceae; genus Lysobacter; species Lysobacter firmicutimachus. The sequence goes on along the minus strand of NZ_HG424452.1, from coordinate 88,848 downwards.
GCAAGGCGAACACGATCGCGGCGATGGTGACCGGCTCGGCCAGCACCCGCTGCAGGTCGATGCTCATGCCCACGGCCATGAAGAACAGGCCCAGCAGCAGGCCCTTGAACGGCTCGATCTGCGATTCCAGCTCGTGGCGGAATTCCGAATCGGCCAGCAGCACGCCGGCCAGGAACGCGCCCAGGCCGGCGGACAGGCCGGCGATCTGCATGATCCAGGCCGAGCCGAGCACGGTCAGCAGCGCCGCGCCGGTGAACACTTCCGGCATGCGGGTGCGGGCGACGACCCGGAACACCTGGCGCAGCAGCACGCGGCCGCCGAACACCACCGCCGCGATCGCGCCCAGCGCCTTGGCCACCGCGATCCAGTTCAGCCCCTCCACCGCCGCGGCCTTGCCGAGCAGCGGAATCGCCGCCAGCAGCGGAATCGCGGCCAGATCCTGGAACAGCAGGATCGCGAACGCGAGCCGGCCGTAATCGGTGGCCAGGCTCTTGCGCTCGGACAGCAACTGCAGGCAGACCGCGGTCGAGGACAAGGCCAGGCCCAGGCCGATCACCGTCGCCGCCTTCCAGCCCACCGGCACGTCGGCCAGCGGCGCACCGAACAGGGCCAACGCGCCCAGTGCGATGCCGCTGAGCAGCACTTGCAGGCCGCCCGCGCCGAACACCGGCTTGCGCATCACCCGCAGGCGCGCCGGCGACAGTTCCAGGCCGATCACGAACAGCATCATGACCACGCCGATTTCCGAGGCGCCCAGCACCGGTTCGGCGTCGCGGATCACCTTGACCCCGTAGGGGCCCAGCACCACGCCCGCGGCGAGATAGCCCAACACCGCGCCGAGGCCGAATTTGCGGAACACCGGCACCGCCACCACCGCGGCCAGCAGGAACAACAACGCGAGTTCGAGACCGCCACCGTGCATGAGCACCTCCGGCTGGGATTATGACGCGATGCGCCGGGCTGCGGCGGTGCGGCGCGCATCGTGCGAGTGAACGCAGTGTCGCGCCGGCGGATGACGCCGGGGCTCTGCTATGGATGCCGGCAAGCGCGATTTCAACCTGCGGATGCCGCGTCGCGCGCGTGCGTCCCGAGTGACGGCGGCCGCGGCGACGCGTGCGCGGCGGCGCAAATCGTGCTCGCGCCAGGCATTGCCTCTGGCCCGTCGCGGGCTGCGCGACAGGCGGGGCGGACAATGACGGACGCCAGGCCGGCCGCGTCCGAACCGGTCCGCAACGGCGTCGATTCGTCGTCATCCGTCGTCGTCCACAAGGAGGTTGTCATGAAGGGATTGATCGTTGTGTTGGCGGCGCTGCTGTGCAGCGCCTGTGCTCCGACCCTGGTCGATGGCTGGCCCGGCAGCGAGCTCGCGGCGGCGGCGGGCAACGCCCGGGAGGCGGCCGTCGCTGCTGCGCCCGTGCCCGCGTCGGTGTCGGTGCCGGGGACGCCGCGGCCGGCACGAGGCTGAGTCGCCGCGGCCGGCATGCGGGGTGCGAACCGCGGCCCGCATCGGGCCGCGTCCGCCTGCGTCGAGGGCGCAGCGCCGCAATGCCTGAATACGCTGCGGCACGAAGCAGGCCGCCGCAAAACCGGCCGCAGCGCCCGGTTCCGATTGTCACCATTCGGTAGCGAATTGCCCCAGCGCCGGGACGGGGGCATCATGCGGGTCCGCCCGCGGCCGTGCCGCCGGCGCGACAGGGGGGTCATGACGACTTCGTAACGGGGACAAGGAGCCAGTGCAATGAATGCAGCAGTCGATTCGATCTCGGCGGGGAACCGAGCCCAAACCACCACTGCGGCCCTGCGGCGCTACGCCGGCCAGGGCAGCGCGCAGGAGCGCGCCCAGGACTACACCGTGTTGCTGCCGGCCGACGACGAGTGGTCGCGCGACAGCGTGCTGCGCGCCGTCGTCGCCGACGCGTTGCAGCGCAACGGCCAGGTAGTCGACGAAGATACGTTGGAAGCGACCGTGGCCCAGGTCGGCGGCCCCGGCGGCGCGCTGGCCCAGCTCGCGCCGGCCTGGAAACTGCATCCGGGCGAAACCCGCGCCGACGGCCGCGTCGCGCCGCCGTTCCACGGCTATGCGCTGGACGTGCCGGCGACGCTGCAGGATTCGATGGTCGACTACGCCAAGCGCTGGTCGGCGCAGCGCGATGCCGGCCCGCAGGCGCCGGTCGACGCGCCCTTGAACGAACTGCGCCAGCTGGCCCGCAACGGCGGCCGCGGCGACGTCGCCGACACGCTCGATGCGATCGACGGCGCGATCAAGGCCGGCACCGCCGCGCGCGCCTCCGGCCAGCCGATCGACGCCGCGGCGATGAGCGCGCTGATGGAGTTCGCCCACCGCACCGGGCGCGAGCGCCAGGCGGCCAAGATTCTCGAACGCTACACCGCGATCAAGGACGTCGGCCACGACGTGCGCGACCTCGGCCAGAACGCCGGCCGCGTGTTCAACGGCCGCGATCCGGTCAGCGGCCGTCCGCTGGACACCGACCAGCGCGTCGACGCCGCGTTCGACATGCTCAGCGGCGGCTTCAAGCTCGCCGGCAGCGTGGGCAACACCGCGGTGCTGCTCGGCGCGCGCAACGCCGGCCTGGTCGGCAGCCTGATCGGCATCGCGCCGGTGGGCATGGCCATCGTCGCCTTCGCCGCCGGCGCGTTCGAGTTGATCAAGCGCGCCCGCGAGGCCTTGCTGGCGCCGCGTTGGGACGAGTTCCGCGAGCGCTTCCCGTTCGCTCAGGGCATGGAGCCCAAGCGCGCGATCAGCGCGGTGATGCGCCAGATCGAGGGCATGCCGACCGATGCCGGCAACGCTTTGTCGACCGCGACGCGCATTCTCGACGGCGTCGGCCAGAACCCGGAAACGCGCGAGCGCTTCCTGTCCTTCCTCAAGCAGAAGGTGCCGGAGTCGTTGGTCGACGCGCTGGCCTCGGGGCAGGGGCTGGAGAAACTCAGCGCGCAGCAGCAGATGCTGCTGGCGCAGGCGGCGAAGAATTCGTCCAAGGAGTTCTTCGATCTCGAGCTCAAGGACGTCAAGCGCTATGTCGCCGACCGCGACGGCCAGCGCGAGCGCGGCACCTACCTGTTGCCGCCGGAACTGCGCGAGGCCGCCAACCACAACGGCAACCGCGTCGGCGGCGGGTTCGACGAGGGATTGCGCGTGGCCGGCATCCTCAGCAGCGGCGCGCACGCGATGAACGGGCTGTACAAGGAACTGCTCGGCAAGGTCCAGGGCGGCGAGCTCAACCGCGACCTCGGCCGGCTCGGCGAGCAGCAGCAGAAGAACCTCGCCGCAGCGCTGATTCCGGCGATGCGCGACGGCGGCCTGAGCCAGATCGATCACTTGCTGGCGAGCAAGGACGGCAGCCGGCTGTTCGCGGTGCAGGGCGACCCGCAGTCGCCGAGCCGGCGCATGGTCGCGATCGACGTGTCCGCGGCGGCCCACCAGAGCGTGGAAGCCAGCAGCCTGCTGGTCGCGCGGCAGATGGCGACGATGGAAACGCAGAACCCGCAGACGCAGTTGGCGGGCGGCCGCGGGCTGTAAGCGATCGGTCCGGCGCGGCCCGGGCCGCGCCGGACTTCGTGGTCGCAGCTGCAGTAGCGCGCCGTCGCCAGGGTAGGAGCGGCGCGAGCCGCGACCGCGATGTCGCAGGCGGCGGTGCGGCCCGCAAAGCGCGGCGTATCGCCCCACAAACGAAAAACGCCCCGCGATGCGGGGCGTTTTCTTGTCGCTGCGAGGCGGCGCGTCAGCGCTTCATCGAGCTGAAGAACTCGTCGTTGGACTTGGTGTTCTTCATCTTGTCGAGCAGGAATTCCATCGCGCCGATCTCGTCCATGCCGTGCAGCAGCTTGCGCAGGATCCAGATCTTCTGCAGCAGCTCCGGCTCGATCAGCAGGTCTTCGCGGCGGGTGCCCGAGCGGTTGATGTTGATCGCCGGGTAGACGCGCTTTTCGGCGATGCGGCGGTCCAGGTGCACTTCGCTGTTGCCGGTGCCCTTGAACTCTTCGTAGATCACCTCGTCCATCTTGCTGCCGGTGTCGATCAGCGCGGTGGCGATGATGGTCAGCGAGCCGCCTTCTTCCACGTTGCGCGCGGCGCCGAAGAAGCGCTTCGGGCGGTGCAGGGCGTTGGCGTCGACGCCGCCGGTGAGCACCTTGCCCGAGGACGGCACCACGTTGTTGTAGGCGCGGGCCAGGCGGGTGATCGAGTCGAGCAGGATCACCACGTCCTTCTTGTGTTCGACCAGGCGCTTGGCGCGCTCGATCACCATTTCCGCGACCTGCACGTGGCGCGCGGCCGGTTCGTCGAAGGTCGAGGAGACCACTTCGCCGCGCACGGTGCGCTGCATTTCGGTCACTTCTTCCGGACGCTCGTCGACCAGCAGCACGATCAGGTGCACGTCGGGGTGGTTATGGGTGATCGCGGTCGCGACCTGCTGCATCAGCATGGTCTTGCCGGCCTTGGGCGGCGAGACGATCAGGGCGCGCTGGCCCTTGCCCTGCGGCGCCATCAGGTCGAGGATGCGGCCGGTGATGTCCTCGGTCGAGCCGTCGCCGCGCTCGAGCTTGAACTTGCGGCGCGGGAACAGCGGGGTCAGGTTTTCGAACAGGACCTTGTTCTTCGACGCTTCCAGCGGTTCGCCGTTGATGCTGTCGACCACCGAGAGGGCGAAATAGCGTTCGCCGTCCTTGGGGAAGCGGATGCGGCCGGACAAGTGGTCGCCGGTGCGCAGGTTGAAGCGGCGGATCTGGCTGGGCGAGATATAGGTGTCGTCCGGGCCGGCCAGGTAGCTGGCCTCGGCCGCGCGCAGGAAGCCGAAGCCGTCGGGCAGGATCTCCAGCACGCCGTCTGCGGCGACGCCTTCGCCGTGGCGGGTCAGCACCTTGAGCAGGGCGAAGATCACGTCCTGCTTGCGGGCGCGGGCGACGCCGTCGGTGATGCTCAGCTGTTCGGCGATCTCCAGCAGGCGCGGCGCGGGCATGCGCTTGAGGTCGCCCAGCGAATATTGCGGGAAGCCCTCCGGAACCTGCGGGTGCGGGCGGGGAACGAAGTTCTCGCCGTTGTCGGCGTAGTCGTCGCCGCCGCCGCCGCGCTGCTGCGGGCGGTTGTTGCGATCGCGGTCGCGGTCGCGGCGGTTGCGGAAGCGGTCGCGGCGGTTGCCGCGGTTGTTGTCGAAGCCGCCTTCGCGCTGGCCCTGGGCCTGCTGCGATTGCGGGTTGCCGCCGCCTTCGTTGCCCTGCTGCGGCGCGGCGCTCTCGGCGCCGGAAGCGGCGGCCGGTGCGGACTCGCTGGCGCTGGGGGCCGGGGCGGGCTTGGGAGGCGCCGCTTCGACGGGAGCGGGCGCGGGAATCAGAGGGCTGGCGTCGCCGACCACGGCCGGAGCGGCTTCGGCGGCTTTGCTGGCGCGCGGCTTGCGCACGCGCTTTTCGGCGGTATCGCCAGCGTCGGGGGTCTTATCGGACAAGCGGAGGTTCCTCGCTAAGCGGCGAGCGCTCGCGTAGAGGCGAGCGGGACGTCAGGGACGTAGGTGGATAGATGGGTATGTCAGACGGGGTGCGGCGCGGGGACGCGAAGTCCGACGCCGGGTACAGCGAAACTAGCACTGCCGCTGCGTGGCGGCAAGCTTCCCGAGCGATGCCGTTCACCTTGCCGGGCAAGGCCCGGAGCGGCTCGCGCCCGCGGCGGGGCAGGGGCGCGAGACCGGGGCGCGTCAGAGCGCCTTGTCGATCATCTGGCTCAGCTGGGCCTTGCCGACCGCGCCGATCTGGGTGGCCTGGACCTGGCCGTCCTTGAACAGCAGCAGCATCGGGATCGAGCGCACGTGGTACTTCATCGCCGTGGTGCGGTTGTGGTCCACGTTGACCTTGGCGATCTTGACCTTGCCGTCGTAGACCTCAGCCAGTTCGTCCAGGGCCGGAGCGATCATCTTGCACGGACCGCACCATTCGGCCCAGAAATCGACCAGGACGGGTTCGGACGACTGCAGCACGGCGGCGTCGAAGTCGGAATCGCCGACATGCAGAATTTTTTCGCTCACGGGGGTCTCCTGCGGATACTGGACCGTACGGTACAGGTGAATCTTGAATGGAACACCCGGAAGGTCATGCCGGGTGGGGGCTTACGTTAAACTGGGGCGTTTCGCGGCACCTTCAAGGGCTGCGCCACGGCCCCATCGAGCCCGCCACGGAGTCCAAACTCGGGCGCCGGCTCGGCCCCGGCAGTCTGCTTCGCCGACGCCACCCACGCAAGCGACACCCTACGGCGCCCGAACGGCGCGGACTTCTGAAACGCATGAGCGACAAGCCTTTAACCGACGTAACATTTTCCTCCTTCGATCTGCACCCGAGCCTGCTGGCCGGCCTGGAGGGCGCCGGGTTCTCGCGCTGCACGCCGATCCAGGCCCTGACCCTGCCGATCGCCCTGACCGGGCGCGACGTCGCCGGCCAGGCCCAGACCGGCACCGGCAAGACCCTGGCCTTCCTGGTGGCGGTGATGAACCGCCTGCTGACCCGCCCGGCCCTGGCCGAGCGCAAGCCGGAAGACCCGCGCGCGCTGATCCTGGCCCCGACCCGCGAGCTGGCGATCCAGATCCACAAGGACGCGGTCAAGTTTGGTTCCGATCTCGGCCTGAAGTTCGCCCTGGTCTACGGCGGCGTCGACTACGACAAGCAGCGCGAGCTGCTGCAGAAGGGCGCCGATGTCATCATCGCCACCCCGGGCCGGCTGATCGACTACGTCAAGCAGCACAAAGTGGTGTCGCTGCACGCCTGCGAAATGTGCGTGCTCGACGAAGCCGATCGGATGTTCGACCTGGGCTTCATCAAGGACATCCGCTTCCTGCTGCGGCGCATGCCGATCCGCACCGAGCGCCAGACCCTGCTGTTCTCGGCGACCCTGAGCCACCGCGTTCTGGAGCTCGCCTACGAGCACATGAACGAGCCGGAGAAGGTGGTCGTCGAGACCGAGTTCATCACCGCCGCCAAGGTCCGGCAGAAGGTCTATTTCCCGGCCGACGACGAGAAGATCCCGCTGCTGCTGGGCCTGCTGTCGCGCAGCGAAGGCGCGCGCACCATGGTGTTCGTCAATACCAAGGCATGGGTGGAGCGGGTCGCGCGCGCGCTGGAACGCGGCGGCTACCGGGTCGGCGTGCTGTCCGGCGACGTGCCGCAGAAGAAGCGCGAGTCGCTGCTGAACAAGTTCCAGAAGGGCCAGCTCGAGATCCTGGTCGCCACCGACGTGGCGGCGCGCGGCCTGCACATCGACGGCGTCAGCCACGTCTACAACTACGACCTGCCGTTCGACGCCGAGGACTACGTCCACCGCATCGGCCGCACCGCGCGCCTGGGCGCCGAGGGCGACGCGATCAGCTTCGCCTGCGAGCGCTATGCGATGAGCCTGCCGGACATCGAGGCCTACATCGAGCAGAAGCTGCCGACCGCTCCGGTCGACGCCGAGCTGCTGGTCGCGCTGCCGCGCGCGCCGCGCGAAGTGCCGGCCGGCGAGGACGGCGAAGAGAACGAAAGCATCGGCGCGATCTTCAAGGAGGCGCGCGAGCAGCGCGCCGCCGACGAGCAGCGCCGCGGCGGCGGTCGCAGCCGCAGCGGTTCGGGCTCGGGTTCAGGCTCGGGCCGCGGCGGCCGCAGCGAAGGCCGCCGGGACGGCGCGCCGCGCCGCGAGCGTCCGCGCAGCGAGGACGGCGCTGCCGTCGCCGCGGACGGCGAAGCCGCTGCGCCGCGTCCGCCGCGCGCACCGCGTGCGGAAGCCGCTGCCGCGTCCGCCGCGCCGGCCGGCGAAGGCGAGCGTGCGCCGCGCAAGCGTCGCCGCCGTCGCGGCGGTCGCCGCATCGAAGGCGCCGAGGGCGCTGCCGCCCCGGCCGCCGCCGCACCGGCGCAGGGGCAGGCGCCGAAGGCCGCGCCGGCGTCCGCCGCGAAGCCGACCGTTGCCGCCCCGGCCGCCTCGGCCGAGGCCAAGCCCTCGCTGCTCGGCCGCATCGGCCGCAAGCTCAAGTCGCTGGTCGCGCGTCCGCCGCGCAGCCAGCACTGACGCGCTCCGGCGGCCGGCGCTCGCGCCGGCCGCCGTCGTCCTGCCCGTCCGGGTCTGCGCGTGCGCAGGCCCGGTGCGCCGTCCTCGGTCAGCTGGCCGCGCGGGCCTGGCCCGCACCTCCATCGCCTCTCCCCATCCCCTGCGAAACGGCGGCCCGCAGGCCGCGCGGCGCGCTCACTGGGTGCGGCTGAGGTACACCGACCAGGTGTTGGCCGCGGTTTCCACCAACTGGAACACGTCCAGGTCGCCGTCGATGTCGATGTCCAGCGACTGATACTGGTTGCCGTAGTTCGGCGAGGCCGGCCAACCGACGCCGAACGCGCCGCCGGCATACGGCCAGGCGCTGAACACGCCGCCGGAACCGGGTTCGAAATGGCCGCGACGGCCGCTGCCGCCGGCGTTGCACCAGATCGTCATGCGCCAGTTCGGCGGCGCGCTGCCGAACGAGGGGAAGACGATGAAGCGCGCGTTGCCGTAGCCGCTGGAACCGGCCGGGCAGACCAGGGTGCCGATGTTGAGCGGCGGATCGTATTGCTCGGCGCGGGCGTCTTGGGCATGCAGGCCGAGCGCGAACAGGCCGGCGAGCGCCAGCGAGGCGGGAAGAGTGCGCATGTCGGGTGCTCCTAGGTCGTGGACAGGGGCGGTCCGCCGCCGCCGGGAATCGGCGCGGCGCGTGATGTCGGACGTAGGCAGCGTTGCAAGAGGGCTAGCGTGCGCCGGCCGCGCGCCGCGGCGGCACGCGCCGGTGCGGCGGAACGGTGGCCTGCGGTCGCGCGAGCCGTGCCGGCCTGAACGGTCGGTCTGTGTCGTCGAGCACGTCGGCGATGCCGCGCCGACCGCAGCGCGAACATAGGCCAAACCCGGATGCCGAAACGTGATGAAGCCGGCGATTCGCTCTGCGATACTTCCGCCATGACCGTCCTGCGCTTCGACAACGTCAGCAAACGCTACGACAGCGGCCACGAGGCCCTCAGCGAAGTCAGCTTCGAGGTGGCGCCCGGCGAGATGCTGTTCGTGACCGGCCACTCCGGCGCCGGCAAGAGCACTTTGCTCAAGCTCATCCACCTCAGCGAGCGCCCCAGCCGCGGCGCGGTGCTGTTCGGCGAACGCAGCCTGCACAAGGTCGGCGGCCGCCGCGTGGCCCTGCACCGGCGCGAGATCGGCGTGGTGTTCCAGGACCACCGCCTGCTCGCCGATCGCAGCGTCGCCGACAACGTCGCCCTGCCGCTGCTGCTGCGCGGCCTGCGCCGGCCCGACATCGGCCGGCGGGTGCGCGCCACGCTGGAGAAAGTCGGCCTGGGCGCGCGCGCCGAAGCGCTGCCGGGCCAGCTCTCGGCCGGCGAGCAGCAACGCGTCGGTATCGCCCGCGCGATCATCGGCGAACCGCGCCTGCTGGTCGCCGACGAGCCCACCGGCAATCTCGATCCGACCCTGTCGGCGGAGATCATGGCCCTGTTCCAGTCGCTGCCCGAACGCGGCACCAGCGTGCTGGTCGCCAGCCACGACCTGGCCCTGGTCAAGCGCATGCGCAAGCGCGTGCTGGTGCTGAACCAGGGCCGCCTGGTCGACGACATCGCGCCCGAGGACCTGGCCGAATGAACGCATTGCCGCAGGACGGCCGCGATCAGCGCGGCCCCGCCCACGATCACGACGACGCCATCGCCGCGGCCGCGCGCTCCGGCTTGGGGCCGTGGTTCGAACACCATCTGCACAGCCTGGTCGCCAGCCTCGGCCGCCTGCTGCGCAAGCCCTGGGCGGCGCTGCTGACCATCGGGGTCATGGCGGTGGCGCTGGCACTGCCGTTGGGGCTGTGGGCGGCGCTGAGCAACATCGAGCGTTTCGCCGGCGACGTGCAGCGTTCGCGCCAGATCAGCCTGTTCCTCAAGCCCGACATCGCGGTCGAGCGCGCCCGCGCGCTGGCCGCGGAGCTGCGCGCGCGTCCCGAGGTCGGCGCGGTCGAGCTGCGCACGCCCGAGCAAGGCCTGGCGGAGCTGCGCGAGAAGAGCGGCCTCGGCGACAGCCTCAGCGCGATCGAAGGCAATCCGCTGCCGAGTCTGCTGCTGGTGACGCCCAAGGGCGACGAACTGGCCCTGGCGCAATCGCTGGGCGAGTTGGCCGAAGCCGATCTGGTCCAGCACGACGCCGGTTGGCGCCAGCGCCTGGACGGTTGGCTGCGCTTCGGCGGCCGCCTGGCCTGGATGCTGGCGATCGGGCTGGGCCTGGGCGCGCTGCTGGTGGTCGGCAACACCGTGCGCCTGGACATCCAGTCGCGGCGCGAGGAGATCGGTGTGCTGCAATTGCTCGGCGCCACCGACGGTTTCATCCGCCGACCGTTCCTGTACCTGGGCGCGTGCTACGGCCTGGCCGCCGGTGCGGTCGCATTGGCCTTGCTGACCGTGGCCGACCGCAGCCTGCGCGAACCGCTGGGCGCGCTCGCCGCCAGCTACGGCAGCCGCTTCGTGCTGGAGGGCTTCGGCCCGCTGCAGGCGCTGGCGATCCTGGCCGGTTCGGCCGCGCTGGGCTGGTTCGGCGCCGGCCTGGTGACCGGACACCACCTGCGCCAGGCCCGCGCCGGCCGCGGCTGAGCCGGGCGGCCGCGCCGCCGCGGGCGCCCGCGTGCCGATCGCCAGCCTGATGCGCAAGACTCGGAATCTGCGACCGCTTGCGCCTAGAATCGGGGTTCCCCCGCCTGCGCGCCGCGCATCGGCGCCCGCCGGCGCCGGACGCGCGTCGCCGACCCGGTAATCATCGATCGCCATGCAAAGCCAGAATCTGCGACATTTCGACAGCGCCGCGCCGCGGGTGATGGTGGTCGACGGCTCCAAGCTGGTGCGCAAGCTGATCGCCGACGTGCTGCTGCGCGAGCTGCCCAACCTGCGCCTGGTCCAGTGCGGCAACATCATCGAGGCCAAGCTCGCGCTCGATCACGGCGAGGTCGACCTGGTCACCACCGCCCTGGTGCTGCCCGATGGCGACGGCATCGCCCTGGCGCGGGCGGTGCGCGAGGCCGCCGGCCAGGCCTACGTGCCGGTGATCGTGGTCTCCAGCGATGCCCAGTCGCATCTGGAGGCGCGCCGTTTCACCGAAGACGTCACCGACTATTTCGACAAGTCGCTGGGCCCGGCCGCGCTGGCCGCGTTCATCCGCGGCTACGTGCAGCCGCAGCCGATTCCCGGCGCGCGCGTACTCTACGTCGAGGACAGCCGGGTGGTGGCGGTGGCGACCAAGCGCATGCTCGAACGTCATTCGCTGCAGGTGCTGCACTTCATCGGCGTGGAAGAGGCGCTGGAGCACCTGGAGGCGCACCGCGCCAGCGGCCGCGACGGCGGCGACGCCGGCGCCGACCTGGTGCTGACCGACGTCTACCTGAAGGGCGAGCTCGGCGGCAAGGACCTGCTGGCGCGGCTGCGCGGCGATTTCGGCTACGGCAAGCGCCGCCTGCCGGTGCTGGTGATGACCGGCGACGCCAACCGCGACAACCAGAGCGAGTTGCTGCGCGCCGGCGCCAACGATCTGGTGCTCAAGCCGATCGAAGAGCGCCTGCTGGTGACCAAGACCTTGTTCCAGCTGCGCCTGTCGCGGCTGTCCGAGCCCAGCGCGACGGTGGTGCCGGCATGAGCGACGGCGATCGCGACATCAAGCTCGATCCGTCGTGGAAGGCGCGGGTCGGCGATTGGTTCGGGCGCGAGGACATGCAGTCGTTGTCGCGCTTCCTGCGCGAGCGCAAGGCCGCCGGCGCGCGGATCTTCCCGCCCGGGCCGCAGATCTTCTCCGCGTTCGACGCCACGCCGTTCGAGCAGGTCAAGGTGGTGATTCTCGGCCAGGACCCGTACCACGGTTACGGCCAGGCGCACGGGTTGTGCTTCTCGGTGCAACCGGGCGTGCCGGTGCCGCCGTCGCTGGACAACATCTTCAAGGAAATCCAGCGCGACCTCGGCATCGCTCGGCCCGATCACGGCTGCCTGCTGCCGTGGGCACGGCGCGGCGTGCTGCTGCTCAATGCGGTGCTGACGGTCGAGGAAGGCCGCGCTGGCGCGCACCAGGGCAAGGGCTGGGAAGGCTTCACCGACCACGTCGTCGACGTGCTCAACCGCGAGCGCGAGGGCCTGGTGTTCCTGCTCTGGGGCAGCTACGCCCAGGCCAAGGGCAAGGTCATCGACCCGCGCCGCCACCGCGTGCTCAAGGCGCCGCATCCCTCGCCCTTGTCGGCGCATCGCGGCTTCATCGGCTGCGGCCATTTCTCCGCCGCCAACGAATACCTGTCGCGCCAGGGGCAGGCGCCGATCGACTGGACCCTGCCGCCGCGCGAGCAGTTGTAGCCGCGCCTCCTGTAGCAGCGGTGTGCGCCGCGACGACCGCCGCGGTGTGCGCGAGCGTTGCGACCGAAGCCCGGGTGGACGAGCTCTGCGCCTGCAGGTTCGATCGGCTCCGGGGCTGCACGCGTTGTCGCGCCGCTTCGGCTGTCGCGGCGCACACCGCTCCTACAGGGGGCGCTACGCGAAGTAGGCGTGCAGGGCGGCGCCGGCTTCGCGCAGCGCGGCGTTGGCGCCGGGCGAGGGCAGGATCAGGCGGAAGCTGCAGCCGGGTAACGCCGGCAGGCGCGGCGACTGCGCTACCGCCAGGCCGTCGCCGATCGCCGAGGCGTTGAGGCAGCCGACGCCGAGCCCGGCGCGCAGCGCCGCCTGCAGGCCGGCCACGCCGCTGGCCTGATGGGCGAGGCGGCAGGCGCTGCGGTGCTTGCGCAGCCGCTCCACTGCCAGCCGATGCAGGGCGCAGTCCGGCGGCAGCAACACCAGCGGCAACTCCTCTTCGGCGCGCAGGTCCAGCCCGGCAGCGGCGACCCAGGCCAGCGCTTCGCGTCGCAGCGGCGCGCCCGCGCCGGCGGCGCGCGTCGCCGTGCTTTCCACCTGCATGATCAGGGCTACGTCGTAAGCGCCCTCGGCATGGCCGCGCGCGATCGCCGCGCTGGTGCCCAGCGCGACCTGCAGGCGCAGTTGCGGGCAGTGCCGGGCGAGGTGGCGCAGCAGCCCGGCGATCTCGTCGGGCCGGTAGTAATCGCTGATGCCCAGGCGCAAGTCGGTGCGGCGCAGTTCGCGGCGCACGTCGTGCAGGGCCAGTTCGCCCAGCGCGAGCAGCTGCCGCGCATGCGCGAGCAGGCGCTGGCCGGCGGCGGTGGGCGCGACGCCCTGGCGCGAGCGCAGCAGCAAGACGGCGCCGGCGGCGCGTTCGAGCTTCTGCAATTGCTCGCTGATCGCCGACTGCGAGCGGAACACCTGCGCCGCGCCGGCCGAAATGCTGCCGGCGTCGGCGACCGCGACGAAGGCCTTGAGCTGGTCCAGGTCGAACGATGCCAAGGCGCGTCTCCAGCTATCGGATTGGCCGATGGATACCCTTCAATATTCCCGCTTTTCCGATGGACGGCGCAAGCCTACTCTGCAAGGGCATTCCCGGACCGAGTCATGCCGGCCCGCCCCGACGCCCCATCACGGAACCCCGCTCATGCCGCACATCGCCCTGCAGATTTCCGCCGCGCCCGACGCCGAGCTGGCGCGCGCCGCCGCCGCCCTGGTCGCCGACCTCACCGTCGAGGTGTTGGGCAAACCGCGCGAACTGGTCGCGGTCGCGATCCAGTTCGTCGACCGCAACCATTGGTTCATCGACGGGCGCAGCCTGGCCGAACACCAGCGCCGCGCCTATCACCTGGACATCAGCGTCACCGACGAGACCAACACCAAGGCCGAGAAGGCGCGCTATCTGCAACGCATGCATGCGGCGCTGTCGGACTTGCTCGGCGACGCGCACGACACGTCCTATGTTCACATCATCGATGCGCGCGCCGCCGCCTACGGCTACGGCGGCCTGAGCCAGGAACAGCGCTACCAGGCCGCGCGCCAGCGCGCGGAAGGCTGATTCGCCTAGGCTGCCGCCGCCTGCGCGCGCAGCCAGTCGCGCAGCGCGGTCACTTCCGCGCGCGGCGCGCCTTGCGGATAGACCAGCCAATGCGGGTAGCCGTCCAGCGCGAGCTCGGGGGCGAACGGCTGCACCAGGGTGCCGGCGGCGAGATCGTCGGCGACCAGGGCCAGGCTCAACAGGGCCACGCCGTGGCCGGCGATGGCCGCCTGGATGGCATGGCTCTCGTCGGTGAAGCGCAGGCCCGCATCGACCTCCAGGCCGTCGACGCCGGCCAGCGCGCACCAGTTGCGCCAGGTCGGCGTGTCGGCGGTGGGGTGGCGCCATTCCGAATGCAGCAGCGCCTGCTCGCGCAGGTCCTGCGGCCGGCGCAGGCCGAGGCGTGGGTTGCACACCGGCGCGAAGCGGTTCTCGATCAGGCGTTCGGCGATCAGGCCGGGGTAGGGGCCGCGGCCGTAACGGATCGCCGCGTCGGCGACGCCGGCGGCGAGGTCGACCGGGTCGTCGGAGGCGTGCAGGCGCAGGTCCAGTTGCGGCTGCACGGCGCGAAACGAGGCCACCCGCGGCACCAGCCATTTGGCGGTGAACGACAGCGTGGCCGACAAAGTCAGCGCGCGCCGCCGGCGCCGCGCCGCGATCGCCGCGACCGCCTCGGCGAAGGCGTCGAAGCCGTCGCGCAGCACCGGATACAGCCGGGCGGCCTCGGCGGTCAGCGCAACCCGGCGGGTCTGGCGTTCGAACAGGCGCACGCCCAGTTGCTCTTCCAGCAAGCGGATCTGATGGCTGATCGCGGTCGGGGTCACCGACAACTCGTCGGCGGCGCGCTTGAAGCTGGCCAGCCGGGCGGCGGCTTCGAACGCGCGCAGGGCGCCGAGCGGGGGCAGTCGAGGGCGGCTCATGGATGAGAAAATCTAATCCGTTCGCTGAGAAATCGGAGTTTGTCGTCTCTTTCCGGCAGATACAACATGGCTCGGAAGCCGGGTGCCGCGCCAGCGAGCGCTAACCGGGCTCATCCATAACTGCCTTCGAGACCGCCCCCATGACCCGCCTGCTGCACCTGGATTCCAGCGCCCGTTCCGACAGTTCCGAACGCAGCCGCTACGGCTCGCACAGCCGCCGCCTGAGCGAGCGCTTCGTGCGCCGCTGGCGCGAACGCCGACCCGACGACGAGGTCGTCTACCGCGATGTCGGCACCGCGCCGCCGTCGCCGGTCACCGGGGCCTGGATCCATGCCGCCTTCACCCCGCACGGGCAGCGCCTGCCGTGGATGCACGAGACCCTGGCCGAGAGCGATGCCCTGGTCGACGAGCTGATCGCCGCCGACGTGATCGTCGCCGGCGTGCCGATGTACAACTTCGGCATGCCGGCGCAGTTCAAGGCCTGGATCGACAACGTGGTGCGGGTCGGCCGCACCTTCGGCTTCGATCGCCAGCGCCAGGGTGAGCCGTACTGGCCGATGCTGGCCGGCGCCGGCAAGAGCCTGGTGTTGCTGAGTTCGCGCGGCGACGTCGGCTACGGCGCCGGCGAGCGGTTGGAAGCGATCAACCACGTCGAACCCGGCGTGCTGACGCCGATGCGCTACATCGGCATCGTCGACCACCACGGCGCGGCGATCGAGTACGACGAATTCGGCGGCGAAGGGCTGCGCCTGTCGATCGAGCGCGCCGAGGCCGAGGTCGATGTCCTGGTCGAACGCCTGATCCGCCAGCACGCGCCGGCCGCCGCGGCCTGAGTCCGGGCTCGAAACGCGCGACCGCTGCGACGCGTTTGAAGGGCGGCGGGCTTGGCGTTTGCGCCGGCCCGTCCTAAGGTGGACGACCCAATCCGCGCCCGTGCGCCGCAACCGACCCAGGTCCGTGCTCAGAACCGTCGCCGCCACCCGCTACGTCACGCCGCTGCGCGAGGGCGGCTCCTTGCCGGCCGTGGTCGAGGCCGACGACGACGGCTTGTACGTGCTCAAGTTCCGCGGCGCAGGTCAGGGCCGCAAGGCGCTGATCGCCGAGATCGTCGCCGGCGAACTCGCGCGCCGGCTCGATCTGCCGGTGCCGGAGATCGTGCTGGCCGAGCTCGACCCGGAACTGGCGCGGACCGAGCCCGACCCGGAAATCCAGCACCTGATCCGCGAAAGCGCCGGGCTCAACCTGGCCCTCGACTACCTGCCCGGTTCGGTCAACTACGATCCGCTGGTCGACGCGCCCGACGCCGTCCTGGCCTCGCGCATCGTCTGGTTCGACGCCCTGACCAGCAACGTCGACCGCACCGCGCGCAACACCAACATGCTGCTGTGGCACCGCCGCCTGACCCTGATCGATCACGGCGCAGCGCTGTATTTCCACCACGACTGGGCCAACGCCGCCGGCGCCGCGGGCAGCCGCTTCGCGCCGGTCAAGGACCATGTGTTGCTGCCGCTGGCGGCGCGGCTGGCCGAGACCGACGCCGAGCTGGCCCCGCGCATCACCCCGGCGCTGATCGATGAAGTGGTGGCGCTGGTGCCGGAGAGCTGGCTCGCCGACGAGCCCGGTTTCGCCGACGCCCGGGCGCATCGCCGCGCCTACGCCGACTATCTCCATCGCCGCGTGCAGTCGCCGCGCGCTTTCGTCGAGGAGGCGATCCATGCCCGCTCGCTCGCTGTATGACTATGCGGTGATCCGCGTGGTGCCGCGGGTCGAGCGCGAGGAATTCGTCAATGTCGGCGTGCTGGTGTCGTGCCCGGCGGCCGGTCTGCTCGCCGCCGGCATCGAGCTGGACGAGGCCCGCCTGCGCGCGCTCGACCCCGGCGCCGACATCGAGGCGGTGCGCCTGCACCTGCAGGCGATCGAGCGCATTTGCCGCGGCGGCCGCGATGCCGGCCCGATCGGCCAGTTGCCGGCGCGCGCGCGCTTCCATTGGCTCACCGCCAAGCGCAGCTCGATCATCCAGATGTCGGCGGTGCACACCGGCCGCTGCCTGCAGGCCGAAAGCATCGTCGAACACCTGCTCGAACGCATGGTGCGCACGCCGCGGGCGGGCTGACGTGCGCGGCGCGCGCACTTGAAGCGGCGCGACGGCGGTCTTATGTTCATGCCGCCGCACGACGCGGCCGACATCAACGGAGCAGGACAGCGATGCGGCAGGACACCGACAGGTTCGACGACCCTCGCGATGCGGCCGACCTGGCGCGCGCGGTGGCGCTGCTGGAAACGCCGTCGCTGACTGCGCGCATGACCGCGCTGGCCGGTGCGCCGATCGAGTTCGGCCTGTCCAAGCTGCCGGGCTTCGTCAACCGCAAGATCCAGGGCATCGTCCACGGCGCCCTGCACAAGGCCGCCGCGGCGGCGCTGTGGACGGTCAAGGACCAGCCGAACAAGGCCTCTTCGACCAAGAGCCACAAGCTCGCCGCCGGCGCGGTCGGTGCGGTCGGCGGTTTCTTCGGCGCCGCCGGCCTGGCCGCGGAACTGCCGGTGTCGACCGTGGTGATGATGCGTGCGGTCGCCGACATCGCCCGCGCCGAAGGATTCTCGCTGGCCGACCCCGAGGTGCAGGCGGCCTGCGTGGAAGTGTTCGCCTTCGGCGGCGGCAGCGACGAGGACGATGCCGCCGCGTCGGGCTATTACGCGGTGCGCACCGCGCTGGCCGAAGTCGGCCGCCAGGAGCTGGCCGGCCTGGCCAGCCGGCGCGGTGCCCAGCACGCGACGCATGCCTATGCCAAGAAACAGGCCACGGCCTGGATGAGCAAGCTGGTCGACGTGGTCGCGACCCGTTTCGGCGTGGTGGTCGGCGAGAAGACCGCGGCGCAACTGGTGCCGGTGATCGGCGCGGCGACCGCGGCGACGATGAACATGTTGTTCACCAATCACTACCAGGACATGGCGCGCGGCCATTTCATCGTCAAGCGCCTGGAGCGCAAATACGGCGCCGAGCGGGTGGAGCGGGCGTATCGGCGCCAACGCACCGATCCATTGCCGGCGCCGGCGGCTGCGCAGGCGCTGCTGCCGCCGCCGCGCGGGGACGACGCGCCGAGCGAGTGAGCCGGGGCCTGGTCTCCGGCTCGGGTCCGTCGTTGCGCCGCGCTTGTCCTCACCCAATGCCTTCGACGCTGCATGTCCTTCGGCCGCTGCGAGCGGGAGAAAGCGCTGCGCTGGGATCAGGCTTTGACGCAGACGCTGCCGTGGATCTCTTCTTCCGCTTGCGGGAGAAGGGGCCCCGAAGAGGCGGATGAGGCCGCCGTTCACTCCGGCCGCAGACTCAGCGTCGTCCGCGTGCCGCGTTCGGCCGGATCGAAGCGCAGCCGCCAGCCCAGGTGTTCGCACAGCCGCGAGATCAGGTCCAGGCCGATCCCGCCGCCCTCGCGGCCGTCGCGGGCGACCCGGGCGTAGAGCGCGCTGATCTCCTCCGGGCTCATGCCGTGGCCCGGGTCCTCGATCACCACCGTGGCGTCGGGGTCGAGCCGGACCGCGATCTCGCCGCGGTCGCTGTTCTCGATCGCATTGCGCAACAGATTGCCGATCGCCGCCTGCACGATCGGCAGCGGCGCGACGATCTCGCACGGCGGCAGCGGCGCCAACGCCAGACGCAGGTCTTTGTCGCGGCACAGATGGCGGTGGTCTTCGACGATCTCCGGCAGCAACTGGTCCAGCGCGACTCGGTCGCTGCTCGCGGCCAGGCGCTGCGGATCCTTGGCCAGCACCAGCAACAACGACACCAGTTGCTCGACGTCGCGTGCGGTGCGGTGGATGCGGGCCAGGTGCTGGCGCGCGCCGGAGGGCAGGTCGGGTTGGGCCAGCGCCAGCTCGGTGGAGCCGGCGATCACCGCGATCGGCGTGCGCAGCTCGTGGCTGGCGCTGTCGATGAAGGCGCGTTCGCGCTCGACGAAGCGATCGTTGCGGGCGACGTAGTCGTTGACCGCGTCGGCGATCACCACCAGCTCCGAGCTGGCCGAGTCGGGCAGCTCGATCCGTTGCCCGGCGCGGTCGGGCTGCAGGCCGCCGATGCGCTGCGCGAGCAGGGTCAGCGGCCGCACCAGCCGGCGCACGCCCCAGGCGATCACCAGGCACAGGGTCAGCAGGGTGGTGATGGCCGAGCCGGCGATGGTCAGGGCCAGATCGAACTCCAGGTGCTCCATGTCCTCGATGTCGAGCGACAGGGTCAGGCGGCGGCCGTCGACGTCGCGCACCAGCACCACGTGCTCGATGCCGTCGGATTCGATGTCGTCGTGCATGCCCGGGCCGAGCGCGCGCAGCGCCGGCGGCGCCGGCCGGGTCGCGCTGTCGTACAGGCTCAGCGACTTGGTGTCGGTCCAGCGGTAGCCCGGTTCGTTGCGGCTGCGCTCGACGAAATGCTCGAGCTCGGTATTCATCAACGACGCCCACACCATGCGCTCGGCGTGCTCGTTGACCACGACCCCCTGCACGATCACCACCGCCGCCAAGACCAGCAGGGCATAGCCGAGCAAGCCGAGCAGGATGCGCCGGCTCAGACTGCTGCGCCGCCGCGGCGCTGCGGCTGGCTCAGTCATCGCGGTCCGCCGCTGCGCTCTGCGCCGGTGCGGCAAGGCGATAGCCGACCCGAGGCAGAGTCTGGATCAGCTTGACCGGGAACGGGCCGTCGACCGCGCGCCGCAGTTCGTACACGTGCGAGCGCAGCATGTCGCCGTCGGGCGGGTGGTCGCCCCACAGCGCATGCTCCAGGCGCTCGCGGGTGACCGCGGCGGGGCTGGACTGCATCAGCACTTCCAGCAGCTTGCGGCAGGCCGGATAGAGGTGCAGCGGGCGGCCGCCGCGGCTGGCTTCCAAGGTGGTCAGATCGAGCTTGAGGTCGGCGACCTGCAGCAGCTTGTGCCGGCCGCGGCCGGCGGCGCGCGCGGCCAGCGCTTCCAGCCGCACTTCCAGCTCGGGCAGGGCGAAGGGCTTGGTCAGGTAATCGTCGGCGCCGGCGCGGAAACCGGCGATCTTGTCGGGCAGTTCGTCGCGCGCGGTCAGCATCAGCACCGGCACGTCCGAACCGGCCTCCTCGCGCAGGCAGCGCAGCACCTCGCGGCCGTCCAGGCGCGGCAGCATCCAGTCCAGCACGATCGCGTCGTAGCGCTGGGTGACCGCCAGATGCAGGCCGGTCGGACCGTCGGGCGCGGCGTCGAGGGTGTAGCCGCGCGCTTCGAAATAGTCGAAGAGGTTGGCGACCAGGTTGCGATTGTCTTCCACCACCAGCAGGCGCATGCGCCGGGTTCTCCCGCCGCCCGAGGCGGCCCGATCCGAGGTTGCCCGCCCCGAGTGTGCCCGAGCCGGCGCGTGGATGCGCGAGCCGGGGCCGCGGGCGGTCGCGGGGCAGTCCGCCAGCATCGCCCGGCGGCTGTCGGAATAGCGTCGAAAGCGATCGGGCCGGGCACCCCGCAGCCGGCCGGCGCTGCCGCGGCTGGCCGGTTTAACGCCGGCGGAACTTCGCTCCGACCGCTCTCCGACAGGGCGGTTTCGATCATGCCGCATCCCCGCTCCGGGCCGGACGCGCTGTCCGGACTGCCGCCCTTGCCGATGATCGAAACTACGACTGTTCCACTGAATCCTGTCGCCGGGCCGGCCCGCAGCGCGGCCGGAGCGTCGCGGCGCTTCCTGCTCCGGCATGCGGCCTGGCCGGCGGTGGCGTTGCTGGTAGCGAGCCTGGCGACGATGGCCGCCGGCGGCGATTTCTGGTGGGCGGACCGGCTGTACGCCTGGCAAGGCGCGCGCTGGGCCTGGCAGAACGCCTACCTCACCGAGCACCTGATCCACCGTTTCGGCCGCGACGCCAGCGCCGCGGCGTGGCTGGGCGTGCTGGCCTTGTGGCTGGGCGCGCGCCTGCGTCCGGGGCGGAACGAGTGGCGGCGCCCGCTGGGCTATCTGTTGCTGGCGGTGTTGATCTCGGTCGGACTGGTATCCGGACTCAAGCAACTGACCGGCATGGACTGCCCCTGGGATCTGCAGCGCTACGGCGGCGGACATCCCTTCGTCGGCTGGCTGGCGGCGCGTCCGGCGGGACTCGGCCGCGGGCGCTGCTTTCCCGCCGGCCATGCCAGCGCCGGCTATGCCTGGGTCGCGCTGTATTTCTTCTTCCTCGCCGTGCGGCCGCGCCGGCGTTGGCTGGGCTTGGCGATCGGACTCGGCTCCGGCCTGTTGTTCGGCTTCGGCCAGCAATTGCGTGGCGCCCACTTTCTGTCCCACGACGTGTGGAGTCTGGCGATCGCGTGGTTCGCATCGCTCGCCCTGTATCTGGCGACGATGGCGCGGCCGGCGCCGGCCGCGGCGATCGGTCCGCGTTCGCGGAGCGTCGGTCGATGAGCATCGTCGCCCGTTCCGTGCCGCGTTGGCCCGCCTGGATCGGCTACCGGCCGCAGGCCAGCGTCGAAACCGTGGCCCTGCTGGCCAGCCTGTTTTTCGCCGGCTGCGCCAACGCTGCGTTCTGGCGCGCCGCCGCCGCCGCGGGCGCGCTCGACGGTGCGCGCGGGCTGTGGGTCGGCGCCTGCATCGGCCTGGCGGTGGTGGCGATCAACTTCGCCTTGTTGGCCAGCGTGCTCAATCGCTGGACGCTCAAGCCGCTGTTGACCGTGCTGCTGCTGGTCACCGCCGCGGCGGCGCATTTCATGAGCCAGTACGGGGTCTATCTGGACACCGGCATGATCCGCAACGTGCTGCAGTCCGACGGCCGCGAGTCCGGCGAGCTGCTCAGCCTGGGACTGTTGCCGCCGCTGCTGGCGTTCGGCGTGCTGCCGGCGCTTTTGCTGTGGCGGGTGCGGGTGGTCGAGCGACCGTGGACGCAGGCGCTGTGGCGCCGCCTGGTCGCGGTGGCCGCGGCGCTGGTGCTGGCGATGCTGGCCTTGCTAGGCGCGTTCCAGGACATCTCGGCGCTGATGCGCAACCACAAGGAAATGCGCCACCTGGTGACCCCGGCCAACTACCTGGTGTCGCTGACCCGGGTCGCGTTCGACGACTCGGCTTCCAAGGTGCGCGGCCGCGCGCCGATCGGCACCGACGCCCGCATCGCCGCGCGTCCGGCCGGCGGCAAGCCGCGGCTGTTGGTGATCGTGGTCGGCGAGACCGTGCGCGCGCAGAACTGGGGGCTCAACGGCTACGCCCGCCAGACCACCCCGGAACTGGCCCGGATCGGCCCGGTCAACTTCACCGACGTCGTCGCCTGCGGCAGCAGCACCGAAGTCTCGGTGCCGTGCATGTTCTCGCCGTTCGGCCGGCGCAACTACGACAAGGGCCGGATCCAGGGCAGCGAATCGCTGCTCAACGTGCTCGAGTACGCCGGCATCCACGCCCTGTGGCGCGACAATCAGACCGGCTGCAAGAACGTGTGCAAGGGACTGGCGTTCGAGTCTTTCGAGCACGACAGCGATCCGGCCTACTGCAATGCCGAGGGCTGCTCGGACCTGGTGATGCTGCGCGGCCTGCGCGAGCGCCTAGCCGCGCAGCCGGGCGATGCGGTGGTGGTGCTGCATCAGCTCGGCAACCACGGGCCCAGCTACTTCCGCCGCTATCCGGCGCAGCTGCGCCGCTTCGTCCCGACCTGCGACACCAACGAGCTCGGCCGCTGCAGCCGCGAGCAGATCGTCAACGCCTACGACAACGCGATCCTGGCCACCGACGCGTTCCTCGCCCGCAGCATCCGCGCCCTGGCCGAGGACGGCAGCCGCGACAGCGCGCTGATCTACGTGTCCGACCACGGCGAGTCGCTGGGCGAGAACGGCCTGTACCTGCACGGCGTGCCGTATGCGATCGCGCCGCAGACCCAGACCCGGGTGCCGATGACGATGTGGTTCTCGCCCGGTTTCGCCGCCTCGCGCGGGCTCGACCTGCGCTGCCTGCGCCGCGAAGCGCTGCGGCCGGCCAGCCACGACAACCTGTTCCACTCGGTGCTCGGGCTGATGCAGGTCCGGACTTCGGTCTACGCGCGCGAACTCGACCTGTTCGCGCCCTGCGCTCCGGCTTGAGCGGCGTTCATTCGCCGCCGCCCCACCAGCGCGGGTGCAGCACGCGCTTGTGGCTGTGGCGCAGCCAATGGCGCACGCGGCCTTCGTCGGCGCGTTGCGGATAAGGCCAGGCCGCGGCCGGCGAGGCCGGCCAGCCGTTGTGCCGGGTCATCGCGTCGAGGCTGGAGAAATAGCCGTGGTTGACCAGCACCTCGAACTCGACGTCGAGGAAGCGGTCCAGGTCGGTGCGGATGCGGCCGATGACTTCGGCGACCAGGGCCGGGCTGTAGCCGTCGGCGCCGCCGTCGCGGCCGCCGCTGAGGCCCCAGTACACGCCGATCAGCGAGCCGGTTGCGGCCTGGCCGAAGAACAGCCGCTTGCGCAGTGCCTCGGCCTGGTTGCCGATCACCTGGGTGTAGCGCATCAGCTGGCGCAGCCACCAGCGCCGGCTCTCGAACACGAACGGGCCGCCGGCGTCGGACACCAGCACTTCGCGGTAGCGGCGCAGGGTCGGTTCGGTGGCGAGGTTGTCGTACACGCCGCCGTCGCTGAGTTCGATCCGCTGCCGCAGCGCTTCGCCGTCGTCGCCGCGGTAGTCGCCGCGCTGGTAGTCGCCGGGCGCGGTGTCGAAACGCACCGGGCCGAACACCGGCGGAAAACACGACGAGGCCGCGACCGCGCAGGCCAGGCCGACCCGGCGCGCGCCGTCGCGCAGGTAGCCGGCCAGGTAGTCGCCGACCCGGCGCCGGGAGAATTCCCAATTGACGCCGAAGGTCAGGTCGGTGGCGCAGAACACGAACGCCGGCGTTTCGGGCAGCCGGTCCAGGCTGCGTTCGCCGAACACCTGGGCATAGCGGCGCTCGAGCAGGGCGATGCGGTGCGAGGGCCAGAGCCAGTTGTAGGCGACGGTGGCGAGCACCGGCAGGGTGCGGATGTCGCGCGCGACGACGTCGCGGAACGGTTCGACCACCACGGCGCGAAAATCGATCCGGTCGTTCCAGGCGGCGAAGGATTCGTCTTCGCGGCGGGTATCCAGATAACGGCAGGCCAGCCAGGCGGAGACGATGCTGCCGCCGGAGACCGAGCTGAACATGGTCGTCCCGGCGAGCAGCCCGGTCTCGTGCAGGCGCAGCAAGGCGCCGAGGTGGAACAGCGCGGCGCGATAGCCGCCGCCGGACAGGCACAGCGCGCGGCCCTCGCGCTGCTCGGCATGGGCCGGGTCGGCGGCGCGCTCGGCGCGCCTGGCCTCGCGCTGCACACGCAGGCGTTCGAGTTCGACGTCGCTGCTCTTCATCGCCTGTGACGGTCCCTGCGGCGCGAGCGATCGCGGAGCCGCCTATTGTGCGCGTTGCCGGTCGCGATGGTTAGGACGGGGCGTCGTGTTCGGCGCGCAATCGCGTCACAGCCGCGCTTTTGAAAAAGGGGGGATCGGGTCTCGCTCTGTCCTGTCGGGCGCAGGAGCGAATCCCCGCGCTGCCGGCCAGTCCCGGCTTCGAACCGCCGCCGGGCGCGGGTCCCTTTCCAAAGGAGGCGTGCCTGCGGCGCTGCTCCGGTGAGGCACGGATAATGCGACCGGGCCCTCACCCGCGAAGCGGAGCCTGGGCGCCGCCGTTGCCGAACGGCGGCGCCGCTGTTTCCCGTCGATCACGAGAACGCGATCGCGAACTCGGCCGGATGCAGTTGCGGCGGCAGCGGTGCGGGTTCGCTGCGCAGCTCCAGGCGCTCGCGCAGCAGCCGCACGATCTGCGCCGCGGCCCGCGGCTCCAGCATCGACTGGTGATCGCAGTCGATGTCGTGGACCTCGATGCGGCCGTCGATCACCGATTGCCAGGCGCCGGCGTGGTAGTGAAGCAGGCCGTCCAGATCGACGTGCTCTTTGCGCCCGGCATTGAAGAACAGCACATCGGCGGCGATCGGCGCCGGCCGGTAACGTCGCGCCAGGGCCAGGTTGTTGCGGGTGATCGCGCTGACGTTCTCGATCAGGCGCGCATCGGCCTTCATGATTTCCTGCACCAGCGGGATCGAGAACACCTCGTATTCGCGGCACAGCAGATCGGCCAGGGCGCGCATGTCCTGCGGCGGGTTGTCGCGCGCCTGCTGGTGGAAGCCGAGGAACTTCAGCACCGCCGCGACCTGCTGGGCCTCGCCGCCGGCCTCGGCCGCATCGGCGACGAAGGGGTAGGAGTCCATCATCGCCAGCAGCTCGACCCGCTCGCCGAGCTGCTGCAACAAGGCCGCGATCGCGTGGCCGACCAGCCCGCCCAGCGACCAGCCCAGCACGCGGTAGGGGCCGTGCGGCTGCACCCGGCGGATCTGGGCGACGTAGTCGGCGGCGATCTCTTCGATGCTGGCCGGCAGGCTGGCGCCGCCGCGCAGGCCGCGCGACTGCAGCGCGTACACCGGCACGTGCTCGTCGAGATGGCGCAGCAAGGCCGCATAGGCCCAGCTCAGCCCGGTGACCGGGTGGATGCAGAACAGCGGCCGCGCGCCGCCGGCGGGGCGCAGCGCCAGCATCGCGCCGAGCGGATCGTTCTCGCCACCGTTGCGTTCCAGATGCGCGGCCAGCCCGGCGATGGTCGAGCCTTCGAACAGGGCGCCGAGCGCGAGTTCGCTGCCGAAATGCTGCGGAAACGCCGCGACCATTTCGGCTGCGGTCAGCGAATCGCCGCCGAGTTCGAAGAAGTTGTCGTGGATGCCGATGCCTTCCTGGCCGAAGATCTGTTGCCACAGCGCGACCAGCTTGCGTTCGGTTTCGTTGCGCGGCGGCGCGTAGGCGCTGCGCCGGCTGCGTTCGGGCGGCGTCAACGCCTTGCGGTCGAGCTTGCCGCTGGCGGTCAACGGCAGACGCTCCAGTTCGACATAGGCCGACGGCACCATGTGCTCGGGCAGGCGCCGCGCCAGTCGGGCGCGCAAGGCCTCGCCGTCGACGCCGCCGCCGGCCGTCGGCACCACATAGGCGGCGAGCAGGGCGTGGCCGAGCGCGTCGGTGTGCAGGGCCACGGCGACGTCGGCGACGCCGGCCTCGGCGGCCAACTGGGCCTCGATCTCGCCGAGTTCGACCCGATGGCCGCGGATCTTGACCTGCTGATCGGCGCGGCCGAGGTATTCGATCGCGCCGTCGTCGCGCCAGCGCGCCAGGTCGCCGGTGCGGTACATGCGCTCTCCGGCGACGAAGGGATCGGCGAGGAAGCGTTCGGCGGTCAGCTCGGGCCGGCGCAGATAGCCGCGCGCGACGCAGGCGCCGGCCACGTACAGCTCGCCGACGCTGCCGGTCGGCACCGGGTTGAGCGCGGCATCGAGCAGATAGGCGCGGGTGTTGAGCAGCGGCCGGCCGATCGAGGGCGGCGCGCCGTCGGCGACGTCGTCCGCGCTCAGCTCGATCGCGCTGGCCCAGACGGTGGTCTCGGTCGGTCCGTACAGATTGGTGACCTTGGCCGAGCAGGCGACCAGGCGTTGCGCGAGGTCCGGCGGCAGGGCTTCGCCGGTGGACAAGGCATGCACGCCGTCCAGGCGCAGGCGCGGATTGGCCAACAGCATGCGCCACAGCGAGGGCGTGGCCTGCACGTAGTCCAGGGCCTGGTCTTCGATCAGCCGCGCCAGGGCGAGCGGGTCGCGCACGGTTTCGGCATCGGTCATCACCACGCGCGCGCCGACGCTCAGCGGCAGGAACAGTTCGAAGCAGGCGATGTCGAACGCGATCGTGGTCTGGGCCAGGAAGCGTTCGCCGGGGCCGGGCGCGAACAGTCGCTGAGTGGCGGCGAGGAAGTTGCTCAGGTTGCGCTGATCGACCTCCACGCCCTTGGGCCGGCCGGTCGAACCGGAGGTGTAGATCACGTAGGCGCAGGCATCCGGCGCGGCGCGCGGCAGAGCGGGAGCGTCGGCGGCCGCGGCCTCCTCGCCCTCGGCTTCATCGATGCACAGCAGCGGTATCGCGCGGGCATCGAAGGCGCCGGCCAACGCCGGCACGGTCAGCAACAGGCGCGGCGCGGCATCCTCCAGGGTCTGCAGCATGCGTTCGCGCGGCGATTCGGGGTCCAGCGGCAGGTAGGCCGCGCCGGCTTTCCACACCGCATACGGCGCGGCGGGCAGGCGTTCGTCGCGCGGCAACGCCAGCGCGACCAGATCGCCGGGGCGCACGCCGCGCGCGATCAGGCGCCGGGCCAGGCGCGTGCTCAGCGCGTCGAGTTCGCGATAGCTCAACGCGACATCGCCGGACACCACGGCGACCGCATCCGGCGCCGCCGCCGCCTGCCGCTCGAACTGCTCCAGCGCGGTGGCCTGCGCCGGTTTCGCTGCGGTGTCGTTCCAGCGCCGCAGCAACCGGTCGCGCTCGTCGTCGCCGAGGATGTCGATCTCGCCCAGCCGCAGGCCGGGATCAGCCTGTACCGCATCGATCAGGCGCAACAGCCGACGCAGATGCTCGTTCAGTTCGTTCTCGGGATACAGGGTCGGATTGGCGTCCAGGTCCAGGCTCAGGCCCTGGCCGTCGAGGCGGTCGAACACGAACACAGTCAGGTCTTCGGCGCTACCGTTGTGCAGGTTGCGCGCGCTGGCGCGATGGCCGAGGAAGTTGTTGTAGTCGTAAGGTTCGATGTTGATGCCGAGCCAGGCCATGTGCTGGTCGGGGTTGAGCAGGCCGAGGTCGCGGCGCAGCTCTTCGTAGCGGTACTGCTGATGACGCAGCGCCTGCTTGACCACGCGCGAGACCTGCGCGAACAGTTCCGGCATGCTCATGTCGGCGTGCATCTTCAACCGGATCGCGACCACGTTGGCGGCCATGCCCGGCGTGCTGCGCATGGCGTGATTGACCCGGCCGGTGACCGGCATGCCGAACACCAGGTCTTCGGCGCCGGTGGCGCGATGATAGTAGGCGGCGATCAGCGCGATCAGCACCTGCGGCAGGCTGACGCCGCAATCGCGCGCGATCTCCGCCAGGCGCTCGCGCACATCGTTGCCGACCTGGCCGCTGGCGCGGCGCAGGCCGCCGTTGTTGCGCACCCGGCGACGCGCCAGGGTCACCGCCTCGGGCAGCTCGGCGAGCTGTTCCAGCCAGTACTCGCGATCGCGCCGATAGCGCTCGGAGTCGCGGTACGAAGTTTCGGCCTCGACCAACGACGCCAGCGTGCCGTAACCGCTCGGCGGCGGTTCGACGCCGTCGCGATAGGCCAGGTACAGCTCGTTGAGCCGCTTGGCCGCCATGCCGCCGCTGAAACCGTCGTAGACGGTGTGGTGCGCGCGCTGATACCAGCAATACAGATCGTCGGCGTACTTGAACAAGGCGCCGACCCACAAAGGATCGTGCGCCAGATCGACCGGCTTGGCGATGTCCGCATGCATCCAGCGTTCGGCCGCCGCACGAGGATCGGGTTCGCCGCTGAAGTCCAGATAGGGGAATTCCGCCACCGTGGTCTCGCGCACGATCTGGTACGGCAGGCCGTCGCGCTCGACGATGCGCACGCGGGTGCTCTCGGCCTCTTCGGTGAAGCGGCGCAGGGCGCGCAGGAACGGCGCCGGCTCGACCGGGCCGTGGATCTCCACCGCCTCGGCGATGTTCAAGGTCGCTTCGAGCGAGGCGATCTTCTGTCCGACCCACAAGCCGCGCTGGGCGGTGGTCAAGGGCAGGGCGTTGGCGTTGGATTCGTTCATGGTACGCGTCCTTTGAGGCGGCCGCCCGGCCGCACGCCCCCGGCGGCCGACGGGCCCGGGGCCCGACGACGCGAGGATTTCGGCGCGCGCGATCCTGCGGCCAGCTCGTCGTGCGAGTGGCCCCCTCTCCATGTCCGTTACGAATCAAATACCGTCATGGCCGCGGCGCATGGCGCCGGGGCAGAGCCCGTTGCGTCGCGGCGGTGGCGCTTGCGCGCGCACGCCGGGCTCGAGTAGTTATGCGTTCCGCCCAATGCAGGCGTTCGTACGTTCGATCCGTCGAGTGCCTGCGGAATCAATATCCCTGAGCGTGGATTTCATGTCCATCAAGACGGGTGAGAGACGGATCACAAGTCGAGTATTTACGGTGGCGGCGGTGAGAGCCGGATCACAAGACCGCTATGTGAAGTTTTTTCTACAACCGCCAGCTCGCAACTGCGCGTCGCGCGGCGATTTTCGCGGCTATTTTTCTCGACGGAAAATCCGCTGGCCGGCGCATCGGCGGCGATGGGGGTGGATTCACCATTGCGTCGCGACGGCTTCGATCGGGTTTCCTCGTCCGGGCAAAGATTTTTCCGCGGCGGAAAATCCGCGAACGCGGCGCAGTTCGCCGAACGCATCCGCCGCAGGCCTCGAAACCGGCGCGGCGGAGATCGCGATCCGCGGTCGTCGATACCGGTCGCGCCCGCGCTCCCGGGCATTTCCGCACGGCCTCGGAGAATATTTTATGATGAGAACGATTCTCATCCGATGGGCGGTCATGTCCGCGCTATCCCATGCCTCCGCCGTGCCGGCGGACGATCCCGTGCTCGACCACGCCGAGCGCTTGCTGCTGACCCGCGGTGCGCAGCGCCTGGGCCTGGCCGAGGTCGCGCGGGCCGCCGGCGTCGAGCCGGCCGCACTGCGCGATCGTTACCCCAGCCGTGAAGATTTGCTGTCGGCGCTGCGCCAGCGCTTCGTCGCCGAGTTCCTCGGCGAGCTGGCCCGGGCCATGGACCGCTGCCGCCCCGGCGACTGGGCCGCGCGACTGCGCGCCTGGGTGCAGGGCGCGGTCGACGGCTATCTGGACCGGCTCGCCCTGCACGATGCGCTGTTTCACGGCCCGGGCCATCACCACCGGCATGCGATGCAGGACAATCCGGCGATCGACCAGCTGGTCGAATTGCTCGAAGGCGGCATCGCGGCGCGGGTCTGGGCCGCGCCGGA
This sequence comes from Lysobacter antibioticus HS124, assembly GCF_000336385.2. Lineage (GTDB taxonomy): Bacteria > Pseudomonadota > Gammaproteobacteria > Xanthomonadales > Xanthomonadaceae > Lysobacter > Lysobacter firmicutimachus. The sequence continues at coordinate 59,125 of NZ_HG424452.1, read as the reverse complement.
CCCGCGCTTGACCGTGGTGATCTTCTTCAACGCCATGCACAGTGCGGTCGACCGCGCGATCTTCTGCGGCGAGCCGCCGGACCGGCGCCGTCTGGCGCAGATCCTGTGCGGCTACTTCGAGCGCTCGGTGCAATGGTGGGCGCGGTTCTGAACGCTCAGGCGGCCAGCGCCGCCATGCGCGCCAGGATCGCCTCGCGATGGCGCTCGTCGAGCGCGCCGGCGAAGGCGGTGCCGGACAGGGCCTGGGCTTCGCCGAGCGCATCCAGCGCCTCGTCGACCCGGCCGCTGCGGAACAGCGCCTGGCCCAGCCACAGCGCGGTGGCCGGGGCTTGCTGCTGGCGCGCCCAGGCCCGGGCGATGGCCGCGGCGGCGATGCAGGCGGCATCGTCGCCCAGCCGGAAGCAGGCTTCGGCCAGGCCGCTGCGCAGCCAGTAGCGGATCGGGTCGCCCGGCAGGCCGCGATCGGCCAGGTCGATGGCTTCGCGCCAGTGGCGCGCGGCCTCGCCGGATTCGCCATTGACCTGATGGGCGATGGCCTGATTGGCCAGATCCAGGGCGCGGGCCTCCACGTCGTCGAGCGCCGTCGGGTCGGCGTGCGATGGGAGGGCGGGGTCGATATCCGCACCGGTGGCGTCCGGCGCGTACGCGTTCATGTCCGTATGCATGCGAGCTCCTGCGGCCGGGTCGTGGGGACGGCCTGCGAAACAGCTAACGTGTTGTCCCGGCGAAACGGGTCAGGCCCGGCTCATTGCAGGTGGAAGGCGTGGCTGAGCGGTTCGCCGGCGGCATCGCGTGCCGGGGCCGAGGCCGCGCGCAGCTCGCCGGGCTGATGCGTCGGCAGGCGGATCACGAACCGCGCCCCGCCCAGGTTGGAGGCCTCGACCCGGATGTCTCCGGCGTGGCGGTCGATCACCTGGCGCACGATGCTCAGGCCCAGGCCGAAACCCCCGGTGGCGCGGTCGCGGCTGCGGTCGAGCCGATAGAACGGTTCGAACACGCGGTCGCGGTCCTCGACCGGAATGCCGACGCCGTCGTCCTCGACGATCAGCTGCCAGCCCGCGCCATCGGGTTCCAGCACCACCCGGATCAGGCCGTCGGCATAGCGCAACGCGTTGCGCATCAGATTGGAGAAGGCGCGGGCGAAGCTGCGCGGCTCGACCACCACTTCGGCCAGCGCCGGCGACAGCACCCAGTCGATCGCCGTGCCGCGGGTACGCAGTTCTTCCGCGGCCAGCCCGGCGGAGGCGCGCAGGAAAGCGCCGGCCTCGACCTGTTCCAGCATCGCGCGCGCACCGTTGCGCTCCAGCATCCCCAGGGTCAGCAGTTCGCCGACCAACAGGTCCAGTTCCTCCACGTCGCAGCGCAGCGCGTGCACGCGCGCGCGGGCGACCCGATCGTCGAGCGAATCGGACAGGTTGGCCAGGCCGAACTCGAGCCGGGTGATCGGCGTGCGCAGTTCGTGCGAAGCGGCGTTGACCAGGTCGCGTTGCGACTGGATCAGGCGGCCGATCTGGTCGGCCATGTTGTTGAAGTACACGCACAGCTGACGGATCGAGGAACCGCCGCGCAACGGCGCGCGCGCCTCCAGGTCGCCGTCGCCGAAGCGTTCGGCGGCTTCGCGCAGGCGCTCCAGGTCTCCCCACAGCGGCTGCAACCACAGCAACAAGGCCAGCAGCATCAGCCCCAGCACGGTGACGTAGGCCAGGTAACGCGCCGTGTAGTCGTCCTCGACGTAGCCGATCTGCACCACCTGGCCGCCGTCCAGGCGCAGGTAGACCCGATGCTGGTCGCTGCCGAGATGGTCGCCGGCGCTGCCGTCCGCCGCGAGCTGGCCGCGCACCGGCACCGACAGCGCCTCCACTTCGGCGGCGCCGAGCAGCCGGTAGCGATCGGGCAGGTCGCGGTCGAGTTCGGCCAGGCGCCGGCGCAGCTCGGCGCCGTCGGCGCCGCGCAGACGCTCGCGCAGCAAGCGCAGCTCGCCGGCGAAGTCCTGTCGCGCCGATTGCGCGTACGGCTCCGGGAACAGGTGCGGGAAGGCCTGCTGCACCAGCAACAGCGAGCACAACAGCAGGCCGGCGACCGTCAGGTACAGCCGCACCAGCATCGGCAGCATTCAGTCCTCCCAGGCGATCGGGCTGAACAGATAGCCGCGGCCCCACACCGTCTTGATCTTGCGCGGCTCCTGCGCGTCGTCGCCGAAGTGCCTGCGCAGGCGCGAGATGCTGACGTCGACGGTGCGGTCGACGCCGTCGAAGCCGATGCCGCGCCAACGCCGCAGCAACTCGTCGCGGTTGAGCACGCGGCCGGCGGCCTGGGCCAGGATCACGAACAGGTTGTAGTCGGCGGTCTTGAGATCGATCTCCTCGCCGCGCCAACGCACCTGGCGCGCGGTCAGGTCGATCTGCAGGCCGCCGTACTGCAGCAGGCTGGACGGCGTCGCGGCCGCGGCCGGAGCGCTCTGGCTGCGCCGCAGCACCGCGCGCAAGCGCGCCAGCAGCAAGCGCGGCTCGACCGGCTTGAGCACGTAGTCGTCGGCGCCGACCTCCAGCCCGGTGACCTGATCGAACAGGTCCGCGCGCGCGGTCAGCATCACGATCGGCACGGCCGAACGCTTGCGGATCTGGCGACACACGTCGAGGCCGTCCATGCCGGGCAACATCAGATCGAGCACGATCACGTCGGGCGGATCGTCGTCGATGGCGTTGAGGGCCTGGTCGCCGCGCAGCACCACCGAAGTTTTGAAGTCGTAACGAAGCAGATACTCGGAGATCAACCCGGCCAGTCGGGCGTCGTCCTCGATCAGCAGGACCTTGTTCATGGCCACCTCATGCGAGCCGGCATGGTAGCGCCGGCGGATACAGCACGTTTGGGCGATACAAACAAACACAACTGGCGTTGTGCCGCGCGTCAGGCAACGCTGCGGTGTTGTATCGTCTCGAATAGAATCGTGAACCCGGAACGCGCGACATGCACATGAGATGCGTCATGTTGATGGCGTTACTGATGTCAGTTGCAACGGCGTGGAAGCCGGCGGCCGCCTGCGAATGCGTCCGGCCTATCGACGAAAGTCGTATGCGGACGGCGCCGCAGGTATTCGTGATGCGCTTGCGTTCGGTCGAGGCGCTGCAGCCTGCGAAAGGCGGCTATTCCTTGCGCGGCCGCATCGAGATCGTGGAGCGCCTGCGCGGGGACGCACAAGTCGTAACGATCCGCTACTCGGGCAATCCCCAGTGTTGCGGATTGCGCCTGGACCCAGGCCATTACTATCTGGTGGCGGCCGATACGGCTCGGCCCGAGTTGCAGGTCGGCCATACCGACCTGCTCTATCTGGGATGGGACTACCCCGGCGATGCCAAGGCCTTGGCGCGGTTGCGCGCCACGGTCGCCGGACGGGCGGGGCTCGATCCACGCTGGTCGCAAGGCGGCGAACGCATGCATCAGGTATCGCCGCCGCCTTGTCCGCGGCGGCGTTAGTGAGCTACGGCCACGTCCTGAGCCGGTCAGGACGCGGCCGATGCCACGCTCAAACCGATTCCCACAAGCGCGACGCCTCTTCCGCGACCAACTGCGGAAACTCCTCCGGATAGAACAGTTTGGCGCCCTCGACCCGGCGCACGCCGCGCGAGTTCGGGAACACCCGGTCCAGGTAATCCGGACTGGCCGGCGAGAAGATGTCGTCGCCGGTGCCCCAGACCACCCGCACCGGAACCCGACTCCGGCGCAGCCCGGCTTCGATGCCGGCCAGCGGGTTCGGGTCCAGCGCCAGCGCGTAGGCGTCGGTGAGCCGCTTGCGCCGCGCCGATTCGACCAGCGGAGTGAAGTAAGTGTCGATGGCTTCGTCGCTGGGCTGATAGCGGTAGGTGTAGCACTGTCCGCCGATGCCCTTGGCCGAGCGGGCGAAATTCTTGTCGGCCAACTGCGGCGGGAAGGTGTCTTCGGCGAAACGGCCGCGGCGCGCGGCCTCGATCACCGGCATCAGCGCCGGCGGCGGGCTGTCGGGTTCGACATCGCAGTTGGTTAGCAACAGGCTGCGCACGCGCTGCGGATACTTCAGCAGGAACAGCTGCGCGACCGCGCCGCCGCTGTCGTTGGCGACCAGGTCGACGCTGTCCACGCCGAGCGTGTCGAGCACGAAGGCGAGCATCTCGACCTGCGCCGCCGGCGCCACGCTCTGGCCGTCGGCGACCCGGGTGTAGCCCAGGCCGAGGAAGTCGGCGGCGATGCAGCGGCGCTCGCCTTCCAGCGCGGCCATGACCCCGCGCCACTGGAAGCTGTTGAGCGGGAAACCGTGCAGGAACAGCGCGGCCGGGCCGCGGCCGCGTTCGACTACCGCGATCTCGCCGAAGGCGCTGGGCAGGTAGCGGCGCGCGGCGTGGAAGCCGGCGGCGTCCCAGGCCTTCGCCGTGCTCAGCGACGCCGGTGCGCGTACCGGCGCGCCGCCGGCGCAAGCGGCGAGCAGACCGGTGCCGGCGGCGCCGAGTCCGAATCCAAGAAAGGTTCTGCGGTTCATTGCGTCTCCGATGCCCGAGGGGGGCGTTGCGTTGACGCAAAGCATCGGCGGCGCCGGTCATGGCGACAATGACGCGGCAGGTGATGGTCGCATGACCTCGCAGGTCATGGTTTCGCCGCCATGCCTGCGCCTATGATGCCGGCCATGCACGCCCTGTCCGACGACTCCCGTCCTTCGCCGCCCCGGTCCGCCTTGCCGCCCGGCGCGCCCGAGATCGGGGTGCTGTTGCGCGAATGGCGCGCCGCGCGGCGTTGGAGCCAGCTCGATCTGGCCCTGGACGCGGGCGTGTCGGCGCGGCATCTGAGTTGCGTGGAGACCGGCAAGGCCCAGCCCAGCCGTGAGTTGGTGATCAAGCTCGCCGACGCGTTGGAGTTGCCGCTGCGCGAGCGCAACGCCCTGCTGGTTGCGGCCGGTTTCGCGCCCAAGTACCCCGAGTCCACGCTGGCCACGCCCGAGCTGGCGCAGATCCGCCGCGCGATCGAATTCATCCTGGCCCAGCAGGAGCCCTATCCGGCCTTCGTATTGAATCGGCATTGGGACGTGCTGATGGCCAATGCGGCCGCGGCGCGGGTCAACGGCTTCGTGCTCGGCGGCCGGCCGATGAAGCACGCCAACATGATCCGCCAGTTCTTCGATCCGCAGGATCTGCGCCCGGCCGTGGCGAACTGGGACGAGGTGGCCGGCACCCTGATCCGGCATCTGCACAACGCCGTGGCCGCCGCGCCCGGCGATGCGGCCGCACGCGCCCTGCTGGCCGAGGCGCTGGCGTATCCCGACGTGCCCGCGCACTGGCGGCGGCGCCAGTTCGACGCGGCGCCGTCGCCGCTGTTGACCACCATCCTGCATCGCGACGGACACGAACTTCGCTTCTTCTCCACCATCACCACCTTCGGCACGCCGCGCGACGTGACCCTGGACGAACTGCACGTGGAGTGCTGCTTCCCCGTCGACGAGGCCACGGCAGCGCTGTGCCGACGCCTGGCCGCCGAAGCCATCGGCTGAGCGCGATCGCGTCCGGCCCGCTCAGGCGTCCTCGAGGTCGACCGTGTCCAGGCCCCGCTCGCCGCAGTAGCGCCGGTACGCCTCGCGCCGGCCGTCGGCGTCGGTGCGCCCGCGCAGGCTGCCGCCGGGGCCGAGGAACTCGATCGCGCCCATCGTCACCACCAGCGCGGTCAGGATCTCGTCGCCGACGACCTTCCACCAGTCGACGTGCCCGGCCGGCTCGTAGACATAGTCGCCCGGGCCGACGATCTCGCCGCCGCACAGCTGGCGCCAGCCGCTGAGCTGGTAGGCGTGGGCTTCGCCGCTGTGGCGATGCAGCGGCATCACCGAGCCGGGCGGCATGCGCAGCAACTCGACGAAGCCGCGACCGTCGGCGAGGAAGCGCAGCGGCTGGACCGACAGGCCCGGCAAGCCCGACGGAATCCACGGCAGCGCTGCGCCGGCGGCGATGCGCGCGGGCCGACAGTGCGACAGGGGGCCGGGGTCGTGGGGCATCGGCGCGATCGGCGCGGATCAGCGCGCCGGCTCGGCGGCGCCGTTGCCGAACAGGACCTGGCGCGCCTGCGACGACAAGGCCTGCGAGTACGGCACTTCGACGCCGTCGTAGGCGCGCCGGGTGGCCGGTCGCGCGGCGATCTCGTCGAACCACCGCTGCAGGTTCGGCGTGTTGGCCAGATCCTGGCCGAGGCCGGCATAAGGCACGATCCACGGATAGCAGGCGATGTCGGCGATCGAATAGTCGTCGCCGACCAGGAAGCGGCGGTCCTGCAGCCGGCGATCGAGCACGCCGTGCAGGCGCTGCACTTCGCGGGTGTAGCGATCGATCGCGTACGGCAAGGGCTCGTCGGCATGGACGCGGAAGTGTCCGGCCTGGCCGGACATCGGCCCCAACCCGGCCATCTGCCAGAACAGCCATTGGCTGAGCTCCAGGCGCTGGCGCGGGTCGGACGGATACAGCCGGCCGGTCTTCTCGGCGAGGTACAGCAGGATCGCGCCGGATTCGAATACCGGAATCGGCGCGCCGCCGTCGCTCGGGGCGTGGTCGAGGATCGCCGGGATCTTGTTGTTCGGCGACACCGCCAGGAACTCGGGCTTGAACTGATCGCCGGCCGACAGCCGCACCGGCACGATGCGGTGCGCCAGGCCGGTCTCCTCGAAGAACAGGCGCAGCTTCAGGCCGTTCGGGGTGGCGGTGTAGTACAGGTCGATCATCGCGAACTCCATGACGGATGGGCCGGTTTCGTAGCGCCAGCTTAGGCGTACCCTGGCGCCCTGCAGGGGCCAGATCGGGGAGATTCCATGGAGCCAGTTTTCCCGTTTCCCGTGGTTGTGCCGGACCGCGGCCGCGGCACGCTGACGCACGAGCTGCATCGCCAACTGCGTTCGGCGATCCTCGACGGCCGCTACGCCGCCGGTGCGGCGCTGCCGGCCACGCGCCAGGTCGCGCAGGCGCTGGGGGTGGCGCGCAATACGGTGACGACGGTGTACGACCTGTTGATCGCCGAGGGCTACGTGTTGCCGCGCAGGGGCGCCACGGCGGTGGTCGCCGACGTCGTCGCGCGCCGCGAGCGCCGGGTCGCGCCGCGTCCGATCGGGGCCGGCGACGCACGCCTGAACCCGCTTTGGCAGACCCCGTTCCTGCGTCCGGGACCGCCGCGCGATCTGCCCGAGCGCTGCTTCCGCCTCGGCATTCCGGACCATCGCCATTTTCCGCACGAGATCTGGCGCCGGTTGTCGGCGCAGAGCTTGCGCCAGTGGTCGCGCACGCCTTTCGCCTATCCGCCTTCGGAAGGCATCCCGGCGCTGCGCGAAGCCATCGCCCAGCACGTCGCGTTCGCGCGCGCGGTCGCTTGCGGCGCCGACGACGTGATCGTGACCTCGGGCGCGCAGCAGGCTTTCGACCTGCTCGCGCGCCTGCTGGTGACGCCGGGGCGGACCCGCGTCGCGGTCGAGGAGCCGGGCTATCCGCCGGTGCGCGCCGCCTTCGCCGCCGCCGGCGCGCAGCTGGTGCCGATGCCGGTCGACGCCGAAGGCCTGTGCGTGGACGCGCTGCCGGACGACGTCGGCGTGATCAGCGTGACCCCTTCGCACCAGTCGCCGACCGGCGTCGCCCTGTCGATGCGCCGGCGCCGCGCCCTGCTCGATTTCGCCCGCAGCCGCAACGCGCTGGTGATCGAGGACGACTACGACGGCGAGTTCCGTTTCGGCCAGCGCCCGCTCGATGCGCTGCAGACCCTGGACCGCGACGCCCAGGTGTTCTACGTCGGCACCTTTTCCAAGAGCCTGTTCCCGTCGCTGCGCAAGGGCTTCATCGTCGCTCCGGGCTGGGCCCGCGACGCGCTGATCACGGTCAAGCATTGCGCCGATTCGCACAGCGACACCATCACCCAATCGGTGCTGGCGGCCTTCATCCGCGACGGCCATCTGGCCCGGCACGTGCGGCGCATGCGGCCGATCTACGCCGAACGCCGCGAAGCCCTGCTCGCCGGCCTGCACGGCGAGCTGGCGCCCTGGCTGGAGCCGATTGCGTCCGAGGCCGGCCTGCATCTGGCGGCGCGGATCCGCGAGCCGACGCTGGCGCCGGCGATCTTCGCCCGGGTCCAGCGCCATCTGCCCGGCGCGCAATCGATCGCCGAGTACGCGCTGAGCCCGCCGGCGCGGCCGGCGATCACTTTCGGTTACGGCATCATCGACGCCGACGAGATCGCCGCCGCGCTGGGCCGGTTCCGCGCTTCGCTGGACTCGCTGTAGCGCGCTACAGCGCGCGCAGCAGCCAGGCGCCGGCGCCGAACGCGGCCAGGGCCGTCGCCGACACCGCGCCGAGCACGATCTTCTCCTGCCGGCGCGAACGCGCCAGCGCGTCGCCGTAGGGCATCGTGGTGTGGGCGATCATCGTGTACAGCGGCAGCCACGTGCGCGGCAGCAACCGGTTCAAGGTCACGTCGATGCGCTTGCGGGCCAGGAACCAGAACGACTGCACCTTCTGCTTGAGCTCGACGAAGTTGGCCTTGGACAGCTCGGCCAGGGTGTCGGTGTGCGGCCGGCGCGCGGCCTCGTAGGCGATGAAGGCGGCGCGCCGGTCGCGCGGATGCGCATGCAACGCCGCCATCAGCGCCGAGCAGTCCTCGAACGCCGAATTCATGCCCTGGCCGTAGAACGGGTACACCGCATGGCAGGCGTCGCCGACCAGCACGATCCAATCGTCCGCGCTCCAAGGCGCCGTCCGGGTGGTGATCAGCGAACCGGTCGGGTGACTGGCCCAGTCCTCGACCAGGTTCGGCAGCAGCGGGATCAGGTCGGGGAAGTACTTGTCGAACAGCGCCCGGATCTGCTCCGGCGTGCGCGTGCTGTCGAAGCTGTCCGGGCCCTGATGGGGCAGGAACAGGGTCAAGGTATGCGAGCCGTCGCGATTGGGATGGGAGACGAAGAAGCCGTGCACGCGCGGCCACACGTGCAGCGCTTCCAGTTCGATCCGCGAGCCGCCGTCCGGCTTGGGCGACAGGCTCAGCTCCTTGTAGCCCCATTCCAGGTATTCCTGGTGATAGTCGGCGCGTTCGCCGCGCTGCATCTGCGGCCGCGTGCGCGAGAACGCGCCGTCGGCGCCGACCACCCAGGCCGGACGCGCGATCACCCGCGCGCCGCCGTGCTCGAACTCCAATTCGCGCGTCGCCTTGTCGATCCGGTTCAGGCGATGCTCGAAATGCAGGCGCACCTGCGGATGGCGCTGGGCGTGATCGAGCAGCAGCCGGTTGAGCTCGTTGCGGTCGATCGAATGCAGCACTTCGCCGCCGTCCTTGCCGTAGGGCTGAAAGCGCGTGCTGCCGTCGGGCGCGTGGATGACGCGCCCACTCATGGTTACCGTCAGCGGCATGACCTCGTCGATCAGGCCGACCTCGGTCAGCGCCTGGATGCCGCGCTTGGACAGGCCGAGATTGATCGAGCGCCCGCCCTCGGCGCGGCCGTCGCGCGGATCGGGCCGGCGCTCGTAGACGTCGACGCCGACGCCGCGCTGCGCCAGCGCCAGCGCCAGCAGCGAACCGGCCAGGCCGCCGCCGACGATGGCCACGCGGTCGCGCGCGGCCGGTTGGGAGTGAGTCATCGGATCGTCCATGCCCGCCCCGCGCTCAGGCGCCGGCCGCCGCAGCGCGCGGCGCTTCGGCGCGCGCGGCCTTGAGTTCGATCTCGGCCTCGACCAGCGCGGCGACCGCCTGGTCGAAGTAGTTGCGCCGCACCGTGCCGCCCAGCCGGCGCAAGTAAGAGCGCAGGTACTGGGCGCGGATCTGCGCGGTGTCGAGGTCGCGGCGCAGGAACGGCAGGTCGGTTTCGACCATGTGCCGGATCGCCAGCATCGGCACCGGGCTGCGCAGCGGACGGAAGGCCGGATTGCGCAGCCCCGGGCTTTCGTTGGCGGCGTGGAACTCGCCCAACATCAGACCCAGGTCGACGAAGCTCGGCTTGAGTTCGCGCTGCACGTCGTCGATGAAGCCGGCAGCATCCGGGCCCAGATGCGGGAACACCACCAGCACGGTCTTGTTGATCGCGGCCTGGCCGTTGCGCGGTTCGATCTCGCCGAACAGGTCGCGGTACTCGCCGATCAGGTCGACGATGCGCTCGACGCTGACGTCGCGGTCGGTCACCTCGGCCAGCCAGATCGTGTCCAGCGCCAGCGCCGCCGGCGTGAACGGGCATACCGGCCCGGCCCGGCCGACATCGGCGTGCGGCCGGGCGAGGAAGTTGCGGATCCAGGCCACGGTGACCGCGAGCGGCGCGTCCGCGGCCTGTTCGCGCTCCACCACCGAAGCCTGCACGAGCCTGCCGCGTACCGTCGCCAGCGGGCGTTCGACGCAGGCGCGTCCCTGCATCATCAATCGGTCCGATTCGATCATCGGCACCGCGTCGTTATCTGGAATCATTGCCGTTTCGTCCCTGCGGATACTGATACTGAACTCAGTTCGCGTCGTCGCGCAGGCTGCGCGGACGCATGTCGTTCCATCGCTCGCCGATCAGGGCGAGGCATTGCCGCTTGCTGCCGGCGGCGCCGGCGTCGCGCCAGCCCGACGGCAGCGCATCGCCTTCGCGCAGCAACGAGTACTGCCATTCGTGGTTCACCACCACGCGGTACGCCACCGTGTCGTTCGTTTCGTCCTGCATAAACCGCTCCTTGTCGTTTCCATCCCGGCCCGCTGCGCGCACGGTCGCGCCTCAGGCCGCGCACTCCATCGTGTTATCCGCCTTGCGCGTCTGCGCCGCTGCGACCGGCGCGTCCGGCAGGTCGTCCTCGACCTGACGGATCGCGCGTACCGACCAGGCCAGCGCCGCGGTCAGCATCATCGCCACGCCCAACACCACGAACATCAGGCCCAGGCCGCGGCCGGGACCGGTTCCGATGACAACGCCGACCGAACCGGCCAACAGGCCATCGGCGCTCAGCCACGGTTCGAATACCTGCTCCGCGAGCGGTCCGGCCAGGCAGTAAGCCAACGGCATGGCGGCCTCGGAAAGGACACGCTGGATCGCGAAGCAGCGTCCCTGCAGGTCGGCCGGCACCTTGCTCTGCCACAGCGCGGCGTTGCTGGCGCCGATCACCGGCACGGTCAGGAAGAACGCGAAACCGGCGGCCACCAGCAGCGCGAACGAGGGCCACAGGCCGTGCACGGCCAGGAACAATCCGGCCAGCAGGGAGAAGCCGAGCACGCCGACGATGCGACGTTGCGGCCCGCCCCAGGTGCTGACCGCGAGGCCGCCGATCAGCAGACCCGCCCCGCCGATCGCCATCTGCACGCCGAGCAGGCCGGGATCGGCCACCGACAGGATCAGCGGCGTGATCGCGATGCTGGCCAGGCCGAACATGAAGTTGCTGATGCCCAGCACGATCAGCAGGCCGAGCAGGCCGCGGCGTTCGCGCACGTAGCGGAACCCGGTCGCCGCTTCGCGCCACAGGCTCTGCTCTTGCGCGTCCGGGCTGCGTTGCGGCTGCGGCACCCGCGCCAGCCACAGCGCGACCACGCCGGCGCAGAAGGTCAGCGCATCGACCAGCAGCACCCCCGGCATCGAGATCGAGCTGACCAGAACGCCGGCGAGCAGGGGCCCGCCGACCTGGGCCACCGCGAAGCCGGTCTGGACCATGCCGTTGACCCGGGTCAGCTGTTCCTGATTGGCCAGCAACGGAATGCTGGCCTGATAGGCCGGTTGCAGGAAGGCGTTGGTCAGCGCGGTGACCGCCACGCCGAGGTAGATGTGCGCCATCGCCAGCCGGCCGCTGGCGAGCAATGCGGCCATCGCCAGCATCGTCGCCGCGGCGATGGCTTCGCACACGATCATGGTGCGGCGCCGGTTCCAGCGATCGACCAGGGCCCCGGCGAACGGCGCGATCAGCAGCGCCGGCACCGCCATGGCGGCGAAGATCAGGGCGAAGCGGGTGGTCGAACCGGTGGTCTGCAGCACCCACACGCCCAAGGCGAAACTGGTCAGGCGCGATCCGACGCCGGAGACCAGTTGCCCGGCCCAGATCAGCAGGAAGTCGCGCAGGCCGGACCAGCGGTTCATGCCGTCGCCTCGGCGGTCTGCGCCAGGAAGCCGCGTTCGTGCAGGAAGGCCAGGTAACGGTCGAACAGCGCCGTGTCGGCCGGCGGGCAGACCAGTCCCAGCGGCGCGACCGCGGCGGCGGTGGCGCTGCAATCGAAGGTCGGCTCGCGCGGGTCGGGCTGCGCCGGAAACAATCCGGCGAACGCGGCCAGGGCGTTGTCGCGCGACACCGCGGCCTCGGCCAGCAGGCGCTCGCGCCAGCGCGGGTAGTCGATCTCGTCCAGCGCGTGGCCGGCCGCGCGCAGCCGCGCCACCGCCAGCGGAATCGGCAGGCGCGCGCGGTTGTAGAAGTGGAAGTTGCCGTTGGCGTCGCCGGCGCCGAGGGCGATGCGCACGATCGAGCGGCCGACGTAGTCGACCGGCGCCATGTCGAAAGCCTCGTCGGGAAGATGCGGCGCGGCGCCGAGCTGCACGCAGCCCTTGAGCCAGGCGTTGAAGTAGTCGCCGAGATTGCTGACCCCGCTGCGGCTGTCGCCGGTGATCCGCGCCGGGCGGTAGATCGCCACCGGCAGTCCGCGTTCGCGCGCGCGCAACGCCAGCTGTTCGCCGACCCACTTGCTCTGGTTGTAGCCGCCGTATTGCTCGTCGGCCGGCGGCGGCGGATCGGACTCGCGCACGGTGCGCTCGAGGTTGGAGCCGATCAGGCACACGCCCAGCGTCGATACCAAATGCACCGGCTTGACCCGGTGGCGGGTGGCCAGGCGCAGCACTTCGCGGGTGCCTTCGACATTGGCCGCGCGCAGGTGTTCGTAGGGAGCGAGGAAGTTGACCTGGCCGCCGTTGTGGAAGATCGCCTCGGCGCGCCGGGCGATCGCATCGAATCCGGCTTCGTCCAGGCCCAGTCGCGGCGCGGCCAGATCGCCCAGCACCGGCACCAGCCGCGCGCCGTCGGCCTCGCGCCACAGGCCGTAGCTGTCGAGATTGGCGCGGATCCGGCGCAGGCCGTCCTCTGCGTTCGCCGCGCGCACCAGGCACAGCAGCTCGGCGTCGGTGGCGTCGAGCAGTTCGCGCGCCAGATAAGCGCCGAGGAAACCGGTGGCGCCGGTGATCAGCACCGAGGCCGGCGCGCCGCGCGGCGCCGCCGGCAGCGGCGTCAGGCGCGGATCGATGTCGTCGTCCAGCGACACTTCGGCCGCCAGATCGAAGGCGTCCTCGCCGCCGCCTGCGCGCAGTTCGTCGATCTTGCGCGCCTGGCCGGCGATGGTCGGCGCGGCGAACACCGCCGCCAGCGGCAGTTCGACCCCGAGCGCGGCGTGCAACTTGAACACCAGCGGCAAGGTCAGCAGCGAATCGCCGCCGCAGGCGAAGAAGTCGTCGTCGGTGCTGAGCTCGTCGCGGCCCAACACGTCGCGCCATACCGCCAGCACCGCGCGTTCGGTATCGCTGGCCGGCGCGCGCAGGCTGCGTTCGAGCGCGGCCTGCGCGCTCGGCGCCGGCAGCGCCTTGCGGTCGATCTTGCCGTTGACGGTCAGCGGCATCGCCGGCAGGCGCAGATACTGGGCCGGCAGCAGCGCCTCGGGCAGGCGCTGGGCCAGATGTTCGCGCAGGCGGCCCGGGTCCAGGCCGTCGCCGCCGACCACATAGGCGATCAGACGACGGTCGCCGGGGCGGTCTTCGCGCAGCAACACCACCGCGCTTTCGACCGATTCGTGCGCTTCCAGCGCGGATTCGATCTCGCCCAGCTCGATCCGGAACCCGCGCAGCTTGATCTGGTGATCGCGGCGGCCGAGGAACTGCAGATGGCCGTCGCGATCCCAGCGCGCCAGATCGCCGGTGCGATACAGGCGCGCATCGGCGGAGGAGGCGTAAGGATCGGGCGGGAAGGCCTGCGCGCTGAGTTCGGGCTGGCCGAGATACTCGCGCGCCACGCCGAGGCCGCCGATGCACAGCTCGCCGACCGCGCCGCGCGGCGCCAGCGCGCCGTGGCGGTCGAGCACGTAGCAGCGCACGCCGGGCAAGGGCCGGCCGATCGGCAGTTCCAGTGCGCTCAGCTCGCTGGCGTCGCGGGTCGCCAGCACCGTCGCGCAGACCGAGGCCTCGGTCGGGCCGTAATGATTGCACAGCACCGCGCGGCCTTCGGTGGTCGCGGCGAAGCGGCGCACCTGTTCGACCGGCACGCTTTCGCCGCCGATCATCATCAACCGCAGCTGCGGCAGCAGCGGGCGTTCGCGCTTCGCCGCGGCCCAGCCTTCGCTCCAGCGCCGCCACAGCGCCGCCGGCGCGTCGATCGCGCTGACCCCGTGTTCGTCGCAGAAGCGCTCCAGTTCGAACGGCCCCAGCTCGGTCGGGGTCGGATGCAGGACCAGGGCCGAACCGCTGGCCAGGGCCGGAAACAGATCGCCGACCGAGGCGTCGAACACCAGCGGCGGAATCATCAACAAACGCTGACCGGCGAAATCGTGGCGTGCGATGAAACCGCGGGTCAGGTTCACCGCGCCGCGGTGCTCGATCACCACGCCCTTGGGCTGGCCGGTCGAACCGGAGGTATAAACCACGTAAGCCGCATGATCGGCCCGGCGCGTCGCCGCCGGCGGTTGCGCGTTCGGCTCGGCTTCGTCGCTGTGCAGCACCGGCAGCGTCGGCGCCAGCGCCTGGGCGCGGGCGCGCTGCGTCGGCGGCACGATCAGCGCCTGCGCGCCCGCGTCGGCGAGCAGGAAGCGCAGTCGCTCGTCGGGATGGCCGGGGTCCAGCGGCACGTAGGCCGCGCCGGCCGCCAGCGCGGCGAGCACGCCGACGATGGCGTCGGCCGAGCGGTCGGCCAGCACCGCGACCCGCGCTTCCGGGCCGATGCCCAACGCTTGCAGGCGCAGCCCGAGGCCGTTGGCGCGCGCGATCAGTTCGGCATAGCGCAGTTCGCGGCCGGGTTCGACCAAGGCCGCGGCGGCGGGCGTGCGTGCCGCCTGGGCGGCGATGAGCGTATAGAGGTGGGCATCTTCGGCGTCTTCGACCGCGCCGCCGTCGCCCAGCCGCAGCAGTTCCTCGCGCTGTTCGTCGTCGAGCAGGCTCAGTCGGGCCAACGGCCGTTCCGGTTCGGCCAGGGCGTTGCGCAGCAGGACTTCGTACTGGCGCAGCAGGCGTTGCGCGGTCTCGGCATCGAACAAGTCGGTGTCGTAGTCGAGCACGCCGCGCAACCCGTCGCCGGCGTCGCCCAGCGACAGGGTCAGTTCGAAGCGCGCGCTTTGCACCTGCGACTCGATCCAGTACGCGTCCAGGCCGGCCAGGCGCAACGGCGCGCCGTTGCCGTTCTGCAGCACGAACATGGTCTGGAACAACGGCGTCCGCCCCGGCACGCGCTCGATGCGCAGCTCGTCGACCACCCGTTCCAGCGGCGCCTGCGCGTGCTCCAGCGCATCCAGCACCTGGCCGCGCGTACGCGCCAGCAACGTCAGCAACGAGGGCTCGCCGCGCAGGTCGCCGCGCAGCGCCAGGGTGTTGACGAACAAGCCGATCAGCGGCCCGGTTTCGCTGCGCTCGCGATTGGCGACCGGCGAGCCGACCACGACTTCGTCCTGCCCGCTGTGGCGGCCGAGCAGGGCCTGGAACACCGCCAACAGCAGCATGAACGGCGTCGCACCGTGGCGACGCGCGAAGGCTTCGACCGCCGCGCCGAGTTCGGGCGGCAGGTGCAGCGGCAGACGCGCGCCACGGCCCAGCGGCGTGGCCGAACGCGGCCGGTCGCTGGGCAGATCGAGCAGGCCGCCGACGCCGTCCAGGGCGCCGCGCCAATAATCGAGTTGAGCGTCGATGCGCTGCATCTGCGCCGGCTCGCGCTGCCACAGCACGTGATCGCCGAATTGCAGGGGCAACTCGGCCAAACCGGCGTCGCCGCCGTCGAGTTCGGCGGCGTACGCCGCGGCCAACTCGGCGTGCAGCACGCCGAACGACCAGGCGTCGGACACGATGTGGTGCATCACCACCATCAGCACATGGTCGTCGTCGGCCAGGCGCAGCAGCCCGGCGCGCAGCAGCGGCGGCCGAGCGAGATCGAACGGCCGCTCGCTTTCGGCGCCGACACGGCGCTGGATCTCGGCCTCGCGCTGCGCTTCCGGCAGCGCAGTCAGGTCGTGGCGATCGAGCGCGAAATCGACGTGCGCGACCACGGTCTGGCGCGGCTCGCCGGCCACTTCGTCGAAACCGGTGCGCAAGGCGTCGTGGCGGCGCACGATGGTCGCGAACGCGCGCTGCAATGCCATGGCGTCGAGCGCGCCGCGCAGGCGGTAGTGTCCATAGACGTGATAGGCGCCGGTGCCGGGCTGGAAGCGCTCGAAGAACCACATCCGTTGCTGAGCGGCCGACAACGGTAGCGCTTGGCCGGCGACGCTGCGGCGCGGGATGGCTTCGTCGCGCGGCGCCGCGGCGCCGTTGCGCGCGGCGAGCTGGCGCTGCAGCAGCTCGCGCTGCTGCGGGCTCAGCCGCGACAGGCGTTCGGCCAGAGCGTCGGCGGGAGGAGTGACTGCGGTCATGCGGGTATTCGTCCTTGAATGCCGAGGATCAGGCGCCGGCGCCGGCGAGCAGGGCCTGGATTTCGTCGTCCGACAGGCCTTCGAGTCGATCGAGCATGCCGGCCAGGTCCTCGGCGTCGAGGCCGCTCATGCGATGTTCGCTCAGCCATGCGGAAAAGCCGGCGACCGTCGGCGCCTCGAACAGCGCGCGCAGCGTCGCCTGGACGGCGAAACTTTGGTTGATCCGGCTGAGCAAGCGGGTGGCGAGCAGGGAATGGCCGCCGAGCGCGAAGAAGTCGTCTTCGATGCCGACGCGTTCGCGTCCCAGGGTCTCCGCCCACAGCGCCGCCAGCGTTTCTTCTTCGGCGTTGCGCGGCGCGACATAGCGCTCGCCCGCGGCGGCTTCGGCCGCGGCGTCGGGTGCCGGCAGCGCGCGACGGTCGACCTTGCCGTTCGGGGTCAGAGGCATCGCCTCCAGCGCGACCCAGGCGGAAGGCAGCATGTAGTCGGGCAGGCGGCGCTTGGCCAGCGCGCGCAAGGCTTCGACGTCGATGCGCTGGCCGGCCCGGGCGACCGCATAGGCGACCAGCCGTTGGTCGCCGGGGCGGTCCTCGCGGCAGATCGCCACGGCCTGGTGCACCGAGGGATGTTCGGCCAACACCGCTTCGATTTCGCCCAGTTCGATCCGGAAGCCGCGCAGCTTGATCTGGTGATCGATACGGCCAAGCACTTCCAGGCGACCGTCGCGGCGCCAGCGGGCGAGGTCGCCGGTGCGGTACAGGCGTGCGCCGGGGGTCGCGCCGAACGGATCGGGTACGAACTTTTCCGCGGTCAGCTGCGGTCGGCCCAGATAGCCGCGGGCCACGCCGAGGCCGCCGATCAACAGCTCGCCGGGCACGCCGGCCGGCACCGGCCGCAGGGCGCGGTCGACGACGTAGATCTGGGTGTTGGCCATCGGCCGGCCGACGCAGATCGCGCCGTCGGAGCGCACGCGTTCCAGTGCCGACCACACCGTGGTTTCGGTGGGCCCGTACAGATTCCACAACTGCGCGCCGTCGGCGAGCAGGCGGTCGGCGAGTTCGCGCGGCAGCGCCTCGCCCCCGCACAGCAGGCGCAGGCCGGCGGGCGCGCGCCAACCGGCGTCGAGCAGCATGCGCCAGGTCGCCGGCGTGGCCTGCATCACCGTGCTGCGCGAGCTTTCCAGAAGTCGCGCCAGGGCCAGGCCATCGGTGGCGGTTTCGCGGTCGGCGAGCACGATGCGCGCGCCGACACTGAGCGGCAGCAGCAGTTCGAGCACGGCGATGTCGAACGACAAGGTGGTCACCGCGCACAGCGCGTCGCCGCGGTCCAGGCCGGGTTCGCGCGCGACCGAGGCGAGGAAATTGAGCGCGGCACGGTGCGGAATCTGCACGCCCTTGGGCCGCCCGGTCGAGCCGGAGGTGAAAATGACGTAAGCCAGGTCGTCGGCCTGCGGCGCGCCCGCCGGGCGGCCTTCGCCGGGTGCGGCGAGCGCGTCTTCCAGCGCCAGCGTCGCCTGCGCGGACGGCAGCCGGGCGAGCAGCTCGCGTTCGCCCAGCACCGTCCGCATCGCCGCGTCTTCGAGCATGAAGCCCAGCCGCTCCGCCGGGTAGGCGGGGTCCATCGGCACGTAGGCGGCGCCGGCTTTGAGCGTGCCGAGCAGCGCCGCGAGCATGCGCGGGGTGCGTTCGACCAGCAGCCCGACCAGGTCGCCGCGGCCGATGCCGCGCGCGGCCAGGGCGCGCGCGACCGCATCGGCCTGGGCGTCGAGCTGGGCATAGCTCAAGCGGATGTCGCCCTGCTCGACCGCGATCGCCTGCGGCCGCTGCGCGGCCTGGGCTTCGAACGCGGTGTGCAGCGCCTGCTGCGGCAAGTCCAGCGCGGTGTCGTTGTTGGCGTACAGCAGCCGCTCGCGTTCGTCGGCGTCGAGAATCTCCAGCTCGCCGATCCGGCGCTGCGGTTCGGCCACCGCCGAACGCAATAGCTGCACGAAATGCCGCGCGAACGCGGCGATGGTGGCGTGATCGAACAGCGCGCTGGCGTATTCGAAGAACAAGCGCAGCTCGCCGGCGTCCTCGCTCGCGAACAGCGACAGATCGGTGCGCGCGGTGCCCTGATTGACTGCGTCGAAGCTGACCGAGCGCAGTTCCAGCTCCGCGGTCGGCGCGGCCCCGGCGGGGAAGTTCTGGAAGAACAGCATGACCTGGAACAGCGGTGTATGGCTGAGCGCGCGGTCGAGGTCGAGGCTCTCGATCAGGCGCTCGATCGGCAGGTCCTGATGCGAGAACGCGCCGATCGTGCCGTCCTTCACCCGCGCGAGCAGCTCGGCGAAGCTCGGATCGCCGGACAGGTCGTGGCGCATCGCCAGGGTGTTGATGAAGAAGCCGATCATCGGCTCCAGCTCCGGCCGGCCGCGGTTGGCCAGGCCGACGCCGCAGATCTGGTCGGTTTGGCCGCTGTAGCGCATCAGCAGGGTCTGGAACGCGGCCAGTACGACCATGAACGGCGTCGCGCCGTGCTCGCGGGCAAGCTGCTTGACCTGCTCGTAAAGCCCGGCGGGGACCGTTTCGCGCAAGGCCGCGCCGGCGTAATCCTGGCGCGCCGGCCGCGGACGGTCGCCGGGCAGCTCCAACACGGGCAGGCGGCCGGCCAGGCGCTGGGTCCAATAGTCGAGTTGCGGCTGCAGCTTGCCGCGCTCGGACTCCTCGCGCTGCCACAGCGCGTAGTCGGCGTACTGCAAGGCCGGCTCGGGCAACGGCGAGGCCGCGTTCTGCGCATAAGCCGCGTACAGCTGCTGCAACTCGTCGAGCAGGATGCCCAGCGACCAGCCGTCGACGACGATGTGGTGGGCGTTGAGCACCAACAGGCGGCGCTGATCTTCGACCTGGATCAGCGTCGCCCGGAACATCGGGCCCCGCGCCAGATCGAAGGGCCGCGCGGCCTCGGCGCGGCCGCGTTCGAACGCGGCCGCCTCGCGCGCCGATGCCGGCAGCCCGCGCAGATCCTCCTGCGCCAGCGGTACCGGCGCAGGATCCAGCACCTGCTGGCAAGGACCCTCGCTGTCGGCCTGGATCACTGTGCGCAGGCTTTCGTGGCGGCGCACGATCTCGTCGAGCGCGCGCTGCAGCGCCGCCTGGTCGAGGCGGCCCTCGACCCACAGGCTCATCGGCACGTTGTACACCGGCGAACCGGGTTCGAACTGATCGAGGATCCACAGCCGCTGCTGGGCGAACGACAGCGGCAGCCGCGCCGGCCGCTCGCGGCGAACCAGCGCGTTGCGCGCGGCGGCCTGGCGCCGGCCGAGCTGCAGCAGCAGCGCGCGCTTTTCCGGCGATAGGGCCGCCAGGCGAGGGTCGAGCTCGTTCACGACCGCGCTCCGCCATCCAGTTGCGCAGCGGCTTCCTCGTCGCTGAGCCCTTCCAGGCTGGCGAGCAGGGCATCGAGGTCCTCGTCGGCGAAATCGTCGCGCGCCACGGCCACGCGCGCCGCCAACTGCTCCAGTGTCGGCGCCTCGAACAGCGTGCGCAACGGCAACTCGACGCCGAAGCTCTGGTCGATGCGCGCCAGCAGCCGGGTAGCCAACAGCGAATGTCCGCCGAGGTCGAAGAAGTTGTCGCGGACCCGCACCCGGCGCACGTTGAGCAACTGCTGCCACAACTCGACCAGGGTCTGCTCCTCGGGCGTGCGCGGCTCGCCGCCGGCGTCGTCGTCGTTGCTGGCGACGTCTTCCGGCATCGGCAGCGCGCGCCGGTCGACCTTGCCGTTCGGCGTCAGCGGGAACTGCTCCAGGATCACGAACGCGCTCGGCACCATGTAGTCGGGCAGGGCGGCTTTGAGGTGATCGCGCAGTGCGTCGGGCGTCGGCGCGGTGCCGTCGGCGGTGACATAGGCGACCAGGCGCTTGTCGCCGGGGCGGTCTTCGCGACAGTGGACTACGGCCTGGCTGACATCGGCGCGCTGGGCCAGCACCGACTCGATTTCGCCCAGTTCGATGCGGAAGCCGCGCAGCTTGATCTGATGATCGATGCGGCCGATCACCTCGATCGTGCCGTCGCGCCGCCACAGCGCCAGGTCGCCGGTACGGTACAGGCGCGCGCCGGGGACCGACGAGAACGGATCGGCGATGAACTTCTCTTCGGTCAGGTCGGGTCGGCCGCGATAGCCTGCGGCGAGACCGTCGCCGCCGATCAGCAGTTCGCCCGGCACGCCGACCGGTTGCAGGTTCATGCGCGCGTCGACGATATGGATCTGGGTGTTGTCGACCGGCCTGCCGACCAGGATCGGCCCCTCGCCCGGGAACACCCGGCACAGCGCCGAGTACACCGTGGTTTCGGTCGGCCCGTAAAGATTCCACAGCTCGCCGCAGCACGGCAGCAGACGATCGGCCAGCTCGCGCGGCAGCGCTTCGCCGGTGGAGATGATCTTCAGCTCGGCGTTGCCGCGCCAACCCACTTCCAGCAGCATGCGCCAGGTCGCCGGCGTCGCCTGCATCACGTCCAACTGCGCGGCTTCGATCAGGCGGCGCAGGCCGAGGCCGTCGCGCGCGGTGTCGCGGTCGACCAGCACGATGGTCGCGCCGACAGTCAGCGGCAGCACCAGCTCGAACAGAGCGATGTCGAACGACAGCGTGCTGATCGCGCACAGCGTCTGGCCGGCGGCCAGGCCCGGTTCGCGGGCGACCGAGCGCAGCAGGTTGACCGCGGACCGATTGCGGATCTCCACGCCCTTGGGCTTGCCGGTCGAACCGGAAGTGAAGATCACATAGGCCAGGTCCTGCGGCGACGCGCCGTCGGCCGGCGCGCGCTCGGCGCGTTCGTCGAGCGCCGCATCCGCATCGGCCAGCACCACGGTTTCTACTCCGCCCGGCGGCGTCGCGGCGAGCTCGCGCTGGGTCACCAGCACCCGCGCGGCCGAGGTTTCGAGCATGTAGCTCAGGCGATCGGCCGGATAGGTCGGGTCCAGCGGCACGTAGGCGCCGCCGGCCTTGAGAATGCCGAGCAGGCCGATGAGCATTTCCGGCGTGCGGTCGACGTACAGCCCGACCAGCGAACCGGCGACGACACCGGCCGCGCGCAGTTCGTGGGCGAGCGCGTTGGCGCGTCGGTCGAGTTCGCGGTAGCTCAGTTCGCGCGCGCCGAAGCGCAGCGCGACCGCATCCGGCGAACGCTCCACCTGTGCTTGCACCAGCGCGGCCAGCGTCGGATCGGCCGGCAGTTCGCGCCCGGTGTCGTTCCAGCGCGCCAGTTCCTCGCGTTCCTCGGCGCCGATCAGGCGCAGCGCGTGCACCGGCGTTTGCGGCGCCTCCAGCGCGTGATCGAGCAGATTCAGCAAGTGATCGGTCAGTCGCTCGATGCGCGGCGCGTCGAACAGGTCGGTGCTGTATTCGAACACCAGTTCACGGCGCGCGTCCTGGGTCACGAACAGGCTCAGGTCGCCCTGCGCGGTGCCCGGCATCAGCTCGACGGTGTGCACCGGATCGGTGCGCAGGCCGCTGAGTTCGATCGGGTGCTCGGGATAATTCTGGAAGAAGTACATCGCTTGCGCGAACGGCGTGTGGCTGCTCGATCGCGGCAGGCGCAGCAGTTCCAGCACGCGGTCCAACGGCGCGTCGGCGTTGTCCATCGCGCCGAGCATGCCGTCGCCGACGCGGTCGACCAGTTCGGCGAAGCTGGGCTCGCCGTCCAGCCGCGTGCGCAGCGCGAGGGTGTTGACGAAGAAACCGACCACCGGTTCGAGCTCGACCCGCTGCCGGCCGGCCACGCCCATCGCCACGGTGATGTCGTCCTGGCCGGTGTAGCGCGACAGCAGCGCCTGGTACGCGGCCATGTAGACCATCGACACGGTGGCCTTGCGCTCGCGGGCGAAACGCTCGACGCGCTGGTTGATCGCGTCGGGAATGTGTCGCCGGTGCAGCGCACCGCGGAAGCTCTGCGCGGCCGGGCGCGGGCGATCGGCGGGCAGGTCCAGCGACGTGGCCGCGCCGGTCAGGCGCTGTTGCCAGTAGTCGAGCTGGCCTTGCAGTCCGTCGCCGCCGAAGGTTTCGTTCTGCCACAGGGCGATGTCGGCCAGTTGCAGCTCCAGCGGCTCCAGCGCGGCGTCGCGGCCTTCGCGGCGTGCGTTGTACAGCAGTTGCAGTTCGTCCAGCAGTCGGCCGATCGACCAGCCGTCGATGGCGATGTGGTGAAAGGTCAGCACCAGCAGATGCGATTGCGGCGCGAGTTCGACCAGGTGCGCACGCAGCATCGCGTCGCCGGCGAGGTCGAAGGATTGGCCGATCTCCTCGCGCGCGATCCGCAACGCCGCTGCCTGTCGGCCTTGTTCATCGACGTGCGCGACCGAACTGTCGCGCCACGGTAGCGCGATACGCTCGAGGATGCGCTGGTACGGATCGCCGTCGTGAGTGCGATACACCGTACGCAGCACTTCATGGCGATCGAGCAAGGCTTGCAACGATGCACGCAAGGCCTGCGCATCGAGTTCGCCGTGCAGCCACAACGCAACCGGCAGGTTGTAGGCGGTCAAGCCGGGACTGAATTGGTCCAGCCACCACAGCCGACGCTGGCCGAAGCTGAGCGGTATGCGCTCGGGCCTGCTGCGTGCGGTGATCCTGTTCTGGCCGGCGCGCTGGCGGGCGGCGATCTGGCGCAATAGCTCTCGCTTCGCCGGGGACAGCCCCGCGATGCGGTCATCGATCTCGTTCATCAACCCCTTCCTTGTGACGACTCCATTCGGCCGACCAGTCCCGTCGGCTCCCTTATGGCATCCAGCGCTCGCAAACCTTGAGATGCAGTTGCGCGCGACCCCCAGTCGCTTGCATCCTTGGCATGCCGTCGGCGGTGCCCCCTGATCTCTATCCTATCCACATAACGGGATCCGGGCGCAAAGCGGACCACATCGATTGCCGGGTCGTCCAGTGCCTGGCGGGGAGATCGACGTGAAGACGGGCCAACGCAGCGATGTATCCGCCGGACGGGATGTCCGGTTCTCGAATTCCGCTGCGTAGAGGGAGTTTCCAGGAGTTTCACAGCCGGGGGGCAATGCATGGAATGGCAGTTCTGGCACCACGAAAGACACCACGCGGGCACATCGCCCGCAGGGTGAACGCCGTGGCCAATGCAGAGTTTTTAACCGATCTAATCGCGTTTTCGGCGCGGATTGGCGCAGAGCCTTTGCTTGTTCAGGGGGGCGGCGGCAATACCTCGCTCAAGCGCGGCGACGACTTGTGGGTGAAGGCGTCCGGCACTTGGCTCGCGCATGCGCGCGAGCGCGAGCTGTTCGTGCGCCTGCCTTTGTCGCAAGTGCGTGCTGCGTTGCGGCACGACGATGCCGAAGCGCGCATCGTCGATATCGCGCGCGGTCTGCCGTTGCGGCCGTCGATCGAAACCTCGCTGCATGCGCTGCTGCCGCATCGTGTGGTCGCCCACGTGCATTCGGTGAATGCGCTGGCCTGGGCGGTGCGCAAAGATGCACAGGAACGCATGCGGTCGCTGTTAACCGACCTGAATTGGGCGTGGGTGCCGTATCGCCGGCCCGGACATCCCTTGACGCGCGCTGTCGCCGCTGCCATCGACGCGCGCGCGCCCGACGTGCCGGACGTGCTGGTGTTGGCCAACCACGGCCTGGTGGTCGGCGGCGAGGATTGCGCGCAGGTCGCCGCGCGGCTGGAGGCGGTGGAGCGCCGGCTGCTGCGGGCGCAACGCCTTGCGCCGCCATCGCAGCCTGAGCGACTGCGCGCTGCCAATGATCTGGCCTGGCAGCCGCCGTCGGAACCGCTGGCGCATGCGCTGGCGACCGATGCGATCGCCCGCCGCATCGCCGCGGACGGCGTGTTGTATCCCGATCACGCGGTGTTTCTCGGCGCCCGCGCGGCCGTGGTCGGCGCCGGCGAACGTTTGTCGCAGGCGGTCGAGCGCTGTTTGCGCGAATGCGGCGCGATGCCGGCGTTCGCGCTGGTCGAAGACGCCGGCGTGCTGGTCGCGCCAGAATCGTCGACCGGGGCGCAGGCGATGCTGCATTGCCTGGCGTTGCTGGCCTTGCGCCTGAACGGCGACGAACCGCTGGCGCGGCTGGATGCGGACGAGGTCGCCGCGCTGGTCGACTGGGATGCCGAGGCCTACCGACGCGCTTTGGCGCGTTCGATGAACTGAACGGACCGATCGCAACGAACTCTCCACGGAAGGACAGCATGCAAATCGTCGTACCCATGTCGGGATTCGGAGAGCGCTTTCGCCGCGCCGGCTACCGCGTGCCCAAGCCGCTGATCGAAGTCGACGGCAAGCCGATCATCGCCCATGTCGTCGATCTGTTTCCGGGCGAGACCGAGTTCGTGTTCGTGTGCAACCGCGACCATCTCGGCGAACCGGCGTACCGGATGGCCGAGATCCTGCAGGAGCATTGTCCCAGCGGCCGCATCGTCGCCATCGCGCCGCACAAGCTGGGGCCGGTCAATGCGGTGCTGCAGGCGATCGATGCGATCGATCCGGCCCCGCCGACCCTGGTCAACTACTGCGACTTCTCCTGCAGCTGGGACTACGCCGATTTCAAGGACTTCGTCGCCGCCAGCGGTTGCGACGGCGCGATCCCGTGCTACACCGGCTTCCATCCGCACATGATGGGGTCGACCAACTACGCCTATGTGCGCAGCGAACGCGGGCGGGTGCTGGATATCCAGGAAAAACGCCCGTACACCGACCGGCCGCAGAGCGAGTTCGCTTCCAGCGGCAGCTATTACTTCGCTTCCGGAGCGCTGATGCGCGATGCGTTCGAGCGCACCATGGCGCGGCCGGACCTGGAACTGGGCGGCGAGCGCTACGTCAGCCTGGCCTACAAGCCCCTGCTCGAGGACGGCCGGCGCATCGCCGTGTACGAGCTCAACCACTTCATGCAGTGGGGCACGCCGCAGGACCTGGAGGAGTATCGCTATTGGTCGGACGCGTTCCGCCGTCTGGGCGATCCCGCACGCGAGCCGCCACCGCGCCAGCGCGGGGCGGTAATGGTGCCGATGGCCGGCTTGGGCTCGCGCTTCGCCCAAGCGGGCTACGACGAGCCCAAGCCGCTGATCGAGGTCTCCGGCGAGCCGATGGTGGTGCAGGCGGCGCGCGACCTGCCCGAGCCGGGGCGGCGCGTGTTCGTCCAGCGCCGCGACCTGCCCGGGCGCGAACGGGTGGCGCAGACGCTGCGCGAGCGCTTTCCCGATTGCGCCCTGGTCGACCTGGAGCAGGTCACCGACGGCCAGGCGCGCACCTGCCTGCAGGGCTTGGACGGCATCGATCCGCAGCAGCCGCTGACGATCGGCGCCTGCGACAACGGCGCATTGTTCGATCCGCAGGCGCTGGCCGGTCTGCTCGGCGGAGACGGCGGCGCCGACGTGCTGGTCTGGGTCGCGCGCGGCTATCCCGGTGCGGCCCGGCGACCTCAGCACTACGGCTGGGTCGACGAGGCCGAGGGCCGGGTAAAGGCCGTCTCGGTCAAAAAGCCGCTGGCCGACCCGGCGCGCGATCCGATCGTGCTCGGCACTTTCAGTTTCCGCCGCGCCGGCGATTTCGTCGCCGCGGCCGAGGCCATGATCGCCCGCGACGGACGCGTGAACGGCGAGTTCTACATCGACGAGTGCATCAACGATGCGATCGCGATGGGGCTGTCGTGCCGCGTGTTCGAAGTGTCGCACTACCTGTGCTGGGGCACGCCGGACGACCTGCGCACGTACGAGTACTGGCAGTCCTGCTTCCACAAATGGCCGACGCATCCGTATCGGCTGGAGCGCGACCCTCGCGTGGCCGAGCATGCGCGCGCCGGGCTGGAAAATCGCTATCGCATGCGCCGGCCGGAGCGCGCCTCGTGGTGAACGCGACCGCCGCCGCCGGGTTCGGGCGCCTGCGCGGCGAACTGCTGCGCTTCGTGTTGGTCGGCGGAACGTCCGCGGCGATCACTTTCTCGATCTACCGCGGGCTGATGCTGTCCGGCGCTTCGCCGCACCCGGCGCTGGCGCTGGGCTTCGTCGCTGGCACGGTATTCAGCTTCTTCGCCAATCGCTTGTTCACCTTCAATCTGGCCGTCCCGATGCGGCGCGGCGAGGTGTTGCGGTTCGTGCTTGTCTACGCCACCGCGCTGGGCGCCCACGTCGGCGTCAACGCGCTGATGCTGGCCTGGCTGGGCCGGGGCGAGGTCGGCATCGCGGTGTCGTTCGCGATCGCTACCTGTGTGTCTACCGCGACGACCTTCGCCGGCATGAAATGGTTCGCCTTCGCCGGCGACGCGCCTCCGCCCGCCGCGACCCCGGCGCGCTCCGGGCATGACCCGGTCGCCGGCGTCGCTGTGGCGCGCCCGCGCTTGTCGCTGGTGATTCCCTGCTACAACGAATCGGCCAACCTGCCCTTGCTGGTGCAGCGCCTGCGCGAGAGTTTTCTCGACGAGCGCAGCGAAGTGATCCTGGTCGACAACGGATCGACCGACGACTCGCCGGCGGTGTTGGCGGCCCTGCTGGACGGGCAGGCGCGCATTCGCAGCCTGCGGGTCGAGCGCAATCAGGGCTATGGCTACGGCATCCTCGCCGGACTGGAGGCTGCGCAGGGCGAACTGCTGGGCTGGACTCATGCCGATCTGCAGACCGATCCGGTCGACGCCCTGCGTGGGCTGGAATTGTTCGCGTCCGGTGCCGAAGCGTGTTTCGTCAAAGGCCGTCGTTACGGTCGGCCGGCGGGCGATGCGATCTTCACCGTCGGCATGTCGCTGTTCGAGACCGTGCTGCTCGGCCGGCCGATGTGGGACATCAACGCCCAGCCGACCCTGTTCCCACGCGACTTCTTCCGGCGCTGGAACGATCCGCCGCACGACTTCGCCCTGGATCTGTACGCCTACCACCAGGCGCGGCGGTGCGGCCTGGACGTGCGTCGCTTCCCGGTACGGTTCGGCCCGCGCGCGCACGGCCGCTCGCACTGGAACGTCGACTGGCGCGCCAAGCTGCGCTTCATCCGCCGCACCGTCGACTTCAGCTGGCGCTTGCGCCGCGGACTCGGCGCGCGCTGACCCTCTCGCTATCGGATACCGCCATGTTCCTGCCGAGCACCTATTTCCCGACCCACGAAGAAAACCGCTTCGCCAACGAGGGCGATGTCGGCCGCGCGCGCGAGTTCTTCCTCAAGCATCGGCCGCGCAACCTCGAATTCCTGCTGCGCAAGCGCTACGAGTGGATGAACGCCTACATCCAGCCGGGGCAGCGGGTGGTCGAGTTCGGCGCCGGTTCGGGGCTGAGCAAGGAATTCATCCGCCACGACAACTTCCGCCTGACCGACGTCGAGCCGCGGCCGTGGGTCGACGACGTCGCCGACGCGATGGACCCGCCGCAGGCCGACGGCTCCATCGACGTAGCGGTGTTCAGCCACATGATTCATCACCTGCCCAACCCGGTGCGCTTTTTCGAGGGTATCCAGCGCAAGCTGGCGCCGGGCGGGCTGATCCTGATCCAGGAGCTCAATACCTGCTTCCTGTTGCGCCTGGCGCTGCGGGCGATGCGCCACGAGGGCTGGTCCTACGACGTCGACGTGTTCGACCCGGACGTGGTGGCCAACGACCCGCGCGACCCCTGGTCGGCGAACTGCGCGATCCCACAGCTGCTGTTCCGCGACGAGGCCGAGTTCCGCCGCCGACTGCCGGGCCTGACGATCGAGCGCAACGAGCTCAACGAGTGTTTCGTGTTCCTGGTCTCCGGCGGCGTGGTGGTGCAGGCCAAGACCGTCGAGCTGCCGGAGTTCGCGCTCAAGGCCATCGACGCCGCGGACCGCCTGCTGGTCGGGCTGCTGCCGTCGGTGTTCGCGATGGGCCGCTCGATCGTGTTGCGCAAGGCGGCGAACGCATGATCCTGGTGCGCCACCGCCGCAATACTCTGGCCGAGCTGCGCGCGACCGCGCCCGAGCTCGGCGTCGAGCTGGACCTGCGCAGCCGCGGCGATGAGCTGATCGTGCATCACGACGCCTTCGTCGAGGGCGAGCGCTTCCAGGACTGGCTGGCCGGCTACCGCCATCGGCTGCTGATTCTCAACGTGAAGGAGGAAGGACTGGAGGAGCGGCTGATCGCGCTGATGCGCGCGCACGGCATCGAGGACTACTTCTTTCTCGATCAGTCGTTCCCGTTCCTGATCCGCACCGCACGCAACGGCGAGCGCCGCTGCGCGGTGCGGGTATCGGAGTTCGAGTCGATCGATACCGCGCTGAGTCTGGCCGGACGCATCGACTGGGTCTGGGTCGACTGCTTCAGCCGCTTCCCGCTCGACGGCGCACAAGCGCGGCGCTTGCGCGAAGCCGGCCTGCGCCTGTGCCTGGTGTCGCCGGAACTGCAGGGGCGCGAAGCGGCGAGCGAGATCCCGGCGCTGCGCACCCTGCTGGCGCGCGAAGGCATCGTCGCCGATGCGGTCTGCACCAAGGAACCGGATCTTTGGCGATGAGCGCGCAGCGGATCTGGCACGACCCGGTGTTCCGATGGGGGCTGGCGTTCAAGCTGGCGCTGGCGGCCTTGCTGGTGCCGCAGATCCAGCAGGCCTGGTTCGTGCCGTTCGTGCGCCACGCGCTGCTGCAACCGGCCTGGGACCCGTGGTCGGCGTTTCTCGCCGACGGCGGCGAGGCGATGGCCTACCCCTACGGACCGGTGATGCTGCTGGCCCACATGCCCGGCACTGCGCTGGGCCTGCTGGCCGATGCGGCGCTGGGCTCGGCCTATGCCAGCGGCCTGGGGTTCCGGCTCGGCCTGCTCGGCGCCGACCTGTGCGCGCTGGCGTTGCTGGCGCGGCTGTGGCCGGAGCGGCCGCGGCAACTGCTGTGGCTGTACTGGTGGTCGCCGATCGTGCTGTACGTGACGTACTGGAACGGCCAGACCGACATCGTGCCGATCGCGCTGTTGCTGGGGTCGTTGCTGCAGTTGCGCCGCTACCGCGCCGGCGCCAGCGGTGCGGCCCTGGCGCTGGCGGTGGCGGCCAAGCTCAGCATGTTGTTGGCGGCGCCGTTCTTCGCCATCTACCTGTGGCGCAACAAACGCCTGCGCAGCCTGCTGCGGCCGTTCGCGCTCGCCGCCGTCGCCACCGCAGCGGTGCTGTTGCTGCCCTGGCTGGGGTCGTCCGGTTTTGTGCGCATGGTGCTGGGTACGCCGGAATCGCTGCGCGTATTCGACCTGGCCTTGCCGCTGGGCCAGGACCTGCGCCTGTACCTGACGCCGCTGCTGTACCTGCTGGCGGCCTACGGCCTGTGGCGGCTGCGGCGGATCAACTTCGACTTGCTGGTCGCCGCGACCGGGCTGTCGTTCTTCCTGGTGGTGCTGGCGACGCCGGCGCCGCCGGGCTGGTACCTGTGGCTGGTGCCGTTCCTGGTCGCGCACCAGTTGCGCAGCGACCGCAGTGCGCGAGTGTTGACCGCGGCGTTCTCCCTGTTGCTGATCGGCATGCACCTGATCGACTCCAGCGGCGCCTCCGCGCCCTGGCTGGGCTGGGATCCCGCGCCGGCGATCGCCGCTGTGGCCGGGCGCATCAGCCCTCATCTTCATTCGCTGGCCTACACCGGCCTGGTCGCGGCCGGCTTGGTGCTGCTGGTGCAGATGCTGCGCGAGCGCATCGCCCGCAACGACTACTACCGGATCGCGCAGAAGCCGGTCACGCTCGGCATCGCCGGCGACTCGGGTTCGGGCAAGGACACCCTCAGCCGCGCCCTGGCCGGAATCTTCGGCGAACACTCGGTGGTGCACGTGTCCGGCGACGACTATCACGTCTGGGACCGCTTCGAACCGATGTGGAAGGGCCTGACCCACCTGGACCCGCGCGCCAACGACCTGCAGCGCTTCAACAACGACGTGCTCGCGTTGATGGACGGCAAGCCGATCCTGTGCCGCCACTACGACCACGGCGCCGGCCGCTTCACCGCGCCGACCCGGATCGACAAGAACGACGTCGTGATCGCTTCGGGTCTGCATGCGCTGCACATGCAGCGCTTGCGCGAACGCTTCGACGTGGCGATCTTCCTCGACATCGACGAAGACCTGCGCCGGGCCTGGAAGATCCACCGCGATGTCGGCCAGCGCGGCCATGCCCTGCAGCAGGTGCTGAACTCGATCGAGCGGCGCATGCTGGATTCGCGCCAGCACATCCACCCGCAGCGCGCCGCCGCCGGACTGGTGCTGCGGCTGATGCCGGTCAACGCGCAGCAACTGGAATCCGCGCCGTCGCCGGACCAGGTGCGATTGAAGCTGGTCGCGCTGATCCGCAACGGCACCTCGCACGAGCGCATGGCGCGGATCCTGATCGGCATCTGCGGCCTGCACCTGGACGTGCAGACCGCCGAGGACGGCGGCGAGGTCGAAATGAGCATCGAGGGCGACGTCGCCGCCGAAGACATCGCCATGGCCGCGCGCGCGTTGGTGCCGGGCCTGGAGGAAATGCTGGACATCCAGCCGCGCTGGGAGGACGGCATGAGTGGGATCATGCAATTGCTGGTGCTGATCCAGATCGAGGAATCGTTGAAGAGCCGGATACGATGAGCCTGAGAATCCACAATTCGCAAAAGGTGATGCGCGCGCCGCAGGCGATCATCTTCGATACCGACAACACCCTGTACGCCTACGAGCATCCGCATGCGCAGGCGTTGGCGGCCACCGAGCGCAAGGCGGTGCGCCTGCTCGGGGTCGGCCAGGAGGAGGTGCGCGACGCGTTCGCGCGCGCCCGCGAGGAGGTCAAGCGCCAACTCGGCAAGACCGCCAGCTCGCACAGTCGCTTGCTTTACTTCCAGCGCGGCATCGAGATCCTCGGGCGCAAGACCCAGCTGGTGATCACCCTGGATCTCGAGCAGACCTACTGGCGCACCTTCCTTTCGCATTGCGAGCTGTTCCCGGGCGTGCGTGACTTCCTGCTCGCGTTGCGCCGCAACGGCATAGGCACGGCGATCATCACCGACCTGACCTCGCAGATTCAGTTCCGCAAGATCATCTACTTCGGCCTGGACGATTGCTTCGACTACGTCGTCACCTCCGAGGAAGCCGGTGCCGACAAGCCGGAAGCGGCGCCGTTCCGCCTGGCGATCGACAAGCTCGGGCTGGACCCGAGCCGGATATGGATGATCGGCGACCACCCGGTCAACGACGTCGCCGGCGCGCGCAACTTCGGCTTGGGCACGCTGCTGCGGGTGGATCGCGGCCGCGACGGCGCTTCCACCGGCTGCGACGTCGAATTCGACGATTTCAACGAGCTGCACCGCTATTTCTTCTCCGGCAAGGTCGACGGAGTGGGCAAGAACTGATCGAAGCGCCGCGCGAGCGGCACCAGGACACACCGCAGCGGCGCGGGGGCGCCGCTGCAGCGACCCGGCGGGGACCGGGAAGATAAGGAGTTCGTCGATGCAAACACGTACCGATTCACGGTCGCCGGGCGCCGGCCGCTGGGCGATCGCGGCGATCGCTCTGGGCCTGGCCGCGCCCATGCTCGCCACGGGATTGGCCGGGTTCGGCCTGCGTCCCGCCCTGGCCTTGGCAGTGGCCGTGCTTGCGCTCGCCGCGGCCGGCGCGCCGTTGGCGCGGCGCCTGCCGCGGCAATGGGACACGGCATTCGCGCGCCGGCCGCTGGCCGCGCTATTGCTGGCCGCGATCGCGGTGTTGGCGGTGCTGCGCCTGAGCGGCGTCGCGCTGTACCTGGCCGACGCCGAGCAGGCACAGTTTTCGGCGTTCTGGTTCGATCCGTTCTACATCGGCCACAGTTGCTACTCCGGTTATTGGCAGGCGGCCGAGCTGTCGCGCGAGAGCGCGGCGAATCTGTACGACCCGATGCTCTACAGCGGCTCGATGGGCCGCTTCAAGCTCGACGAATTCCTGTACCTGCCGCAGTTCCTGCTGCTGCCGCGGCTGGGCCTGGCCCTGGGCGGCGATTTCTATTCGCTGCGTGCGATCTGGTTCGCGCTCGAAGGGGCGATCGTGCTGGCAGGCCTGTGGGCGGCGGCGCGCTGGATCGGCGGCGGCGCCGGTCGCCGCGCTTGGTTGTTGATCCCCGCGGTGATGGTGTCGAGCGCGGTGGTGGTGACCCTGCAGGTCGGCAACTTTCAGCTCGCGGCGATCGCCTTGTCGGTGCTGGCGATGATCCAGTTCGAACGCGGGCGCAACATCAGCGGCGGCGCGTTGCTCGGCTTCGCCGCGTTCAAACTGTTCCCGGGCTTGCTCGGCGTGTACCTGCTGGCGCGCCGGCGGTGGGCCGCGGCGGCCTGGACCTGCGCCTTCGCCGCGCTGTACACCGTCGTCGCCTATCTGTGGCTAGGGCAGCAGCCGTTCGAAGCCTTCCTGCACTACCAGGCCCCGCGCATCGCCAACGGCGAGGCGTGGGCCTTCCTCGAGATCGAAGGCCTGGAGTGGGTCAGCGCGATCAATCAGTCGGTGCCGGGCCTGGTGCTGAAGGCCAAGATCCTCGGTGTCGATGGCCTGGACCGGGCGACGATGGGGGCGGTGGCCTGGATCTGGACCGGCGCCGCGATCGTAATGGCGATCGTCGCGGGCCTGCGCCACGACGCGATGTCGCGGCTGGAGCGCGCTGCGGTTTGGATCGCTCTGCTCGGGCTGGCGGTATTCCGCAGCCCCTTCGTGCCCGACCACAGCGGTTTGTTCGCGCCGATCTGGCTGTGGAGCCTGATCGCCGCGGGCTGCATGCCCAACCTACGCAGCGTCGCGCTGCTCGCCGTGGCTTGGCTGGCCTGCAATGCGGTGTTGCCGGTCGGCGGCCTGCCGCTGCCGGAGGTGCCTGCGCGCATCCTGCTGGCCACCGCGGTGCAGGCGATCGCGATCGGCCTGTGCCTGTGGACGGTGCTGCGCCGTCCCGGCCTGCGCTCGCCCAGCGCGCTTTTCTGGCGCGCCGACGATTCCCGACCACCGGTCTCCGCCGCCATGGACGGCGATGTCCGGAATTTCCCGACTCCTCTGACGATTAAGGCGGAACACTGATGCGTCGCGTTACTTTGTGCACCACCCTGTTGGCGCTGCTCGGCAGCGCGTTCCCGGCGCTGGCCGACGATGTGCTGAACATCCCTCGCGCCGAGCACGCACCGCGTCTGCAGGACTACATCGGCGGCGTGCCGGCCGACGCTGGCGTGGAGGTCAAGGATTTCCGCCAGAACAAGCCCGGCGACGGCGTGCCTTCGTCGCTGGAGACCCGCGCCTATTTGTCCTACGACGATCATCACCTGTACGTGGTGTTCGTATGCAAGGACGATCCCAAGCAGGTGCGCGCGCGCATCGCCCGCCGCGACGCGGTGTTCGGCGACGACGGCGTGCAGCTGATGCTCGACACCTACCGCGACAAGCAGCGCGCCTTCGTGTTCACGGTGAACCCCTACGGCGCGCAGATGGACAGCCGCTACACCGAAGGGCTGGGCTACGACTTCAACTTCGATACCCAGTGGGTGTCCGACGGGCGACTGACCGACGACGGCTACGTCGCGGTGATGCAGATCCCGTTCAAGAGCCTGCGCTTCGAACGCGGCGACATGCAGAACTGGGGCATCGCGATCAACCGCATCATTCCGCGCACCAACGAGTTCGTGTACTGGCCCTACATCACCGAGCGCAAGGAGGGCTTCGTCCAGCAGTTCGCCGCCGCGCGCATCGAGGACGAAATCCAGCCCAGCCGCAATATCCAGCTGATCCCGCACGTCACCTACCGCGACGCCGAGACCCTGGGCGTGGATTCGGCCGGCAAGCCGTCGATGCGCGGCCATCGCCGCAGCGAGGTCGGCGTCGACGCCAAGTTCGTGGTCAAGGACTCGATCGCGGTCGACCTGACCGTCAATCCCGACTTCAGCGAGGTCGAAACCGACGAGCCGCAGGTCATCGTCAACGAGCGCTTCGAGCAGAGCTTCGTCGAGAAGCGGCCGTTCTTCCTCGAGAATAGCGGCATCTTCGGCCTGCCGGTGTCGTTGTTCTACTCGCGCCGGGTGGTCAATCCGCAGTACGGCGCCCGCGTCACCGGCCGGCTCGGCCGCTGGGCCCTGGGCGGACTGCTGATGGACGACGAATCCGCCGGCCTGCTGCTGTCGGGCAAGGATTACGGCAAGACCGGCAAGATCGGCGTGGCCCGCCTGCAGCGCGACGTCGGCGAGCAGTCCAACGTCGGCTTCCTCGCCTCCGACCGCAGCGTCGGCGACCAGTACAACCGCGTGTTCGGCCTGGACTCGCGCATGAAGCTCAACGACAACTGGCTGCTCAACGCCCAGGCGATCAAGAGCAAATCGCGCGAGGAAGGCGACTTCCGCCGCGACGGCGACCTGCTGTTCGCGCAGGCGATCCGCGGCGGCCGCGACTTCACGTTCGACGGCCAGTACATCGACATCTCCGACGATTTCGAAGCCGAGCTCGGCTTCGTGCCGCGCGTGGGCATCAAGCAGCTGTACCAGAAGTCGGGTTATCTCAAGCAGTTCCCCGATGCGCCGTGGCTGGTCAACATGGGCCCGACTCTGACCGCCTACCGCACCTGGGACCAGAAGGGCGACACCCAGGACTGGAGCATGGAGCCGGGCTTCGTCGTCAACGGACTGCGCCTGACCAAGATCGAGGGCAATCTGATTCGCGGCTACGAGTACTTCGGCGGCCGCGATTTCTACATGGACGGCTTCAAGCTCGGCGTCAGCAGCGAATGGTTCAAGTGGCTGGGCGGGGAAGTCAGCTACACCCAGCGCGAGACCGTCAACCATCTGCCGGCGCCGGGGCTGGACCCGTTCCTGGCCGACGAACGCCTGTTCAAGCTCAAGTTCACCCTGAGCCCGTTCGCTCAGTTGCGCATCGACCAGTCCTTCATCTGGGACGAGTTGCGCACGCGCCATTCGATCGCCGGGCGGGATTCGGACTCCAAGGTATTTCGCAGCACCCAGTCGTTCACCAAGATCAAGTACCAGTTCAGCCGCTTCTGGGCCGCGCACGTGATCTTCGACTACAAGGCGCTGGATTCGGATACGAATCTGTTCCTGATCCCGCGCGACAAGAAGCTGGTGACCGACCTGCTGGTCAGCTACTCGCCCAACCCCGGCACCGCGTTCTACCTGGGCTATACCGACCAGCAGCAGAACCTGCGCATCAACGAGAACCCGGCCTTCGTCGCTCGCACCCGCGACCTCGACCTGCACAGCGGCAAGCAGCTCTTCATGAAGTTCAGCTACCTGTTCAACTTCTGAGCCGTGCCGTGCCGGGGCAGGGCGCTTGGACGGTGCCGGGTCGTCGCACCTTATATATAGGTATAGGGTGCGGCGTCCGGTCCGGCCGGGCGGCGGGGGCAGGCTCCCGGGCTGGGCCCGGTCGCGTCGGCCGGCGATTCAGCCGCGGGCCGGCCGGGCCGGCGGATACTGCGCCTCTGGCCGCGCGGTCTGCCGCCAAGCCTTCGCTGTTGGTTCAATAAGTATCTGATATAAAAGCGATTTTTCGACAGGGCCGAGAGGCTGCCGAAAGCTCCACCTGCGACGGCGCGCCCGCTTTCTCGTTCCAATCCCGCAACACTGCGGAACTTCCCCCGCCTTTAGCAGTCGTATTAGCCGACTGCTAAGATGACCCCCATGACCGCTATCGCCCAATCCACCGCTCTAGTCGCCAACAACCTGCCTGTGCCCAGCGCGCTCGGTTCGCTGGACGCGTACATCGGCGCCGTGCACCAGATTCCGGTGCTCACCGCCGAAGACGAGCAGGCCCTGGCGCGTCGTTACCGCGAAGAGGAAGACCTCGACGCGGCCCGCGAACTCGTTCACTCGCACCTGCGCTTCGTGGTCCACGTGGCCCGCGGCTACAACGGCTACGGCCTGCAGATCGGCGACCTGATCCAGGAAGGCAACATCGGCCTGATGAAGGCGGTGAAGCGCTTCGATCCGGACCAGGGCGTGCGCCTGGTGTCGTTCGCGGTGCACTGGATCCGCGCCGAGATGCACGAGTTCATCCTCAAGAACTGGCGCATCGTCAAGGTCGCCACGACCAAGGCGCAGCGCAAGCTGTTCTTCAACCTGCGCAAGAGCAAGTCGCGCCTGGGTTGGATGAACGCCGAGGAAGTGCGCCTGGTCGCCAAGGACCTCAACGTCTCCGAGCGCGAAGTGCTGGAGATGGAGTCGCGCCTGTCCGGTCGCGACATCGGCTTCGATGCGCCGTCCGACGAGGACGACGACCACGCGCCGCCGTCGCCGGCCGCTTACCTGCGCGCCGCCGACGAGGACCCGTCGCAGTCCTACGAACGCGAGGACGAAGAGGACAACCAACTGGCCCTGCTGCGCGAAGGCCTGGCCGGCCTGGACGCCCGCTCGCGCGACATCATCAAGCGTCGCTGGCTCGATGCCGACAGCAAGATCACCCTGCAGGAACTGGCCGACGAGTACGGCGTCAGCGCCGAGCGCATCCGCCAGATCGAGGCCAATGCGCTGAAAAAGATGCGCGGCCTGTTCGCGGCCTGATCGCCGCAGCAGATGCAACGATGCGGCAGCGGCCCGGGCGACCGGGCCGTTCGCTTTTGTGCGGCCCGAACGTCGCGGCTGCGCAGCGCAAGCCGCGGATATCGGCGCTCGCGTCGCGGGACTAGCCTGGGGCTTCCATCGTCCTCCGAGGTTTTCGCCGTGATTTCCTACCGCATCGCCGGCTTGTCGCCGCAACCATTCGCCGCGTTGTTCGCGCTCGACGACGCCCATCTGGCCGCGCACGACATGCGCCGGATGGCCGCCGATTCGCCGCGCGGCTTTCCGTGCCGGGTCTCGTTGACCGACGCGGCGGTCGGCGAAACCGTGCTGCTGCTGACCCACGAACACCAGGCGCAGGGGCCGTACCGCGCCAGCGGCCCGATCTTCGTGCGCGAGGCCGCGCGCCATGCTCAGGTGTATCAGGATCAGTGGCCGCCGGTCCTGCTGACCCGCAATCTGTCGCTGCGCGCTTACGACGCCCAAGGCTGGCTGCGCGAGGCGCGTGTGGTCGACGGCGCGCAAGGCGAACAAGCGGTTCAGGACCTGTTCGCCGATCCGGCGATCGTGCGGGTCGCGGCCCACAACGCGCGGTTCGGTTGCTTCCTGTGCGCGATCGACCGCGCCTGAGCGGGACGCGCGATGCGGCCGCTATGTGCGGACGCCAATCGGCGCCATCCGCAAGGGCGCCCCGCGCGCTCGGTCCACGCAGCATCGGCTGAGAACTGGAAGCGACGTCGCAGGCCCCCGCGCGTACGCTTGCCTGGCCGCGAAAACGGCGGCCAGACTGCGCCGCCGGCTTCGTCCGGAGCCGGCGCACACACCCAATGGAGGGGTACATGCACGCCAAGAAGATGCTGGTCGCGGCCGGGTTCGCCGCGCTGATGGCGCTGTCGCACGCGCCGGCGCAGGCCGGCGACGTCAACGCCGCGGTGTTGAGCTGCTACGTCGATACCTTCGCTTTGGACACGCTGCGGCCGAACGTCTGCGTCGCCACCTGGACGCCGAACCGGGCCAATAATCCGACCATCGCCCACTTCGAAGTGACCGGGCTGCCGGCCGGCAACTACGGCTACAGCTGGAGCAACCTGGAAAGCGGCGGCCCGGCGCCGGCCTGCGGCAATACGCGCAGCTGCAACGTCCGCATCGCCACCGAGACCAACGGCGACGGCGAAGCGCGCCTGGCGGCGACGGTGACCGACCTCGACACCGGCGTGGTGCGCACGGTCAGCGCGGTCGCGTACTACTACGACGGCTGGCATTGAGCCGTCGCGGGCACTTGCTTCGACACAACCGGGAACGCGCCGTCGCGGCGAGATTCCGGCCGATCGCGTGGAAAGCCTTCCGCGCATGCAAACCAATGGAGGGGTTTATGCAGACCAGCAAGACCTGGGTGTTGGGCGCGGCCTTGTCGTTGTTCGCCTTGGCGGCGGCTCCGTCGCCGGCGCGGGCCGGCGACGTCAGCAATGCGGCGGTGAGCTGCTTCGTCGACACCTATGCCTTCGACGTGCCCGAAGTCGGCACCTGCAGTTCGATCTGGCGACCGGGTTCGGCGGACAACCCGAGCACCGCGTTGTTCCAGGTGACCGGCGTCGGCGCGGGCAATTACGCCTATGCCTGGCGCAACCTGGAGAACAACACCGCGCCGGCCGGTTGCGGCAATGCGCCGTACTGTCAGATGACCATCTACACCGATGTCTACGGCGACGGCCAGGCGACGCTGCAGGTGACCATCACCGATCTGGACACCGGCGCGGTGCGGCAGGTGCAGGCGACCGCGTTTTACTACGACGGGTTCACCTGATCGCGCGGCGCGCACCGCGACGCAACGAACGAGGGCGCCGCGAGGCGCCCTCGTTCGTTGCCCGTGCGGACCGGGGCGGCGCTCAGGACGGATCGGGCTTGCCGCCGAAAATGATCCGCGCATGGCGTTGGTAGGTGAAGTACGCCCACGACCAGTTGAGCATCACGATCAGGCGGTTGCGGAAGCCGATCAGGAAGAACACGTGCGCGGCCAGCCAGAACGCCCACGCCAGGAAGCCGGAGAAGCGCAGGCCGCGCAAGTCGACCACCGCGGCGCGGCGGCCGATGGTGGCCAGGTTGCCGTAGTCGACGTAGGCGAACGGCGTTGTGGGCTTGCCGCGCATCCGGGCGCGGATGGCGCGGGCGACGTAACTGCCCATCTGCTTGGCCGCCGGCGCCACGCCGGGCACCGGCTGGCCGTTGGCCTGTTTGAGGCTGGCCAGGTCGCCGGCGACGAAGATTTCCGGATGCCCGGGCACGCTGAGATCGGGCTGGACCTGGACTCGGCCGGCGCGGTCGCGCGGCGCATCGAGCAGCGCGCCGAGCGGCGAGGCGGCGACGCCGGCGGCCCACAGCACGGTGCGCGCGGCGATGCGGTCCTCGCCGAGCCGGTAGCCTTCGCCGTCGATCGCGCCGACCGGGGTGCCGGTGACGACCTCGACTCCCAGCCGCTGCAACTGCGCGCTGGCCTTGGCCGACAGCGACTCCGGAAAGCTCGCCAGCACCCGCGGCCCGGCTTCGATCAGCCGCACCTTGGCCTGCGCCGGATCGATGCGGCGGAATTCGCGGCGCAGAGTGTGGCGCGCGATCTCGGCCAGGGTGCCGGCCAGTTCGACCCCGGTCGGGCCGCCGCCGACCACGGCGAAGTGCAGCCAGGCCGCGCGTTCGGCTTCGCTCTGCGCGGCCTCGGCGCGTTCGAAGGCGAGCAGCACCCGGCGCCGGATCAGCAGGGCGTCGTCGAGGGTCTTCAGCCCGGGCGCGTTCGGCGCCCACTCGTCGTGGCCGAAGTAGGCGTGGGTGGCGCCGCTGGCGAGCAGTAGGTAGTCGTAGCCGATCGCCTCGCCGTCGGCCAGGCGGACCTGGCGCGCGCCGGCGTCGAGGGCGACGACTTCGCCCAGCCGCACTTCGGCATTGGCCTGCTTGCGCAGGATGTGGCGCAGCGGTGCGGCGATGTCGGGCGCCGACAGGCCGGCGGTGGCGACCTGGTACAGCAGGGGTTGGAACAGATGATGGTTGCGGCGGTCGATCAGGGTGATGCGCACGTCGGCGCTGGCCAGCGCACGCGTCGCCCACAATCCGCCGAACCCGCCGCCAACGATGACGACGTGTTTGCGCGAATCGCTCATGGCCGATGGGTCTCCGTCAGCCGCGCAGGCGCTGCGCGAGCAGGTCTTCCAGCTTGCGCTGATCGGCGGCGAAACGGCGGATGCCGTCGGCGAGCTTGTCGGTCGCCATGGCATCTTCGTTGTGCTGCCAGCGGAAGGCGGCCTCGTTCAGCGCGGCCTCCGGCGCGGCGCGGGCGCCGTCGTCGACCAGCGCGCGCGGCACTTCGCCCTGGGCGGCGTCGAGTTCGGCCAGCAGTTCCGGCGAGATCGTCAGGCGGTCGCAGCCGGCCAAGGCCAGGATCTGGCCGATGTTGCGGAAGCTGGCGCCCATCACCACCGTGGCGTAGCCGTGGCGCTTGTAGTAGTTCCAGATGCGGGTCACCGACTGCACGCCGGGGTCGTCCTGCGGCGTGGCCGGCTTGGCCGCGCCGTTGGCCAGGTGCCAGTCGAGGATGCGGCCGACGAAGGGCGAGATCAGATAGACCCCGGCCTCGGCGCAGGCGACCGCCTGGGCGAAGGAGAACAGCAGGGTCAGGTTGCAGTGGATGCCTTCGCGTTCGAGTTGCTCGGCCGCGCGGATGCCTTCCCAGGTCGAAGCGATCTTGATCAGCAGGCGTTCGCGGCCGATGCCGGCGCGTTCGTACAGCTCGACGATGCGCCGGGCCTGCGCCAGGGTGGCGTCGGTGTCGAAGCTCAGGCGCGCGTCGACTTCGGTCGAGACGCGGCCGGGAATCAGTTTGAGGATCTCGCCGCCGATCGCCACCGCCAGGCGCAGGCCGGCATCGCCGACGCGGGCGGACAGGTCGGCGCCTTCGGCGGCGGCGAGCGCGGAATCGATCAGCGGCGCGTAGGCGGGCAGGGACGCGGCCTTGAGCAGCAGCGAGGGGTTGGTGGTGGCGTCGAGCGGACGGAAGCGGGCGATCGCCTCGATGTCGCCGGTGTCGGCGACCACCGCGGACAGCGCGCGCAATTGTTCGAGCTGGGTCATGGGGGATAGATTTCGTCGTTGGGTTCGCGGCCATTTTCGCCCATCGCGCCGGCGCCGTCATGAGCGCGTCCTGAGCGGTGCGCGGCGGCGGTCGTGCCGCAACCGCGGTTGCGCTAGGCTGGCCGCAGCGGGCCGGCCGGCCGGCCGGGCCGGAGGCAGGGAGGAGACGGGGATGGCCGCAGAGGAAAAACGCATCGCGTTGCTGATCGACGCCGACAACGCGCCGGCGGCGAAGATCGAGGCGATCCTGGCCGAGGTGGCCCGCTACGGCGTGGCCAACGTGCGCCGCGCCTACGGCAACTGGAAAAGCCAGAGCCTCAAGGGCTGGGAAGCGGTGCTGCACGAGTACGCGATCCGGCCGATGCAGCAGTTCGCCTACAGCAAGGGCAAGAATGCCTCCGACATGGCCCTGGTGATCGACGCCATGGATCTGCTGTACGCGCGCAACCTGGACGGCTTCGCGATCGTCTCCAGCGACGCCGATTTCACTCCGCTGGTGATGCGGCTGTTGACCGAGGGCGCCAAGGTCTACGGCTTCGGCGAGCAGAAGACACCCGAACCGTTCGTCAACGCCTGCTCCAAG
Source organism: Lysobacter antibioticus HS124 (assembly GCF_000336385.2). Classification (GTDB taxonomy): domain Bacteria; phylum Pseudomonadota; class Gammaproteobacteria; order Xanthomonadales; family Xanthomonadaceae; genus Lysobacter; species Lysobacter firmicutimachus. Next base: position 17,446 of record NZ_HG424452.1, on the reverse strand, counting down.
TTCACCTATCTGGAAGCGCTGGGCCAGCCGGCCGGCACCGACGCGCCGGCCGACGAGGCGCCGGCCACGCCGCCGCGCAGCGCCGGCGACCTGCGCGGCGACACCCGCCTGGTGCGCATGCTGCGGCGCGCGGTCGATGCGGTCGCCGGCGACGACGGCTGGTCGCACCTGGGCGCGGTCGGGCACCAGATCGGCAATCAGGCTTCGTTCGATTCGCGCAATTACGGCTACCGCAAGCTCAGCGATCTGATCGAGGCCAGCGGTTTGTTCGAGCTGCGCCGCGACAACCAGATCGTGTGGGTGCGCGACAAGCCCAAGGGCAAGGGCACGGCGAAGCCCGCGCCGGCCCCGGTCGCGGCCGCGCCCGGCAAGCCGCGGCTCAAGGCCAAGTAAACCGCGCCGCGCGCGTGGACGGTGCGCGGCATGGCACAGGCTCAACCCGGTTCAAGGACGACATGAGTAGGGTCACCGTTCCGCCTCCCGCCCGCACCGATCTGCCGACCCGCCGCCAGGCCTTGCTGTTCGTCTGCAAGGCCTGGGGCCTGCGCGCCATCCGGTTCTGGCGCGACGCGCGCGACCCGCAGCGCCCGCGCGCGCATGCGCCGGCGCGCAGCCTGCGCGAGGCGCCGGTGCTGGCCGAGTTCGACGGCGCGCTGTGGCCGCGCGACGAAGCCGATCCCTTGCTGGTCGCCGGCAAGCTGCAGAACCTGCGCGTGGCCTTGCGCCGGCTCGACGGCATCGAGGTGCCGGCCGGAGCGATGTTCGGTTTCTGGAAACAGATCGGTCGCGCGACCCGCGCGCGCGGCTATGTCAGCGGCCGCGAACTGCGCGAGGGCTGCGTGATTCCGGCGATCGGCGGCGGCCTGTGCCAGTTGTCCAACGCCTTGTACGACAGCGCGGTGCGCGCCGGCCTGGAGGTGGTCGAACGGCACCGCCATTCGCGCACGCTGCCGGGTTCGCTGGCCGAGCAGGACCGCGACGCGACCGTGTTCTGGAACTACCTCGACCTGCGCCTGCGTGCGCCGTTCGCCTGGCGTCTGGAAGTCGCGATGGATGCGCAACGGCTGCGCCTGCGCATTCGTGCCCAGGCCCACGCCGAGGCGGCCCTGCCGCTGGCGCCGTCGCCGCGCCGCGCGAATTCGCTGGTCAACGATTGCGGCAGCTGCGGCCAGACCGAATGCCATCGCCATGCCGGGCCGGCCGCGCGCGGCCTGCGCCGGACCTGGTGGATGGAAGAGGCGTGGCCGGAGTTCCGCCGTCACCTGCAGGATCAGCGCGGCGAAGGCGATCGCGTGTTCGGCGCCGGCGGCGCGACGCTGCCGGCGCAGGCCGCGCACCGGCGGATCGCGCAATCGCTGGCCTGGCGGTACCGGCGCCGGCGCGGCCAGGCTTTGCCGCAGGTGCGGCTGGCGCAGCTGCAGGGCCACGCGCGCGATCTGGCGCGGCGATTGCAGGCGCGCGATGTGGAGCTGGTGCTGCCGCAGAGTCTGCTGCCGTTCCTGTGGCGCGACGGCGAACTGGCCGGGCGCCGCTATGCGGTGCAGATGACCGCGTTGCCGATGGCGGCGTTGCAGGACGAACTCGACCGCGCGGTGCGGCGCCACCCGCAATGCGCTTCGCTGCGCGATTTCCGCGCCGACCCGCAGCTGATCGAGGACGAGTGGCAGGGCCTGCTCGGCGCGCAGGCTTGGCTGAGCCCGCATGCGCAGGTGCTGGAGTTGGCCGGCGCGCGCGCCAACGCTTTGCCTTGGGTGTTGCCACCGGCGTTGCAGCGCGTGCCGCGCGCAGCGGGCGCGCCGCCGCGGGTGCTGTTCGCCGCGTCGGCGTTGGCGCGCAAAGGCATCCACGAACTGCTCGAAGCACTGCGCGGGGACGAGGTCGAGATCCTGCTGCCGCCGGGCGACAGCGAGCGCGGTCTCGATCCGGGGCGCGCCCGCCTGCGCCGCGTCGCCGGCTATGCGCAGGGCCTGAGCGAAGCCGATGCGGTGGCCTTGCCGGCCTGGGTCGAGCACCAGCCGCGCGCCTTGCTGAGCGCGATCGCCAGCGGCATTCCGGTGATCGCGACGCCGGCTTGCGGCCTGGGCGAGGCGCTGCGCTGGCGGCGCGTCGAGGCCGGCGATGCTGAGGGATTGCGCCGCGCCGTGCGCGACGCGCTGACCTGAGTCGGGCACGACCCGGCGTTGCCGGCCTGCGCTGCGTGCAGCGTTTCGGCGCGCGGCGCGCGCCGCCGGTCAATACAGATCGGCCGGGTCCACGTCCAACGACCAGCGCACCTTGCGCGTTTCCGGCGCGGCGTGGATCGCCGGCAATGCCGCGTCGAGCGCGGCGTGCAAGGCGCGCCGCTCCGGGGCCGACAGGATCAGCTGCGCGCGCAGGTAGCCGGCGCGGCGCGGCATCGGCGCCGGCACCGGGCCGTTGATCTCCAGCCCGCGCGCGTTGCCGTCGCCGCGGCGCCCGGCGGCGGCGCGCTCGAGCTCGCGCCGGGCCACCGCCAGGAACGCATTGGCCAGTTCGACTTGCTGCGCTTCGGCGCGGATCAGCGCCATGTGCGCGAACGGCGGGAATTCGGCGGCCTCGCGCTGGGCCAGCTCGGTTTCGGCGAACGCGGCATAGCCGCCCGCCAGCAACGTGTGCAGCAGCGGATGGTCGGGGTGGTGGGTCTGCAGCAGCACTTCGCCGGGCTTGTTCGCGCGGCCGGCGCGGCCGGCGACCTGGATCAGCAACTGGGCGAGTTTTTCCGGGGCGCGGAAGTCGGCGCTGAACAAGCCTTCGTCGATGCCGACCACCGCGACCAGGGTCAGGTTGGGCAGGTCGTGGCCCTTGGCCAGCATCTGGGTGCCGACCAGCACGCCCGGCGCGGTGCCGAACTCGGCCAGCAGTTTTTCCAGCGCGTCGCGCTTCTGGGTGCTGCCGCGATCGATGCGCAGCACCGGAAATCCGGACAGGCGCGCGGCCAGCGATTCTTCGATGCGCTCGGTGCCGGCGCCCTGCGACTGCAAGGCCAGGCCGCCGCAGTCCGGGCAGGCGTCGGGCGCCGGCCGGCGGGTGCCGCAGTGGTGGCATTGCAGGCGCCGGCCGCCGCCGTGCACGGTCATCGGCGTGCCCTTGAGCGGGGTGCTGCAGCGCGGGCAGTGTGCGCTCCAGCCGCAGTCGTGGCACAGCAGCACCGGCGCATAGCCGCGGCGGTTCTTGAACACCAGCACCTGGCCGCCGGCACGCAGCTCGGCGTGGACGCGTTCGAACAGTTCCGGCGACAGGCCGGCCTCGAGCGGGCGCTTGCGTACGTCGACCACCCGCACCCGCGGCGCCTGCGCCTGGCCGGCGCGGCGCTGCAGGCGCAGATGGCCGTAGCGGCCGGCCTGGGCGTTGCGCAGCGACTCCAGCGACGGCGTCGCGCTGCCGAGCAGCACCGGTACGTCCAGGGCCTTGGCCCGGACCAGGGCGAAGTCGCGGGCGTGGTAGCGGATGCCGTCCTGCTGCTTGAAGCTGGCGTCGTGTTCCTCGTCGATCACGATCAGTCCCGGCTCGGGCAGGGGCAGGAACACCGCCGAGCGGGTGCCGACCGCGACCCGCGCCTCGCCGCGCGCGAACGCGGCCCAGGTGCGCGCGCGCTCGCCATCGCCGAGCCCGGAATGCAGGGCGTGCACCGGCACGCCGAGGCGGGCGCGGAAGCGCGCCAGGGTCTGCGGGGTCAGGCCGATCTCCGGCACCAGCACCAGAGCCTGCTTGCCGCGCGCCAGGCAGTCGGCGATGGCGTGCAGGTAGACCTCGGTCTTGCCGCTGCCGGTGACCCCGTCCAGCAGCAGGGCGTTGAAGCCCTGGGCCGCCAGGACCGCATCGACGGCGGCCTGTTGCTCGTCGTTGAGCGATGGGCCGGGGCGCGGCACCGGTACCTGCGTCGCGGCGGCGACGGCGACGCGTTCGGCATGGCCGCGTTTGGCCAGGCTGCGGGCGGCGTCGCGCCAGCCTTCGAGCAGATTGTCGAGGCGATCTTCGTCGAGCGTGCCGTGATCGTGCAGCAGATCGGCCAGCCGTCGCGGTTTGCCCGCACGCAGGCGCCCGCGCCCGGCGGCGCCGGCTTCGGTCGCGCACCAGGCCCAGGCGTGCGTGTCGGGCAGCGGTTCGCCGTGGCGTAGCGGGCCGGGCAGGGCGGTGGCGAGCACCTCGCCCAGCGGGGCGTGGGTGTAGCGCGCCAGCCAACGCAGCGAGTCGAGCAGTTCGCCCTGCAGCAGCGGCGTTGGGTCGAGCCGGGCCACGGCGGTCTTGAGCGCGGTGCCGTCGCCGTCGAACTCCGGTGCGCCGACTTCGGCCACCACCCCGACCAGCTCGCGGCGTCCGAACGGCACCCGCACTCGGCAGCCGACCCCGTCGTCCACGACCGGTTCGCCGGCCGGCGGCAGGTAGTCGAACAGGCGCGGCAGCGGCAGCGGCAGGGCGACGCGCCAGACGGTCTGAGGCGGCGGAAACGGGGCTTCGGGCATCGGTCCAGTCTAGCGACCGCGCCGGGCCGGCGGCAGGCTCGGCAGTTGCGGGCCATTGCTTCCGGTTACGTGACAAAAATCACGCAAGTGATGGTGTGCCAAGGGGTTTTTCCTTTATCCACACGGTCTGTGGATAAATCTGTGCATGGCGGGCCGGCTGCGGGGGCCCAATGCATGGAAATACAGGGGCGGGTTAGGTTGGTGAAAAAATAGCCATCGCTGTTATTTCTTTCAAAATCATTTGCTTAGGTGTGAAACATCGCTGTAATGCGGGTCCCGGTCCAGGCAAAGTGTGGCTTCGTGACGGTTCCATTACTGCTGTGCACAACCGCATTTGGGCCGCAGACCGCGCCGGGCTTCGCGCTGCAACGGATCGGGCGCTTGTCAAGCGTTTTGTGCGCGCGCTGCCTCGCTATGATGCGGCGTATGGTGAAGCTGTTCCGATGAGTTCGAAGTCCCCTGCCGCGGCCCCTGCCGCATCCTCCGCCGGTCCTCGTCCGGGCCCGCCGGCCGCTCTGTCCGCCTTCTTGCGCGGGGTCGAACGGCGCGGCGCCGTGCTGGCGGAACTGCAGGCCGGCGACGCCGCCGCCGGCGACGCCGCACTGGCGGCGGCGATGGCCCAGTTCCGCCCGATCGCCGCGCAGGCGCCATTGGGCGAGTGGCCGAGCCGGTTCTGGTCGCTGTTGCTGACTCAGCCGCGGCTGCGCCACCGTACCCCGGTGGCGATCGCGGTGGAGGCCACCGATCGCCTGGCCGAGCTCGGCAGCGGCCCCCGCGCGGCACTGCTGCTGCGCCTGGCCGCGGGGCTGGACGAGAACGAAGCCGCCGCCGCGCTCGGCGTGGCCGCGCCGAGCTACCGTCTGGCCCTGCAACGGGCCCTGCCGCGCCACCCGGACGGCCGCGCCGACCCGCTGGCCTGGCAGCAATTGCGCGAGCAGGTCCACCGCCGGATCAAGACCCTGCCGGCGGAGCGCCTGCAGCGCCTGGGACAGGCCCGCGAGGCGGCGCTGAACGACGCGCCCGCGCCGTCCGCGCCGGCAGGCCGCGCCGCGGTCGTCCCGCGTCCGCGTCCGCGCTGGCTCATGCCGCTGCTGTGGAGCGGGCTGGCGCTGTGCGCGCTGGCGTTCGCGGCCACCTTCTGGAGCGACGGCCCGGCCGGGCGTTGGCTGGGCGGTTCGGACCGGATCGAGGTCGAACCGCTGCCGCCGGCGGCAGCGCCGGCCAAGCGCTACCAACGCGAATCCGGCCTGATCGCCCATCGCGATTTCGACCTGCTCGCCGACCCGGCCGGCGAAGCCGCCGCGGCCGAGCTGGCGTTCCACAGCTGGCTGGCAGCGATGGACGCCGGCCGGATCGCGCCGGCCGAACCGACGGCCGTTGCGGCGGCCGACCGCGCCCTGCCGGCGGCGCCGGCCGCCGGTGGGGAAACCCAGGACCTGGAGAGCACCGATGCGCCGTGACCGGTTCCGCAGCGCCCCCCGGCCGGCGCCGGCCTTGGCCTTGGCGATGCTGGCGGCCTTGATCGGCCTGGCCGGCGCCGCCGCGGCCCTGCCGCCCGAGCTGGAGCAGACCCTGGCGCGCTTGCCGGCGCCGGAGCGCGCCCGTCTGCAGGCGCAGGGCGCGCGTTGGGACGGCTGGAACGACGCCCAGCGGCGCGAGTTCGCCCAGCGCGCCGCGCAATGGGAGCAACGCCCGGCCGGCGAACGCGGCGCCGCGCGCGAACGCTATCGGGCCTGGCAAGGCCTGAGCGCCGGCGATCGCGCCGAAGTCCAGGCCGCAGCGGCGCGTTACGCCGCGCTGCCGCCGGATCGGCAACAGGCCCTGCGCGCACGTTTCGATGCGCTCGACGGCAGCGAACGCCGCGGCTGGCTGCTCGGCCCGCAGCTCGGCGCCGACTATCCGGCGCTGCAGCCGTTGCTGGCGCAATTGCCGGCTTCGCAACACGCCGCGCTGCTGGCCGCCCTGCACGGCCTGAGCGCGCCGCAGCGCAAGGAACTGGCGGTGCTGGTCCAGCGCACGCCGCCGCAGGAACGCGCGCGGCTGCGCAGCGAACTGTTGGCGGCGCCGGCGGCGAGCCGCGGCGCCTGGCTGCAGGACGCGCTGCAGCGTTGAAACCGTGATCGGGTCGGCGGCGCTACAGACTGCGACGGTCGCCGTCGCGGGCGCCGGCTAGAGTCGGGGCTTGGTCGGCCGCCGGAGCGTTGCGCATGATCGTCGAATACATCCGTTATCGCCTCGCGGCCGACGCCGCCGAGGCGTTCGAGCGCGACTACGCGCGCGCCGCGCGAGTGCTGGACGCGTCGCCGCATTGCCTGGCCTACGAACTGTCGCGTTGCGTCGACGAACCGGCCTGCTACCTGTTGCGGATCGAATGGGACAGCGCCGACGGTCATCTGCGGGGTTTCCGCAAGAGCGCCGGGTTCGCCGATTTCCTCGCCGCGATCGGCGGCTACATCGGCGCGATCGAGGAGATGCGCCACTACGCCGCGACCGGCGTGGTCGCGCGCAAGCCGGCGCCCTGAGCGCGGCCGCTCAGGCCAGGCGCCGCAGAATCCGTCGGCTGGCGTCGAAGCGTCCGCCGAAGCGGGCGACGCCGTCGCCGCGCAGGCGCGGCGCATGCTCGCGCAGATAGTCGTCCAGCGCGGCGCGATCGCGCAGGCGGTATTGCACGCACAGGCCGAACCGCCCCGCGGCGGGCGCCGGGTCTTCCACCCGGTGCAATCGTGCGCCGAGGAAGCCGGGCAGGGCGCAGATCTCGTCGATGTGCGCGCGCAGCCAGGCCAGGTACTCGGCTTCGATCGCCGCATCGACCTCGAGCGAGACTTCGTACGTTGTCTCGGCCCGGCTTGCGTCGGCCTCGCCCGCGCCGGTGGTAGCGTCCCGGTCCGCCATCACATCCGCACGATCGTGGTCACCGCCAGGGCCATCGCGGCGACGCTCAACATCACGAAGTACAACGAACCGATCACGGTGTAGCGCACCAGGGTCAGCAGCCAGCCGTTGCCGTACACGCGCTTTTGCATGATCAGCAGGTAGATCGGCATCCACAGCCACAGCAGGCCGATGCCGACGCCGCTGATCACGCCGGCCGCGGGCCAGTGCGTCGCGATCGCACCGCCGAGCAGCGTCAGCACGAACATCGCCAGGAACACTAGGCACAGGTAGGCGTGGCTGTACAGCGCGACCACCAAATGCTCCAGGTAGCCGCGGCCCGAGCCCAGGTAGGCCAGCTTCAGCAGCAGCGCGAACATCGGCACCATCAGGAACAGCGCCGAGGGAACCGCGCCGAGCAGGGTGTTGATGTAGCGCCAGGGCTCTTTGCTGAGCCGGCTGATGTTGGCCTGGCCGATGCCGACCTGGCGGTTGAGCCAGTCGTTGGCGAACTTGGGCAGGTAGGGCGACACCAGGGGATTGCTCTGCGCGTCCCAGGGCTTGCCGTTGAAGCTCAACGGGTCGTGGATGTCGTCGCATTCGGCGTCGCCGTAGCGGTCGCGGTCGGTCTTGCGCGCGGCGCGTCCTTCGCTGACCGCGGCGTGCGCCTTCTGCAAGGTGGCGATGCGGCAGCCGGCTTCGGCGTTGATCCGGCGGATCTGCTTGGCCTGCTCCAAGGCCTGCGGCGAGGCCGGCGCGAGCTTGCCCAGTTGCGCCTGCAACGGCGCGATCTGACGGTCGCGCCATTGCTCGACGTCTCCCAGGGTGTTCATCGCCTGCACCGAGCCGGCGGCGGCAGTGCCGCCTTCGCGCTCGCCCTGCGCCTTCTGGAAGGCGAACTCGGCGTCGTCGATGCCTTGCAGCGCGCGCAGCGCTTCGATGCGCTTGTCGGCCTGGCGCTGCACGCTCTCGATCGATTTGTCGATCGGGCTGCGCGCCGTCTCCGGCACCGCTCGCCGGGCCAGCTGCAGCTCTTTGACCATGCGCGTGCGCAAGGCCTCGACCTCGACCACCGAATCGGCTTCGCGGAACTGCTTCTTGGTGTTGCCCAGCCGCACGGTGGTGCCCTGGACGTCGCCGACGCTGATCAGGCGCTGATCTTCGTCGACGTGGATGGCGAACTTGGCGATGAAGAAGGTCAGCACCGACAGCACCACGAACAGGCGCAGCGGCGGCACGTAGCGCATGCGGTGGCCGCGGATGTAGTTCGCCGCGGCCCGCCCCGGAGACAGCAGATCGCGCAAAGTGCGGAAAATGCGCCCGTCCAGGTGCCAGAACGACTCGAACACTTCTTCCAGGGCGTGGCCGACGTGGCGGATCGGGTTGTGCACCGACTGGCCGCAGGCATGGCAGAACTCGCCGTGCAATTCGGCGTGACAGTTCTCGCAATGGCTGAGATCGCCATGGCCGTGGGCGGTAGCTGCGCTTGCGCTCATGAGTGACGAACGAGGCTCCCCGGCCTTCACTTTCGAGCGGGTAAGATAGCCCTCCGCCGCGACCCGGCGCCAGCGCCCTAGACCGGATGCGCGGCCGCAGTCGTGCTGTTGGGTTCCCCGATGTCCGCGTCATCCCCCTCCGTCTCGCGCTCCGGCCTGCCCGGCGAGATCCGCACCACCGTGGTTCTGGCCGCGCCGCTGGTCGCCGGCCATGTCTCGACCGGCCTGATCGGCTTCGTCGACAACACCCTGGCCGGCCACCACGGCACCACCACTCTGGCCTCGGTCACCATCGGCACCGCGCTGTGGTGGCTGCCGATGATGGTGCCGATCGGCACCCTGCTGTCGGTGCCGCCGTCGGTGTCGCAGTTGGAAGGCGCCGGCCGCCGCGGCGAGATCGGCGCGCTGTTCCGCCAGGCGATGTGGCTGGCGGCGCTGCTGAGCGTGTTCCTGTTCGCGTTCCTGACCGCGATTCCCTATGCGCTCGGCGCGATGGGCATCGCGCCGGAAATCATTCCCGGCGCGCAGGCCTTCCTGCACGGCATCCGCTGGGGCGTGCCGGCGCTGACCCTGTTCTTCTGCATGCGCTACCTCAGCGAGGGCCTGCACTGGACCTTGCCGACCATGCTGCTCAGCGCCGGCGGCTTGCTGGTGCTGCTGCCGCTGGGCTACGTGCTGACCTTCGGCAAGTTCGGCCTGCCCGAGTTGGGCGCCGGCGGGCTGGGCATCGCCTCGGCGGCGATGCTGTGGACGCAGGCGATCGGTTTCTTCCTGGTCCTGCGGCGGGCGCGCCGTTTCGCCGACCTGGGCCTGTTCGCGCGCTTCGACCGGCCGCATTGGCCGACCATCCGCGGCCTGCTCGCCACCGGCCTGCCGATCGGGGTGACCGTGCTGATGGAAGGCAGCTTGTTCATCGTCACCGCCTTGCTGATCGGCCGCCTCGGCGAGGTCCAGGCCTCGGCGCACCAGATCGCGATCAACCTGTCGGCGTTGTGCTTCATGGTGCCGATGGCGCTGGCCGAGGCGACCACGGTGCGGGTCGGCCATGCGCTGGGCCGCGGCGATGTCGGCGGAGTGCGGCGGGCGATCTGGGCCGGCTATGCGATCGTGATCGGCACCCAGCTCATGTCCGGCATCGTCTTGCTCAGCGCCAACGAGGTGCTGGTGAGTTTCTACACCCGCGACGCCGCGGTCGCCGCCCTGGCCGCCTCGCTGCTGTTCTACGCGGCGATGTTCCAGTTTCCGGACGGGATCCAGGTGCTGTCCGCCGGCGCCCTGCGCGGGCTCAAGGACACCCGCATGCCGATGATCCTGGCGGCCCTGGCCTACTGGGGCGTGGGCATGCCGGTCGGCGCCGGGCTTGGCCTGGGCCTGGGCTGGGGCCCGAAGGGCATGTGGATCGGCCTGATCGCCGGCCTGACCGTGGCCGCCGTCCTGCTCGGCCTGCGCCTGCTGCGCTCCAGCGCTCCCGACGCCCTGACCCGCCGCATCGCCGCCGAGCACCCCCACGAGCTGGACCCGCATGAGACGGGGTGCACGTGAAGCCGGGATTGGGGATTCGGGATTGGTTTAAAAGCGGGGATTCGAGATTTGGGATTCGGGATTAGTTTGAGGCCGGGATTCGCCACGGCCTGCGCTCTTAACCAATCCCGAATCCCCAATCCCCAATCCCCACCCTTACGAATGGCGGGTGAAACCCGGCCTCGGCCCGGTTAGGCTGGGCACGTATTCATGGAGCTTGTGCAAATGAACGATACCGCCCCGTCCCGCGGGCCTTTGGCCCGGCTGCTCGTCGGCGCCTGGGATGCGATGAATTTCACCCGCCGGTTGTTTTTCAACCTGGTGTTTTTCGGCGTGCTGTTGTTTTTCGCCCTGGCGGTCATGTTCGGCGGGCGGCCGGAGCCGCTGCTGGAACGCACTACCCTGGTGATCGCGCCGGAGGCCAGCCTGGTCGAGCAGTACAGCTCCGACCCGGCCTCGCGCGCGCTCGGCAAGGCCTTCGGCGACCGCAACGAGGAAGTGCAGCTGCGCGATCTGCTGCGCGCGCTGGACGCGGCCAAGGACGACAAGCGCATCGAGCGCGTGGTGCTGCGCCTGGACAAGCTGCAGGCCTCGGGCCTGGCTTCGCTGCGCGAAGTCGCCGCGGCGGTGGCGCGCCTGCGCGAGAGCAAGAAGGAAGTGATCGCCTTCTCCGAAGCCATGGACCAGAAGCAGTACCTGGTCGCGGCGCAGGCCAACCAGCTGTACCTGGACCCGATGGGCGGCATGCTGCTGGAAGGCCTCGGCCGCTATCGCCAGTACTACCGCGAAGGCCTGCAGGACAAGCTCGGCGTCGACGTGCACCTGTTCCGGGTCGGCGAGTTCAAGTCCGCGGCCGAGCCCTACATCCTCGACGCGGCCTCGGAAGAGTCCAAGACCGCCGACCTGTTCTGGATGAACGACCTGTGGTCGCGTTACCTCGGCGACGTCGCCAAGGCGCGCAAGCTCGACCCGGCCCAGCTCGCGGCCAGCATCGACGAATTGCCGCAGCGCCTGGACGCGGTCCAGGGCGACCTGGGCAAGTACGCGCTGCAGCAGAAGCTGGTCGACGGCCTCAAGACCCGCGCCGAAGTCGACGAACTGTTGGCCAAGCGCGGCGTCGCCGACGAGGACGCCGAGGGCGGCTTCCGGCAGATTTCCCTCGACGCTTACGTGGCCAGCCTGGACCGCGTGATCAACCCGGCCGACCAGCGTCCGCAGGTCGCCGTGGTGGTGGCCGAGGGCGAGATCACCGGCGGCGAGCAGCCGCCGGGCACGATCGGCGGCGTCTCGACCGCAGCCCTGCTGCGCGAAGCGCGCGAGGACGAGAACGTGAAGGCGCTGGTGCTGCGGGTGGACTCGCCCGGCGGCGAAGTGTTCGCCTCCGAGCAGATCCGCCGCGAAGTGGTCGCGCTGAAGGCCGCCGGCAAGCCGGTGGTGGTGTCGATGGGCGATCTGGCGGCGTCCGGCGGCTACTGGATCTCGATGAACGCCGACCGCATCTACGCCGATCCCTCGACCATCACCGGTTCGATCGGCATTTTCGGCATGATTCCGACCGTGCCGCGCGCGCTGGAGAAGATCGGCGTGCACACCGACGGCGTCGGCACCACCCGCCTGGCCGGCGCGTTCGACATCACCCGGCCGCTGGCGCCGGAAGTCGGCAGCGTGATCCAGAGCGTGATCAACAAGGGCTATGCCGATTTCACCGGCCGCGTCGCCGATGCGAGAAAGCGTCCGGTGACCGAGATCGACGCGGTCGCGCGCGGCCGGGTCTGGAGCGGCGCGCAGGCCAAGGAGCGCGGCCTGGTCGACGCGCTGGGCGGTCTGTCCGATGCGATCGACGACGTCGCCAAGCGGGCCAAGCTCGGCAAGACCGGCGAATATCGGGTGCGTTATGTGGAGAGGATGCCGACCCCGTTCGAGCGCTTCTTCGCCAACTTCGCCCAGAGCCGCGCCGGCAGCGCCATGCTGGGCCAGTCGGACTTCGCCCGCGGCCTGCTGGTCAAGGCGATGCCGCAGGCGGCGGCGGACCTGCGCTTCCTGCAGAGCGCGGTGGTGCCGACCCGCGGCGTGCCGGTGAAGTCGCTGGCGTATTGCTTCTGCGAGCTGTAAGCGCGCGCAGCGGCGGTCGCGGCGGCCGGGCTTCGGCCGCCGCGGCCTCTCACGACGGGTCGCTGCGGCGGCCCGTTTGCGTTATGGGGCGCCGGCCTCAGCCGCCGGCGGCCTCGATCGCGTCGCGCTGGCGCTGCGCGCCCTGGTCGACCGCGTCCTCGCTGCCCTTGGCCTGGTCGATCGGTTGCTGGATCGCGTCGCGCAGCTGAGTCGCCTGCGGCTCGACCGGGCGTTCCTTGTCCGGCGGTTGCGGCTTGGTGCAGCCCGCGAGCGCGCCCAGCGCGGCGACGGCGATCACGAGAGGCAAAGTCCGGCAGCGTGTCATTGCGGCATCCTCGGTCGGCTGGCCGTTATGCTACGCCGGTCGCGCCGCGCCGGCGCGTCGATTCCGCGGCAGATCTGGAGAAGGCTATGGACCCGAAACGTTGGCGCCTGGACGGACAACTGGCCCTGGTGACCGGCGGCAGCGCCGGCATCGGCCGGGCGATCGCGCGCGAACTGCTGGGCTTCGGCGCCGATGTGCTGCTGGCCGCGCGCGACGCCACCGCCTTGGAGTCGGCGCGCGCCGAATTGGTTGAGGATTTCCCCGACCGCGACATCCACGCCTTCGTGGCCGACGTCGCCGACGACGAGCAGCGGCGCGAGCTGCTGGACTGGGTCGAGGACTTCGGCGAGGGCCTGCACATCCTGGTCAACAACGCCGGCGGCAACCTCAGCAAGCCGACCAACGACTACACCGAGGACGAGTGGCGGCAGATCTTCGAGATCAACCTGTTCTCGGCCTTCGAACTGTCGCGCTACGCGCATGCTCTGCTGACCCGGCACGCGGCCTCGAGCATCGTCAACGTCGGCAGCGTGTCCGGCAATCTGCACGTGCGCACCGGCTCGCCCTACGGCATGAGCAAGGCGGCGATGCACCAGATGACGCGCAATCTGGCGGTGGAATGGGCCGAGGACGGAATCCGGGTCAACGCGGTCGCGCCCTGGTACATCCGCACCCGCCGCACCTCGGACAAGCTGGCCGATCCCGACTATCTGGACGAGGTGCTGCTGCGCACGCCGCTGGGCCGGATCGGCGAGCCGGAAGAGGTGGCCGCGGCGGTGGCCTTCCTGTGCCTGCCGGCCTCGGGCTACATCACCGGCGAATGCATCGCCGTCGACGGCGGCTTCCAACGCTACGGTTTCTGAGCCGCGCGTCGCGCGCAAGGAGGCGGAGTGCGATCGATCGCATGGACGTTATTGGCGCTGACCGGTGCGCCCCTCGCCCACGCGGGCGACGGTGCCGAGGCGGCGTTGCTCGCGCCCGCGTCGCGCACGGCGTTGTGGATCGGGGCCGACCACGCGCAGGCGGGCGAATATCCGTTCGTGCAGGTGCTCGGCGACGCCGGTGCCGACCCGCGTGCGGCGCCCTGGCTGGGCCGCGAGTTCCGGGTCTATGCCGATGGACAGGCGCATGGCCGAGTGCGGCCGCTGCGCCGCATCGCCGTGCCGGACCTGGGTTGCAGCGAGCCGGACCGGCTGGCGTTCGCGGCCGGCGACGCGGCGCCGGCGCTCGGCGAACGCGGTGCCTGGTTGGCCGATTTCGATCTCAATCCGGGACGGCGTCTGCAGCGCCGTCCGGCGACGGCCGCCGAGCGCGAGGAACTGCTGGCCGAACTGGTCGCGATGGCGATGGCGATGGCGATGCCGGGTCGGGGCGAGCGGCCGCAGCGCCTGCGCGAGGCGGTGATGCGATGGCGGCGCGATGGCGAGGCTGCTGGCGCGCGCGAACTGTGGTTGATCGCCGATGCGCGCGCGCCGCAGCGCCGCTGGGCGCTGCTGACGCTCGATGCGCAGTTCGATGCGGATGTGGGCGACGAGCGCGAACGCATCGGCGTCGTCGCGCTGTTCGCGCGCGAGGCCGCCGATCGCGGCTGGCGCCGGCGGGCCTGGATATCGACCGCGTCCTGCGCCGACTGCGACGGTATGGAACCGCGCCACACGGTGCTGGACTTCGCCGACCTCGATCGCGACGGCGCGCCCGATTTCCTGTTCGAGGTCCAGCAATACGAAAGCTGGGGCTACCGGCTGCTGCGTTCCGGCGGCGAGGGCGGGTCCTGGCAAGCGCTGGACGGCGGAGGCGGTTGCTGAATCCGCGCGTTCGCGGCGCGGTCGCGACCGTTCGGCGGCGGCATCGCCACACGCGGTCGCGGCGCGAACCGCAGGCGTATACTGCGGCCATGCGCCTCGCCCTGACCATCGTCGCCGCCGACGGCGCCGAACTGCCTGCCGGCAGTTCGGTCAGCGTGCAATTGCGCGACACCTCGTTCGAGGATGCGCCGGCGCGGGTGCTCGACGAATGGGCGCAGACCGTGCCCGAGCACGCTCAGTCGCTGCCGCTGCAGGTCGAGATCGCCGACGACCTGGTCGACGCCGGCGACGCCACCTGGTGGGTGCACGTCGACAGCGACGGCGACGGCCGCCTCGGCCGCGGCGATTACGTCACCATGCAGGCCTATCCGCTGCGTCCTGGCGATGCAGCGGTGACGTTGCAGGTCAAGCGGATCGGCTGACCCCGGCCAGCCAATCGGCCACCGCGCGCGCGATCGGCTGACCGGTGCGGTGCTCGATGAACAAGAACTCGCCGGCGGTGTTGACCTCGAAGAAGTAATACTCGCCGTCCGGCGTGCGGCGCAGGTCGATCGCTCCGTAGACCAGGCCCAGTTTCTGCATCAGCGCGCGCAGGCGCTCGCGCACCGGCTCGGGCAGGGCGTGTTCGCGCACCTCGGCGTCGCCGAGGTTGGGGCGGAAGTCGACCGTGCCGGCCGCGGCTGCGGCGCTGCCCGGGTCGAGCTTGATTTCGGCGGCGAACAACTGGCCGTCGACCGCGGTGACCCGTATGTCGGCGTCGGCCGGCACGAATTCCTGGAAGATCACCGGCGCCAACCGCACCGTATCCAGGTGCGGCAGGTCGCTGTCGTCGAAGCGGCGCGTCTCGCGCCAGACCGCGTGGGTGCAGGAGAAGGTCTTGTGCACCGTGGCGCCGGGGCCGCGCGCTTCGACGAAGGCGCGAACCCGTTGCGGATCGGAGCTGATCAGGGTGCGCGGGACCTTCAGGCCGAGTTCGGCGGCGATGCGCAACTGCGCCGCCTTGCGCGAAGCTGCGTCGTCGCGGCCGGGGTCGTTCATCCAGCGCGCATCGCCGAGCAGGCGCCACAGCCCGTTCAGGGCCTCGTTCCATTCGTTGGCGGTGAACAGGTGCGCGTTGGCGTCGGTGACGCGGGACAGGTTCGGCGCCTGCGGCCGGCGCCACCATGCCGAGCGCACCCGGTCCAGGGCGTAGTGTTCGCCGCCGGCGCGGGCGTAGTCGATGCGCGGACGCGCGCCGGCGGCGTACTCGATCGAGAGCGTGGCGCGATCGGGCAGCTCGGCCAGATCGAACAACAGCACCGGCTGGTCCATCGACTGCAAGTGTTCGACCACGCGCCGGGCGTGGATGTCCTCGTCGTGCGATATCACCAGGATCACGGCACGTCCTCCTTGCGGGTTTCAGCCGTTGCCGCCGGCGGATTGGGCGATCTGCGCCAGCAGCGCCGCGGTTTCGTCGTACTGGGCCTGCAACGCGGCGCGCGCGGCGTCGGCGCGGGCCAGCTCTTCGGCCAGCTGCTGCAGCTGGGCGTCGAGCGCGGCAACGGTGTCGGCGATCTCCTGCTCGCCGGCGCCGCCGTCGCCGGCCGGCAGCGCGCCCGCGCCGGTGGCGATCGCGAACGGCACCGCGCCGCGCGCGCCGCCCGGCAGGGCCGGATTGATCACCGCGCCGCGCCCGGGCGTGGTCAGGTTCTCGGCCAGGGTCGGGCCCGGGTCGAACACGCCTTCCTTGCGCGTATCGGCGATCTGCTCCTTGACCGTGTCGCTGATGATGTCCTTGCGCAGTTCCTTGAGCGTGTCCAGCGGGGCTTCCTTGATCTTCTCCTTCAGCGTATCCAGCGGCGCTTCCTTGACCTTCTCCTTGAGCGTGTCCAGCGGCGCTTCCTTGGTCTTTTCCTTCAGCGTATCCAGCGGCGCCTCCTTGAGCGTCTCCTTGATCGTGACCAGCGGGCAGAACGAGTTGACCGCGGCGATGTCGCCGGGCGACAGGCCGTTGCGCTGGCCGATCACCGTGCCCGGCGGCACCGCGCCGATCGGCACGATGGTGTCCAGGCCGTTGGACGAGAACGCGTTGCGCGGGTAGTGCATGATCGAGCCGTAGTCGTAGCCGCCGATGTCGTCGCCGTCGCTGATGTGCTGGTTGAAGTTGTGCTCGAAGCCGGAGGTGATGTTGGCCCATTCGATGCGCACGAACGAGTCGCGGTCCTCGCGGCTTTGCTCGTGCCACAGGCCGACCACGTGGCCGATCTCGTGGATGGTGTTGCCGAGGGTGCAGCCGGGCGCAAGGTTGACGAACTGCTGGCCGCCGCGCCGGCCGACCTGGGCCGAGCAACCGCTGCCGGGACGGAAAGTGACGTAGTCGGCTTCGCTGGTGCGCAGCACGAAACGGAAGCGCGTGTTGGCCTCCCAGTGCGCGATGGCGTCGGTGACGCGGGCTTGGTTCGGCAGCGCCGGATCGATGGTGTAGGGGATCTTGCAGCCCGGCCAGCGGAACTGCGAGCCGCTGATCGCCACCGCCATCGCCACGCCGCCGGCGGCCTCGGCGCGCAGCATCTCGGACGTGGCTTCGACTTCCTCGACCGTGCCCAGGACGATGTCGCCTTCGAACATCGCCATGCCGTCGATTTCGACGTATTGCACGGCCTTGGCGCGGAAGGTCTCGCCGCGGATCAGCGCGGTGCGGACCGGGCCGCCGCCGCGGAATTCGCCTTGCTTGGGCGGGCGGGTGTTGTCGTCGTCGTTGCCTTTGCGGGTGGCCATGGGCTCTCTCCTGGCGTCGCCGCGGCGCTCGGCGCGCGCGGCCGGTGCGCGAGCGCGCACGCGGCCGTCGCCGCGGGC
>NZ_HG424451.1 GCF_000336385.2 Lysobacter antibioticus HS124 | reverse complement strand
GCCTTGGACAAAGAAAGTGACCCGGCCGCTTGCGGACGGAAGCTTTGCTTTTGAGCTTTGAAGCTTTAGATGCCTTCGAACACAGACGCCGCGAGACCGCAGCAGCGCGGTCGCGGCTTACGCCGCTCCTACAGGGGCCAAGGACAAAGCGCGGCGAACGGGCGAGACGGCGGCGCGGCTCGCGCCGCGCCTGAGGAGCGCTGCGCGAGCCGCCAACGGGCGCGGATCAGGCGAAGCGGTCGGTCGCGCGCACCAGCGCGTCGACGTTCTCGGCTTCGAACGCCGAATGCCCCGACGCCGGGGTGATCGTGAGCTCGGCTTTCGGCCACGCCTGCTTGAGCTCCCAGGCGTTCTGCACCGGGCAGACCACGTCGTAACGGCCGTGCACGATCACGCCCGGGATGTCGGCGATCTTGTGCGCGTCGCGCAGCAGTTGGTCTTCGACCTCGAAGAAGCCGCCGTTGACGAAGTAGTGGTTCTCGATCCGCGCGAACGCCAGCGCGAATTGCGCGTCTTCGTGGCCGCTGACGAAATCCTGGTCGACATGCAGGAAACTGGTCGCGCCTTCCCACACGCTCCACGCGCGCGCCGCGTCGAGACGGGTCTTCTCGTCGGCGCTGGTCAGGCGGCGGTGGTAGGCGCTGATCAGGTCGTGGCGCTCGACCGGCGGGATCGCCTGCAGGTAATGCCCCCATGCGTCCGGGAACAGGCGCGAGGCGCCCTCTTGGTAGAACCACTCCAGCTCCCAACGGCGCAGCATGAAGATGCCGCGCAGGACCAGCTCGGTGACCTGCTGCGGATGGGCTTGCGCATAGGCCAGAGCCAGGGTCGAGCCCCAGGAGCCGCCGAACACCTGCCAGCGCTCGATGCCGAGCTTGGCGCGCAGCTTTTCGATATCGGCGACCAGGTCCCACGTGCTGTTGTCGACCAGGTCCGCGTGCGGGGTCGAACGGCCGCTGCCGCGCTGATCGAACAGCACGATGCGGTACTTGGCCGGGTCGTGGAAGCGCCGCATCTTGGCGCTGCAGCCCGCGCCGGGACCGCCGTGCAACAGCACCACCGGCTTGCCGTTCGGGTGGCCGCACTGTTCGTAATACAGCGTGTGGCGGTCGTCGACCCGCAGGGTGCCGGTGTCGAAGGGTTCGATCTCGGGGTAGAGCGTGCGCATCGCAGGCCTCGCAGTCGTGAGGCCGACCAGTTTACCGGCGACGACCCGTCGCGTCGGCAACGCCGGCGTATGGCGCCGCCGCTCGCCGGCCTGCTCCTGCGGGAGCGGCGCAAGCCGCGCCAGGGAACGCGCAGGCGAACCGACGCCGACGCGGCCGACAAAGCCGGAACCCGGCACGACCGCGCCTCACCGCCGCCCGCCGTCCCAGCGAACGCGACGTCGGGCGGTCGAATTCAATCCAACGAGTCCGGCATCCGCGCCAGACTCACCCGGTCGCGCCCCTCCAGATCGCGTTCGGTCGCCGCCTCGACCAAGCCGGCCGCACTCAGCAGGTCCCGCACCGCCGGGCCCTGGTTCCAGCCGTGCTCGATCAGCAACCAACCGCTCGGCCGCAGATGCGACGCCGCCGCGGCCGCGATGACCCGGATCGCATCCAGGCCGTCGGCGCCCGAGGCCAGCGCCGCGGCCGGCTCGTAACGCAGGTCGCCCTGCTGCAGATGCGGATCGCCGGCCTCGATATAGGGCGGATTGCTGGCGATCAGGTCGAAACGTTCGCCGGCCAGCGGCGCGAACCAGTCGCCCTGGCGGAACACGACATTGCTCAGCCCCAGCGCGCGCGCGTTGGCGCCCGCAACCGCGAGCGCGGCGGCGCTGGCGTCGGTGGCGATCACCCGCGCCTGCGGCCGCTCGTAGGCCAGGGCCAGGGCGATCGCGCCGCTGCCGGTGCCCAGGTCGGCCACCGCCGCCGCTGGCCCGGCCGGCAGGCGCGCCAAGGCCAGTTCGACCAGCAGTTCGGTCTCCGGACGCGGAATCAGGGTCGCCGCGCTGACTTCGAGATCGAAACGCCAGAACCCGCGCCGGCCGATCAGGTAGGCGACCGGCTCGCCCGCCTCGCGCCGCGCCAGCCAGTCGGCGAAACGCTGCGCTGCGTCGTCGGCGACGAGGTGATCGTCGTGCGCGAACAGCCAACCGCGGCTGCGGTCGAGCGCGTGCGCCAGCAGCAGTTCGGCCTCGGCCGCTTCGATGCGCAAGCGCGCCGCGCGCAGCAAGGCATCGACGCGGCGCGCGCCGGCCTCCTGCGGACTCGCCGCGGAACCGGGGTCGTGAGAGGAAGTCATCGGCGCATTGTAAGGGCCCGCCTCGCGCGGCGCGCCCGACCAACGCAGTTCCGGCGCGCGCCCCTACTGCGCGACATCGCGCCTGCGCGCCGGCCGCGGAGCGTCGCGCCGCGCTTCGCGCGCATCCGTGTTGCGACGCAACGCAGGCCGCCCGCGATGCGTGCGCACGGTCGCTATGGCCCGCCAATGTGCCTTGCCGCCCAGCGTATTGATTGCTCGGGAAAAACTTCGTCGCCGACCGACTTTTAAACGATTTGGCAGGGTTTAAATCGATCCAAACGTTGACACCGCGAAATCGCCGCTCGCAATGTCGGCCGCGTCGCCGTCCAAGGCGACCCGCCGCGCGAGCCTGTGCCGTCCCGTGTCCGATCGCGCGCCGCCGCCGACCACCACATCACTTCAGGGGATCGTCCATGACCCAGCCGACCCAGCGTTCCAGCTCCGCCTTGCGCCGTTTCGTTCCCCGCCTGGCCGCCCTGGCCCTCGCCGTCGCCGCGCCGGCCGCATTCGGCGCCGAGTCGGCGATCTTCGGCGGCGGTCCGTTCTATTCCGGCGGCCAGACCGTCATCAACGACCTCAAGGCGTCCGGCTTCACCACGGTGTTCCTGTGGAGCATCCACATCGAGGCCAACGGCGACCTGGTCTACAACGACATTCCCATCGTCAAGAACGGCGCCTACATCGGCGCCGACGCCGACTGGCCGGCACGGCTGGCCTCGCTCAAGACCGCGCCGACCTCGGTCAAGCGGGTCGAGGTGTCGATCGGCGCCTGGGGCGTGCCGGATTTCGAACGCATGGCCAACCTGGCCAACGGCACCGCCGCCGGCTGCGGCACCACCATCGTCTGCGGCACCGGCAGCAGCAGCATCCTCTACCGCAACTTCCAGGCCCTGAAGAGCGCCACCGGCGCCGATGCGGTGAACTTCGACGACGAGAGCCATTACAACGTCGCCGACACCACCCAGTTCGGCCAGATGCTAGTCGGCCTGGGCTACAAGATCACCTTCGCGCCGTACACCAATCAGAGCTTCTGGAAAGGGGTCAAGGACAACCTCGGCAGCTCGGTCGACCGCATCTATCTGCAGGTCTACGACGGCGGCGCCGGCAACGACCCGGCCAACTGGAACGCCGCGATGGGCATGACCGTCATGCCCGGCCTGTGGACCAAGCACGGCACCGGCTGCACCGCCGGCGACAGTCCCTCGCAGGTGCAAACCCGCATGGCGGGCTGGAAGACCAGCGCCGGCATCGGCGGCGGCTTCCTGTGGCTGTACGACGACATCCAGAAGTGCTGGGCGCAGGGCACCAGCGCGCAATATGCGGCGGCGATCAACAATGCGCTCAGCGGCAATACCGCGCCGGTGGCCAACTTCGGCGTCAGCGTCAACGGCCTGACCGCCCACTTCAGCGACGCCTCCAGCGACGCCGACGGCAGCATCGCCTCGCGCAGTTGGAGCTTCGGCGACGGCGGCACCTCGACCGCGACCAACCCCAGCCGCACCTACGCCAGCGCGGGCAATTACAACGTCAGCCTGACCGTGACCGACAACGGCGGCGCCACCCACACCAAGACCCAAACGGTGTCGGTCGGCGCCGGCAACGTCAATCTCGCGCTCAACAAGCCGGCTACCGGCTCGGCCTCGTGCAACGCCAACGAAGGCCCGGCCAAGGCGGTCAACGGCAGCGTCTCCGGCGGCAACACCGACAAGTTCTGCTCGCTGGCCTCGCCGGCCTGGCTGCAGATCGACCTGGGCTCGGCGCAGACAGTCAGCAGTTTCGTGGTCAAGCACGCCGGCGCCGGCGGCGAGTCGAGCAACTGGAACAGCAAGGCCTTCACCATCCAGACCTCGAGCAACGGCACCAGTTGGAGCACCCCGGTGTCGGTGAGCGCCAACACCGCCAGCACGTCGACCCATTCGATCAGCGCCACTTCGGCGCGCTACGTCAAGCTCAACGTCGCCACCCCGACCCAGAACGGCGATCCGGCGACGCGGATCTACGAGTTCGAAGTGCGCTGAAGCACGAACGCCGGCGGACCGCGCAGGTCCGTCGGCGCGGCGCAACGACGCCCGCGGCTGCGGACGGGGTTGCGTGGGGAGGCGGCGCGAACGGGAAGCAGCGCGGTCGCGGCTTGTGACCGGAGGCAATCCCCGTGGGACGCCGCGCCTGCAGACGCAAGATTCCCGCTTCGCTCGACCGCCAATACCTTGGGATCGACGCGTGTCCCCTGGATCGCGGCTTACGCCGCTCCTGCAGCATGCCCGGAACCGGACGAGGCAGGAGCGGCGTAAGCGGCGGCTCAGCACTGCAGCGGCAGGTAGACGTCGGTGCGCAGCAAGGCCTGCGGTACCTGGTCGGGATCGTCCAGGTAGTCGTGGTACAGCAGCGCGTCGCCGAGGCGCTCGCCGCTGGCCGGCAGCCAGCGCGCGAGCAGCGCATCGGTCGCCGCTTCCAGGCCGTCGAAAGCGCCGACATGGCGGATGCGGGCGTAGCGCCCACCGCCCAGCCGCGTCAGCCGCAGTCCGAGCAAGCCGGTCGGGTCGACGCCCTCGCCCAGCGCCAGCATGCAATCGAACCGGCACTGCGGCTCCGCCACGTCGCGACGGTCGTCGACCGCGACCCCGTACAAGCCTTGCAGGCGATCCAGCAGGCCATGCTCGCCGGCCCAGCCGAACAAGCGTTCGTAGCCGGCGTGCTTGGCCTCGTAGCCGCCTTCCACCCGAAGCGCCACGACCTGGAACGGGTCGATGCTCACCACTTCGACCCGCAGCGGCGGCGCGTCTTCGCCCTGCTCCGGCTGCGGCGGCTGGGCCAGGCGGTCGATCTCGCGCCACAGCCGCTCCGGTTCGGCACGCAGTTCGCTGGGCGCGGTGCCCAGGCTCTGGCGCAGGGCGCGGGTGAACGCCTGCGGAGTCTGGTAGCCGACCGCGAGCGCGGCGTCGGTGACGCTGCGTCGTTCGCTGGCCAGCAGCCGCAGCCCTTGCAGCAGGCGCAGGCGGGCCACGGTCTGGCCGGTGGTTTCGCCGGTCATGGCGCGGTAGACGCGATGGAAGTGGAACGGCGAGAACGCCGCCGCCTCGGCCAGTCGCCCCAGTTCGGGCGGCTCTTCGCCCTGGGCGATCGCGCGTTCGATCAGGGCGACCGCACGGTCGATGCGGCGCTCGTGAGCGTCGCGGGTACCGGCCTTGAGCGCGGGGCGGGCGGCTTCGTTGACGGGGGCCATCGCGGTGTCCTCGTGGAGGTCTGAGCGGGATGCGGCCAGGATGGCCCGCGCCGAAGCGGCCGGCGGTTCCGATCTTGCGCTTTCGCGCCCGCCCCGGCTCAGACGCTGACCGCGAACCCCAGCAGCACGGCCACTTCCACCGCCTCGGCCAGGGCGCCGCAGCAATCGCCGGTCATGCCCTGCAGACGCTGTCGCCAGGCTCGCCGCCACGACGCGAACACCAGCATGGCCAGGGCCAGAGCCAGCGCGCCGCGCCAGCCCGCCGCCGCGCAGCCGGCGGCGCTGAGCAGCAGCGCGGCGATGCAGGCCGCGCGCGGTGCGGCGACCAGGGCCTGGCCCAGCCCGCCGCTGCGCACGTAAGGCGTGGTCAGAAAGGCCAGGGTCAGGGCCGCGCGCGCCAGCACTGGCGCCAGCAGCAGGGCCGGCCAGGCCGGTGCCGGCAGGCTGGCCAGGGCCGCGAATTTCAGCAACAGCGCCAGCGCCACCGCGACCACGCCGATCGGGCCGCTGCGCGGATCTTTCATGATCGCCAGGGTGCGCTCGCGCCGCTCTTGTTGCGTCGCGCCCATGCCGCCGACCCAGGCGTCGGCACTGTCGGCCAGGCCGTCCAGGTGCAAAGCGCCGGTGAGGGCGACCCAGGCGGCCAGCAACACCGCCGCCGACAGCAGCGGCGGCCGGGTCTGCAGGGCCCAGGCCAGCGCGCACAGCGACAGGCCGATCGCCAGCCCCGCGGCCGGATACCAGGCCAGCGAGCGGGTCTGCGCCTGCGGATCCTCGAACACCCGCGCCGGCACCGGAATCCGGGTCAGGAACCCGATCGCCGCCAGCAAGGCGCGCATCAGCCGCCGACCGGGTCCGCTTCGACGCGTTCGACGCGTTCGTGGCGATGCGCGGGGCGGCCGGTGTCGGCGGTCGCGGCGGTCGCCGGCGGCGGCCAAGGCAGCGGATGCAGGGAGGCATGGCCGACGTCGATCGCCAGCATGTCGCTGTAGCGGCGGCCGGCGGCCAGGCAACGCAGCAGACGGATCACGCCGCCATGGGTGATCACCAGCACGCGCCGGCCGGCATGGCGCTGCGCCAGCTCGTGGGTGGCGGCGAGCAGCCGCGCGGTGAAAGCGTCGAAGGTTTCCGCGCCCGGCGGCGGAAAGGCGACCGGATCGGCCCAGAACTGTGCCAGCGCCTCGCCCTGGTGAGCGGCGATGGCGTCGACGGAACGGCCCTGCCAGTCGCCGAAGTCGTATTCGACCAGGCGCGGCTCCAGGCTCAGCGGCAGCCCGCGCGATTGCGACAGGTCGCGCGCGAACGCGGCGCAGCGCTGCAGCGGCGAGCTGACCACCGCGTCCCATTCGCGCCCGCGCACCGCGTCGCGCATCTGCCGCCAGCCCAGTTCCAACAGGCTGTCGTCGAGCTGTCCGCGGTAACTGCGATGGCCGGTGTCGCCATGGCGCAGCAGGTCGATCTGGGCAAGCGTCATCGCTCCGGCTCCGTTCCGTGTGCGGATCTGGCGGTGGGGAGCCTCATCATGCCCGCTCCGCGTGACCGGTGGAGACGCCGGCCTGTACGAAAGTCGCCATTCCGCCATGCAGCGCACAGGACAGGCGCAGCAAGGGCACCGCGACCGCGGCGCCGCTGGCCTCGCCCAGGCGCATGCCCAGGTCGAGCAGCGGGTGCGCCTGCAACGCATCGAGCACCGCGGCGTGACCGCGCTCCTGCGAGCGGTGCGCGTACAGCAGCCAGGGTTCGCAGCCGGGGTTGAGCGCGCGCGCCGCCAGCGCGGCGACGCTGGCGATGAAGCCGTCGACCAGCACCGCCAGCCCGGCCTGGGCGGCGGCGAGATAGGCGCCGGTCAGTGCGGCGATCTCGAACCCCCCGAGCCGGCGCAACCGCTCCGCCGCGACGGCCTGCGCGTCGCCCGGTCCGGCCGCGGACGCGTGCAGGGCCAGAGCGCGCTCGATCACCGCGACCTTGTGCGCGATCCCGTGCGCGTCCAGGCCGGTGCCGGCGCCGGCCAGCTCGGCCGGCGCACGCCCCAGCAGCGCGCAGGCCAGGGCCGCCGCCGCGGTGGTGTTGGCGATGCCCATCTCGCCTCCGACGAACAACTGCGCACCGTGTTCGCGCGCCCGGCGCACGCTGTCGGCGCCGGCGGCCAGCGCGGCCTGCAGCTGCGCCGGCGTCATCGCCGCGCGTTCGCAGAAGTTGGCGCTGCACGGCGCGATCAACCAACGGCGCACGCCCTGGATCGGGCCCGGGTCGTTGACCGTGCCCAGATCGACCACGTCCAAGTGCGCGCCGAGCGCGCGCGCCAGCACCGCGATCGCCGCACCACCGCCGGCGAAGTTGCGCAGCATCTCGCCGGTCACCGCCTGCGGAAACGCCGACACGCCCTCGGCGGCGACGCCGTGATCGGCGGCGAACACCGAAATCCACACCCGGTCGACCGCCGGCGTCGGCGTGCCTTGCAGGCCGGCGAGGCGGATCGCCACCTCTTCCAGCCGGCCCAGCGAACCGGGCGGCTTGGTCAACTGACCCTGGCGCGCCTGCGCCTGGGTCTGCGCTTCGTTCTGCGGCTGCGCGCAGGCGCGCCGCCACCACGATGCATCGTCGTTCATTCTGCAACTCCTTCGATGACCCGCGCTTCGCCCAATGCGGGCGGCGCGCCTTTCAAGACCCAGGGCAGGCCTGCGGCGACGAACCAGACTTGCCCGCACAACGCGCCCAATGCCTGGTGCAGCCGCCCGGCCTCGTCGACATAGCGACGGCTGACTTCGCCCATCGGCACCACCCCGAGCCCGACCTCGTTGCTGACCAGCAGCACCCGCCCCGGCAGACCCGGCAACGCCTCCAGCAGGGCCGCGCGTTCGCGCTCGAACGCGGCCGGATCGGCGCCGAACAGCAGATTGCTCAGCCACAGGGTCAGGCAGTCGACCAGCACGCAACGCTGCGGCGCCGCCTGCGCGCGCAACGCCGCGGCCAGCGCGATCGGCTCTTCGATGCAGCCCCAGTGCGCCGGTCGGCGCGCGCGGTGATGATCGATGCGCGCGGCCATTTCCGCGTCCCCGGCCTGGCCGGTGGCGATGTAGACCACGTCGGCGTAGTCGCCGGCGATGCGTTCGGCCAGCGCGCTCTTGCCCGAGCGCGCGCCGCCGAGGATCAGGCTGTGCATGCGGCGTCCTCCAGTCCGAACCATCGCGCCAGGCGCGCGGTGTCCAAGTGCGCTTCGACCGCATCGGCGAGCCGCTCGATGCCGGCTTCGCGCAGCGCGCCCAGGTCCAGCGGCTCGGCCCCTTCCAGCCCGGCCCAGCGCAGCAGCGCGGCCAGGGCCTGCGGCTGGTCGAACAGACCGTGCAGGTAGGTGCCCAGCACCTGGCCGTCGGCGGACAGCGCGCCGTCGTCGCGGCCGTCGTCGAAACGCAAGGCCGGCCGCTGCAGCGCCGGACCGCGGCTGACGCCGCAATGGATTTCGTAGCCGGCCACGGTTGCGGACTCATCGTCGAACGCGAACCGCCCGCGCACGTTGCGCAGCTGCTTATGCGGCTCCAGCGTGGTCTCCAGCTCCAGCCAGCCCAGGCCCGCGCTCGAACCCGGCTCGCCCTCGATGCCGTGCGGATCGTGCACCGCGCGGCCGAGCATCTGCAGCCCGCCGCAGATGCCGATCACCCGTCCGCCGTAGCGCAGATGGCGCGCGATCGCCTCGCCCCAGCCGTGGCGGCGCAGCCAGTCCAGGTCGGCGCGGGTCGATTTCGAGCCCGGCAGCACGATCAGATCGCAGGCCGGCGGGGTTTCGCCGGGGCCGACGAAACGGCAATCGACCTGCGGGTGTGCGCGCAAGGCGTCGAAGTCGTTGTGGTTGCTGATCCGCGGCAAGGCCGGCACGGCCACGCGCAGGCGCGCGCCGGCCTTGGCCGCCGCTGCGCGCGGCAAGGCGTCTTCGGCCTCCAGGTGCAGGCCGTGCAGATACGGCAACACGCCGAGCACCGGCTTGCCGGTCTCGCGTTCCAGCCAGTCCAGGCCGGGCTGCAGCAGGGCGATATCGCCGCGGAAACGATTGATGACGAAGCCGACCACGCGCGCGCGCTCACGGTGCGACAACAGAGCCAAAGTGCCGACCAGGTGCGCGAACACGCCGCCGCGGTCGATGTCGGCGATCAGCACGACCGGACAGTCGACCGCTTCGGCATAGCCCATGTTGGCGATGTCGCGGTCGCGCAGGTTGATCTCGGCCGGGCTGCCGGCGCCTTCGACCACCACCGCCTGGAACCGCTCGCACAGGCGCGCGTGCGAGGCCAGCACCGCGGCCATCGCCGTGCGCTTGTAGTCGTGGTAGGCGCGCGCATCCAGGTTGGCCACGGCGCGGCCGTGCACGATCACCTGCGCGCCGGTGTCGCTGTTGGGCTTGAGCAGGATCGGATTGAAGTCGGTATGCGGCGCCAGCCCGGCGGCCTGCGCCTGCACCGCCTGGGCCCGGCCGATCTCGCCGCCGTCGGCGGCGACCGCGGAATTCAGCGCCATGTTCTGCGGCTTGAACGGCGCCACCGCCACGCCGCGCCGGCGCAGCCAACGGCACAGCGCCGTGACCAGGGCGCTTTTGCCGGCATCGGAGGTGCAGCCCTGCACCATCAGCACGCGCGCGCTCATCGCCCGCCCTGCGTCGAAGCGGCGGCGAGTTCGTCGACGGCGGCGGCCAGCGCGGCATCGAGCCGGCGCCACTCCGCCTCGTCGCCGGGCAGGCCGAAGCGCAGGCTCGGCGGCTGCTCGAACAAGCGCGTCAGCACGCCGCGCCGGGCCAAGGCCTCGTGCAGCGGCGAGGCATCCTCGCCGCGCCGCCATTGGAAGAAGGCGCTGCCGCCGCTCGGCGCCAGGCCGTGCGCGCTCAGCAGCGCGGCCAGGCGCGCGCCGTCGGCGAGCAGGCGCTCGCGCTGCGCCGCCTGCCAGTCGCGATCGGCCAGCGCCGCGCGCAGCACGTGCCGCGCCGGGCTGCTCAAGGTCCACGGCCCGAGCCGTTCGCGCAGCGCCCGCAGCAGCGGCGGCGCGGCGCAGACGAAGCCGGCGCGGGCGCCGGCCAGGCCGAAGAACTTGCCGACCGAACGCAGCACGATCAGCCCCTCGCGCGCGCTGTCGGCGCACAGGCTGTGTTCGGGAGTCGCGTCCATGAAGGCCTCGTCGATCACTAGCCAGCCGCCGCGCGCGGCCAGCGCCGCGTGCGCCTGCAGCAGGGCTTCGCGCTCGAAGCGATCGCCGCCGGGATTGTTCGGATGGATCAGCACGATCACATCGAACGCATCGACGTGGCGCAACAACTCGGCCGCCGGCAAGGACTGCACGGCGTGCCCGCAACGCCGCCAGGCATGCGCATGCTCGGCATAGCCCGGAGCGAGTACGCCGACCCGCACCGGCGCGCGCAGCTCCGGCAACGCCTGGATCGCCGCCTGCGAGCCCGCGACCGGCCACAGCGCAGGCGCGCCGTAGTAGGCGCAGGCGATGTCGATCAGGCCGTCGTCGTCTTCGGGCAGGCGCTGCCAGGCGCGCGCCGGAATCGCCGGCACCGGCCAGGCGGTCGGGCTGATGCCGGTCGACAGATCCAGCCATCGCTCCGCCGCGATGCCGTAGCGGCGCGCGGCGCGCAGCAAGCGTCCGCCGTGTTCAAGCATGGGTCGACTCCGGAACAGGGCCGTCGCGCAGCCAATGGCGACGGCCAATGCGAAAAGACGGGGGAGGATAACGGCAGGCCCGCGGCGCAGGCGCCCGCCCCCTATCCGCGGCCGGGCGCTCAGGCCGCCGCATCGGCCAGCCTCCGCGGTACCACGGCGGGTTTGCGCGCGCGCCGCGCCGTCCGCGCCAGAACGAGCGCGCGCAGGCGCTTGCAGGCGACCAGGATCGCGGTGACCGCCAAGGCCGCGCCGATCGCCAGGCCGGCCAGCAACAGGCCCAGGCGCAGGCGCGGCCGTTCCAGCAGCCACGGCAAGTCCCAGCTGTGCAGGCCGTGATACAGCCAGCGCTCGGCCCGGCTGCGTTGGTCGCTGACCGCGACGATATCGCCGCGCGCGGGCGCGATCTGCACCCAGCTCGCGGCCGGGTCGTCCAGACGCAGACGCCACACCGGCAGCGGCGGCGGATCGCGGTGCGTCGCCTGCAGATAGTAGGCGTCGTAAGTCTGCAAGCGCTGCCGCGCCGCGATCTTCAACCCGCTGTAGGCTTCGGCGCGCCGCACAGCGGCGGCGAGATCCGGCGCGGACGCGGCACCGGCCAGGGCCGGCGCCCAGGCCGTTCCGCCCCGGCGCGACTGCATGCGCAACCAAGGTTCGCCGGCCAGCCAGACCAGCTCGGCCTCGAGCCAGCCCTCGCCCGCCGGCAGGCGCGGCCGCCAATGCGCCGGCCACGCCGGCGGCGGCGCGGAAAACGCGTCGCGCCAGCGCTCCAACGCCGGATTCGGCGGCGCGCGCATGGGCCCCATCGACATCCAGCCGCTGAACAGCCAGCTCAGCATCAGCCAGCCGCCGCCCCAGCCGAGCCAGTGGTGCCAGGCGTAAACGCCGCGGTACTGACTGATCCGGCGCACCCGGCGCCAGGCATCGACGCTGCGCCAGGCACCGATCGCCACCCCGGCCAATGCCGCGAACAAGGCCGCGCCCGACAGCCACATCACCACTTGGCGCCACAACGCCGGCTGCGCGCGCAGCGCTGTCGGGTAGATCCAATGCACGATCGCGCCGACCCAGTTCCAGCCGCGCTCGCTGCGGGTGCTGTCGCGCACCGCTTCGCCGGTGCTCGCCGACACGTACAGTTCGGTCGCCTGCGCGTCGGCGAAACGCAGCTTGTGCAGCGGCGGACGCAGGCCGGACAGACCGTTGAGGGTCCATTGGTCGCGCTCGATCCGCCCCAGGTACTGCGGCGCCGACTCCGCCTGTCCGCGGCGACGCTGGAAATCGCGCGCCACGGCCGCGGCGGCCGAAGCATCGAGCTCGGGCAGCACGCGGCCGTCGTCGGCGCCGACCAGATGCCAGCGCTCCTCGCCGTCGCTCAGCCGCCACACCGGCCGCGCGCCGAGCATGCCCAGCCGCGCGCGCTGCGGCGGGGCGTCCAGACCCGCGGCCCGGGCCGCCTGGCGTGCGTCGATGCGGACCGCCGCCAGCGCCAGATCGGATCGCCCGGCGCGCGACTCGGCCTCGCTCAAGCGCGGGAACGGCACGAACAACAACACCGCGCCGGACAGGAACCACAGCAGCACCGGCACGGCCAGGACGACTCCCAGCCAGCGATGCCACAGCTGCAGCTGGCGCTTGAGCGCGTTCAAAAGCGCTGCGTCCATTCCAGCTCGAACTCGCGTCCCGGCCCGAGCAGCGCCTGTGAGCGGCCCGAGCCGACGTACAGCGCATCGCCGAGATTGCGCGCGCGCAAGGTCAGCCGGCTGCCGGTGCGGGGACGCCAGGACAGTTGCGCGTCGGCGACGGTATAGCCGTCGATGCGCGAGGTATTGGCGTTGTCGTTGTAACGGTGGCCGACCCGGCGCAGCCCCAGCGCGGCGCTCCAGCATTCGACCGGGTCGAAGCCCAGCCACAGATTGAACACGCGCTCGGGCGTATTGGCCGGGGTGCGGCCGTTGCGCGACACCAGTCGGCTCGCGACGACTTCGTTGAAGTCGTCGAAGCGCGCGTCCAGCACCGCGGCATTGGCGTCGACCCGCCAGCGCGGCGAGAACGCGTAGCCCAGGCCGAGTTCGAGGCCGCGCGAACTGCGCTGCCCGATCTGCTGGACCCGGTTGGGGTCCTCCTCGTCGCGGCTGAGCAGGTTGCGCTTCTCGATCCGGTACGCCGCCAGCGACCAGTCGCCGCGGCCGCCGGCGAAGCCCTGCTTGAGGCCGATCTCGATCTGCCGCGCCGGGGTCAGCGACCAGTCCTTCTGCGCCAGCGGCAGGGTCACCAAGCCCGAAATCGGATCGATGCCCTTGCTGGTCTGCGCGTACAGCGACGTCCGCCCGTCGAACGCGAACACCGTGCCCAGGCGCCAGGCGGTGAAATCGAATTGCGTGCCGAAGCCGGTGCCGGCCGGCAGCTCCTTGCGCTGCACTTCGATGCGCTCGCGGCGCAGGCCGCCGACCAAGGTCCAGCGCGGCCACAGTTCGATGCTGTGCTCCAGGTACAGCGCGCGCTGGCGGGTGATGCTGCTGAAGCGCGGCCGGGTGCCGGCGAGGTTGACGAAGCCGCCGGGGGCGAAGTCGAACGCCGGCACCGTGTCGCGGCCGCCGTAGGGGCCGTTGTTGCTGTGGGTGAAGCGCACCCGCGTGGCTTCGGCGCCCAGGTTCAGGCGCTGCGCGCGCCCCCACAGCTCGCCCACGGCGAGCAGGTCGAAACGCTGGCCCCACTGCTCCTGGTCGTGGCCGATCGCGATGAAATCGCTGCGCACGACCGTGCTCTTGCGCGGATCGAAGGCGTAACTCTCGGCATTGCGCCAGCGCCGGTCGATCGCGACGTGGTAGGTCTCGGCGACCAGTTGGGTGCGGGCGCCCAGCGCATAGTCGAAGCGCAGCCGCGCCAGGCCGTCGTCGTAGCGGACATGGCTGTCGGCGACGTCGTAATTGCGTTCGCGCAAGCGCCGGTCGAGCCGGCCGTCGGCCAGCGGCGTACCGAAGTAGCGCGGATCGTGGCGACGGCCGCCGTCGTACTTGAGGGTCGCGGTCAGGCGCGGGCTGAGGTCCCAGGCCACCGCGCCGGAGAAGCCGTAGCGCTCGTAGCCGGCGCGGTCGATCTCGCCGTTGCCGCCGGCGCCGGTCAGGTCGGCGCGCCAGCGCACCCGCTCGCCCGCGCCCTGCCCCGCGCCGAGACCGAAGCGGTACCCGTCCCAGCTCGACGCCGCCAGCATCGCCTCGCGCCGCGGCGCGCTCTGCAACGCGCGCGGCACGTAATGCACCACGCCGCCGATGCTGCTGTCGCCGAACAACACCGAGGCCGGGCCGCGCAGCACCTCGATCCGGTCGAGTTGCCAGGTATCGCCGGGAAAGCTCAGCGTGCCGGAGGCGACGAACACGCGCGTTCCGTCGTACACCTGCGCCACCGAACCGTGGCCGGAGAAACCGCGCAGGCTCAAGGAAGAGCCGCCGTTGCCGGGCGCGCCCATCGGCACCACACCGGCCGCGCGCGCCAGCGCCCGCTGCGGCGTGTCGTCGCCGCGCTCGCGCAAAGTTTCGCCGTCGAGGATTTCGACCGCAGCCGGCAACTCGCGCAGGCTCAGGCCGAGCCGGCTGCCCGCGTCGGCGACCCGCTCCAGCGGCGACTGCGCGCGCACCTGCACCGCGTCGAGGGTGGTGGAATCGTCGGCGCAGGCGGTGTCGGCGAAGGCCAGTCCGATCAGGGCCAAGCTCAGGCGACGCAGCGGCAAGGCGCCGCGCATGGGCATGCGGTGGGTCCTGCGATCAAAGAGGCGGGCTGACAAGCGGGCGGTCTCCGGTGCTCGCGCACGGGATGCCCGCAGGCCCGGAGCGGTCGGCGCCGGCGCATCGCGGTGCCGCGACGCGTCCACGCACGAACCCGGCCCGCGCGCGGACGCACCGGCCACAGCCGGATGCGACGCGATCGGGATTCGACTCCAGTCCCGCGCCCGCACCCCGGAGCGCATGTTCGACTGATCGCCGCAGGGTCGGTCTTCTGGCTCGCCTTCGACCTCTTCCGCCGGCCTTCCCGGTCGCGACGACCAGTGGCGTATGGGCGGATTCGTCAGGCTTACAGCAGCGGGGGCTGCGCCGGAATGGCCGGGCCGCATCGCGGCGCCGGCGTCACCGGACTTCCCTTCGGCCTTGCGGCCGATGCCGCGCGATGGCTTGCGCGGCGAACCCTGTGGACGGCGCGACTTTAGGCGAGCGCCTGCGGCGCCGCAACTGCACACCGCAGTATGGCGCGCGCGGCGCCGCACGCCGCATGCGCCGCAGCTCAGAGCGCGCGCCAGAGCCATGCGCCGAAAGCGATCGTCGCCAGCCACAGCATCGCGCCGCGTCCGACCAGGCGTTGCGCGCGCTCGATAGATTCCGCATCCGGCGCCGCGCCTTCGCCGAGTTCGGGGCGCGGCTCCCACCGGCCGTGATACGGCGCGGCCCCGCCCAGGCGCACGCGCAAGGCGCCGGCGCCGGCGGACATCACCGGCCCTGCGTTGGGACTGTCCCACTGCGGCGCCTGCGCGCGCCAGCAGCGCCACGCCGCCGCGGTGTCGCCGAGCACGGCGTAGGTCAGCGCGGTCAGCCGCGCGGGCAGCCAGTTCAACACGTCGTCGATGCGCGCGGCGGCCCAGCCGAAACGCTCGTAGCGCGGCGTGCGATAGCCCCACATCGCGTCCAGCGTATTGGCCAGCCGATAGCCGACCGCGCCGGCCGGCCCCAGCGCCACGTACCAGAACAGCGCACCGAACACCGCATCGTTGCCGTTTTCCAGCACCGACTCGGTCGCCGCCGCCGCCACGCGCTCGGCGTCCAACACGGCAGTATCGCGGCTGACGATGCGCGCCACCGCGTCCCGCGCCGCCTGCAGGTCGCCGTCGCGCAAGGCGCAGGCCACCGGCACGGCATGCTCGTCGAGGCTGCGCAAGCCGATGCACAGATACAGCACGACGGCGCCGAACGCGCTCCCGGCCCACGGCGACCGGGCCATCAGGATGAGCTGCAAATACGCCGTCGCGGCGACGATCGGCGCCACCGCGAGCGACCAGGCCAAGACGCCGCGCAGGCGCCCGTCGGCATGCCCAGCGTTTTCGATCGCCCGCACCAGCCGGCCGAAGCCGACCAGCGGATGGGCGCGCCGCGGTTCGCCGAACGCCGCGTCGAGCATCACCCCGGCGAACAGGCTCAGCACCAGCAAGGCAGCGCTCATCAGGACGCACTCACGAAGGCATGCTCACGACAGCGTGCTCACGACAGCGCGCTCATGGCAGGAACAGGCGCAACGCCGCCCCCGGGTTGGACGGGAAATAGAAATGCACGAAGCTGGCGCTGAGCCGACGGTCGCGGTACAGCGCTTCGCGGCTGGGACCGCCGTTGGGATTGTGCGAGTGCGCGATCGGCGCGGCCGCGATCTCGGCGCGCGCGTAGTGGAAGGTGTGCCCGCGCAACTCGCCTTCGGGCATTTCCACCGACTGCAGGCCCAGCGCCGCCAGTTTCGGCTGCAGCGCGGCGTGGCCCGGCAACAGGCCGGCCATCCGGCCTTGCGCGCCGTCGCGGTCGCTGAGCCGGTCCAGCGCATACAACAGGCCGCCGCATTCGGCCAGGATCGGCGTGCCGGCGTCGCGCAGCGCGCGCAACTGCGCGCGCAAGTCGGCGCGCGCCGACAAGGCCGGCAGGTGCAGCTCCGGATAACCGCCCGGCAGCCACACCGCATCGCAGCAGGGCAGCGCGTCCCCGGCCAGCGGCGAGAAGAATGCCAGCTCGGCGCCGGCCTCGCGCAACAGCTCCAGATTGGCCGGATACAGGAAGCAGAACGCCGCGTCGCGGGCGATCGCGACGGTCTTCCCGCGCAGCGCCGGCGGCACCGGCGGCGGCGCGGCCGCGGCGAATTCGACCGGCGGCGGCAGTTCGGCGTCGGCGTGCGCGCCCCAGGCGTCGGCGAGCGCGTCCAGGCGCGCATCCAGATCGCCGAGTTCGCCCGCGGCCACCAGGCCCAGGTGCCGTTCCGGCAAGGCCATCTCCGGATCGCGCGGCAAGGCGCCGAGCCAACGCAGTTCCGCCGGCAGGCTCTCGCGCAGCAAGCGCGCGTGATACTCGCTGCCGATCCGGTTGGCGGCGACGCCGTACACGCGCACGTCGTCGCGGTAGCGCGCCAGGCCGGCGGCGAGCGCGCCGAAGGTCTGCGCCATCGACGAACCGTCGATCACCGCCAGCACCGGCACGCCCAGCGCGACCGCCAGGTCGGCGCTGGACGGCTTGCCGTCGAACAGCCCCATCACGCCCTCGATCAGGATCAGATCGGCCTCGCCCGCGGCACGATGCAGCCGCGCGCGCACCTCGGCCTCGCCGCACATCCACAGATCCAGTTGGTAGACCGGATGCCCGCTGGCGCGCTCGAGCACCATCGGATCGAGAAAATCCGGCCCGGTCTTGAACACCCGCACCCGCCGCCCCTGCCGCGCGTGCCAACGCGCGATCGCCGCGGTGACGCTGGTCTTGCCCTGGCCCGAGGCGGGGGCGGAGACGAGCAGGGCCGGACAGCTGGAATTCGGAATCGGGGATTCGGGATTCGGCGAAGCGGAGTCGCCGGCTTCGGCCGTTGCCAATCCCGAATCCCGAATCCCCCATCCCGTGTTCACAACTCAATCCCCTTCTGCGCCTTGATCCCCGCCTTGAACGCATGCTTGACCATGCGCATCTCGGTGACCGTGTCGGCGGCCTCGACCAGCGCGTCGGGCGCGCCGCGGCCGGTGATCACCACGTGCTGGCGCTCGGGCCGGGCCGCGGTCGCGGCGAGCACGTCGTCGAGGGCGATGTAACGGTGCGCCAGGGCGATATTGAGTTCGTCGAGCAGGACGAAGTCGTAGTCCGGGTCGGCCAGCATCCGCGCCGCCACCGCCCAGGCCGCCTGTGCGGCGGCGATGTCGCGCTGCTTGTCCTGGGTCTCCCAGGTGAAGCCCTCGCCCATCACGTGATAGTCCAGTTCCTCGAAGCGGCGGAAGAACGCCTCCTCGCCGGTCGAGAAGCTGCCCTTGATGAACTGCACCACGCCGCAACGCAGACCGTGACCGAGCGAGCGCGCCAGCATGCCGAAGCCGGACGAGCTCTTGCCCTTGCCGTTGCCGGTGTTGACCACCAGCACGCCGCGCTCGACCGTGGCGCGGGCGATCTTGCGGTCGATCAGTTCCTTCTTGCGCTGCATGCGCTCGCGATGACGCTCTTCGGAGGTCGCCGCATATCCGGCGCGCGAGGTCGCCGTGTCGTCGGCGGGGCCGTCGGCGCTCACGCCGCCGCTCCGACGCGCGGACGCTGGCCGACCAGGCGCACCAGCGAATACGCTGCGAAGCCCGCGCCCACATAGCCGGCCAGGGCGCCCAGGCTGCGCGGATAGTACTGCGGAACCCGTTCGAGGAAGCCGGCCAGGCTGGCGTCGGGGTAGCGTCCGGACAGGAAGTAGAAACCGCCCTTGGAAATCAGATAAGCGACCGCCGACGTCGCCAGCAACACCCACGCCAGCCGCGGCACCGCGCTCCAGGCGTCGCGATGCGCCCGCGCATAGATCCGGCCGCCGAACCACAGCGCACCGTAGGCGAAGGCCAACGCCCAGTACGCCGGCGACAGGCACCAATCGGTGATCCGCCCCTGCGCCAGGCTGCCCAGATCCAACAGCGAGGACAGCAGGAACAGCGCCGGAAAGCCCCAGGCCGGGCGCAGCATCGCGCCGGCAAGGAAGAACACCGCCCACGACGCGCTGGGCAGCGCGTCGACGCTGGCGAAGTGCTGGCCGCGGGTGCAGATCATCAGGACGGCCAAGGCCAGGCCGACGCCGATTTGGGCGCTGCGCGAGCGCAGCGGCAAGGGGGCGACGGCGGTTTGCTCTAGGGTCGGGGACATGCTCGGACTCCGATGACGGAACGGATGAGTGACGATGCGCGGATCAATCGTGGCGGCGGGCGACGGCGAGCTGGCGCAGGTGGTGGGCGACCACGGCATAGAAGCCCAGGGCGACGACGACGTAACCGAGCGTGGTGCGTACGAACAGCGGCCCCCAACGCCACAGCCGACTCAGGTACTCGGCCAGGTTCGGATCGGCGTAGCGTCCGCCGAACCAGTAGAACGCGCCGTTGGAAATCAGGAACGAGACGCTGGCGGCCAACGCGGCGACCGCGAGGGTCGCCGCCAGTGCGCGCCATTCCGGCGCCAGCCGCGGCGCGACCCAGCGCCCGCCGTACCACAGCGCGGCATAGGCGAGCAGCAGGAAGGCATAGGACGGCGTCACGCAGTAGTGCTGGAAGAAGCCCAATCCGCGCCCGGTGATGGCGAGGTAGTCGACCGCCACCGCCATCCCAAGATAGGCCAGGAACCCCAGATGCCGGCGCAGGAACAGGCCGCCGAGGAAGAACACCGCCATCGACGCGTCCGGCAGATGCAAAGCGCTGCCCAGATGATGGAAACGGGTGCCGAGCATCAAGGCCAGCAGCGCGCCCGCCACCGCGGCGCGCGCCGGTCGCGACCAGACCGCGGCGTCCGCGTTCGGCAAGGCAGCGGCATTCGCTGCGTGGGGGCGGGTCGGCGGGTTCATCGGCAGGCCTCGGTGGAGCCGGCGCGCACGCCGGCGATGGTGATGGGGTCAGCGCGCGGGTCGGTAACGCAGGCTCAACAGGTAGTTGCGGCCGGGCTGGTTGTAGAACGCAGCGGTCTCGTAGCGACGGTCGAACACGTTGTTGGCGCTCAACTGCACGCTCCACGACGGGTGGAAGGCATAGCCCAGACGCAGATCGGCCAGGGCGTAGCCGCCCAAGCGGCGGCTGTTGGCGAGGTCGTCGTAGCGCTCTCCGGCGGCATGGACACTGGCGCCGAACGAGAACGCGTTCATCCGCCGGTCCAGGTCGATGCGCGCGCTTTGCCGTGCACGGCGCGGCAGCCAGTTGTCGCGATGGCTCCCCGGGCTGAGGTTGCGCGCGTCCAGCCAGGTCGCGCTGGCGCGCAGATCCCATTGCGCCAACTGCGTGTCCAATGCCGCCTCCAGCCCCCGAATGCGCGCGCTGTCGACGTTGCCCGGCAGGCCGATCGAGGCGTCGTAGGCGATCAGATCGTCGATCTTGTTCTGGAAGGCGTTGAGCGACCACACGTGCTGGCGGCGCTCACCCCAGGTGCCGCGCAGGCCGAGCTCGACGCTGCGCGAGGTTTCCGCGCCCAAATCGGGGTTGCCGTAATTGGGGTAGTACAGCTCGTTGAAGGTCGGCGCCTTGAACGCGGTACCGTAGCTCGTGGTCAGTCGCAGCGATTCGCTCAGGTTCCAGCCCCACAGCAGGCTGCCGGTGGTCTCGCCGCCGAACTGGCTGTCCTCGTCGCGGCGCAGGCTGGCCTGCAGCGCGTGCGCGCCGATGTCCTGCTGCCACTGGCCGAAGGCGCCGCGCAGGATGCGGCCGTCGCGGGCATAGGCGACGTTGCTGTCGACGCGGTCGCGCTGCCAGTCGAAACCCAGGCTCAACAGGCCCTCGCCGAGACCGAGGTCGGCCTGCAGCGAGCCCAGCTCGCGCCGGGTCTCGAAGGTGCTGGAGTACTTGCCGTTGCGGTAGGCCTCGCTGAGATCTTCGCTGCGGCCGGCGCTGGCGCTGACGCCGATGCGCTCGCTGGGGCGATAGCGCAGCTTGGCGTCGAGCACCTGCTGCACGCTGTCGGCCTGATTGTTCTGGCTGCCGTCGTATTCGTTATAAGCCTCGGCGCGGAACGCGCGCGCCTCGGCCTCCCAGCGCTCGCCGAAACGGTAGCCGCCCTGC
Source organism: Lysobacter antibioticus HS124 (assembly GCF_000336385.2). Taxonomy (GTDB): domain Bacteria; phylum Pseudomonadota; class Gammaproteobacteria; order Xanthomonadales; family Xanthomonadaceae; genus Lysobacter; species Lysobacter firmicutimachus. The sequence goes on along the minus strand of NZ_HG424451.1, from coordinate 38,501 downwards.
ACGGTCAACGACTGGTTGCGGTAGCCGTCGCGGTCGGGCGAGTTAGTGAAACAACCGGCGCCGCGCGGCGCCGGCTTGCCGCGGCAGGCATTGATGCCATCGGTGTCTTCGTGTGCGGCATTGACCGAGTACCAGCCGCGCTCGCCCTTGCCGGCCACGCCGGCGCTGGCGCGGTGGGTCTGGTAGCTACCGATCGCGGCGCTGAAGCTCGGCGCGAACGCGCCCTGCGGACGGCGGGTGAAGATCTGGATCACTCCGCCGAGGGCTTCGGAGCCGTACAGGCTGGAGAACGGCCCGCGCACGATCTCGACCCGCTCGATCTGTTCGACCGGAATGTCCTGCAGCGCGGTACCGCCGCTGGTCGCCGAACCGAGCTTGATGCCGTCGACCAGCACCAGTACGTGATCGGATTCGGTGCCGCGCAGGAACAGCGAGGTCTGCTTGCCGGCGCCGCCGTTATTGGCCAGCGACACGCCCGGCGCGCCGCGCAGCAAATCCGGCAGCGAGGCCGGCTGGCGCCGTTCGATTTCGGCGCGATCGATCACCGTCACCGCGGCGAGAGTGGCGTCCTGGGTCTGGGCGGTGCGGGTGGCGGTGACCACGACCTGATCCAGATCGACCGCGGCGGGCGCGGCGGCGGCCAGGCCGGGGGCGGCAAGCACGCCGCCGGCGAAACACAGGGAAGCAAGACGCAGGCGCGGGGCGCAGCAAGGCAAAGTCACAGGCGGTCTCCAGGGCCGCGCTCTCCCGCGCGGCCGTGATCGGTCGTGACAGAAGGCGGAAACGGCCAGGAGACGGCGCAGGCGCGCCTTCGCCCCGAGACCGGCCCACCGCCTGTCGGTTCGCGCTCCGGGCCGGTCTCCGGGCTCGCGAGCCGATGCGGTCCTGTGCGGAACCGGCATCGCGTACCGCGCCTTCCCGTGTCGGAACACAGTGGCTGCGTGCGGTACGTGTACTCGCCTACCGTTGCGGGGGCAGCTCCGGCTTGGCCGCCTGCGGGGCAGGACGACGACCGGATTCCCGTTTCAATCCCCGGCGAATGTGCCGGCGATCACCTTGAGCGCGGGCATCTTAACAGTCGCGCCCGGTGGCGACGCCAGCGTACGGCGCGCGATGGGCGCGCAGCCTGCCGCCCGCGCCCGGTCCCGCGCGCGGAAAAGCGCCTTAACGGGCGGCCAGGCGTGACCGGCTGCGCACTACCACTTTTCGACTATTGCCGATAGGCGGACTTTGGCGGATTTATTGACCAATTGTTATGCGCGTGTTAAATCGCAATGACATCGCTGTCAATCCCTCAAGGAGTCGCCATGCACGTCCGCCGTACCCCCGCCGGCCCGCGCCATCCCCTGGCCCTGGCTCTGCTGCTCGCCCTCGCCGCCCCGGCGTACGCGCAGGATGCGCCGCAGAGCGACGCCAAGACCCTGGACCAGGTGATCGTGACCGGTACCCGCGTGTCCGACCGCACCGTCGCCGAGTCGACCGCGCCGATCGACATCATCACCCCGGAAACCCTCGAAGCCACCGGCACGGTCGAACTGGCCACCGCGCTGTCGCGCGCCCTGCCCTCGCTGAACTTCCCGCGTCCGGCCATCACCGACGGCACCGATGCGGTGCGCCCGGCGCAGTTGCGCGGCCTGGCCCCCGACCAAGTGCTGGTGCTGGTCAACGGCAAGCGCCGCCACACCACCGCGCTGATCAACCTCAACGGCAGCCAGGGCCGCGGCTCCTCGCCGGTCGATCTCAACGCGATCCCGATCGCCTCGATCGAGCGGGTCGAAGTGCTGCGCGACGGCGCTTCGGCCCAATACGGCTCCGACGCCATCGCCGGCGTGGTCAACGTGGTGCTCAAGGGCTCGGGCCAGAACGGCTCGATCGCCGCGCGCTACGGCCAGTACAGCGCCGGCGACGGCGAGCAGTACCAGCTCTCCGGCGACGCCGGCTTCAAGCTCGGCGAAAACGGCTGGCTGCGCCTGGCCGCGCAGGGCGGCCACCAGGACCAGACCAACCGCGCCCGCCCGTTCCAGGGCCGGGTCGAACAGCGCTACGGCGATCCCGAGATCGACCACGGCGCGTTCTCCTACAACGGCGAGTACTCGCCGGCCGATTACCTGAGCTTCTATTCCTTCGGCAGCTACAGCGAACGCGACGTGTTGTCCAACGGCTATTTCCGCTTCGCCGGCGACCCGCGCAACATCCCCTCGATCTATCCCAACGGCTTCCTGCCGCAGATCCACAACGTCAGCAAGGACCGCGCCGCGGTGTTCGGCGTGCGCGGCGAAACCGCCGGCGGCACCCAGATCGATTTCAGCTACAACTACGGCCACAACGGCCTGACCTTCGACATCGAGCACACCCTCAACCGCAGCCTGGGCCCGAGCTCGCCGACCCAGTTCTACGCCGGCGCGCTGGAGGTCACCCAGCACGTGCTCAACCTCGATTTCACCCGCGCGATCGAACTGGGCTGGAAGTACCCGCTGACCCTGTCCTGGGGTGCGGAATGGCGCGGCGAGGAGTTCAGCCAGCGCGCCGGCGAGCCGCTGTCCTACGCCAACGGCGGCGTGGCCGCGCCGAACGGCCAGATCATTCCCGGCGCGCAGGTGTTCTCCGGCTTCCGCGCCAGCGACGCCGGCGATTTCGACCGCCACAGCTACTCGTTCTACCTCGATGCGGAAACCGACGTCACCGACAAGTTCTCCATCGGCGCCGCGGCCCGCTACGAGAGCTACAGCGACTTCGGCGAAACCACCTCGGGCAAGCTGTCCGGCCGCTACGCCTTCACCGACAAGGTCGCCCTGCGCGCCACCGCCTCGACCGGCTTCCGCGCGCCGTCGCTGCAGCAGCAGTACTTCCAGTCGATCGCGACCAACTTCATCAGCGGCATTCCGTACGAGATCGGCACCTTCCGGGTCGACAACCCGGCCGCGGTCGCGCTGGGCTCGGAGCCGCTCAAGGCCGAAGAATCGACCAACTACAGCCTGGGCCTGGTGCTGCAGCCGGTCGACGCGCTGTACATCACCGTCGACGCCTACGACATCAAGGTCAAGGACCGCATCCTGCTGTCGGAGAACCTGACCAGCGCCGCGGTACGCAACTACCTGCAGGCCAACGGCTATCCGGGCATCGGCGGCGGCCGCTACTTCACCAATGCGGTCGATACCAAGACCCAGGGCGTGGACGTGATCGCGACCTACGGCTGGGAACTGGCCGCGGGCAAGCTCAACCTCACCGCCGGCTACAACTACTCCAAGACCGAGATCGACAAGATCGCGCCGAATCCGCCGCGACTGGCGGCGATCGACCCGGCGGCGGTGCGCATCGGCCGCACCGAGATCGGACGCATCACCAAGGGCGCGCCGAAGGACAAGTTCTTCCTCGCCGGCGACTGGAAGACCGGCCACTGGAGCTTCAACGCCACCGCCACCCGCTACGGCCAGTTCACCGAGCTGCACGCCACCGATCCGCGCCAGGACCAGACCTTCGGCGCCGAGTGGACGCTGGACCTGGCGGCGACCTACCGCCTGGATCGCTGGGAGTTCACCGTCGGCGGCGACAACGTGCTCGACGCTTATCCGGACGAGTCCAAGCTGGTCCGCGGCACGCGCAACTACCTGCCGTACAACACGGCCTCGCCGTTCGGCTTCAACGGCGCGTTCGGCTACGTCAAGGTCGGCTACAAGTGGTAAGCCTTCCGGCGTGACGATCCAACGCCGGGAATGAATGCGCGAAGGCCCGGAGCGATCCGGGCCTTCGCGTTTGCGGCGGAGCATCGTGCGCCGTTCGGTCCGGCCGGAACCCAGGCGCGCCGCCGGTCCGGCCGGCGCGAATCGAGCGCACCGGGCCCGGCCGGGGGGTTTTCGTGTTTCCGGCACATCCCCACCGCGGCGGATCGGCTATACAACGCCGGGGCGCACCCGCGCCGCCGCACCGAACACCCCGCCGGAGCCCGTCGATGCGCCCGATCGTTGTGCTGTCGTTGTGCCTGTCCCTCGCCCTCGCCCTTCCCGCCGCCGCTGCGCCCGGCAAACGCGACTACGTGGTGCTGATGCAGGGCCGCGTCGCCGGCGCGCAGAGCGTCGCCGTCGCCGCCGACGGCTCGGTGCAGGTCGAGTATCAGTTCGCCGATCGCGGCCGCGGCGACCGCAGCAGCACCCATTGGCGCGTCAACGGCGACGGCACCCTGCGCGAGTACCAGGGCCGCGGCAACGACTACCTCAAGACCCCGTTCGAGGAGAGCTACCGCCTCGACGGCACCCAGGCCCGTTGGAAAAACCCCAGCGAACAGGGCCAGCGCGAGCTCGCCGCACCGGCGTTCTTCCTGCCGCTGCAGGCCGCGCCCGAGGCCACCGGCGCGCTCGCCCGCGCCCTGCTCAAGGCGCCGCAGCGCCGTCTGGCCCTGCTGCCGGCCGGCGAAGCCAACGGACGCGATCTGGGCGAACACCAGATCGTCGGCACGCAAGGCCCGGTCAAGCTGCGCCTGTTCGGCATCGAGGGGCTGGACTTCACTCCGCGCCCGGTCTGGCTGCGCGAAGACGGCAGCACCGCGGCGGTGATCGCCGCCGCCGGCTGGTTCTCGGTGGTGGAACGCGAGTTCGAGGCGGCCACGCCGAAGCTGATCGAGTTGCAGGAAGCCGCCGCCGCGGCCTGGGCCGCCGACCTGGCCCGGCGCCTGACCCATGCGCCCGTCGGCCCGCTGCTGATCCGCAACGCGCGCGTGTTCGACCCGCGCGACCTCAGCGTCGCCGCCGGCACCAGCGTGCTGATCGAAGGCGAACGCATCGTCCGGGTCGCGCCCGACGCGCGGCTGAGCGCGCCGGCCGGCGCCGAAATCCTCGACGCGCGCGGACGCTTCCTGATGCCCGGCCTGTGGGATGTGCACAAGCACTACACCGGCGCCCACGACGGCGCGCTGGACATCGCCGCCGGCATCACCAGCGCGCGCGACGTCGCCAACGACTTCGAAGCCTTCCCGGCGCGGGTCCAACGCTTCGACGCCGGCAGCGAAATCGGCCCGCGGGTGATGATGGCCGGCTTCATCGACGGCCCCGGCCCCTACGCCGGCCCGACCAAGATGCTGGTGGCCACTGCAGAAGAGGCGCGCAAAGCGGTGGATTTCTACGCCGACCGCGGCTACATGCAGATCAAGAGCTATTCCTCGCTCAAGCCCGAGCTGGTGCCGGTGATCGCCGACCGCGCGCACCAACGCGGCCTGCGCTACAGCGGCCACGTGCCGGCGTTCATGTCGGCGCGGCAGTTCGTCGAGGGCGGCGCCGACGAGCTGCAGCATCTGCTGTTCGTAGAACTCAACTTCATGTACCCGCGGGTGCGCGACACCCAGACCATGAAGCGGCTGACTGAGGTCGCCGCGCACGCGCACGAGTACCCGCCCGAGCATCCGCAGGTGCGCGAGTTCATCGACTTCCTCAAGCGCCACCGCACCACCCTCGACCCGACCATGGCCCTGGCCGAGGACCTGTTCGGCGGCGACCCCAAGGACAAAACCCCGCCGGGACTGCGCGGCGTGGCCGAGCGCCTGCCGCCGCAGGCGCGGCGCAACCTCAGCTGGGGCGCGCTGAAACCGCCGCACGGCGAGGAGGAGGCCTACCGCCAGGCCTTCCCGAGCATGCTCAAGCTGCTCAAGGCGCTGCACGAAGCCGGGGTGACCCTGCTGCCCGGCACCGACGCGCTGGCCGGCTACATGCTGCACGCCGAGTTGGAGGTGTATGCGCGCGCCGGCATCCCCAATGCCGAGGTGTTGCGCCTGGCGACGCTGACGCCGGCGCAGGTGTTCGGCGTCGCCGCCCAGCGCGGCGCGATCGCACCGGGCCGTTACGCCGACCTGGTGCTGATCGACGGCGATCCGCTGCGCGACATGCGCGATATCCGCAAGGTCGACGCGGTGTTCAAGGGCGGCAAGCGCTTCGATCCGGAACAGATCGAACGGGCGCTGGGGATCGTGCCGCGCAAGGCGCCCGCCGACGCGAAATAGCCGGCCGCCCCGACAGGAGCGGCGCAAGCCGCGACACGGTAAATCGGTGTTCGAGGAACCCCGAGGGCGCGGTCGAAAGATCCGGCCCGAGCGCCTCGATGCCGTCGTTCGAATTGGCGCGGTCGCGGCTCGCGCCGCTCCTACCGTCGGGAAGCACCGACACGAAAACGACCCGCAGCGCGGGCCGTTTTCGGTCGCTGCGCAAACCCGGGCCTCAGCCCTTGCGGAATACCAGGTGCCCGCCTTCGGCCTCGACCTGGATCGTGTCGCCGTTGACGAACTCGCCGCCGAGGATGCGCTGCGCCAACGGGTTCTCGATCTGTTGCTGGATCGCGCGCTTGAGCGGCCGCGCGCCGTACACCGGGTCGAAACCGACGTTGCCGATCAGGTTCAGCGCCGCCTCGCTCAGCGCCAGCTTCAGGCCGCGCTCGCCCAGGCGCTTTTCCAGGCCGTGCAGCTGGATCTTGGCGATCTCGCGGATCTGGCCCTTCTCCAGCGGGTGGAACACGACGATGTCGTCCAGGCGATTGATGAACTCCGGCCGGAAGTGGCTCTGCACCACCCCCATCACCGCCGCCTTCATCTGCGTGTAGGCCTCCGCCGAGGTGTCGTTGCTCAACTCCTGGATCATCTGCGAGCCCAGGTTGGAGGTCATCACGATCACCGTGTTGCGGAAGTCCACGGTGCGGCCCTGGCCGTCGGTCAGGCGGCCGTCGTCGAGCACCTGCAGCAGGATGTTGAACACGTCCGGGTGCGCCTTCTCGACCTCGTCGAGCAGGATCACGCTGTAGGGACGGCGACGCACCGCCTCGGTGAGATAGCCGCCCTCTTCGTAGCCGACATAGCCCGGAGGCGCGCCGACCAGGCGGCTGACCGCGTGCTTCTCCATGAACTCGCTCATGTCGATGCGCACCATCGCATCGGACGAGTCGAACAGGAACTCGGCCAGGGCCTTGCACAGCTCAGTCTTGCCGACGCCGGTCGGGCCCAGGAACAGGAACGAGCCGCTGGGACGATTGGGATCGGACAGGCCGGCGCGCGAACGCCGCACCGCGTCGGACACCACCCGCACCGCCTCGTCCTGGCCGACCACGCGCGCGTGCAGGGCCTGCTCCATCTTCAGCAGCTTCTCGCGCTCGCCTTCCAGCATCTTCGACACCGGGATGCCGGTCCAGCGCGCGACCACTTCGGCGATCTCCTCGGCGGTCACCTTGTCCTGCAGCAGCTTGAAGCCCTGGGTTTCGGCCTCCTGCGCGGCCTTGAGCTGCTTCTCCAGCTCCGGCAGCTTGCCGTACTGGATCTCGCTCATGCGGCCGAAGTCCTGGATGCGCTGCGCGGCCTCCAGGTCGAGCTTGGCCTGCTCGATCTGCTCCTTGATCTTGGTCGCGCCCTGCAGGGTCGCCTTCTCGGCCTTCCACACTTCTTCCAGATCGTTGAACTCGCGCTCGAGCACGCCGATCTCGGCCTCCAGATCGGCCAGGCGCTGCTTGGATTCGGCGTCCTTTTCCTTCTTCAGCGCCTCACGCTGGATCTTGAGCTGGATCAGCCGGCGTTCCTTGCGGTCGAGCTCTTCGGGCTTGGAGTCGATCTCCATGCGGATGCGCGAAGCGGCTTCGTCCATCAGGTCGATGGCCTTGTCGGGCAGCTGGCGGTCGGCGATGTAGCGGTGCGACAGCGTCGCCGCGGCGACGATCGCCGGGTCGGTGATCTCCACGCCGTGGTGCACCGCGTAGCGCTCCTTGAGCCCGCGCAGGATCGCGATGGTGTCCTCCACCGTCGGCTCGCCGACGAACACCTTCTGGAAGCGGCGCTCCAGCGCGGCGTCCTTCTCGACGTACTTGCGGTACTCGTCGAGCGTGGTCGCGCCGATGCAGTGCAGCTCGCCGCGCGCCAGCGCCGGCTTGAGCATGTTGCCGGCGTCCATCGCGCCCTCGGCCTTGCCGGCGCCGACCATGGTGTGCAGCTCGTCGATGAACAAGATCACCTGGCCTTCGTTCTTGGCCAGGTCGTTGAGCACCGCCTTCAGCCGCTCCTCGAATTCGCCGCGGAACTTGGCCCCGGCGATCAGCGCGCCCATGTCGAGCGAGAGCACGCGCTTGCCGCGCAGCCCTTCGGGGACTTCATTGTTGACGATGCGCTGGGCCAGGCCCTCGACGATCGCGGTCTTGCCGACGCCGGGCTCGCCGATCAGCACCGGGTTGTTCTTGGTCCGGCGCTGCAACACCTGCACGGTGCGGCGGATCTCTTCGTCGCGACCGACCACCGGATCGAGCTTGCCGGATTCGGCGCGCGCGGTCAGGTCGATGCAGTACTTCTCCAGCGCCTGGCGCTGTTCCTCGGCGTTTTCCGATTGCACGCTTTCGCCTCCGCGCAGTTTGTCGATGGCCGGCTCCAGCTTGGCCTTGCTCGCGCCGGCCGCCTTCAACGCGCGGCCGGCATCGCCGCCGTCGTCCAGCGCGGCGAGCAGGAACAGTTCGCTGGCGATGAAAGCGTCGCCGCGCTGCTGGGCCAGCTTGTCGGTGACGTTGAGCAGGCGCGCCAAGTCGTTGCCGACCGACACTTGCCCGGCCTGGCCCGACACCTTGGGCAGTTTCTCCAGCGCTTCGCCGAGGCGCTCGCGCAGCAGCGGCACGTTGACGCCGGCCTGGGCCAGCAGGGGCCGGGTGCTGCCGCCGCTCTGCTCGAGCAGGGCGGTCAGCAGATGCGCCGGTTCGATCACGCTGTGGTCGCGCCCGACCGCCAGCGACTGCGCATCCGACAGGGCCTGCTGGAAGCGCGAGGTCAGCTTGTCCATCCGCATGGAGGGTTCTCCGAAAGGTAGGTGGCGGCTGCGGCGCGAGTATCGCGCCGGGGCCGCGAATGACCTGTTAATGCGGCCGCCGCCACGCCTTTCAAGGTATCCGCGGCCCGGCCCCGTTCGACCGGGCCTCTTCGAATCAGGGCGCAACGCGCAGCGCCGGGTGCCCGACCCGCGAAAAGATCGATCGTGCGGGCTCGGCCGGCGGACAGGCTTCGCAGCGGCGAGCGCTAGCGCCCTTCTCGGCCCGATTTTTCCGAGAGGCGACCGCAGTGCGGCGGCTGAGACGGCCGCGCGACCGCTGTGCGGTCGCGGCGCTCAAATCCGCGAGCTCGTCAGATCCGTGAGGTCGGCTGCAGGATCTCGACCCAGTAGCCGTCCGGGTCCTTGATGAAGGCGATGTCCTTCATCCGGCCGTCGGTCAGGCGCTTCTGGAACGGTACGCCCAGTCGCTCGAAACGGGCGCAGGCGGCCTCCACGTCGGGCACCGAGACGCAGATGTGGCCGAAACCGCGCGGCTCGCTGTTGCCGTGGTGATAGGCGAACCCGGCATCGGTTTCGGTGCCGTGGTTGTGGGTCAGCTCGAGCACGCCCGGCTGGCTCAGCAGCCATTCGCCGCGCGCCGGCTCCTCGGCCGGGATCGCGCTCTTGTCGGCCACCAGAACCAGGAAGTACAGGCTGAACTTGGCTTCGTCGAAATCGCGCCGGCGCACCAGGGTGAAGCCGAGCACGCGGGTGTAGAAGTCCAGCGAGGCGGCCGGGTCCTTGACCCGCAGCATGGTGTGGTTGAACACGAAGCCGCGGGTCGCGGCCTCGGGCGCGGCGGTCACGCCGGGAACGGCGTCGAGTTGGTTCTGCAGGGACATGGCGCGGGCCGGTTCATAGGGGAACCGGCTATCTGCGGGCAACCGCCGCCGGTCTCAAGCCGCGGGCGCGGACGGCACCGGATCGCGCTGCAAAGACAGCAGACCCAGCAAGACGGCCAACCCCAGATAGGCGCCGATGAACTGCCAGGCGATGGTGCGCTGCAGGCCTTCCAGGGCCCAGGGCAGGTAAACGCCGCCGCGCGCGTCGACCGAATGGATGATGCCGAACAGGCTCAGCCCGGCACCGCCGAGCAGGAAGGCCGCGGCGCGGCGCAGACGGCCGTCGACCATCGCCGCGACCGCCGAGGTCCAAATCATCGAGGTCATGATGAAGCCGTTGCCGAGGGTCACGATCACCGCCAGTTCCGGCAGGCCGTGGCCGTCGAGCGCGCCGATCAGTTGCGCGTGCCGGGCCGGGTCGATCCAGGCCGGATTGCCGGTCTTGATCGACAGCATGTAGGCCACCGGCGGCAGGAAGCCGAACACCATCGCGGTGGCGTGCCGGGCCGGGGTGGCCTGGAAGGCCTGGGTGGTGATGTCGAGCGCGACGTAGACGATGATCGGCGCCAGCACCGCCAGCGGCAGCCACTGCACCAGGCCGGAGATCAGCCCGAGCATGCCGCCGAGGCCGACGAACAGGCCGGTCAGCAGGGTGTAGCCGCTGCGCGCGCCCATGTGCTTGTAGGCCGGCTGGCCGATGTAGGGGGTGGTCTGGGCGACGCCGCCGACGCAGCCGGCGATCAGGGTCGAGAAGGCTTCGGCCAGCAGGATGTCGCGGGTGCGGTAGTCGTCGCCGGCGGCGCGCGCGCTTTCGCTGACGTTGATGCCGCCGACCACCATCAGCAGGCCGAACGGCAGCAGCAACGGCAGATACGGCACGGTGTACGGCAGGCCCTCGAGGAAGCCCAGGGTCGGCAGCGGCAGCACCGGCTGCAGCGGCTGCGGCGTCGGCCACTGGAAGCCCGGCGCTCCCAAACCAGCCGCCCCGAAGCCGTAGAACAACACCGTCCCGAACACGAACGCCACGAACACACCCGGCAACTTGATCGGCAACCGCCCTTTCGCCACCAGCACGTACAACAGCAGACCCAGGGTCATGAAGCCGACCAAGGGCGAGCGCAGGGTCTCGATCAGCGGCAGGAAGCCCATCAGCACCAGCGCGGTGCCGGCGATCGAGCCGAGCAGGCCGGCGCGCGGAATCAGCCGGGTCACCGCATCGCCGGCGAAGGACAGTACGAACTTCAGCGCGCCCATCACGATCAGCGAAGCCATGCCGAGCTTCCAGGTAGCGTCGGCGGCCGCCGCCTCGTCCATGCCGGCCTGCTTGAAGCCGACGAAGGCCGGGCCGAGCACCAACAGGGCCATGCCGATGCTGGTCGGCGCGTCCAGGCCCAGCGGCATCGCAGTGACGTCCTCGCGCCCGCTGCGCGCGGCCAGCCGCCGCGCCATGCGGGTGTAGATCAGATTGCCGACCAGCACGCCGAACGCGGTGCCGGGGAACATGCGCGTGTACACGACCTCGGCCGGAAAGCCGAAGATGCCGATCAGTGCGGCGGCGATGAAGCCCAGGATCGACAGGTTGTCGACCACCAGGCCGAAAAAGCCGTTGAGGTCGCCGGCGACGATCCACGAGCGACGAGAACGCCTCATGTCGACGTTCATCGTCCGCGCCCCCAACAGCTCTCGGCCGAGGCGGGCCATGCCCACGCCGACTGCGGCGCGGACTCGAAACACGGTGCTGGCCAACCAGCGGAAACGTAGCTCATCGACGGTACTCGTAACGCGGAAAGGGACGCTTCCGTGCCGGGCGGGCCTGCGATCCGTGCGCAGCCGCGAGTGTGCCGCGATTCGGCCGGCTTGGGGCGGTTGCGCGCCGGCGAATGGGTTATCGGCTTATGTCGGGATGCGCGGCCGGCGCCGGCCGCGCTTCACTCGCCGACGTCGAGCCAGCCGCGATAGCGCACCAGCAGGCCGACCGCCGGCAACTGCGCGGCGACGTCGAAGTGATAGCGGCCGTCGCGCTCGAACTCTCTCGCGCGCACGCCGGCGAACCAGCGTGCCGGCAACGGCAGGCCGAGCGCGCGCACCCGCACCAGGCGCCAGGACAGGCCGGGTTCTTCGCTCCCGTCCTCGCCCAGGCGTTCGACCGGCGCCGGCGCGACCGCCGAGACCACCGTGACCTGCGCGCCGCCGTCCAGCGACATCACCCCCGAAGCCGACGCTTCGGCCAGATCGCCGACCAAGTCCAAAGCGAAGCCGAAGCGCATCGGCCCCAGCCGCTCCAGCACCAGGCCGTCGCGCTCGATCAGGCGCGAACGCATCGCCGACTTGCCGAATCGCCGGGTCCAGGTTTCGGCGCGCGCGCGGGCGTCGATCTCGACCTCGATCGGCCCCGCGTGCGCCTTGGGCAGCCGCGCGATGCGGGAGAACAGCCGCGCGCACAGCCCCTGGCCGCGCTCGACCTGGGCCTCGCCGCGATAGCTGCGGCGCCCTGCGCTGCCGTGGATTCGGCGCAGGGTCGGCGGCAGGAATACGAAACGCACGCCGAGCGCGCGCGGATACAGACCTTCGCGCGCGCCCAGCCGCGCCGCGTCCCGTGCCGGCGGCGGCTGCATTGCCGACGTCCGCATCAGAGCCCGCGCAGTTCTTCCGGTACCACGTAGCGGCGGCCGTCGTAGGCCAGACGCGCGCTGCGCTTCTCGGTCTTGCCGGGCACGTCGGCGCAGTCCTTGCCCTTGGCCACGTTGCGGCGACGCTCGGTGACGCTGTTGACCCGCAGCCCGGCATAGCCGTGGTCGCGCTTGGAGTCGATGGCGACGGTACGGCGCACGCTTTCGAATTCGCCGGCGCAGTTGGTGTCCCACTCGCCGCGCTCTTTCTCGACCTCCAGCTTACTCAGCACCGGCCGCAACTGGCCGTCGGCGTCGGCGGCGTACAGGTTCAGCACCGTGCTGCTGTAGGGGTTGGCGCGCGAGGAACCGCTGTAGCCGATGCGCAGCCCGAACGCGGTGGTGCGCTCGTCGAGCTTGTAACGCGCGGTGTCCAGGGTCAGCGCGGTGATCTGCACCGCATCGGAGGTCAAGGCCTCGTTTTCGCGGTAACGCTGCAGGATGCGCGGGCGGGCGGAGTCGACGACCAGCACTTCCAGGTCGGCGGTGTCCACGTCCAGACCGGTGGCGGCCTCGTGCTGCAGGGGCACGGCGAGCAGGGTCTTGTCCGGCGAGGCCGGCCAGACCTTGCACACGACCTTGCCCAGGTTGATCCAGCGGGCCGAGGCGCCGGCTGTCCGCAGCAACTCGCCCTCGTCGCCGGTTTCGCCGGTCGCGCCGGGATAGGCGGCGCGCAGCAGATCGTACGTGCGTTCCTGGCAATCGGCGGCGCCGGCATCGGCGCTGGCCAGCGCGGCCAAGGACAAGCACAGGGACAGGACCGTCCGTGGAGCCATGGGAGTCATCATTCCATCCAGATCAGGGTCGCCATGCGCCCGGTGATGCGGTCGCGGCGGTGGGAGTAAAAGCGGTCGCGGTCGGCGATGGTGCACAGGCCGCCGCCGTGGACATGATCGGCGCTGAGTCCGGCGCGCGCCAGACGGTCGCGCGCCAGCCGATACAGGTCGACCCGCCAATGCCCGGGCCGGGTCGCCACGAACGCCGCCGCCGCGGCCGGGTCGGCGGAGACGAAGGCGTCGTAGACCTCGGCGCCGATCTCGTAGTGCAGCGGACCGGCGGCCGGGCCCAGCCAAGCGTGCAGGCGCGCAGGCGCTGTGCGCATCGCCGCGACCGTGGCTTCCAGCACGCCGCCGGCGAGGCCGCGCCAGCCGGCGTGCGCGGCGCCGACCTCGCGCCCGTCCTCGGCCGCGAACAGCACCGGCAGGCAGTCGGCGGTGAGGATCGCCAGCACCGTGCCCGGGGTCGAGGTCACCGCGGCGTCGGCTTGCGGCTCCTCGCCGGGCGCCTGGCCGTCGAAGCGCAGCACGCCGGCGCCGTGCACCTGGTGCAGCCAATGCGGTGCGGCCGGCAGGCCGGCGCGCCCGGCCAGCAATTCGCGGTTGCGGGTCACCGCGGCGGGATCGTCGCGGTGGTCGCCGTAACGGGTGCCCAGATTGAACGCGTCGAACGGCGCGGCCGAGACGCCGAGTCCGCGGCGCACGGTGGTCAAGCCGCGCACCGAAGCCGGCAGCGGCCACTCCGCCTCGATCCAGGGCGCCGCGCCGGCGGCTGCGCTCATCGCCCGGCCTCGGCCGCCGCGCGCGAATCGGCGCGCAGCTCGGCGATCAAGTGCAGCAGGTCGGCCGGCACCGGCGCAGTGCAGCGCACCGGCTCGCCGCTGACCGGATGGACGAACTCCAGGGTCTCGGCATGCAGGGCCTGGCGCTTGAAGCCGCGCAGGGTCTCGACCAGGGCGTCGCTGGCGCCCTTGGGCAGCTTCAGCGGGCCGCCGTACAGCGGGTCGCCCACGATCGGGTGCTTGAGGTGGGCCATGTGCACGCGGATCTGATGGGTACGCCCGGTTTCCAGCCGGCACTCCAGCAGGGTGTGGGCGCGGAAGCGCTCGCGCAGGCGGAAGTGGGTGACCGCATCGCGGCCGTCCTCGCGCACCGCCATGCGCAGGCGGTCGCGCGGGTGGCGGTCGATCGGGGCGTTGGCGGTCCCGCCGGAGACCAGCGCACCGACCACCACCGCCAGGTACTGCCGGTGCACTTCGCGCGCCGACAACTGCTCGACCAGCGAGGTATGCGCCGGCAGCGTGCGCGCCACCACCATGACCCCGGAGGTGTCCTTGTCCAGGCGATGGACGATGCCGGCGCGCGGCAGCGCGGCCAGGCCCGGATCGCGGTGCAACAGCGCGTTGACCAGGGTCCCGGCCGGGTTGCCGGCGCCGGGGTGCACGACCAAGCCGGCCGGCTTGTCGATCACGATCACCTGCTCGTCCTCGTACAGGACGTCCAGGGCGATGTCCTCGGCCTCGGCGTGGGTCTGGGTGTCGAGCACCACCGCCAGCTCCACCGTCTCGCCGCCCTGGACCGGGTCGCGCGGCCGGGCCTCGTGGCCGTTCAGGCGGGCGTCGCCGGACTTGATCCAGGCCGCCAGCCGCGAGCGCGAGTAGTCGGGGAACAGTTCGGCCAGCACCGCGTCGAAGCGGCGCCCGGCGGCGCTGTCGGGCACGGTGGCGGTCAGGGTCTCGCGGGTCGGGGTCATCGTCGGGATCTGTGCAGCGAAAGGGAGTACGGGTTCGGTTAAGGGGCTCGACCCGCGGACTGCTATTATCGGCTCTTCGTGCCTCCGGCGCCCGTCGATGCCTGCCATGACCGTACGCTCTGCCCCGTCCCGCGGTTTCATTCGCCTGCTGTCCCTGCTGTTGGTCGTGGCCGTCGCCGGCACCGGCTGCAGCCGCGTCGGCAAGATGTTCAAGAAGGACAAGGACGCGGACGAGGGGCAGCCGGTCGAGGCCATCTACCAGAAGGCCCACACCTCGATGACCAACGGCAACTGGGCCTCGGCCGAGGTCAGCTTCAAGCGCCTGGTCGCCCAGTACCCGTACGGCCCTTACACCGAGCAGGCGCTGATCGAGACCGCCTACGCCCAGTACAAGTCGGGCAAGCACGACGACGCGATCAGCAGCATCGACCGCTTCATCCGCACCTATCCGACCCACCGCAACATCGCCTATCTCTATTACCTGCGCGGCCTGGTCAACTCCAGCCGCGACACGGTGTTCCTGCAGCGGGTCTGGCGCCTGGACGTCAGCCGCCGCGACCTGGCCACCCCGACCCAGGCCTACAACGACTTCCTGATCGTGGTCGAGCGCTACCCGAACAGCCGCTACGCCGAGGACGCGCGCAAGCGCATGCTGGTGCTGCGCGACACCTTCGCCCGCCACGAACTCGATGCCGCGCTGTACTACCTGCGCCGCACCGCCGATGTCGCCGCCGCCGACCGCGCCAAGTACCTGCTGGAAACCTACCCGCAGAGCCGCTACCAGTACGACGCGGTGGCGGTGCTGTTGACCGCCTACAATCGCCTGGGCAACGAGACCCTGGCCGCGGACGCGCGTCGGGTGCTGCAGCAGAACGACCCCAGCCACCCCGCCCTGAACGGCGAATGGCCGGACTACCCCAGCAACCTGCGCAAGCTCAACCCGTTCGCGGGCGAGAAGTCGGCGGTGGACAACCGCGACGAACTGGAAGCCGAGCGCCAGAAGCAGTAAGCGCCCCTCGCGCAACGCCGGACACGAAAACGCCGCCCTCGGGCGGCGTTTTCGTTGCGGCGCGGCTTCCTGTAGGCGCGGCGCGGGCCGCGACAACCGAAGCGGTTGGCTACCACGCCCCAGCCGAAGCCGGCCCGCGGCAAGACTGCGAGCCCGGACAGCCCGGGCTTCGGCCGTGGCGCTCGCGTACACCGCCGCGGCTGTCGCGGCTCGTGCCGCGCCTGCAGAGGCAGGCCGACACCGCTCAGCCGGCGTAGCCGTTGGTGATCGGATAGCGCCGTTCGCGGCCGAACGCACGCCGCGACACCTTCGGCCCGGGTGCGGCCTGGTGGCGCTTCCATTCGCTGATCCGCACCAGGCGCAGCACCTTGTCGACCGTAGCCGGATCGAAGCCGGCGGCCACGATTTCCTCGCGCGACTGCTCCTGATCGACATGCCGCAGCAGGATCGCGTCCAGCACGTCGTAGGGCGGCAGCGAATCCTGGTCCTTCTGGTTCTCGCGCAGTTCGGCCGAGGGCGGCCGCTCGATCACCGCCCACGGGATCACCGGCGCGCCGGCGATCGCGTTGCGCCAGCGCGCTAGCGCGAACACCTCGGTCTTGTACAGGTCCTTGATCGGCGCATAGCCGCCGCACATGTCGCCGTAAATGGTGGCGTAGCCGACCGCGTACTCGCTCTTGTTGCCGGTGGTCAGCAACAGGCCGCCGAACTTGTTGCTCATCGCCATCATCAGCGCGCCGCGGGTGCGCGACTGCAGGTTCTCCTCGGTCACGTCGACCGGCTTGCCGTCGAAGGCCTCGGCCAGGGTGTCGAGGAAGCCCTGGAACGGCTTTTCGATCGGCAGCGCGAGCAGGCGCACGCCCTGGGTCGCGCATTGTTCGGCGGCGAGGTCGTTGGACAGGTCGGCGGTGTAGCGCGAGGGCATGCGCACCGCGATCACGTTCTCCGCGCCCAGCGCATCGACCGCGATCGCCATCACCAGCGAAGAATCGATGCCGCCCGACAGCCCCAGCCAGACCTTGCCGAAGCCGTTCTTGCGGCAGTAGTCGCGGGTGCCGCGCACCACCGCGCGCCAGGCCAGCGCGTCGCGGCCCTCATCGGCCTCGGCCGGCCAGGACACCGGCACAAAGCGTCGTTCGCCGTCGTCGTAGTCGGCGACCAGCCAGTGATCCTCGAACGCGGCCGCGGCCGGATGCACATGGCCGTCGCCGTCGGCGAGCACCGAGGCGCCGTCGAACACCAGCGCGTCCTGGCCGCCGACCACGTTCAAATAGGCCAGCGCCACGCCGGTCTCCTGGGCGCGCTGCTCCAGCAGGGCGTCGCGCTGGGCATGCTTGTCGCGCTCGAACGGCGAGGCGTTCGGCACCAGCACCAGGCGCGCGCCGGCTGCGGCGGTGGCCGCCAACGGCTCGGCGAACCACAAGTCCTCGCAGATCACCAGCCCGACCGGCACGCCCTGGACCTCGAACACGCAGGCCTCGCCGTCCGGATCGACGTCGAAATAGCGGCGCTCGTCGAACACCGCGTAGTTGGGCAGTTCGCGCTTGCGGTAGGTGGCCTCGACCCGACCGTCGCGCAGCACGCTGGCGGCGTTGTAGACGATCGCCCCGGCCGCCTGCGGCCAGCCGACCACCGCGACGATGCCGCGCGCGGCCGTCGCGATGCGTTGCAGCGCCGCCTCGCACTGGGCCAGGAAGCTCGGCCGCAGCAGCAGGTCTTCGGGCGGGTAGCCGCTGATCGCCAGTTCCGGGAACAGCACCACGTCGGCGCCGTGTTCGTCGCGGGCCTGGGCGATCATCGCCGCAATGCGTTCCGCGTTGTTGTCGACCGCACCGACCGGGAAGTCGAACTGGGCCAGGGCGATGCGCAGGGTCTTGGGCATGCGGCGATTCTCGAAAGAGCTTCAGTCGTGCGTGTAGCCGACCTCGCGCTGGGCGCGGACGGCGAGGATGAGAATGGTGTCGAATTCGGCCAGGTAGCGGTACAAGGCGACATACCCGCGCGCGTCGCGGCCGACGATCAGTTCGCGCAAGTCGCCATCGAGCGCGCGCCCGATCAGGGGGTTGTCGGCCAACACGTCGATGGCGCGAACGATACCGTCGATCCGTTGTTCGCGCTGCGTCGCCTCGTGTCGGTCCAGATGTTCGAGTATCCGGGCGAAGTCCTCCGCCACGGCGGGCGACAGGACAATCCGGGTCACGATCCCTGCCCGAACGTTTTCTTCGCCGGCAGCGCCGGGTCTTCGCCCCGCGCGCGCTGGGACAGGTAATCGCGCATCTCTTCCCAGGCGAAGCTCTGGCCGTCGGCGACGAACGCCTGCCAACGGCGCTGCGCTTCGTCGATGAAATCGTGCCGGCGCTCGGCTTCGCCGACCTTTTCCTCGAGCGCGCCGAGGATGAAGCCATGCGGCGTGGTGCCGCTGTGTTCGGCGGCGCGGGCGATGCGCGCCTTAAGTTCGTCGGACAGACGGATCGTGGTGGTCGACATGACGCCCTCGCTGGATCGGACTGCCCGCACTGTAGCACACAGGTGCTACAAACGAAAAAGCCGCCCGAAGGCGGCTTTCCCGAGGCCCCGGCCCGCCGCAGCGGACCGATGGAACCGTCTTACTTGGCCAGGCGCGCAGCGATCGCCGCGCCCAGGTCGCCCGGCGACTTGACCGTGGTGACGCCGGCCTTCTCCATCGCGGCGAACTTGCCTTCGGCCGTGCCCGAACCGCCCGAGGCGATCGCGCCGGCATGGCCCATGCGCTTGCCCTTCGGCGCCGAGGCGCCGGCGATGAAGCCGACCACCGGCTTGGTCACGTACTGGGCGATGAATTCGGCCGCTTCTTCCTCGGCCGAACCGCCGATCTCGCCGACCATGATGATGCCTTCGGTCTGCGGATCGTCCTGGAACCACTTCAGCGCGTCGATGAAGTTGGTGCCGTTGATCGGGTCGCCGCCGATGCCGATGCAGGTCGACTGGCCCAGGCCCACGTCGGTGGTCTGCTTGACCGCTTCGTACGTCAGCGTGCCCGAGCGCGAGACGATGCCGATCTTGCCCGGCATGTGGATGTGGCCCGGCATGATGCCGATCTTGCACTCGCCCGGGGTGATCACGCCGGGGCAGTTCGGGCCGACCAGGACCACGTCCTCGAAGCCCTTGAGCACGTTCTTCACCCGCAGCATGTCCAGCACCGGGATGCCTTCGGTGATGCACACGATGACCTTGATGCCGGCGTCGGCGGCTTCCAGGATCGCGTCGGCCGCGAACGGCGGCGGCACGTAGATGACCGAAGCGTCGGCGCCGGTCTCGGCGACCGCGTCGGCGACGGTGTTGAAGACCGGCAGGCCCAGGTGCTCGGTGCCGCCCTTGCCCGGGGTCACGCCGCCGACGACCTTGGTGCCGTAGTCCAGCATCTGCTGGGCGTGGAAGGTACCCTGCGAGCCGGTGAAGCCCTGCACGATGACCTTGGTGTTCTTGTTGATCAAAACGGACATGTCATCGGCCTCTTACTTACCGGCGGCGGCGGCAACCGCCTTCTTCGCGCCGTCGTTGATGTCGTCGGCCGCAGTGATGGCCAGACCCGAATTCTTCAGCAGTTCCTTGCCGGCTTCGACGTTGGTGCCTTCCAGGCGCACGATCACCGGGACCTTGACGTCGACTTCCTTGACCGCAGCGATGATGCCTTCGGCGATCATGTCGCAGCGGACGATGCCGCCGAAGATGTTGACGAAGATCGCCTTGACCTTGTCCGAGCTCAGGATGAGCTTGAACGCCTCGGTCACGCGCTCCTTGGTGGCGCCGCCGCCGACGTCGAGGAAGTTGGCCGGCGAGCCGCCGTTGAGCGAGATCACGTCCATGGTCGCCATCGCCAGGCCGGCGCCGTTGACCATGCAGCCGATGTTGCCGTCCATGGTGACGTAGTTGAGGTCGTGCTGGCTGGCCTTGAGCTCGGTCTCGTCTTCCTGGCGGATGTCGCGCATCGCGGCCAGTTCCGGGTGACGGAAGGTCGCGTTGTCGTCGGAATTGATCTTGCCGTCGAGCACGGCGAGGTTGCCGTCGGTGAGGATGGCGAGCGGGTTCAGCTCGACCAGCGCCAGATCCTTCTCGTTGAACAGCTTGTACAGGCCCAGCATGATCTTGGTCAGCTGGCCGACCTGCTTGGCGTTCAGGCCCAGGTCGAAGCCGAGGTTGCGGCACTCGTAGGGCTGCAGGCCTTGGACGTAGTTCACGTTCAGGGTCTTGATGGCTTCCGGCTTCTCGTGCGCGACCTGCTCGATGTCCATGCCGCCTTCGGCCGAGGCGATGAAGGTGATCGAACGGGTGCCGCGGTCGACCAGCACCGACAGGTACAGTTCCTTGGCGATGTCGGTCGCCTGGGTCACCAGCACGCTGTCGACCGGCAGCTCGACGCCGGCGGTTTGGTAGGTGGCCATCTTGGTGCCGAGCATGCCCTTGGCGTACTCGCGCACTTCGTCGTAGGTCTTGGACAGCTTGACGCCGCCGGCCTTGCCGCGGCCGCCGGCGTGGATCTGCGCCTTGACGACCCAGAAGTCGCCGCCGATGGCCTTGGCAGCATCGACCGCTTCTTCCGGAGTGCGCGCTACGCGCCCGGCCGGCACTGCGATGCCGTAGTCGGCGAACAGCTGCTTAGCCTGATATTCGTGAAAATTCATGCGTCACCGAGGGGAGTGAAAGACGTCCCGCGCGGACGCCCGGCCAGGGGGCCGGAGCGCGCGCGAGGGGGCCGCATTGTCGCCGATCGGGGCGGGCCGAGCAAAACCCCGGGATTCCCGGCCGCCCGGCCGGGCCCGCAGCGGCCAGGGTCAGCGCCGGTCCGGCCAAGCCGCTCGCCCTATACTGCGTGGCATTCCGCCCGCGCCGGGAAACTCCGCTTGCCGTCAGGTCTCGCCCCTTCCAGTCCGGCCGATGCC
Source organism: Lysobacter antibioticus HS124 (assembly GCF_000336385.2). Taxonomy (GTDB): domain Bacteria; phylum Pseudomonadota; class Gammaproteobacteria; order Xanthomonadales; family Xanthomonadaceae; genus Lysobacter; species Lysobacter firmicutimachus. The sequence goes on along the minus strand of NZ_HG424451.1, from coordinate 17,726 downwards.
GATCTCGCGCTCCGGCGCGAACTCTACTTCTTCACACTCTACCGGCTTCTGGAAGCCGCGCTGCTGGTGTTTTTCCTGTTCGGCCCGGTCGAGAACCTGATCGGCACGCCGCGCCACGACCTGTTCGCGCGCTCGCTGGCCCTGGCCTACCTGTTCATCGCCGGCCTGCTGTTCCTGTTCAACGGCCGCGGCGAGCTGCGCGCCCAGGTCTTCTCCGGCATCGCCAGCGACCTGTTCTTCGGCATCCTGGCCATCCACGCCCTGCCCGGCGCCGGCACCGGCATCGCCCTGATGCTGATGTTCAACGTCGGCGCCGCGGCCCTGCTGCTGCGGGCGCGCTACGGCATCGGCGCCGCGGTGCTGGCCTGCGCCGGGCTGATCGGCGAATGGGTCTGGAACTGGATCGGCGGCGAAAGCCTGAGCCGGACCATCGCCGAGCCGATCATGTTCGCCCTGGCCTACCTGTCGATCGCCCTGCTCACCAGCGCGCTCGGCCGGCAGATGCGCGAGAGCCAGGAACTGGCCGAGCGGCGCGGCGCCGAGGCGGCCAACTACGCCGAGGTCAACGAGCTGATCATCCGCCGCATGCGGACCGGCGTGCTGCTGGTCGACGGCGAGGGCCGGCTGCGCCTGGCCAACGAGGCGGCGATGCTGCTGCTCGGCGACAGCGGCGAGTACGACGGCCCGCGCCACGGCCATCGGGTGCTGGCCCTGGCCGCGCCCGAGTTGGCGCGGCGGCTGAGCCGCTGGCGCACCGAAGGCCGGCCCGACGAGAGCCCGATGCAGCTCGCCCCCGACCTGCCGGAAGTGGTGCCGCGCTTCACCCGCCTGCTCGCCGGCAGCGACCAGACCCTGATTTTCCTCGACGACACCTCGCTGGTCTCGCGTCACGCCGAATCGATCACCCTGGCCGCGCTGGGCCGCTTCTCGGCGAGCCTGGCGCACGAGATCCGCAACCCCCTGGCGGCGATCAACTACGCCGTGCAGTTGCTGGAAGAGTCCCGCGACATCGCCGTCTCCGACCGTCGCCTGCTCGAGATCGTGCGCCAGCAGGGCGTGCGCATGAACGGCATCGTCGAGAACGTGCTGGGCATGGCCCGGCGCGAACCGGCCAAGCCCGAGCACGTGGAGCTGATGGGGTTCGTGCGCCAGTTCGTCGACGAATACCGCGCCAGCCACCCGATCGAACAGGATACCTTGCGCGCGACCGGACCCGAGCACCGCGTCAAAACCATGGTCGACCCGCGCCAGTTGCACCAGGCGCTGACCGTGCTGGTGCACAACGCCCTGACCTACGGCCGCATGCCGGGGCAACCGGCGCGCGTCACTGTGAACGTCTATTTCGACGACGTCGGCCTGCCGGCGATCGACGTGCTGGACCGCGGCCCGGGCATTCCCGACTCGGTCGCCGAACGCCTGTTCCGGCCGTTCTTCACCACCTCCAGCCACGGCACCGGCCTGGGGCTGTATATCGCGCGGGAGCTTTGCCGGGCCAATCAAGCCTCGCTGGATTATGTCCCGGTGCCGGGCGGCGGCGGCTGTTTCCGCATCCGCCTCGCCGGTTCCAGCGCTTTGCCGACGCGTTGACCGTACCGCTGCGCATCCCATTCCGGACATATTCAAGCACGCCATGCTTGGCCGCCACCGCCACGTTAAGATATCGTGGTCGGTGGAGGGCCCATGGCTGAAACCCGTAGTGCATTGGTAGTCGACGACGAGCGCGACATTCGCGAGTTGCTCGTCATGACTTTGGGCCGTATGGGCCTGCGTTGCGACACCGCGTCCGGCATCGGCGAGGCGCGCAGTCAGCTGCTGCGCAATCGTTACGATTTGTGCCTGACCGACATGCGCCTGCCCGACGGCTCGGGCATGGAGCTGGTCGCCGAAATCAGTCAGAAATACCCCAATACCCCGGTCGCGATGATCACCGCCTTCGGCAACGTCGAAGCGGCGGTGGAAGCGCTCAAGGCCGGCGCGTTCGATTTCGTCGCCAAGCCGGTCGACCTGGCCGTGCTGCGCGATCTCGTGCGTCACGCGCTGGAGCTCAACGATACCCGCCGCAGCGCCAGCGAAGCGGTCGGCTCGCGCCTGTACGGCGAATCGCCGGCGATGATCAAGCTGCGCCAGACCCTGGCCAAGGTCGCGCGCAGCCAGGCGCCGGTCTATATCGCCGGCGAATCCGGCGTGGGCAAGGAGTTGGTCGCCCGGACCATACATTCCGAAGGCGGCCGCGCCGACGGCCCGTTCGTGCCGGTCAACTGCGGCGCGATCCCGGCCGAGCTGATGGAAAGCGAATTCTTCGGCCACAAGAAGGGCAGCTTCACCGGCGCCCACGCCGACAAGCCCGGCCTGTTCCAGGCCGCGGACGGCGGCACCCTGTTCCTCGACGAGGTTGCCGAGCTGCCGCTGCCGATGCAGGTCAAGCTGCTGCGCGCGATCCAGGAAAAGTCGATCCGCCCGGTCGGCGCGCAGGCCGAAGTGGTGGTCGATGTGCGCATCCTGTCGGCGACCCACAAGGACCTCGCCGCGCTGGTCGCCGACGGCCGCTTCCGCCAGGACTTGTACTACCGCATCAACGTTATCGAGCTGCGCGTGCCGCCGCTGCGCGAGCGCCTCGACGACCTGCCCGGCCTGGCCGCCAAGATCCTGCAGCGCCTGGCCGGCAATCAGGGCCGGCTGGTGCCGCGCCTGGGCGACGACGCACTGGAAGCGCTGCGCGCCTACGGCTTCCCCGGCAACGTGCGCGAACTGGAGAACATCCTCGAACGCGCCCTGGCCCTGGCCGAAGGCGAAGTGCTCAACGCCGGCGACCTGCGCCTGCCGCGCCTGGCGACCCAAGGCGTCCCGGCCGACGCCGGCGCGAACGCCGGCAGCGCCGCGCCCACCGCAGCGGCCGCCGCCGCCGTCGATCCGCGCACGCTCAATCCGCGCGACACCGCCACCAGCGCCCTGCCCTCGTACATCGAGGAGATCGAGCGCGCGGCGATCCAGCAGGCATTGCAGGAAAACCGCTACAACAAGACCCGCACGGCCGCGGCGCTGGGCATCACGTTCCGCGCCCTGCGCTACAAGCTCAAGAAGCTCGGCATCGACTGATGCCGACGGTCCGTGGCCGGTCGCCGCGGACCCGATACTGACCGCCGCGTTTCGTCCGCAACGTTGCGGGAGCATCCGGCGCCTACGAACCGGGCTCGCGGCGAGGACGCCGGAGCCTTGCCCGCCGTCTTCCGTCTCTGTTGCGACGACCCGCCTCCTGCGAGCATCGCCGGCGTACCCGACGCCGACACCACGCCTTGCGCCGCCCCCGGCGCGCTAGAGCAACACCGCTCTCCGCTCCGTGTCCACCACCGTACTTGTACATTCGCGGCCACGCTCGGCGACGCCGGCGGCGCACCGGGTCGCGACGGCTGCCGCGCTTGCGTTCGAACGCCGCTCTCCGGCGCAGCGTCGAGCCGGTGGATACGGCAAATCCACTCGCCTCCGGACACCGGCAGGGCGCGTGAAATGCGATTCAAATCACGATTCGCGAATGCAACATCGAAATCGCGCGCCGAGCTCAAGCTGATCGCCTGCAAGGCGCGAATCCATTGCGCGATCAGGCTCACGCTTTTTAACGGCGAATGTTTAACCTGACACATTTGGTCACCGTGAAGGCCTTGTGACTGACCTTCCGCGTCACTCCGCACGACCGCTCCGGGTAGCGATACGTGACCTCGCTACCAGTTTCTGACCGGGGCCTTCGCAGCCACGCGGTTGGCATGGGTTATGCGTACTCCCTGGTGCACGTGCGGCACGCACGGCTGCCGAAGGACCGAACACCGGACCTGCCGGCACGTGAAGCAACTCAATCACTCCTAGGGGATACACCATGAAGAAGCAGCAAGGCTTTACCCTGATCGAACTGATGATCGTCATCGCGATCCTGGGCATCCTGATCGCCATCGCCCTGCCGGCCTACCAGGACTACACCGTTCGCACCAAGAACGCCGAGTGCCTGAACGTCGCCGCCGCCGCCAAGCTGGCCGTGTCGGAAACCGCTCAGGACCGTGGCTCGCTGGCCCAGGTCACCCAGGCCAACACCGGTTACAGCTTCGTCGCTTCGAGCTACTGCACGAGCGTTATCATCGAGGACGGCACCGGCGTGATCACCGCGACCACCGATGGCGACACCCCGGGCACCGGCGGTGCGCAGGTGGCATTCACCCTGGCCCCGACTCTGGACGCTGGTCGCGTCGAGTGGGACTGCTCGGTTCCGGCCGGCACCAAGATGTCGCAGGTCCCGGCCGAGTGCCGCCCGTAATCGTCTGATTACCGCCTGCTTCAACGAAGGCCCCGGCGCAAGCCGGGGCCTTTTGTTTTGCGCACTCGACTCCGCGGACAATCGCGATCGCCGCCGCCCCCGCCCCCTGACGCCCTGCAGTCGCGTTCGCGAATCGGTTCATGCCAGCAGCAACCGCTTACGCACCACTAAGTACCGCTCATCGGCGGACTTGAGTCACGCCGAGAAAAATAGCGACTTTCGTCACTCTTAATCCCCCAATCACATCTTCTGCCGCGCGGCATTGGCACAGAGCATGCTTGCCAAATGGGTATCGCGTACCACGGAGCAAGATCGCCGACGGACCGATCGCGGCCGACGCGGGCCACAGCCAAACTCCAGGGGGACACCGTAATGAAGCCGCAAAAGGGTTTTACTTTGATCGAGCTGATGATCGTTATCGCGATCCTCGGCATCCTGATCGCCATCGCCTTGCCGGGCTATCTGGACTACACCACCCGGACCAAGAACTCCGAATGCCTCAACGTCGCCGCCGCCGCCAAGCTGGCGGTAGCGGAGACCGCGCAAGACCGCGGCAGCCTCGCAGCGGTCACCGCTACCAACACGGGCTACAGCTTCATCGCATCGAGCTATTGCGCGAGCGTCGTTATTGGCGCCAACGGGGTGATCACCGCCGTGTCCTCGCCGCAGAACAGCAACGCGGTGACGTTCACCCTGCGTCCGGCCGCTTCGGCCGGCCGACTGGAGTGGGACTGCAGCGTGGCGGCAGGCACCAATCTGACGCTGGTGCCCGCGGAATGCCGCTAAGAGTCAAACACCGACCTGAGTGCGGATGAAAAACGGGGCGGGAGTCACTCGACGACCGCGCGGCACTCGGCAGAACAGCATGCGCTCCGTATAGTCTGCCCGGGGTTCAATTTTTCGGAACGGACTATGCCCGCTCGAGTAGTGCTGCTGGCCGCGATGGTGCTCACCGCGGTCGTCTATTGGGCCGGCTTGTCCGGCCCCTTCATTTTCGACGACCAGCCCAACCTGGAACCGATCCAGCGTTGGCTGGCCGGCGACACGACCTGGCAAGCGGTGGTGTTCGGCAACGAATCCGGCTTGCTCGGCCGGCCGGTCTCGATGGGAAGCTTCGTCCTCAGCGCCTACTTCGGCGGCCATACGACGTTCGCCTACAAGCTCGGTAACCTGATCGTCCATCTGCTGTGCGGCTTGGTCGGATGGCAGGTCATCCGTCGCCTGTTGGCCGAAGACGCGAGGCTGGCGCCGCGCGCGGATCTGCTCGCCAGCGTCGTGGTCGGCCTGTGGTTGCTGCATCCGATCAACGCCAGCACCGTGCTCTATTCGGTGCAGCGCATGGCGCAACTGAGCACCTTGTTCGTCCTGGCCTCGCTTTGGACCTATCTGGCCGCACGGCGCCAGTTGGCCGCCGGCAGGCTCGGTCTCGCAGTGCCGGGCTTGTTCCTGCTGTTTCCGCTGTTCGTCGCGGCCGGCCTGATGAGCAAGGAGAACGCTGCCGTCGCTCCGGCGCTGTGCCTGGTGATCGAGCTGGCCTACTTCCTCGCCCGGCCGGAACACAAGCGCGTGCGCCAAGCCTTCTTCGGGGTGTTCCTGGCGCTGCCCGCCATCGCCGTGTTCGCCGCGCTGTTCCTGGCGCCCGACAAGCTGATCGGCAGCTATTCCGAACGCGACTTCACCCTGGCCGAACGCCTGCTGACGCAGTCGCGCGCGTTGATGGATTACGTCGGCACCCTGTTGGTCCCGCGTACGCCGTTGATGGGCCTGTACACCGACGACTTCGCCGCCTCGACCGGCCTCTTCTCGCCGGCGACGACGGCCGCATCGATCCTGGCGCTGCTGCTGATCAGCGCCTTGGCGATCAAATTGCGCAAGCGCGCGCCGAGCTTTTTCGCCGGCTGGTTCTTCTTCCTGGTTGCGCACTCGGTCGAATCCGGCATCCTGCCGCTGGAACTGTATTTCGAGCACCGCAACTACCTGCCTGGCTTCGGCCTGATTCTCGCCGTGGTCGGCTTGACCGCGTTGTTGCCGGAGGACCTGCCGCTCAACGTGTTCAGCCCCAAGCAACTGGGCTTCCTCATCGCCGGCGGCTTCGCCGCCGCCTTCGCCATGGGCACCCTGGGCCGGGCCAATGTCTGGCAGGCCGAAGACACGATCCTGGAACAGGGGCTGAAACATCATCCAGGGTCGCTGCGCGCGCAACTCACCCGGGCCACCATTTCGATGCGCCAAGGCAATCTGCAAGGCTCCTACGACGCTTTCGCCGACCTGGTGGCCAGCAAGCACCCGCGCGTCCAGGCGGTCGGCCGGATCAGCTGGGTCACGCTGGACTGCATCAGCCGCAAGCCGGTCACCAAAGGCGAATTGCGCCACGCTATCAGTTATGCGCGTCCAAGCCTCAGCAGCTCGGAAGTGCCCGCGTTACGCTTGTTGGCGCGCGTGGTCCGCGAGCAGGGGTGCGGCGAACTCACCAATGCCGATGTCGCCGATGCCGTCGCCTCTATCCTCGACCGCGCCGCCAATCAGCCTGATACCGCCCGCGCCAAATGGCTGACCCGCTTCCTCGCCGCCGAAACCTATCTCCAAGCCGGCAATATCGCCCAGGCGCAGAAGCAGGCCGAGCTGGCTTGGAATGCCAGCGGCGATCTCCCGGTCGGAGTCCTATTGGCGCAGATCTACGCCGGGCGCGGCATGAAGCCGGAAGCCGAACACCTGGTGGTCACGCTACGTCAGCACATGAAGCCCTACGACAAGACGGGACAGGCGGAATTGGCCAAGGCCGAAGCCCTGCTGGCCAAGCTTTGACGACTCGGCGCGGCGCCCGTTACTCGCGGGCGGCCGCGCGGGCGATGACGCAGGCAACGCATGCGCCCTTGCGCCCCGCCCTTCAGGTATCGCCGGGATCTCGCCCGGCGGACCAGGCATAGGCGGCCGTCCCCAGAGCCAGTACGCCCAACTGCACGAAACGGTCGACCAGCAAGGCGCCGATGAAAGCCTGCTCGTCCACCAAAAAAACGAACGCGAGCGATCCCAGCAGCGCCTCTTTCACCCCCAGGTTCGCCGGGGTCACGCTGAGGACCAACATCAGATTGGCCAGCGCGCAGACCAGGATCGAGAACACCCAATCCCCGCGCAGCCCGACCGCATGCAGCAACCATTGCGTTTGCAGCACTTGCAGCACGAAGAACGCGATCAACAAGAGCAAGATCTTAGCCTGGCAACGCCACGGCCGGGCCATCGCCTCGTGCACCCCGACCAGTGCGGGTGGCAGCCACGAACGCAGGAACGCGTAGCTGCGCGCATGAAGCAAGGCTGCGCAAGTCAACGCCACCCCAACGGCGACGGCGGCCATGAGCCACACCGGCGCCCGGTAGCGGACCAGAACGTCGCCTCCGTGGAGGAGCACCGCCGCGACGAACAGGACCGCGCTGAGACCGATCGTCAGCAATGTGACCAGGAGGAACTGGCCGACGGCGTACCCGGGTGCCACCGCGTACTTGAGGCGCAGGATCACCAGTCGTGAGCCCATCCCCCCCAACCGAAACGGGGTCAGATAGCCGGCCAGCGACGAAGTCATGTTGATGCCGGCCGCGTCGGACCAGCCGATGCCCCGATAAGGCGGCTCCAGGCCCGCCTTGAGAATCCACGCATTCAAGCCCTGCGCCGCCACGTACGACAAGGCCAGAACCCCGACATTGCCCCAGCCGAAAGCCAACGCCCGCTGCACCACCTGAGGGTTGTGCCAGCCATACGCAAACAGCCCCGCAAGGGCGGCGAAGAACAGCGAAGCGCGTAGCCAGGGATGCTTAAACACCCAGGAACCTCGCGAAAGGCCGGGGATCGTTCCACCGCCAATGCGCCCACATCCAGCGCCGGGTCAGCAAGTGTCCGACGGCCGCCAATGAATCGCGCCAGTCGGAGAACAAGGACAGGGGGAAGCCTTCGTGAACCCAAGCCACGGAGCCCGGCAACCGCTCCGGCTCGCCTACCGCCTCGCCCGAAAGCCAGCGCCGGTAAAGATTGGCGTAGTCGATGCCCAACAGACGGGCCAGCTCGTGCTGGAGCCAGAACCGAAGGTTCACGTCGATGACGAACAAGCGGCCGCTCTGGGAGCAGCGAATGAATTCGATCTCGAACATCCCCTGATAGTCCAGCTCGGTCAGCAGCGCCGCGCCGCGCTCCAGCAGCTCGCGATGCAACTCTGCGCGCTCATGGATCACCGAAAGCGTGGAAGTTCCCCCGGGATGCGGATACTCCAGCGCCTTGGCATAGACCACGCTGCCGATCACCGTATCGGTGCGCAAGCCGCATAACGACAAGTGCCCGCCCAGCGGCGCGCTCAAGCGTTTTTGGACGACGAATTCTTCGCCGGCCCGATACCCCTGCTCGATCTCGCCCGCGCCGGCGCCCTTCTTGCGTATCTCGAAGCCCGTAAACGGATGGCGCGGCTTGACGATCCAATCGCGACCGGGCTCGCTTCCGGCGTACAGCCGGGTTTCCGGCACATCGGCCGCCAACTGGGCCAAAGCGAGCTTGTCGGCTACGCGCTCGATGGCCGCAATGCCAGCGAAAGGAAACCTCGCGCCGGCCGCCTGCAGCGTCGCGCGATTGCGGGCGACATAGGCATTCCATCGATCATCGGTGGAATAGAGCACGCCGCCGCCATCGGCCAGCAGCGAAAGCATCAAGGCGTTGACTGCGTCGTCCGTCGGCTCGGGCCGATGGAAGCGCGCTACCGCGCGGGACACGCTGCAGACGGCGCGCGAGTCCAGATCCACTACGTCGCACCGGAAGCCCTCGCGCTGCAATGCCCTGGCGATCCCCAGCCCGTTCGCACGCCCGCCGAGAACGATGTGCTTCATTTCGCCTTGACGATCATCAATATTTCGTTGCACAACACTGCGTCGGCGAACCCGGCCATGCGCGAAACGACGCCCACGAGCTTCGGCGCACGCCGCCGTGTCGCGTTCACGAGCATGTTGTCGACGTACTCGATGCGGACCAGGGCCCCATTGTCGGGAACCATCCCGCGCAGCAGGCCTTTCGTGAAACGACGATAGCGGAACAGGGAATTGCCGCGAAGCCGCTTCGCCGCGGAGACGAGCACATCGATGAAGTTCCAGCGATTATGGGCGAAAACGAACGCGTAGCCGGAGGTGACCCGAAGCTGCTCCTCGACGATCTTCGCGGATTGACGGTCGTCGAACACCACGATCAAGCCGCTGTGGAAGGTGATTTCGAATGCCGAGTCCCTGAACGGCATGTGGAAGGCATCGGCCACCACGCAGGAAGTGGCCGCGGATGCGGCGCGATCGAACACGCCCCGTTCCTTGTCCAGGCTGCAGCAGAGCGTCTGCGGCAGTTTCTCCGATAGGTAGCGGATGTCCTTGCCGCTGAACGCGCCCATTTCCAGCACCGAGGCAGGCATCAAGTCGATGTCGCGGAGAAATTCCAGCACCCGCTCGGCCCGCTTCGGCCTGGCGCCCCGATACAGTTCGATATTGCTGTCGAACAACGCGTCCCAATGATGAGATTTCATGCCGGTTTCCCCGAGGCATAGCCAATCAAGCCGACGCCGCGTTCGCGCAAGGCCAGCAACGTGGAGCAGAACAGATCGCGGCCGATACCGGCGCAGAACACCGGATGGTCGTAGACCACCGCATGCGCCGCAGGCCCGGACCGCAATTTGGAAACGATGCGTTCGGCCGCGCTGGCGGCGTCCACCCCGCGCACCAGGCAGCTTTCGAAGTACCCCACGCCGCCGGGCTCGCCGGCGAACGCGGTATTGATTTCGCGCAGGATGCCGCCGCTCGCGACCGTGTCGATGGGAATGCCGGGCTCATGGCGATCGTGCAGTTCCTCGAATCCGCACTGCGCCAACACCGCGGGCAGGCCGGAGGGCGAGTTCCAGCCCGGCGAAGAGAACCGGCGCGGGTGTTCCAGACCGACCCGCTCGAACGCCCGCAAGCCCCAGAGGACTTCGTCGCGCAGACGCTCGCCGCTCCAATTCTGCGCTCCCCACTGCCATTCGCCGTGATTGCGTCCGCCATGCAGGCCGAGCACATGACCTTCGCGCCCGGCCCGTTGCAGGATGGCGCCGGCGGTGAGGCCGACTTCGGGATTGAGCAAAGCCGTCCTCAGATAGCCGGACACCCCCATGCGCTGCATCGAGCCCAGTTTGTCCACCCGCTCTTCGCTGACGTTGGCCGGGGACGACGAACGGACCAGCTTGCGCAAATGCAGGCCGCGGGACACCGCGCGCCCCATGTTCACCATGAAGCAGAACTCCGCCTCCAGGCGTTGGGCGAAATCCATCAAGAAGGGCATGCCGCGATGGGCGCACGACCAGGTGTCGACATCGAAGCGAACGGTCAGGCGCATCGACCGGGACGCTCGCTCAGATAGCCGCGCAGTGCGGCTACGATTTCCCGGCTCGGCGACGCGGCTGGCAATGATTTGATCCGTCCGGGCTCGTCGGCGGCACGCTGTGCGAACCGCTTGATCTTGTCCGCGTCGAGGTCGGCCAGCAACACCGAATCCGACAAACCGTCCGGCCGCTCGGTCGCTTGGCGCAGCAATACGCAGGGGATGCCCAACATCGCGCATTCCTCCTGGTTGCTGCCGCCGTCGGTGGCCACCATGCGGGCGCCGCGAATCAGCCGGCCGAACGACAGGAAGTCCATCCGGTCGACCAGCGTCACCCCCGACCACTGTCCGATTTGGCTCAGCAAACCCAGTTTCTCAAGGCGCCGCCGGGTCACTGGATGCAGCACGAAGCGCACCGGCATGACGTCCCGTGCCAGGGCCTGCAGGACGCCGAGCGCGCGATCGAGCCGGTCGCGATTGAACAGGTTTTCCTGGCGGTGCATCGAGAACACCGCATAAGGCGCCTCTTCGGTCGGGGGTCCGGCGTCGGCTTCGGCGGCCACCGCCAGTCGCATCGCATCGACCAAGGTGTTGCCCTGAGTCATGAGCTTCTCGCCGCGGACCCGATCCAGGTTCGCCATGGCCACCGGATCCGGGCACAGGTGCAGGGTCGCGACCTTGGACACCGCGACCCGGATCAGTTCTTCCGGAAAAGGATGGAAGATGTCGAACGAACGCAGACCGGCCTCGACGTGCGCGACCGGCAGCGAAAACCGCCGGCCGATCATCGCCCCCAGCAGGGTGGAAGCCGTGTCGCCGTGGACCACGACCGCGCTGGTCCGGCTCCAGATGCGGCGCAGTTCCGGGGAGCCGGCGCGGCGCCAGGCCTTGACCGCCCACGCCAGCAGGGACAACCGGTCCTTGGCCTCTTCGCCCGGCACCAGCACCAGGTCGGGGTCGGGCAGGCCGAAATTGCGCTGCAGCTCGTCGAAGGTTTCGCGGTGCTGGCCGGTCAGGATCAGCGCATAGTCGACCCCTTGCCCGATGGTCTCGCGGATCACCGGAGCCATCTTGATGTACTGCGCCTTGGTCCCTACGAGGTAAACCAGCACCGGATACTCCGCCCTTAGTCCTTGCGGTAGGTCAGGCTGGTGATCTGCTCGGACACCAGCCCGATCAGGAACACGATCACCGCCGCGCTGAGCAGCAATGCCGACATGTTCGTGAAGCGGCCGTGCATGGCGTAGGTCCAGGCGTAGTGCCCCAGCCCGAGCAGGGTGAAGGCGACGGCAGTCGGGGCGAACAGTTTCAGCGGCGAGTACAAGGTCGCGATCTTGAAGATGATCAACAAGAAGCGGACGCCGTCGCGCAGCGGCCGGATATGGCTCTGGGTGCCGACCCGGCGCGCGACGTCGATCGGCACGTAGGTCACCGGATAGGCGCTGCGGAAGAAGGCCATCGTGCTGGTGGTCGGGTAGCTGAAGCCGTTCGGCAACAGGTGCAGGAACTCGCGGAACTTGCCCGCGCGGACCGCCCGGAAGCCCGAGGTCAGATCCTGGACCGAGTGCCCGGTCATCCAACTGGCGAGGCGGTTATAGAACGCGTTCGCCGCCCCCCGCCCTACGCTGGCCTGACCGGAAGCGTTGCGAGCGCCCACCGCCATGTCGTAGCCGGCCTCCAGACGTTCCAGCAGCAGCGGAATATGGGCGGGGTCGTGCTGCCCGTCGGCGTCCATGAACACGATGACGTCGCCACGGGCCTCGCGGGCGCCGCGCTTGATCGCCGCCCCGTTGCCCATCGAATAGGGCGAAGACAGGACCCGGGCCCCGAACCCGGCCGCCACCGCGGCGGTGTCGTCGGTCGAGCCGTCGTCGACCACGATGATCTCGGCCCCAGGCAGGACCTGGCGCAACATCGGCAGGGTACGGCCCAGCCCCTCCGACTCGTTCTTGGCCGGCAATACTACGGATACGTGCATGTCACCTCCCCAGGGCGCAGGATAGCCGGTGTGCGCTGGGGCTCAAACCACCCGGCTCCAGAATAGCGACACAGGTCAGCTCGCCATCCGCTGAGATTCAGGTAAAGTCAGGGTGGGGAAAACTGAGGGCTGCAATGTCCATCGCAACTGCCAATCTGGTGGGAATCACCGGCATTGCCCGGCGCTTGGTCATGGACGGCGCCCTGGACGAGGTCAAGGCGCGCGAGGCCATGACCGCGGCCAGCGCCGACCGCAAACCGATCGCCACGTATCTGGCCGAGCAACGCCTGGTCACGTCGGGGCAACTGGCGGCCGCCAACTCGATCGAGTTCGGCGTGCCCCTGTTCGACCCTTCGGCCATGGACCCGAGCCAGTCGGCCGTGCGCGCGATCAGCGAAGAACTGATCCGCAAGCACAACGCCCTGCCGCTGTTCAAGCGCGGCAACAAGCTGTTCATCGGCCTGGCCGATCCGACCAACACCGGCGCCCTGGACGAGATCAAGTTCCAGACCAACGCCGCGGTCGAGGCCATCCTGGTCGACGAGGAGCTGATCCGCCGCACCCTGGACCGCTGGCTGGAGAGTTCCGACAACCTCGCCACCACGGTCGGCGACGGCGAGGGCCTGGAAACCCTCGAAATCGGCAAGGACGAAGACATCGCCAACGTCGGCGACAGCGGCATCGACGCCAAGGGCGACGACACCCCGGTGGTGAAGTTCGTCAACAAGGTGCTGGTCGACGCGATCCGCCGGGGCGCCTCGGACATCCACTTCGAGCCTTACGAGACCGAGTACCGGGTGCGCCTGCGCATCGACGGCCTGCTCAAGCAGGTCGCCAAGGTGCCGAACAAGCTGCACGCGCGCATCGCCGCGCGCCTGAAGGTCATGGCCCAGCTCGACATCGCCGAGAAGCGGGTGCCGCAGGACGGGCGCATCAAGCTCAACCTGTCCAAGACCAAGCAGATCGACTTCCGCATGAGCACCTTGCCGACCTTGTTCGGCGAGAAGATCGTGCTGCGTATCCTCGACGGCAGCGCGGCCCGCCTGGGCATCGAGAAGCTCGGCTACGAGGACGATCAGAAGGAATTGTTCGTCGGCGCGGTGGTCAAGCCCTACGGCATGGTCCTGGTGACCGGCCCCACCGGCTCGGGCAAGACGGTGTCGCTGTACACCGCGCTCAACATCCTCAACGACGAGCAACGCAACATCTCCACGGTCGAGGACCCGGTCGAAATCCGCGTGCCGGGCATCAACCAGGTGCAGATGAACGTCAAGCGCGGCATGACCTTCGCCGCGGCCCTGCGCAGCTTCCTGCGCCAGGACCCGGACGTGATCATGGTCGGCGAAATCCGCGACCTGGAAACCGCCGAGATCGCCATCAAGGCCGCCCAGACCGGCCACATGGTGCTGTCGACCCTGCACACCAACGACGCCCCGCAGACCATCGCCCGACTGATGAACATGGGCGTGGCGCCGTACAACATCACTTCCTCGGTCACTCTGGTGATCGCCCAGCGCCTCGCCCGCCGTCTGCACGACTGCAAGCGCGAGGTGCACCTGCCGGAACACGCGCTGCTCGCCGAAGGCTTCAGCCACGAAGAGATCGCTTCCGGCTTCAAGCTGTACGAGCCGGCGGGATGCCCGGACTGCACCGAAGGCTACAAAGGACGTACCGGCATCTACCAGGTCATGCCGATGACCGAAGAAATCCAGGCGATCGTACTCGAGGGCGGCAATGCGATGCAGATCGCCGAAGCCGCCCAGCGCTCGGGCGTGCGCGACCTGCGTCGCTCGGCACTGATCAAGGTGATGAACGGCGTCACCAGCCTGGCCGAAATCAACCGCGTAACCAAGGACTAAGCCATGTCCGCGACCCGATCCGCCACTCGCGCCGCCACCAAACAACCGCAGCCCCAGATACGCCGCGCCAACCCGTTGGACGTGTTCGTCTGGGAAGGCACCGACAAGCGCGGCATCAAGATGAAGGGCGAACAGGCGGCCAAGAACGCCAACCTGCTGCGCGCCGAGCTGCGCCGCCAGGGCATCACCCCGACCGTGGTCAAACCCAAGGGCAAGCCGCTGTTCGGCGCCGCCGGCAAGCGCATCGCCCCGGGCGACATCGCCATCTTCAGCCGCCAGATCGCGACCATGATGAAGTCCGGCGTGCCGATCGTCGGCGCGCTGGAGATCATCGGCGAGGGCCATAAGAATCCGCGCATGAAGAAATTGCTCAACGCGGTACGCGGCGACCTGGAAAGCGGCCTGTCGCTGTACGAGGCCATGTCCAAGCACCCGGTCCAGTTCGACGAGCTGTACCGCAACCTGGTCAAGGCCGGCGAATCGGCCGGCGTGCTGGAAACCGTGCTCGACACGGTCGCGACCTACAAGGAAAACATCGAAACCCTCAAGGGCAAGATCAAGAAGGCCCTGTTCTACCCCGCCACCGTGGTCGCGGTCGCGATCTTGGTCAGCGCGATCCTGCTGATCTTCGTGGTGCCGCAGTTCCAGGCCACCTTCAAGAGCTTCGGCGCCGATTTGCCGGCCTTCACCCTGATGGTGATCGGCATGAGCGATTTCATGATCGCCTGGTGGTGGGCGGTGCTGCTGGGAGTGATCGGCGCCGCCGTCGCCTTCATCATGGCCAAGAACCGCTCGCCGGCCTTCGCCCATTTCCTCGACCGGGCCATGCTCAAGATTCCGGTGGTCGGGCAGATCCTGCACAACGCGGCGATCGCCCGCTTCGCCCGCACCCTGGCGGTGACCTTCCGTGCCGGCGTGCCCTTGGTCGAAGCCCTGGACACGGTCGCCGGCGCCACCGGCAACGTGGTCTACGAGAAGGCCGTCTACCGCATCCGCGACGACGTCTCGGTCGGCTACCAGGTCAACATGGCGATGAAGCAGGTCAACCTGTTCCCGCACATGGTGATCCAGATGACCGCGATCGGCGAAGAGGCCGGCGCGCTCGACACCATGCTGGTCAAGGTCGCCGAGTTCTACGAGCAGGAGGTCAACAACGCCGTCGACGCCCTGTCCAGCCTGCTCGAGCCCCTGATCATGATCATTCTGGGCGTGATCGTCGGCGGCATGGTCGTGGCCATGTACCTGCCGATCTTCAAGCTTGCTGCGACGATCTGACCGGCGAAGTATCCTGACCGCATGGCATTTCTAGATCAGAACCCCGGCCTCGGGTATCCGCTCGTGGCCGGTTTCGGGCTGCTGCTGGGCAGCTTCTACAACGTGGTGATCCTGCGCCTGCCCAAGCGGCTGGAGTGGGAATGGAAGAAGGACGCACGAGAGGCGCTGGAGCAGCCCGAGGTCTACGACCCGCCGCCGCCCGGCATCGTGGTCGAGCGCTCGCATTGCCCGCATTGCAAGCACCAGTTGTCTTGGTACGAGAACATCCCGGTGTTCAGCTACCTGGCGCTGCGCGGGCGCTGTCGCCACTGCAAGACCCCGATCTCGATGCAGTACCCGGCGGTCGAGCTGATCACCATGCTGCTGATGCTGGCCTGCGTGGCGCGTTTCGGCTTCGGCTGGCAGGGCTTCGGGGCGATGGTCTTCACCAGCTTCCTGATCATCCTGTCCGGCATCGACCTGCGCACCCAGTACCTGCCGGACAACCTGACCCTGCCGCTGATGTGGCTGGGCATCATCGCCGCCAGCGACAACCTGTACTTCCCAGTCAAGCCGGCCGTGCTCGGCGCCATCGCCGGCTACCTCAGCCTGTGGCTGGTCAATTGGATCTACAAGCAGTACCAGGTCGTGGTGAAGCGGGTCAAAGACCCGCGCGAAGGCATGGGCGGCGGCGACTTCAAGCTGCTCGCCGCGATCGGCGCCTGGGTCGGGCTAAAGGGCGTGCTGCCGACCATCCTGATGTCGTCCCTGGTCGGCGCCGTGATCGGCTCGATCTGGCTGGCGACGAGGGGGCGCGACATGGGCGTGCCGATCCCGTTCGGCCCCTACCTGGCCATCGCCGGTGCGATCGTGTTCTTCTCCGGCGACGCCCTGCTCCAAGCCTATCTGCGCTTCGCCGGCCTGGCCTGAGCCGATGGCCGGGTTCTGCGTCGGCATTACCGGCGGGGTGGCCTCGGGCAAGAGCGAGGTCACCCGGCGGTTCGAGGCGCTCGGCATCGCGGTCGCCGACGCCGACGTGTCCGCACGCGCCGCAGTCGCGGCCGGCAGCACCGGCCTAGCCGAAATAGTCTCGGCTTTCGGCGCCCAGGTGCTGGATCGCGACGGCGGTCTGGACCGCGCCGCGATGCGCCAACGCGTGTTCGGCGACGATCACGCGCGCAAGCGGCTGGAAGCCATCGTCCACCCGCTCGTGCGCGAAATGCTGCAACGGCAATGCCGGCTGGCGCCCGGCCCTTACGCGGTGGCGGCGATTCCGCTACTGGCCGAAGGCGGCGGACGCGAGGCCTATCCCTGGCTGCAGCGCATCCTGGTCGTGGACGTGCCGGTGGCGGTGCAACAGGCCCGGGTCATGCAGCGCGACCGCATCGACGCCGAACTGGCCCAACGCATGATCGCCGCCCAGGCCACGCGCGAGGCGCGGCTGGCGATCGCCGACGACGTGATCGTCAACGACGGCCCGTTGGATGACTTGCAGACCCAGGTAGCGGCGCTGGACCGACGCTACCGCGCCCTCGCCGCCGACGCCTGACCGCCGCCCTCGTGGCGCGGCTTTCTTGCCGTTGCCGCTGCAATTGCAATTGCAATTGCAATTGCCGTAACAGCTTGGCGTCGCATCGACCTGGCGAGAATGCCCTGAAGCCCCGGAGGGCGGCCCACAGGGAGGCGAGCCGTGCGCAGCCAGGCCGAGGATGGCCGGTGCGGAACAGCCCTGCGCACGCTACGTCCCATAGCGGCTTTTGATCCGAAACCGCCATGGCGTTTTCTTTGATTACTTTTGAGCGAAGGAAATCCAGTAGGGCTTTGTCGCTTTGGACAAAGAAAGTGACTCGGCCGCTTGCGGACGGAAGCTTTGCTTTGAAGCTTTTGTCCATAGAAGCCGGCGCTACGGTTTCGTAGCTTCGATCAATAGCGAAGGCGTTGATTTCTCTGCGCGTCCCGTGGTCGCGGC
>NZ_HG424450.1 GCF_000336385.2 Lysobacter antibioticus HS124 | reverse complement strand
GCCCCTGCCACTGGCTGGCCAGTTCCTTGGCGCAGACCGCGCCGGGTTTGCCGTTCACCGTCATTTCGATGTCGGAGCGGACCTGGTTGCCTTGGCGCACGTACTTGGCGGAAATCCGGCCCATCGCGTTCTCGAACGAGGCGTCCTTGGGCGTCTGCACCAGTTCCACGCTGTCCGGCAGGCGGATCGTGCGCCGGACTTTCATCTGCCCGGTGCTGCAACGGAACGCGGTCTTGCGCTGCTCCGGGTCGGGCAGCACCGGGACCTCGAAATCGGGCGTGCGGATCACGCCCTGGTACTTGTCCAGGTAGTTGCTCACCTTCATCGTCATCGTCTCGACGTAAGGTTCCTGCACCGATTCCAGCGCGGTCGTGCGCAGCGTGCCGGTGGCGATGAAGCCCTGGTCGGCTGCGGTTTTGGCGAAATCGCGATCGCGCTCGGCCTGACTGCGTTGCGCCATCATGGCGCGCCGTTCGATGCTCTGCGCCGCGGAGAAGCGCCGCACCGTGGTCCAGTCGGCGCCGCCCGCGGCGTCGACCACGATCGTTTCCTCGATATCGATCCCCAGCTCGGCCGGGCGCGGATGCGGCAAGCGCCGCTCGCGGACAAGGCCTGGCCGTGCTGCGACCAGCAGGGCGGGCTTGCCGGCGGATTCGGGACTCAGCACGCCGAAGTCGGCGTAGGCGATGGTGCTGTCGACGAAGGTGTCCCACTGCGGGAAATAGTTGATGACATGGTCGAACTCGGCGCGCACCGGCGCGGTGGCCGAATTCGGAAACACCCCGTCCAGCCGTACCAGCGCCTGCACCGAATCCACCCCGGCGACGTCGAGCATCGCCTGCAGCAAGGTCGCCTTGTCCTTGCAGTCGCCGTACATGGTGCGCAACACCTCGTCCGCGGCGCGCGGCACCTGGGCGCTGGACAGGTCGACTTTAAGGCTGGTGTATCGCACCTGCGAAGCGACCCAGCGGGTGATGGCCTTGGCCCGCGCCATCGGATCGTTCAGTCCGCGGGTGATCGTGGCGACGCGCGCGCGGATCGCGGGCGTGATCGCCGCCTTGCCGCGCACGCCTTCGTAGTAGCGGTCGCCGATTTCCTCGCGCGAACGGTAGCTGCTGATGTAAAGGCGCGGGTTGACCGAATAGTCCTCCACCGTGTTCGGCTCGTAGCCCATCGGCGTCGGATTGGACCAGCGCCAGGCGCGTACCGTCCGATCGGCGGACGAGGCCGTAGCCTCGGGCTCCCAGCCCTGATGGTCGAAGCCGATCCGCATGGCCCGCGGGACGCTGATGCTGACGCGGTTGTCCGCGATCGCGATGTAAGGGCTGGCGGCGTAGAAGCGGTCGAACTGACCGGTCCGATCGGGACGGTTGCGATAGCGCACCTTGGTATGGCGGGAGGAGCCGGCCGCCAATTGCGGAAACACCACCGTGCGCACCGCCGCATCGGAATCCACGCCGGTCTGCGTACCCGCGTCGCCGCTGGCCTCGTAGATCTGCGCCTTGGCCACATCGATGCGCTTGCCTTCCGGCGTGACGACATAAGCCTCGAGGATCTCGACCTCGCCGCTGGACTTGCTGTAGGCGAAGTTCTCGATGCCGAGCTCTTCCGCGCCGCGCAGCGAATTGATCCGGAATACGCTGGTGGTGGTCGTGGTGTCGCTGCCGTCGCTGTCCAGTTCGATCTCGGTGGCGACCGATTCCGCAGTCCAGTTGGGCGCATCCGCGGCTTGCATCGCGCCGGCGGGCAGCGCGATCGAGCATCCCAGCACTATCGGCGCAGTCCACGCGCGGGCGAAATCGGTACGTCGGTGATCCGTCATCAATACACACTCGGTTGGAAACGAGGTTCATGGTGTGCGCGGACGGCCGACGCTCACAACCGGATCGATGGCCGGTAATGTTTGCTCGATGTGTTTGCTGGCGTGTGTGCTATCGCGCTGTTACGTTGTGTTCGTGCCGCATTTTGGCGTGCATCGCCACGCCGACCGTGCGGCGACGATTTCTTTCGGCGTCAATCGCGTCAGTTCTCGTACGACAGCAACCGCGGCGACGGTTGCGCATCCAGGTCCACGTCCAGGCCTTCCAGGAAGCGCGCGGTCATCATGTAGAACCCGGTCAGCAGGATCAACTCGGCGACGCCGCGCTCGCCGAGCAGGGCCAGCGCGCGCTTGAAGCTCGGGTCGGCGATGCGCGGATGCGCCACGCATTCGTCGACCAGCCGCAGCACGATCGCGTCCGGCGCAGCCAGGCGTTGCCACTGGCCGTTCTCGATCGCCTCGATGTCGGCCTCGCTCCAGCCCGCATTCAAGGCGGGCTGCAGATGCTGCATGCGTTGATAGGCGCAACCGCTGAGCCGGGCCACGCGCAGGATCGCCATCTCGTAGTGCCGCACCGACAGACTGGTGCGGCGCAGAGCGAAGCCGAGATCGAGAAAGGGCTCGGCGCAGCTGCCGGTGGCGAGCAGCGCGCGCGTGAGGTTGACGGGAAGGCGCGCGTACTGCGCCGCTTCGGCGTCGCTCATCGCCGAGGCGTCCCTGAGCGGTAGTCTGGCCATGCGGTGGTCCCCCTGGAATGTCCGCCAGGGCATCCTCGCGGGGCCGGGCCGGCGCGTCTGCGACGGCTGCCGCCATCCGCGGTCGCGGGATATGCGGTTTGCGAGCCAGGTCCGGATCGCGGTCGCCGCCCGACGGCCTGGTCTTAGCCGGCGAGACCCGCGCCGGCTAGGGTCCGCCCCATGGACACGACCCAGACACCGCACGACCTGCCCGCCGGCTTCCATTGGGAAGCCCCGTTCGCCGGCTCGATCTTCCCTTCGCACCTGGTTGCGGTGCCCGACGAGGACGCCGAAGCCTGGCTGGCCACCGTCACGCCGCCGCGCGAAGGCCATTGCGCCGTGGCGACGATCCGCCGCCACCTCGGCGTGCGCGACCACGTCAGCCGCCCGTTCCGCACCGAGGCCGCCGCGGCCAATTGGGTCGCACGCTGGCTCAGCGCGCAGGGCGAGTCGGTGCGCGCCGAGCTGTCGGCCTGCGCCTGAGCCTAATGAGCCTAGCCGCCGCCGCGCCTGGGCGATGGCGCCGCAGGGGACGGGATCGGCTCAGCGTTTGGCGCGCTGCGGCGCGAATGCCAGAAACTCCTGCAGCGCCGGTGCGTGCGCTCGCCGGGATTGATCGCCGCCGGTTTCGCCCAGTCTGCGCCGCCGAACCGCTTCGATTACGCCATCGCCATCGCCACCGACGCGCCGCCGGAAGCGGTCTGGGCCTGCCTGACCGCTCCTGCACTGATGGCGCAATGGAGGATAGGCGAGGCGGAGACGGCGTTGACGGCGACGACCGATGGGACGGCCGGCAGCGCGGTCGCCGGTTTGCACCATGCCGCGTTCCGCAACCCGAGCAGGCTGCCGGACTTTGAGCGGCCGGCGCGACTGTGGTCCAGAGCCGCCTGTGTTCGCCGTCGTGCTCGGCCGGCGAACCGGCGCATCACGCCAGCTTCGCGTTTGGCTCGCGGCCGCAGGGCGCGGGCACGACCCTGGCGATGAGCGCACGCGGCTTCGCCAGCGAAGCGATCGTCGGCCATCTCGGGTTCTATGGAGTCACGCTGGAGCTGCCGACGGTCTTCGCCCGGACGCGCCGCGCGCTCGCCGGTCTGGACGCCATCGCGGCGGCGGCGTTGCGGCCGGGAGCGCGGACAAAACGATCCGGGCGGGCTACGCCCGGCGCTGCAAGCGACGCATCGGTGCGCACGAGGTCCGCTCGGCGCGCTGTCGATCGGGCGCCCCGGCTGCAGCCAAAGTTGGCATGATTTTTGTGATGATCATCACTGTGCATCAACGTACCGAGGGGCGTCACATGCTTCGTAACACACTCCATTCGTACACCCCGTGGGTCCGGGACGAGGCCATCATCGCGGCGGAGATCCCGGCCGCGCCCCAGGCCCCCTCGGCTAAGCATCTGGTCATGCTGACGACGCGCGCCGGCGGCTTCCGCTCGTTGGCCGATCTCGCCGATCGCGTGCAGCGTTTGGGCGAGCGTTGCGGCGACGTGCGCAACCTGAAAGTCGTCCACCAGGCGGCGAAGGTGGTGACGGTGTGTTTCGACACCGACACCCCGTCCTGGCCGTATCGCCTGGCGCCGGAACTGCGCGCGCTGGGCTTGGTGCTGGTTTATACCGAGTTGATGGACTGGGTTGCGTGATCCGCGATGTCGCCACGGTGCGCAGTTCGAAGGTCAGGAACTGACCTGCCGCGACAGCCCGGCCGCAGTTAGGTCAAGTGTGCTTTTTTTTCGGAGCTTTGTGATGCGGCCGAGCCCGTCAGGGCCGGCCTAGATGGCGTAACCCGCAATGGCGCATCGCCAGGTTCGCCCCGCCCCGTTCGGCTCCTCCTCTTCCGCGCGATTGCCCCGCCGCCGGCGACGCCGATACAGTGACGTCGCATCGGGCTGGGACGCCCGGCCTGGACGGGTTGCCTATGGCAGGTTCGCTGCTTCCGCGATTGACTGCCGCCGTCGCGTCGTCGGGGCTGGCGCTACACGCGTACATCGCCCTGTTCGAGTCCTCAGGCAAGGATGTCTGGAGCGTCGCCTTCCTGGCCTGGGGTGGCCCGCCATATCTGATTTGCCTGGTCGTCGCCTGCCTCGGCCGCCGTGCGCTGCATGGGCTGTTCGCCGCGCTCGTCTGCCTGGGGTTGGATGCGGTCAATTACTACCAGGTGTTCGTCGATCCGCAGAGCTCGACCGCGGCGCTGGGCCTGTTGTTCGTTCCGCTGCTCAATCTCGTCGTGTCGATTCCGCTCGGCGTGACGGTCGCGGCGCTGATCGGCTGGACCGTGCGCAAGAAGGGCGGTTCCGTTCCGAAGCGCTGACGCGCGCATTCGCGGCGCGCGCCGTGAGCCCGCGCCGTGCGATGTACGGGGGCGGCGTGTCGTCACTCAGCGTCCGGCATCGTCCCCGCGGGCCGGGCGGCCGTCGAACGGATCTCGCCGCGTTGCCGTTGCGCCCAGCGTTGCGCATGGCGCGGCGCGATGCGGTCGGGGGTCAAGCGGCGCGGGGACGGGGGGCTCAGGCCATGCGCGCAGCAGGCAGGCGGGTCTGTTCCTGGCTCTGCTGCTCTTCGGCCGCGGCCTGTTGCGGGTGGAAGGCCGCCAAGCGTTGGAAGGAAGTCTCCAGCGGAATCTGCTCCGCGAGCTCGGTATGGGTTTGTGCCCGCTTGTGCGCCGGGTCGTGCAACTCGCCCTGCACGGCGAACACGTCCGTGCCCGTACTCTGGTTGCGGCCGGCGACGACGTGATCGACCCGGGTCAGTCCGCTTTCGTGCGCGTTGGCGAGCAGCGCGGCGCTGGTGCGCTCGGCGGCTTCACCGGCGGAACGACCTTGCTGCGCATAGATCCGCTCCACGCCAGCATGGATCGCGTCGTGCATCGAATGACCGGGATGGTCGCAATGGCGCGGATCGAACGGACGCGCAGCGCCGGTGGGCAGCGCGCCGTGCGCGTCTTTGAACGGACTTTCGGCCGGCTTCTCGGGGACGTGGCGCATGATTTCTTCGGCTACGCCTTTCGGCCCCCTCAGCGCCGCGCCGCCGATCGACAGGCCTTCGCGCAGGGCCCACACGTCGCTGCGGAACTTGTCGATCATCGCTTCGAAGCGATGGGCGTTGACGCGGGTTTCCGGGTCGCGGAGCACGGACAGGTCGCGATCCTCGTTGCCGTCGACATCGCGAAAATGGTGCAGGCTGTGCGACAGCGCGCCCGCTCCCGTGGCGACGAGAAAGTTGCGCGGGTCGGTGTAGTTGCGGTCGTTGTTCGCGTGGCCGGCCAGGGACAGCGACTTCACGTCGTGGCGGCTGGCATACACGCGGACCTCGCCGAAATGATGGCCGGCCGAGCTGACGAAGTCGGCGGCCATGACGTGGTTGACCACTTGATGCCCACCCTCGGGGATGCGCATGTTGAGATCGGCAGCGCCGAATGCGTTGAATGTCTCGCCATACAGGCCGAGCTTGGCTGCCGTGATCTGGGTCAGGCAGCCGCCGAGCGAGTGCCCGGTGACGGTGATGGGGACGCCTTCAGCGCGGGCGCGCTCTACGGCCTTGCGGGTGAACTCGATGGCGTCGGCTGCTTGCTGATTGGCGCGTCGCGCCACCATGCCTCCGTCGGCGCGAATCACATCGTCCAACGGTTCGCCGAAAAACTCGGTGCCGCGATGGGCTACCACGATTTCGCCGGTGTCCTCCCGTTGGAACATTACGCCTTGATAGCCGGATAGTTTTTCGTCAGAAACTTCAATCACGCTGTAGTTGATGCCGGCGATATTGACGATGTCGCGCTTTCCATTCTCTTTGACTAGGGGAGGGGCATAAGCGACATGAGAGAGCTCGGCATAGTGCAAACTGCTAATGGGCATTGCCTCATTCCTTGGCGTCTACGGTGATGGTGAAGGCTTTCGACAAATCCGTGCCGTACCGGGTTATGAAGTTTTCCTTGCTCGTGGTGTACTCGACGTTGTGGGTCGCATGAATCAGAGGCGCTGAGTACGCATCGCGTCTGGCATAGAAAACGGTTCTTTTCCGGCTGGCCAGTTCGGGGGGCTGCAGGGAAATCAAGAATTCCCGTCCGTTCTCGTCCCGCGTCGGCTGTAGATAAATACTGGCCAATTCGACAACCCAGGTGCATACGCCCTTTCCGAAATAGTCCTTAGCCAACATCCCATCCAGATATATGTCGAACTCGTATGTCGTGTCCGATAGCTTTCGCATGGGGATCGATATCGAGAAACGCTCCGGCGTAGGAAACGTGCCGGAAAAAGGCTCTGCCGAAGGCATGCAAGTCCGCTCCGGCCCGATGATGTACTGAACGCTGGCCGTCGCCTCCGCGAACGATCCCGGCGCTCCATCGATCGTCGCGGTGACGACGCGCTTCTGCCGTGGATTCGGATTGCGCTCGTACTTCGGGTCCAGGACCGCATTCGAGCAAGCGGTCAGCGCAAACAGGAAGCATCCGGCAAGCGTGAGGGGAAGGGGCGTTTTCATCGTGGGCTCGAATAGAGGACGGCATGCTCATCGTAGATCGGCATCAGGAGCCGCAGGCCCAGGAGCTGCTCCAGCGCCCGGGTCGAGAGCGAGCATATGCGCGTTGCGCGTGCTGTCCGAGACCATGTCTGGAGGTGGCACGACGCGGGGCATGTTCGCCTTGGGCATCACGTCAGCGAGGTGGCGGGAAGACTGGCGAGTAATGTCCGTCCGCCGCGTATCCGGGTCTATAGGAAAACCCTGATTCGGTGTGGACGTTTGTCCAAGCCAATGGTTAGCGTCGACCACGGTCGATTCAGGCGCTCCCGGAAATATCGACGCTTGCACGGCGAGGCAGCACCAGCTCGGCCGATACTGGACAGGCCGAGCGACCGGCCTCGGCGCGGCCGGTCGCCAGCGAAGCGCCGCATGGGTGCCTGTTGAGCGCCTGTCGGGCCTGGACTGTGGGCGAGCGCAGCACCGCCCCGGCCGCTGCCGGCCCGGTGCCGGTCCGCCGTCTGCGGCCGCGACCCGGTCGCGGCGTGTCCCGCCTCGTCTTGCGGGACCCGACGGCCGACGGTCTGCCGCCGCTGCGGCGAAGCATTTGCGGCACCGCCGCGCCGCGGATCGCTGCGCCAGCGCTGGGGATCGTCCCTTTCATCGGGAGGGGCTTCAGACGCAGGGGGCGGCCGCCTCATCGGCGACCCCGCCAGGCGGCCGAAAGTCACGGCCGAATTGCCCGTCCGCGGGGCAACGACCGCCGCCGTCACGCAACACGTGCCCTCGGCCCGATTTGCGTTTAGAATGCCGGGCCGCACGACGCGTTCGTGCGATGCAGCTCATACGCGCCTGTAGCTCAGCCGGATAGAGTAGCGGCTTCCGAAGCCGTTGGTCGGGGGTTCGAATCCCTCCAGGCGCGCCAAATACCCCTGTTCGAACCTCTCTATTTCGAGAGCAGCGACCGCCGAAAACGCCTTGTTTTCGGCGGTTTTCGCGTTTTGGCGTTGGACCAAGGTTGGCGGCG
Source organism: Lysobacter antibioticus HS124 (assembly GCF_000336385.2). Taxonomy (GTDB): domain Bacteria; phylum Pseudomonadota; class Gammaproteobacteria; order Xanthomonadales; family Xanthomonadaceae; genus Lysobacter; species Lysobacter firmicutimachus. The sequence goes on along the minus strand of NZ_HG424450.1, from coordinate 57,919 downwards.
AATCGACCGAAAACGGCCAGATCACCCCCTCTTTTCTCTCTCTCTTCTCAGGGCGTTGGTTTTTTGGTCCAACGGTCGATTTCGCGTTTCCTTTGCTTTCAAAGGCTTAGCGCTGGACCAAAAAGAGCGGTTTGATGGGGTAGATGCCCCTCCGAGTTGGGTTCAAACCGGACCGGAGATGCCTACTCGGTCTCGACCCGCTTCTTGAGCGCCTTCCGCGCTTCATCGCGCGCGGGCAGGAACTGCCCCACCTCGCAGTCGAGCGCGAAGGCCAACTTGTACAACGTCATCACGGTGACCGCGGCTTTGCCAGCCTCGATCATCGACAGGTGAGAGCGATCCATCGGTATCCCGACCGCCAGGTCATCCTGGCTCAGCCCTCGTTCCTGCCGAATCGTCTTGACTCGCTCCCCCACGATCGCGAGAAGCGGCAGCTGCACGCGACGACCGCTGCCTTTGGCCGGCGTGGGCCGCGGCTTCTTGCCCACAGGAGTGAAGGGGGGATTGGTCGCCATTGCATAAAGGTAGATCGGCACGAATCTGCGTGCCGCTGGACAAAATGCGCCGGCACATAAACTCACGGCGCAAAAACATGTTGGCTAAACACCGCCTGGCTGGATACCACCGGTTTGGACACCGTCGTGGAGGCGCCTCTGGTATCAACGCAGCTTTAATGCGACTGTCCGGCAGCACGATTCGCATGCAGGACGGCGCCTGCATTCAGCAGGGATTTCTTCCAAAGCCCGCAGCACGCGCCATCGCAATCAGGGCCGTTTCTCTGTCAATTCCGAGCTTCGCCAGCAGCCTCGACTTGTGCCGGCGAACAGTGACTTCCCCGATCTCCAGTTCCATAGCGATCTCCGCATTCGTCCGCCCCTCAGCGAGAAGCGTCAGCACTTGAAGTAATCGCCCCGAAATCTTGTCTAGCTCGCTGGGCTCAAAGAGAGCCGCTCCAGCTAGCGATTCGTCCACATAGCGCTCGCCTTTGGCTACTTTTCGGACAGCCCGGATCAGCACGGAAGCATCCGCCGCCTTTACTACGTAGCCCAGGGCACCTGCCCGCAGCAACTGCGCCGGGATCTCTGCTGTTTCCACGGAGGAAACCACCAAGATCTTGCAGGCCGGATCAGATCGAAGCAGCTGTTCGACCAAGTACAACCCGTTCCTGACGGGTAGGTAGTAGTCGCAAATGACCACATCGGGCCGTAGGGATGCGTAGGTCGATAGAGCGCCTGCCGCGGAATCAGTTGCTCCGGCAATCTCGATACCAGCCGCTGCGCCGAGAAGCATCCGAAGGCCAGCAACGGCAAGCGGGTGGTCATCAACAATGAGTACGCGGATCATGCGCCCTCCTGGCTTGGATTGATCCTCGGGGGACGCGACTTAGCCAAATTACGCTTAGAGCAATCAAGCCATTTCCGTTCAATCATCACGACTTCTGTTCCTCGTGGCACATTCAATATTCAGCAAACTGACGCCGCAGCGATTGAACAGCATTGAACAGCTCCAACGCTCAGATTGAACAGCGTTCAATCGCACGTAATTTTTCACGGTTTCGTCAGAAATATCTTGCAAACCCTGTCGCCGAAAGGTAACCCTATCGCCGCGACAAGGAGGGTCGTATTGCCATGGCTGAAATCGGAATTCAACGTTCTTCTCGACGAAGCGCGACCCTAGGAGTTTCTGCGATACGGAGAGACGGGCGCGTCGTCGGGTATCAAGCGCGAACCAGGCTGCCTTCGAAGCAAGTGTTGACGAAGTACTTCAGCGTCGATAGTTATGGGGCCGCATCCGCTCTTTCGCTGGCAATCAGCGAGCGACGGCATCAGTTGGCTGAGATCTCTGGGGGAGGCCTAGCGCCGCGTGCTCTGCAAGAAGGCCCAAGGTCCCGGCCGGGCAAAAATGCCCACCTGCTGAAGTTGACAGCCCTAGACGTCGATCTCGAAGCAAAGTTCGCTGCAATCCTGATGGCCGAACGTGGTGCTGAGCTGATCGGGATCGATCGCATAGAGATCGTCAATGCCGAAGGCTGGACCGTCCTTGTCCGCCGGGGTCATCGATCGTCGCTCTACTACTTTCTCGATGCGCGCTACGGCGGGGCGGAGGTATCGCTCAGCGAAGCTGTCCGGTTTCGGGATGCGCATCCCGCTCACAGAAAGCGGCTCCTGCGAGTGTCCGCCACGCAGGCAGCAATGGGTTGATCCAGCTACAAGCGGGCACCCCACAAGAAGGTCGATCACAACAGGAAGTGGAGTAGGTATGAAGCATCGCAGCAGAGTGGAACGCCGCTCCGTCAGGGGGGCTGCATTTGCCTTAGCATTGGCGGCCGGCATCTGGAGCACTGCCTATGCGCAGCAGATCGTGTTCGACCCGAAGAACACGTTTGAGAGCATCAAACAGCTTCAAGAGATGAAGCGCTCCTACGACAAGCTGAACGACCAGTACAAGGAACTTCGGAAGCAATACAACCAACAGCTCGTCGCTGGCATGTCTTACTTCGGTCGTGACGGCGTCAAGGTCAAACTGGATCGGCGTCCTCTCGGTTACGGTGTGGCCGAACGCTGTACTGACATCAAGAACCCCGGCCCCAAGCAAAAAGAGCTGTGCACTGCCCTGGTGCAGACCCAGAACCGGCAGTTCAACGCGATGGTGGATTTGCAGGAGCTGACCGAAGCCCGCGAAGGCGAGCTCAAGGACATCTACAAGGAGCGGTCGGAGATCAAGCCGGATGAGGCTGGGCGCCTTCAGGCGAACACCAATCGGCTGTTGTCCTTCCAGGCTCGAACCCAGGTGGATCTCCAGAACGCGCAGAACCTGCTGGAAGCTTACGGTGGTCAGGTTAGGGTGCTGGAATCCGAGCACACCAAGGCCGCGCAAGCAGTCATCGAAGGTGAGCAATCTGGAAGCAAGCTCGACCTCAAGCGACTTGGGCAAGGCGGCATGCGCGCCGCCGCGCTCAAGGCTGCATTCGAAGTGGCCAAGCGCCGAGAGCGTTGATCGCGAACTTCCAATCTCAATGGATTTGACCCATGTTCGATCTGCATTCTATCGGGCTGAACGCAGCTCTGGGCTCCCTTTTGCAGGCTGGCATCCCGGACGGGATAGACAGTCTTGGCTTCTTCGCGCTGTTCAAGGACTTCCTCGACGGCGAGATTGCTGAGTACTCGCGAAACCTTCTGCGTCGCGTTGGGGCCCTAGTTGCCGTCGGCGTTACTCCGCTGGTCACCCTCTGGATCATTTTTCAGGGCTATCTGCGAGTGACTGGACAATCGCATAGCTCGATGGCGGCGCTGAAGGTGGAAGCTACCAAGGTTGTTCTGATCGTGATGATCGCGGGTGGAGCAGCCAACTTTCAGAACTCGATCTACAAGTCGATGACCGATGGGGTCAGCCAAGTCATCAACTACACCATTAGCGGTGAAGACGAGACCACCGTCTACGACGATATCGATCAGGCTTTGGCGCTGATGCAGCTAGCTATCAGCAGCATTGACATGCTTGATGTGGGCGACAGCCAAGTCGCGATAAAGAAGCGTGATCAGGCAAGCCTGATGGCTGGACTCGGTGTCGGCGGCCCAGCGATCACGGCAGGATGCCTGCTCATTCTGAACAAGTTTGTGATGTCGTTGCTTCTCGGGACAGGCCCCTTCTTCATCCTCTGCCTCATCTTCAAGCAAACCGAAGGGCTGTTCAAAGGCTGGTTCAACGCGCTGCTTGGTACGCTCATGTCCATGGCGTTCCTAAGCGTGGCGGTGACACTTGCGATGGACATCACACTTGCCCTCGCCGGCGCATTCTGGGCGACTGAAGGGCTCTCGAGGCTACTCGGCATGGGAACCGCTTCGGAAGGCATCAACAGCGTCGTGCAGATGCAGGGAATCCTCGGGCTAGTCCTCACCATGCTGGTTCTCAGCGCGCCGCCTGCGGCTGCGATGCTGTTCAGAGGATTGCTCGCACACTTCAACCCATACTCGGCAATGGGTGGCCCTGGCGGCGGCGGGAGTGGTAGCCGGAGTCAACCTACCCTGTCTGCGAACCCGAGCGGCGGTATCCCGACTCCACCACCTAACCAAGTGGTTACAAGGGCCGAGAACGCCGAGCGTATTGATCGCGACAACATCCGGCGTAGTTGAACTGGCAGATTGGAGAACAGAAATGCGACGACCCCAGCTGCTCGCCTTCGGACTGGCTCTATTCGTGCCTCTGGCAGCTCATGCTGAAGGAGACTGTCCTTCCGGATATTACCGATACTCCACTCCAGGCCATCGGGGAGATTGCATTCCCATTCCTTCTACCCCGGAGCAAATGCCCTCTGGCCCTCGCTGGCGCAAGACTTGGGGTGCGATCGCCGTTGACGGCACCAACGGAGCCACTGGCGTAACGGTGGGTAGCAGGACGGAACGCGCCGCCAAGAAGGAAGCACTGGAACGTTGCCGGCGCGGCGGAAACTCGCAGTGCAAAGTGATTCTTGCATATGAGCATCAATGCGCCGCGATCGCACTACCAGTGGGTCAATCGAACGGCTCGTCGGCCACCGTTGCAGCGGAGAACGAGTTTAAGAGTTCGAAGATCGCCCTCGATGACTGCAGGGAAAAAAATGGTGTGGCGTGCGAGATTGCTTACAAAGAATGCTCGCGCCCAGTGCTTGAGCGTTGACTTTTAACGGTAGAGACTCATGGCAACTAATTACTATGCGAGCCCAGAAAGCGAGAAATTCGTTCGCCCCGTAGCTTTGGCGATCATTGGGACGCAGGTTCTCCTGTCGTTTGCATCTTCCGCAACCCTTGCTGCCTCGGTGTTCGGCCTGAATCTGTACTCGGCCGCACAGCATCTATCCGCGTTTACGGCGGCATCGGTCCTGATCGTAGCAGCCCAGATCTGGAAACTCTATTTTCAGATCCGTAAGAAGTTGTCGGGTGTTCTGGACGCAAAGATTGTATGGCTGGCTTCGGCAGTAACTGCGGCCTGCGTCATTTCGACGGCAGTTGTTTCAATCACGATCCCATACTTGACCGTTGGGGGCCCCGATGAAGTGACGGCTGCGGTAATTGCCGCTCAGTTCGTCTCCGTGTTCTCTACGGGCTTGTTCGCAGCCAAGTCCAGCATGTCGTTCGCCGCGCTGTTCGAAGCTCTTCGGGCAACCGAGAAGGCGCGACTGGCCTAAGCAAGAGAGTCCTGCATGCATTACAAAAAACTCCACCAACGTTTCGCAGGTATCGCATTCCTAAGCGCTCTGCTCGTCGCCAGCGGATGTTCTGAACCAGCAGGAACCAAAATGCCCAAGTACAAACAGAACCCGTCCCCTCAAGATCAATATGACCTGACCATAGTAGTCGACAACGCTCCCGGGCCTTTTGCATCCGTACAGGGTGCGATGCAGTACGACATCTCGAATAGGGACTGCCTGCCGCCTGCCGAGGGCCTCTCCGTCGCGCAGACCACCCCGATTTCGTCGTTCATCCCCATTGCGCTCAAACGTGTAAACGAAACGACCTTCGAAGGGATAATCGCTCTCGATGGCCTAGTCGATGAAGACTACTTCGGGCACGGAGTATGCCACTTCAGACCCATCGGGCCCTCCTTTTCCTTGAAAGCTACTGGGGCATCCGGCGAGACGAAGTTCGTCGCGAGCCGCTGGGCAGAGGACTTTGAGTTTGATCCGCAAGGGACTACTTACTACTTGCGCTCGAGCTATCCGAAGCATCAAAAGATCAGCGACTACCCAGACGTCGGGGCGGGCAGTCCCGAAGAGTACAAAGAATCGCTCCGCGGCGATTTGTTCAGTGTTTCCATCACGGCCAGGAAGGTGCAGCAATGACCATGACCACGCAGCAGTATGCGAACCTGGCACAGGACTCGTATGACTCACCGGACCTGAGCAGCGATCAGAATCGACGGGTTAACATCGGAGGCATTCGGTACACCATCCTGGCGCACGTAGATAAGGAATCTGGCTATCAAGGAACGATTTATCAACGCGAAGATACCAAGGAGATCGTCGTCGCCCATCGCGGCAGCGAATTCAAGGAGCAACCGTTCAAAGATGGCGTACTCGCTGACGGCGGGATGGTAGCGAAGCGAGTCAATGCACAGGCTGCGGATGCGATCGAGTTCACCAGAGCCGCGATTGAAATGGCGAAGGCGCGGCGCGACGAAACTGGAATGGAGCCGCAAGTTACTGTCACCGGGCATTCGCTCGGTGGCTGTCTCGCACAGATCACGGCCGCAAAACTGAATCTCAACGGCGAAACCTTCAATCCCTACGGCGCCGTTAGCTTAGGGCTTCGCATTCCCGAAGGAGGCAGTAGCGTCATGAACCACGTCATGGCTGGTGATGTGGTCAGCGCAGCCAGCAAGCACTTCGGCAAAGTGACCATGTACGCCGAGCCGGTTGAGCTGAACGTATTGAAAGCATCCGGTTACGAGGACAACGGAAGCCAGCTCGATATCCGGAATCCGATCAAGGCGGCAGTCACCGGCGGCGACTCACATCGCATGCACCATTTCCTCGACGTCGATGGCAAGGGTCAGCCCGACCGGTCGATACTGTCGCAGCCGCAGGCGCGCGAACTCGCCGACCGGCACCGGCCGTTGTTCGAGAAGTACAGAGGTGATATCGAGGATATTCGCGCGGGCGCAACCCTCGGCGCCGCTGTCTATCGGGGCAGCCAGGCGATCGCGGACGAGATCCGGCGCCACCTGCCTGAAAGCTCTCCGGAGAGCCCGTTTAGAGACGCGCACGGCGCGCTGCCTGCCCATGGTCGGCATTCGCTCGACCCGCGCGATGCCGGCCACCCCAACCGCGCCATGCACCAGGCGATTCACACAGGCGTGGAGCATGCGTTCGCCAGCAAAGGCCTTCAAGTCGGAGAGAGCTCCGATCGAACGTCGGCGGCGTTGTTGGTTAATGCTAGACAAAACGGTCTGAGCCAAGTGGATCAAGTCGTTCCAGGCCGCCAGACAGCGGCTGGCCTCGACGTATTTGCCGTGCAGGGCGATGTTCACGACCCGGCCCACAAGCGAGCGCAGGTCAACACGCAGGTCGCCGCTCAGATCCCGGTCGAGACCTCGTTCCAGCAGTTGGCGACGGTCAATCAGCAACTGGCTGCGTCCCAGGAACAACACAACCAAGATCAGGCCCGGACGCAAGCCGCCCGCACGGTCTGAACCCCTTTTCAACTCGACCTAAGCCGCGCCGCTCCCTGCCGGGGGGCGGCCAAGGGGGGCTTTGTGTCCACGATTTTGAAGCCGGCGATGCATTGGAAGCTGCCATATTGGATTAGCCGGATTCTTCGTCCTGGCGTCGCAAGCGTAAACGTTCGGCCCGGCTACGAAGCCAAGCTCATGGCCGCCCGTGCCCGTACCGCCCTCGCTGGCCTCCAGCCGCCACCCTTTACTGCGGAAGACGCCCGCTACGCCCCCGCCGCCACTCAACTCGTACACCGGGAGCTCAGGAGGGCGCTCGGCCATCTCAGCGAGGACCTAGTGGTCCGGCAGCGGTTCGGTCTGGTGCTTTTGATGCGAGATCTGCTGGAGCGTGAGCTTCGCGCGCCGCTGACGTACACCCTCGGCTACGTGTACCAGTGCGGCCAGCGCCTTTACCACACGCCGATCGCGGGGTTGGAGCAGATGCTGCTGACCGGCATTGCCCCAGGGGCGCGCATTAGCCTGCACGCGTGGCTGACCTTCCCCAGCCATGAGGTTGTCGACCTGACGTTCTGGGCCGCATTTCCAGCCTTCGCATCTGAGCAGGAGCGGTTTCACCGAGGGCTGTTCATGCACCCAAGCCAGATGGCGGCGAGGAGCTATCACCCGCAGTGGGTGGGAGATGGATTCGTCCGCCGAATCGGAATCCTGAAGGAGTACGAGGGATGGTAGGCCGGACGGTAGTGACCTACGAGGCGGTCCGCCGTGGTGCGCTCGACTGGCGCGTCTGCGTCGATGGCGTTGACGAACACGTTCCGTTCGCGAATCGGGAAAGCTGCATAGCAGCAGCAAGCACGCGAGCCAGACTTCGACACGTCGATACGGGCTGCGCTACGGAGGTCTGGGCGCCGGGCTACGGGAGCAAGCCGGAGTGCCTGATCCGATATATGACGCCGCCGGAGCTGGATGACCTTCTCATTCGCTCCGTCGGGAACGTAGATTGGATCGCCGGCTGCGCAAGCGATGGAGCGCAGCCTGAACATAGCGAGGACGAGCATCCAGGCTGAGCTGCCTGCGCCCGGGCCTCAAGCTAGCGTAGAGCGTGCATCGTTGGCGCCGAACCTAGAAGGTGTCCGGCGCACGCTGCAAGAATTCTCCGCAGGACCTTGGTCGGACTGCGGAGGCTGTCGGTGGAGCGCGGCACCCGCCGGCCAATTGGGGCCGGCGGGCCGTGGCTAGCGTCCCGCTGGCTGATACGGCCAATTCGTAGGATGTCGGCATGGACATTGGCCATGGTGGCCAAGCCCAAGCAGCCGGCGCTAAGGAAGCAGGGAGAGGAGCATTGAAAGTCGAATCGAAATTGAGTTTCGCCATCGCATTGGCGCTGGGTTTGTCCCCGGCCGTCGCCCAAGCAGAATTTCCGCCCGAAACGGGCCAGTCACTCCACCCCGCGCCCGGGCCCGTCTGGCAGGGTGCTTGGCCCGCTACCTACACGCTCCGTCATGCTGTCCGCTCTTGTAAGCAAGACAAGAAGAAGGCTCTGGAAGAGGCGGCGGCGGCTGCCCCACCCGACGAAGGCACCAACCCTCGCAAATGGGTAAACCTCGACTGCAAACGCGAGGTGGTTCTTCCCGAAGTGACGAGTGGCCGGGTGTCGGTGCACCTTGAGGTCGGAAACCGTTACGACCTGCCACCCTATAACAACCCACCCGACCCTCCCATCGACCGCTACACCTACTGGTACGGAAGCTTCAACGGCTTCTGGCCGCTGAAGGACGGGGAAGAAGACAACGGGAAGAATTTGGGAAAGAGCGATTGCGCGAATACCTGTGTCGGCAACCCGATTGTGGTGAACGCTGCAAACAAATACCAGTTTGAGGTCGACTATGCCGGTACCGGCGGACGGGGGCTGAAGTTCGAACGCTTCTACAACAGCGCTCCCGAGGCCCAGTCTGTTTCGCTTGGCGTCGGCTGGCGGCACACGTACAGCCGGAATCTGGAGCTCCATGACTTTTCGCCCGACAAGAAGACTCTAATCATCCACCGGGACGACGGCATGCAGATCCTCTTCCGCGAGTCCAACGGCCTCTGGCTGCCGACAGCGGACGTTCGGATGAAAATCAAGCCAGTGATCGAAGCAGGCGTCCCGCAGATCTGGGAGCTTTCGAATCCGGCCGACGGATCAACCGAGACGTACGACGCATCCGGCCGCCTCGTCGCCATCGACTACGACGACGGCTACCGACTGGACATCGCCTACTCCGGCGGGCGCCTAAGCCAAGTGACGGATGCTCAGGGGCGCGTGCTTTCGATCGCACGCAGATCCGACGGCCTCATCTCCACGGTGACCGACCCTGCTGGAGTGGTCTACACGTACAAGTACGGCTCCCCGACGCTTCCGGCCTGGCCCGAGCTGTCGGACTACCGCTTGGACAAGGTGACCGCCACCTCTGGCTACGCTCGCGAGTACCGATACGACACCGGCTCCGAACCCTATCGAAATGGGCTGCTGACGCAGATTTTGGACGAAACTGGCGCGGTCAAAGCTTCGTTCTCGTACGACGCATCTGGCAACCCAATATCGACCGAACACACCGGCGGCGCCGAACGCTACACAATCCAGCCGGGTGTCGGCGGAACCACGGAGGTCGTGTATGCGAACGGCCTCAAGATGCGATATCGATTCACGAACATCAATGGCAGAACCCTGCCGCTCGATGTCGAACGCATCTGCACGACCAGCGATTGCAGTGCCACCGCATCGTACTCCTACGACGCTGCGGGCTATCTAGATCGCGTGACCGGCTTCGACGGGGTGAAGGATTACGATTACAACTCCAAGGGACAGCTCATTCAGCGCATTGACGCGCCTGGCACCAATGTAGCGAGGAAGGTTCAGTTCGATTGGCACCAGTCGTTCGACGTGCCGTTGGAGAGGCGTGTATACGACCCCAACGGAAACCTGTGGACCAAGGAGCAGTGGACCTACAATGCACGTGGTCAGCAGCTAACCTCATCGGCCATAGACCCCGCTTCGGGCGAGGTGCGGACAACGACTACGACCTATTGCGAAGCAGCAGACGTCCAAGCGGGAACATGCCCAATTGTCGGCTTGACGATCCGTGTCGACGGTCCTAGGACCGATGTCAACGACGTCACCACGTTCAGCTACTACGCCCAGGATGACTCAGGCTGCAGTACGCCTTCGGGCCTCTGTTCCCACCGCAGGGGAGACGTCTTCCGGGAGGTTAACGCTGCAGGTCACGTTACTGAGTACCTTGCCTACGACCGCGCAGGCCGGCCGATTTCAGTCAAGGACGCGAACGGCGTAGTGACTGATGTGGAGTATGACCTTCGCGGACAATTGAAGCGTCAGCTTGTCCGGGGTGGCATATCCGGCAGCGAAGCCGACGATTCGATTACCACTATAGAGTACGACGCGACCGGGGCGCTGAAGAAGGCGACTGATGCCGATGGCTTTGCAACGGTGCTTGAGTACGACGCTGCAGGTAGGCTAACTGACGTCTTGGACGCCTCGGGCAACCGAATCCGTTATACCCTTGACAATGAAGGACGCCCCGAGAAGACCGAGGTACTCGATAGCGTTGGCTCACTAGCCCAGTCGATGTCGACCGTGAGAAATCAGCTGGGGTGGATAAAATCTATCAAGGATGCTTACGGTCGGAGTACGACCATCTCCTACCACAAGAACGGATCTCGAAACTACACGACCGACGCGCTCGGCACCCAGACAATTGAGCAGACGGACGAATTGAACCGTCCGTCGAGAGTAATACTTGGGGCCAACGGCTCGTCGTCCAACGGGGCGCTATATCAGTACGACCCGAATGACCAGTTGATTTCAGCATACGACGGGATGAGCCGTGTTACGAGCTACGAACGTAACCGTTTTGGAGAACCGCTTTCGTTAGCCGGTCCTGCAACGGGCACGACAGTGTACTCGTATGACAAGGCTGGCAATGTCAGGACGGAGCGGGACGCCGATGGACGAGAACGTGTATCGACATACGACGCTATCGGACGAACCATTTCAATCGCCTTCTCGGCCGACTCATCGCTGAACATTACCAATACCTACGATGTTGCGCCGACTGCATGCAACGCCAGCGAGCGATTTCCTGTCGGAAGGCTATCAAAGACAGTGGATGCCAGTGGCAGCACAGAGTACTGCTATGACTGGCAAGGTCGGTTGACCCGAAAGATTCAGATTTTAAACGGCAGGCCATTCGTGCAGCTATATGGATACTCCAAAGCTGGACGTGTGTCCTCAGTAGTCTACCCGAGCGGAGTAAGGGTGGACTATGGCGTCTCACCGAACGGAGGCATTGGAGCCATCACGCTTACTCGGCCTGCGCAGACAAGCCAGAAAGTCCTCCTTGGCGTTGAGCACTATCCGTTTGGGCCAGCCAAGAAGATCACTTTTGGCAATGGCCGGATCTTAGCCCGAACATACGACTTGAACTACAGCCCCACCGCAATTCAAGACGCTAGTACTGATGGACTCTCCCTCGGATACTCGTTCAATGAAGTGGGTGACATTGCTGCGCTTCGTCAAGGCAATCTGAGCAACCCACCAGTAAGAAGGTACCAACACGATTCCTTCGGGCAGCTGACCGCAATGAAAAGCGGTTCGGATGCGCAGCTCAAGGACTACATCTACAACCCGTATTCGCTAAGTAGGACCACTGAGGTCACAAACGGAGCGACCAGTACGACGGCAACTTACGACTCGGCCACGGGCCGTCTAATCCAGTGGAATGGAAAGGCGAGAGCGTACGATGCGTCCGGCAACACGATAAGTAATGGCGGGTCCGCGCTGGAGTTCGTATATAACTCGGCAGGCAGGGTCAGCGCTGTAAAGGTCAACGGCGCAACGGCGATGTCGTATAAGTACAACGCAAAGGGTGAGCGTGTTCAGAGGCAGGGGGCTTTCGGACTCGATTACTCGACCTATGATTTGTCGGGCCGATTCCTTGGCCGCTACGACAGCACCGGCAAGGCGGTTCAAGAGGTTATTTGGCTTGCTGATACGCCCGTTAGTGTCGATGCCGGGGGAAAGCTCTACTACGTCGAGGCCGATCACCTTGGTACACCCAGAGTAGTGATTGACCCTGCTCGCCAGAAGGCAGTATGGAAGTGGGATGCAGCGGGGAGCCCGTTTGGTGGCGACGCTCCCAATCAAGACCCGGATCAGGACGGTACGCCTTTTGTCTTTGACCTGCGATTCCCGGGTCAGCAGTTTGATTCAGTAAGTGGTACGCACTACAACATTCATCGCGACTATGATCCGTCAACGGGCACATACCTTCAAAGCGATCCGCTTGGCATTCTTGGCGGAATGAATACGTATAATTATGTTTCCAATTCGCCGCTGATCTGGGGTGACCCCCTCGGGTTACTGCAATGGAACGAGTTGCCGACTCAGGAGCTTTGGGGGCGGGTGACGCGCGGAGCGACGTCGCGTACATTTCCTGGCGACGGATTGGCCCAATTTGAGCCGGGAAGTTTGGCTCGAACGACGATCGATTGGGCTATCAAGCCGCAGTGCAAGTGTTCTGAAGGACAGTTCCGCCTTGATGAATTCATAGTTGATGTCGGCGTTCAAATTCTTCTTCGAACCTCCTATAGCACTCAAACCTTTGCACGACAGACGGTCACGGCCGAGTACGATCACGTCAGAGATCTAAGATCGTGGATGTCGCGGGCTCGACGCAAGGCAGAGAAGAAGGAGCAAGAACTTCGCCGAAGCGTTTACATGTCCGAGGCGGATTGCTTGACGCAGAGTAAAAATGGCCTGCAGAAGTTCTTACAAGGCTCGGTCAAGCCGGCGGTGTTGAGATCGAAGAAGAGGTATGATGAGGGAAGAAGCCCAGCCCATGCTATTGAATCGAACGAGGCGGACCTATGAGCAATTTAAGCTGCTCGCTGTTGTTTTCGCTAGGAGTACTGTTGGTAGCCCCAGCGGCTTCAATCGCTGGCGAGTGCAGTCGTGATGTGACGGTCAAGTTTGTTGCGAACGACGCAGATCGAGCAAGGGATTGGAATGTTGTATATGGCCGCTATGTGGTGCGAAATGATTCGAAGAAGCCAGTGGAAATTTCTGCTTACAAGAGCGAGGAGCAGCCAGTTCTTCTTTATCCATTGAGTGCCTTCGTGGAAGCAAAAGGTGACAGCGGCCGTTGGGCAAACGACTCGACGGTGATAGAGCACTTTGAACCGCCCAATCTGGTTTTCAGAGTCGAGCCGGGGGAGGAGAAGGAGTTTCTAGCAAGTAGCCGACCCGATCCGGAGCCTTTGTATCGAATTCGATTGAGGACGACAAAGAAGTGCTGGGTTACCTCTGAGCCATTCCATTTTCCTGCGCGCAGTGTTCAGCCCTAGGGTTGCAATCGGCCCGTAGCGAAATCGAGGGCGCCGCTGGCGCCCTCGATTTCTTTGACTTTTCCTAGTCGATGCAGAACGCGATGCCGTCGAGCGACAGCCATTGAACGGTTCCGCTCAACGGTTGAACCACGATTACGTCGCCAGTCGCTGTGATATCGATGCGGGTCGGCTCGTTCCGATCGCTGATGCATGCGAACAGATGGCGCATCGGTGGCCGTAGGCCTGCGGGTAGGCGAAATGCTGTCGACCCGCCGGCGCCGTCCTTGATCAGCCCCCGCAGATACACACGGCTCCCGTCGTTACGGTAGGCGGGTGCTGCGAACGGATCGCCGAAAGCGATCCACGGCGCTTCCAACTGGGCCAGTTGCCATGCCCCCCTCCGCATGTTCGCGATGGCAGTCAGGGTCGCGGCCTTGGTTTGTCCGCCCTGGACCAGGGGCACCAGTTCGGCCCCGACCAGTTGGGCCGCTGCCGGCAGTTGGGAGAGCTTGAGATTCGCCATATCACTCCATTAGCAGGTAGTCGCCGGCTTCGCTGACCAGCTCGTCGCTGGTCTCCGTTCGAAGCAGGCCGTTCTTGAAGTCGAAGGTGTGCGTGGCCTTCTGCCAGCTCGCCAGCCCATCGCGCATCGAACCGGTCTCGGCGCGCACTCGGTGCGCGCCCTTGAGTGGCGAGGCGTAGCTGGCGCCGCTGATCGGCGCCGGGCCGTCGAGGACGCTGCCGGCGATGGCATCAAGGAGCCGGACGACATACGCCGTTCCCGCCTCCGGCCCGATCGATCCTTGTCCGTGGTCGATCAACTGGTCTGCCTGCAAGCGGCGATCGCGATGCGCCCAGTCCACCACGAGATCGCCGTCGACGGCATCCGGGTAGCGGGCGCCGGCCAGTTTCAGGTCGCCCGGCGGGTACGGCCGCGCCTGGCGCTGCGCCAAGCGCACGTTGTCGATCGGCGCCAGCGCGGGGTCCAACTGCGCGCTCGACGTGCGGGTCAGCAGCTTGGCCTCAACGGTCTCGCCGGCGCTGTAGTCCATGGGGTCGGCCGCGGCGAAATCGTCGTAGAACCAAATCCGGGCGCCCTCGGCGTGCGGCACCGGAACGGTATCGGCGCAGCCGCGCGCCAGCGTCGTGGTCTGGGACTGCGGATCGATCGCCACGACGCGGACCAGCTCGTCCTCGATCCAGGCCGCGGTACCGGCCGCCACTTGATCCAGCGCGCGTCCGGCCGCGAGCTGGACAGCGGTCGTTGTTGCCGTGAGGGCACCGGCCAGGATCGCGGTGGGGCACCAATCGCCCGTGCCGGCCTCGGCGAAGGCGCCGCCACCGGTCCGCGTGGCCAGGATGTAGTTCAACGCCAGGCCGCCCGGCTGTTCGCCTACGGCCAGAACCGCCCCTGCGTCCGTTGGCAGCGTCGCCAGCGCGACCGAGTCCAGTGTGGTCGCCAGGTCGCGGTAGCCGGCCTCGAACAGCCGGTGCGTCGGTGCCGGCTGCGGCGTGCGGTCCGGCGGTAGCCAGATCGGGGGCTGCGGCTGGAGGTAGCTGGTGGCCGGCAGGCCGAACACGTCCTGCACGGCCTGAACGGTGATGGCGCCTTCGGCGATCCGCCCGTCGTCGAAGGTGCCGGCACGCAGAACCAGGGTGCCGATCTCGCGGAACGGATCGCGGATGCAGAACACGCTGCCGGGAGCCAGCACGCCGCCGCGCCGGTCGAGCTTGATCTTGAACCGCTTCAAGGCCGAACAGGCGATCGACAGGTCGCGCGTGCCGACCCGCGCCGCGAGCTCGGCGGTCGGCAGGCCACGGTACTCGGTGGTGGTGGAGGCGACGCCACCGGTGGCTTGGATGCCGGCCAGGTCCTGCACCCGGACCTGCCGCTCCTCGTCTTTGATCGGGTCGTACCAGGTCACGATGACCTGATTGACCGCCGCATCCTGGGCGCCGCCTTCGTCCTCCTCGATCGCCAGCAGCCCGGATTCGTAGTCGAACAGCGGCAGATCGTCGACGCGGTAGTCGTCGCGCAGCAGCCGCAGCGTGGACCGGCCGGTGCTGCGGTCGGTGTACTGCGCGGCGCCGATGTGGTCGATCACGACCTGCATGAAGTCACTGATCGCGGTCTGCCGCGCCCAGCGCAGGCACAGGCCGAAGCCTTCGGCGTGCAGCGTGTCGGCGGCGCGGCGATAGCTGGCGTCGTCCAGCAGGCCGCGGTCCAGCCCTCGGCCCCAGTCCCGGTTCGTCAAGCACTCGACCAGGATGTGCGCCGGGTTCATGGCGCGGATGGCGCCGTTCGCCAGCCAGATCACCGCCTTCTCGGGATACCACGGCGCCCCGTCCCAACCGGCCAACGCGCGGCGCGCGCGGGTCTTCCACGGCTTCGGGTACGGGTTGTTCGCCGTGATCTGGCCGTCGAAATACATCGTTGCGCCACCGCGGAACGCGGGCGTGGGGGTGCCGTGCAGGGCCGCCAGCGCCGGCAATACGGCTTGATCGGCATCCCCCATGAGCACGTCGAGCGTGCCCTTGATCCCGCCCTCGCCCTTGTCCCCGCCGAACAGGTCGGGCTTGTTGATGACGATCCGGCCGCTCTTGGTGACCGAGCCCTTCCAGGCCTCCCGGTCGCCGCCCTGGATCTCGACGATCTCGTCCAGCGGTCCTCGTGCGAGGCCCATGTGCAATCCGAACAGGTAGCGGTGACCGACCGTCTGCTTCCTACGACTACCCACGCGCCGCCTCCGCGCGCGCGAACGCGACCAAATGGACACCCAGCGCGTCGCCGGTGGCCTCGATGGCTTGGGCGTCGATGCCCTCGCGCACGAAAGCGCTCCAGTCCAAGCCGTAGTAGGCGAACCATTCGCGCCCGCCTTGGGCGCAGAATCCCGGCCGCGCACCGAAGCCCGGCGCGCGGCGAAGGTGGTCCAAGGTTACGATCACTTCTTGCCCCCCTTTTGTTTGATCGCTTGCGTGCGGTACTGGCCGACGCCGAGCACCATCCAATCCGAGATCCACACGTCGCCGAATATCACCGCCTGCGGCGTGCCCTCGGTGGCCTGGGGGAACTGGAAGTCGCCGAACGCCGCCGGCTTGGGCTGCGGCGGTTTCGGCCGTGCGGCCGCCGAGACGAAATAACTGACCAGCCAAATCGCGAGCTGGACCCAGATGTTCATAAGTGGGACTCGAAAAGGAGCGGCGACGCCGCTAGAAGATCGGCGTGCCGTCGAAGGGGGATTTTCCGGGCAGCCCCGGCACGCCGCCGTAGTTCGGCGCATTGGCGAACTTGCTGTGGCAGATCGCGATGGTTCGGCCGCAACCGGGATAGGCGACGACGGCCTGGCCGACGCGCAGGCCGTCGCCGGCCCCGAGCAAGATCAGCCGTTCGCCTTCGTGGAAGCGAATGCCGCGTCGCTCGATGCCGGCCTCGCCCAGATCCCAGGCCAAGAAGCCGCCAGCCAACCACCCGTTCGGCAGCAGGCCGAACTCGCCGGCCGTGACGATGTTGCCGGCGACCGTCGTCAAGGATGCCGGCACCCGATGCGCTTCGGGATTGACCCGGCAGTTGCGGTCGTAGAGCGTGTGCGGGCAGCCGCGCGTCCAGGCCAGGCGTAGGCCGGGCTGTCCGAGCGCGGCGTCCAGCGACTGGCAGCGAATCTCGCTCGCTTCCAGGCGGGGCCGGTTGACCCCGGCCACGCGCCCGACCCAGGCCACCCGCGCCTCGGCGTCGCCCTCATGGACGTCGCGGATGAACACCGAGACTTCGGTCGAAGGCGGCAGGCCGCGGTACCACCGGGCGATCTCGAAATCGCCCGGCGCGGTGATCGTCAGCACATCGCTGGCGACGTGGCCGGACTGGCGGATGCCGTCGTCGCTGATAGCAATGGCGCGATACGCCTGCGTGTCGAGTTCGAAGTCGCGATCGCCACCCGTGTAGCGCCAGCGCTGGGCTCCGCGTACAAACTCGTACAGTCGCCGCGGATTTCCGGCGGCTGTGGAAAGCTCAAATTGATCGAAGGACAACGTAACCCTTGCTAGACTGAACTTGATAGATCAAGGACGGACTTGCCATGCCTAAAGAAGCAACCATGTCGCCCCAAGAGTTCGCGCAGTACTGCGCGGACCACATCGAGGCCCTTCACAAAGGCGCCGCTCAAGCCAGCAGTCGAATTTCCGCTCTTCAGATCATCTTGGACGCGGTAATCAGTGCACATCCGAACCCCAAGGGCATTCTTGGCGTGTTGGAAATGGCTCGCCCCGAACTTGTCGATAGCCTGGTAGACACTCCGCCGGAGGGGGATGCCGCTATTTGGCATGACGCACGACAAGAGGCATTTAAGGCGGCCCTAAGCCATTACACTGAATTCCTTGAGAAGCTCATTGCTCTCCGTAAATCCGACGACGAGGACGATTGATCGATATCTCGCACCGCCCTGAGCACGGTCGCTGCATCAGCGGCGCCGTCGCTGTCGGTGTGGTGTTCGATTTCGGTCTCGTCGCTATCGGCGCGGGACAGGACCAGGAAGCTGATCCGCTTCACGTCGCGCCGGCGCACGTCCACGCCCAGCGTGGCGTCGAGGGTGATGCGATCCGTCACCTCGTCCAGGCTGGCCGCGGCGGTGATCCGGCGATGGAAGGTCCGACCGTCGCGAAGCTCGATCCGCAGGTCGCGGCGTCCCGGCCGTAGGCCGCCGAACCGCGCCAGGCCGACGTTGGCCACGTCCGCCGCCGTGGCGGTGCCGGCCACCGGGGCCACCAGGGACAAGTCGTTGGCGTGGGTCGGCCGCCAAACGACAGCCTGGCGGCCCCGCAGGGCGTACAGCCAGGACCGGACCCGCGCGCGCTCGGCGCGACCGTGCATCCGCCAGCGATGCGATTTGGTCACCGCCGCCCAGTCGGTCGGGTCCAGCACGAACGGTGTCCCGAACTCATTATCCAAGGTGAGCAGCGCCCGCTGCCATCCGGCCGACAACGATTCGGATTCGTCGGGGCGATCGGCCAGGACGGGGTGTCCCCGGTAGATCGGCGCATCCAGCAGCGGCGGCCAATCGCAGGGCTCGACCACATCGAACCGCACTGCGATCGACGCGGCCTGGTCGGTCAGGCGGGTTACCTTGGGCGCTTCGGCCAATCGGGCGGTACGAACCGGGTAGAGCCGGGTACCCCGCGGCCAGGCGCGGGTGGTCGGATGCCGCAGCGTCAGGCGGTCGGCGCCAATGGACTCGACCTCAGCGACCTCGGTGTCAAACGCGGTCGGGCCACGCAGCAGCACCAGGCCGCCAAGCCGGAAGTCCCGATACGTCGGGTCGCAGGTCAGGAGACGGGTGCCGAGCGCGTGATCGGCGCCCAACCACTGACCGTCCGGCCAGACCGGCAGCGCCCAGGTTCGACCACCCCAACCAAACACGGCCAGGTCGAGCAGCACCCGCTCGCGGCCGTCCACGATCAGGGTCGCTTCGAACGACCGCCGCGGCGTCGAGCGTAGCCCGCGCCGTTGCTCGATCTGCAGGGGGCTGGTCAGGATGTCCGTGCGCCAGGCCAGCCGCTCCAACACGCCACTCGACCAATCCGGGACAAAGCCGAAGGCAACGATGCGCTGGCCGGTGATCAGGACCGGGATCGGGGCGAAGCCGTCGAAGTGAAACGCCAGGCTGGCGCCGATGACCGGCGGCCCGTCCGTTCCGACCGCGACCTGCCAGGTCCGCTCCGACAGCGGCGCGAACGGCAGCGGCGGCACGCCGGGCGCGGTCAAGACGATGCCTTCGCCGCCGGTCAGCGTCGCTCCGGTCAGGGTCAGCGCGCGGCTGCGGAAGGCGTTCCAGACGCGCACCGCACGGCGTTGCACGCTGCTGACGTTGCCGAGGTTTAGCGTCCGCGGCTCGACGTAGACGCGGTCGAAGAAGTCGTCGCCGAAGAGTGGCTGCACGGCTCCCCGACGGGCATCCGCGACATGCTGCGGAACGACGACCGTACGGCGACCAAATTGGGGCTCGGCGCCGAGCGCACTGCCGGGCCGATCGAGCCCGGTGCGCGAGGGGAAATAGTCGCCCTGACCGCTGAAGGTCAGCGGCCAAAGACCATGCCACATGGGGTCGAATCGCTACTCGATGATGCGGTACGCGTAGCCGTACACGCCGCTGTTGGGCGTTCCGGCCGGTCCGTTCTTGCGGTGCACCGGGAACACCTTCCAGCGATCGTCGCCCAGCACCAGCTCCTCGCCGGGCGCATAGCTGTCGAGGCGAATGAAACGCAGATCCGGCGGATGGCCGATGTCGGAGTACAGATCGGCACCTCGCGGCACCGCGCACCACAGCGGGTACGTCGGCGAACGGCCTGTCAATGCGCTGTGTCCGATGTCCTTCAACAGGTTGATCGGCGAGGCTTTGCCCCGCCAACCGCACAGCAAACGAAGGCTGTCGCTGGGCGAATCCGAAACCGAATGCCAGCGCGGCGCCACCCCATCAAAATCTGCGCGGACTCGGGTCACTGGCGGCATGAAGTTGGCCCAGTGATCGTCGAATGCGATCGCATGATGGTAGTCATCGGGACTATTGATGTAACGCGAATCGTAGAACCACTGGCTTCCGTACACGTACTGCCCGGTGTTTACCGAGCCGGCGGCCACTAGACGGCCCGTGCCGAAGTGCTTGAACGTACCGGCTTGGGTCTCCAGCACCACATGCAGGTAGGGTCGAGGCGCGTTTCGGCCGAAGAAGTGCACCGCACTGTAGGGACCTTGCAGGTAGTTGGACCACGCCGGGGCACTGGCCTCGGATTGGACATCGGGATTGGCAGTCGTGGCAAAGCCGGTGTGGCCAAAGACGCCGATGTACGGCGGCGGCCGACTTCCGTCGCCGCCCGTCAGCTCAGAAAAGAAGGTCGCGTACAGTCCCGCTGCATGGAGGCTGAGCGCCTTGCCGGGCTTTGCGGTCCGGTCTCGGAGCCCGTCGATCGACCACCCGGCCTCTTGGGCGAACAGCCGCAGCTTGTCGAGCAATTCGCCGGGGTCGTTTGCCGCCGAAGTCGCGTAGGCCATCAGTCCAGTTTCAGTGCGAAATAGTTGTCGGGCGAGGTGCGAAAGGCGTTCTGAAACGCCAGCCAGGAGGCGCCGTCATGGTCGATACGCGACTCGGAGGCCGTGCCAAAGCCCGTCGTCCAGCCGCAGCCGTCGAACTCGCCAAAGGCGTGGCGCGGCGTCGTGTTTCCCAGCACCAACGGCAACACAGGCGAGGAGTCGTCCAGGTTTGCGCGCAGATAGCTTCGGTGACCGTCCACCGACATGGCGCTGGGGTAGACCTTGCCGGGCGTTTCCTGATCCCCGTACTCCGTATTGCCAACCGCGAAGCGATTGCTGTGCGGCCGCCAGACGTTATCCGGGTAATTGGCCGCCACCCCGTATCGGCCCGGGTCGAAGAAGCAGCGGAAGTTCGAATCCGTCGCATCGGGGGTCAGGGTCTCTAGCGAGCCGCAGGCCCCGACGACCAGGGGATACTCATGGATCGAAGGCGGCTCATAGGCGTGGGCGAACCCCAGGTAGGCGCTCAGGTAGACGGTGCCCACTCGGGCCACGATTACCAGCCGCTGCCCGTTGATCGCCAGCCAGTAGGCGAACGGGCCATTGCGCAATGGCAGGCAGCGCAGGCCGCTGTGGTTGGTCTGGGTTCGAACGCTACGAAGCGGGTTGTAAGACCGGAAGCCGTACCAATTGAGGTTGTAGGCCGCCCGCGCTGGGTCCTCATACAGTTCGGCGCCCAGGTAGATGGCCTTTTGGCCGTCGAGCCCCGGCGCTTGGACGATCCACTGCGCCCGGTCCTCGAGTTCGAAGTCGGCGTTGAGGTCGGTGTGGAAGCTGACGTCGGCCAGTTCCAGGGAATCGCCGCCGGCACTGGCGGTGACCAGCACTCGCCAGAAGCGGGTCGCAGCACCGGTGGCCGTAACCGTGTAGGTGCGTCGCAGCCGAGCGGTCGGCCAGGTCTGGCCGGCCCAGGCCTGAACGCGCGACCAGACCACGCCGTCGTCGGATCGCTGCAGTTCGAAGGCGGCTGGGCCGCGCGTGCTGGTGTCGCCGATGCCCAGGGTCACGGCCTTCACCGCTGCCGGGCCGATCATTTCAATCGTGGCCTGCGCCGGGAGCTCAGCGTTCGGCCGAGACGACCAGGTATCGGTGCGATTGTCGAAGACGGCATCCGGACTGGCGAGGTTCGTCGTGCGGGCCCCCGGATTACGACAGCCAAATCGCCGTAGCAGTCGCCAAGGTGGCGACGTGTTCAAAGTGAAGCGATCGCCACGCACGAATGGTGTCGTTCCCGCGTTGATGCGAAATTGGATGCGATCGGTTTCGAACGGTTGGCCTACATGCGCAACCCCCAGAACGCCAGACGCAGATCCAGTCACCTGGAAACGATCAGAGTCCAGCGCGGTGAGCGTTCCTGCCTCCGCTACGCTGGAAGAGCCACCGCGATACCCACCAACGCTTCCATCTGATGCTGTCAGCGATCCATCGCCAACCCCGAAGCGCTGAACGCCCCAAGCATGACCTTCGCTGCAAAGAGCAGATTCCAGTCGATCAAGTAGGTCGTAATAGCTACTTGCCACACCTGTTCGTATTGTCATTTTTGATTCGTGAGGTCGCCGTTTGCTTGCATTCCGCCTGGCGGTAAATTAACCCTGGATCTCCTAAAATGGAGATTCTGATATGTCAGTCTTCGAAACCATGGACAATCTCAACTCAATCGATGCTTGGAGCCTGATAAAGGGAGGCTCTTCTGAATACTCAGTTGAGCCGAATGAGCATGGGTACACGTTCAGTTCTTTGTCTGGCGACAAGGGACATTCGGACTTCCAGCGGCTAGTTCGTCTGCTGAAGAAACTCGTCAACAATGGCGTGCTATCTGATCGAACCAAATTCCATTCTGATCATGACCACGGCGATGGCGGGTACAACCTAGTTTTCGCGATAGAGAACGAACCATCGTCGGCTCTCTGATCAGCGGTCGTCCATTGGTTTGCATGTTAGCCAAGATGATCTGACGAGATGAACGTTCCGTCCGACGCGGCCGTTGGCTGGCTGTCAGATCGTTGTCTTGGAAGGAGGGAAAGGCGACTCACGTGGGACTCGACACGTGAGTCGCCTGCGGCCGGTAGAAGCAGCTCTTAGGGGAAGCTCGGCGCGCCCGTTCACGGTACGCCAGTAGTGCGGCGTCGTGAGGCCGCTACGCAAGATCCTGACGAACGGTTGGGGCATTGGCCCGAATGGTGGAAAGGATAACTTGCCGACCCGCCTGGGTACCCATCACGTTGACGATCTCGCGCGGGTCCAGGTAGAGGACGTTCGTAATTTGCGAAGCACGCTGCTCAGCAGAATTCGAACCGGGTCGTTCGGCCATGGAGCGAGGTCGCGGCACTGGCGGCACGGGGGAGGGTGCCACGAATCCGCCGGTGGCGTATCCGCGCAGGCCATCCAGCGCGGCCATGCCAACGCGATTGAACCGCTCCAGAAACGACCGCGCGCCGGGCTGGCGAACCACCTCGCGGCGATGCACGAACTCGCCGCGATGCACGATGCCGGCCGGGGCGTACTTTGGGCCGATGCCGGTGAAGCCGCCTGCGGCGAAAAGTCCGCTCGCCTTCTTGGTCGCGTTGGCGGCCAGCAAGGTCATCGCCGCCGTCTGCATTGCCGCGGCGGACTTCAGGACCACGCCGCCGGCCACTCCCAACGCCAACGAGGCGCCAGTGATCGGGGTGGCGTACGCGGCGCCCGCCGCGGCCGCTTGAACCGGGTCCGGCTGGGCGACGTCCGGGGCTTTTCCGCC
Organism: Lysobacter antibioticus HS124; assembly: GCF_000336385.2. Classification (GTDB taxonomy): domain Bacteria; phylum Pseudomonadota; class Gammaproteobacteria; order Xanthomonadales; family Xanthomonadaceae; genus Lysobacter; species Lysobacter firmicutimachus. The sequence goes on along the minus strand of NZ_HG424450.1, from coordinate 34,574 downwards.
GCCCACCAGCTTGCCCACCACCGACATCAGCTTGGCTGTGGCCAGCGCCGCCAGTTGCTGCGAGGCCAGTTGCGCCAGCGACCGGGCCATATCCTGCACCAACCCGGTGAGGGCTTGTCGCAGAGTCAATGTGCCCGTCGCCAGCCCTTCCAATGCGGTGCTGAGGCCCGACTCGAACCCGTTGCTCAAGGTGACCAGCAACTCGTTCGATTGGACCTTCAGGGCGGCGACCTGCGCCGTCAAATCCTTGACCCGCTCGATGGCCTCCGGCGAACCGGTCTTGGCCGCCAACGCATCCATCTTCGGCAGGAGCTGATCGACCTCAGCCGCGGTGCGGCCGTGCAACTCCAGCAACTCGCGGCGCACGCCGATCTCGGTCAACGCACCGGCCTGCTGCCGGGTCTGGATCGACTGTTCCTGGCGCGATTGATCGCCGAACACGCGATCAACCTGTGCCTGCAAGTCATCCAGTTGGGCGCGCGCGACCTCGGTGTCGATGCTCAGGTTGAGCTTGAGCCAATCCGCCGTGCGCCCACGCTTGAGCAGTTCGGCCAAGGATTCCCGGTGTTCCAGCAGCAACTCGCGCTGGCGGGCAACGGCCGTGTCGCCTCGGTTGCGCAGCAGGCCGGCTTCCGCTTCGGCCACCGTCCGATCCAGTTCTTCGTCGGTCTTCTTTTCCTTCTTGTCCTCGCGGTCCTGCGCCCTCTTCTGTTGCTTGGCGAGGCGCTGGGCGGCCCTCTGCGCCTGGTCGGCCTCTCGCCGTGCCTTGATCTGCGCGCGGTCCTCCGCAGACGACGCCTTGGCGGCCTCGCGCTCACGGACCTGCTCATCGATGAGCTTGCGTGTCGCTTCCGTCAGCTGTGCGACATCTTTGACCCCGGCGGCTTTGACTGCCCGGTACTCCAGCGCCGCGCGTAGCCCCTTCTCGCGCTCGATCCGCTCGATCTTGAGCTTCTCGTTCTGGTCCATCAGATTTCTGGCGAAATCGGCCGCATCCTTGCTGGCTTGCTGTCGGGTTCGTCCGCCGGTCGCCTGCGCCGCGCGGAGGTCGGTTAGCGACTTGCGGACCGTCTCGAATTCGGCGTTGGTCCGCTTGAGCTGGGTTTGGACGCGGGCGATTTCGCCGTCCAGTTCCTCGCCAAACAGCAGCCGCCCGGCGCTCTGCCCCTCATTGAAGTGACCACCGCCCCAGCCTCGGCGGATACCCTCCAGGTCCTCCAACTCCTTTCGTAGTTGGTCGCGCTGGGCGATCAAGCGCTTGCCGACATCGACGCCTGCGTCGATGTCCTGCTGCTGGCGAAACCGCTGTGCGGCCTGGATCGTGCCCTCGAACTCGAGCTTGGCCGCCCTAGCGCTCGCGCTGGCGCTGGCGAAGGCGCTCGCCAGCAGGGTCACGCCGGTGATGGCTAGGCCCAGTGGACCGCCCATCAGCGTCAGCACGGTGGACAGCCCGCGAACGGCGAGGGCCTTCGCGCCCACCGCCGCGGTCGCCGCGTGAGTGGCCGCCGTAGTCCGAGCCTGCGCCGCGGCGAGCGCGGCTTCGGCCGTCGTCGCCCCCGCGGTGCCGGCGCCGGCCAGCGCGAGCGCTCGGGCGCGCGCCAGTTCGGCCTGCGCCGCCGATTCCGCCGCACGGGCCTGGGCCAGTTCTTCCAGCGCCAACTGCCGGGTTTGGCGCAGGCTCTGAAGCTTCGCGGCGCCGGCCGTGGCCAGGTTCGCGATGAATCGCCCGAGCGCCGCAACGATGACCACACCGACCACGTTCGCCAAGCCGTCGAAGTTCTGCGACAGTCCTTGGATCGACTGCGCGATCGCCGCCGACGTCCCACTGGCTCGATCCTGCTGACCGACAAATCGGGTGAAGGCGCTATCGAGCTGGGTGAGGCTACGCTCGATGGTCAGCGGAAGCTGGCCGAACTCGGTGGCGATCTTGCGAGCCTGCTCGCCCGAGAACGCCTTGCGTAGCTGGTCGCTGGTGAGCTTTCCGGCCTCGGCCAGGGCCTTCAGTTCACCGACTGTCACGCCCATGCTCTTGGCCAGTGCCTGCATCAGGCGTGGACCCGCGTCATTGATCGAGTTGAACTCGTCGCCGCTGAGCCGGCCGGCAGCGAAGGCCTGACTCAACTGGACGATGACCGATGCCGTTTCCGCAGCCGTAGCGCCGGAGACGGCCAGAGCTTTGTTGATCGTTTCGGTCAGTCCCAGGACTTCCCTCTGCGAGCCGCCCTGATCCTGCAATGCGCTGGTCAAGCGCCCGAACAGCGTGGCGGTCGAATCCAGTTGGGTCGACGTACGCTGCGCGATCGCAAAGACCGTCGCTTCGGCTTGATTAAAGCCGGCCTGCGAGGTCGTCGCCAGCTTGATCTTGGCCGCCAGATTCGCATAGCTGTCGGCCGCTCGGACCAGACGGCTGACCGCGTCGCCCACGCCCTGGAGGCCGACAAATGCGATGAGCTGGGTCTTGGCCTGCGCCAGTTGCTTGCTGATCGACGCGACGCTGGCGCGGACCTGATTGAACGGTCTGCGGCTACGGCTTCCGGCTTGCTCGGCCTCGGTGGCGAAGCTGCGTACCTGCCGGCTGGACTGCTGGAGCGCAGCATTCAGCGCCGCAGCGTTGCCCTTGAGCAGCAGCGTGATCGTCGTGTCGCGATTGGCCATGGCTCAGGGATGCGGCGGGTTCGCCGGTGGGTTCGGCTGCCAGCCGCACAGGCGGCGGCCGGCTTCGTTATGCGCCAGGATCTGTCGAGCGGTCAGATCCGTCAGTTGATCCTGACGGGACACCCGAATCGGCCGCGTCCAGGCGCAGCCGGTCGTCGCCTCCGTCACGCGACCAGTCGTCGTACAGGCGGTCAGCAGCGGAATCAGGCACAGCCACCGCCAACGGCGACGGGCTGCCGGATGGCAGTTGAAGAACATCGGTCTCTACCTCGGTGCGTACTTCGCTGTCGCGACGCTCGCGTTCTGCGGTCATCGCACGGCGTTCGGCGTCGACCACCCGCCGCTCGGTGTGTTCGCGCGCCCGACGCGCGCCCTGGATGCGCCCCCAGCCGAACGCTGCCAGGACGGCGACGAAGGCGGCCAGCACCGCGGCACCCCACGCTTGGAGTCGGGCGATCACGCGAGCTGGCCTCCGGCCTTCTGATAGACCGCCAGCAACGTCTCCAGCGGCAGCTCGCGCTGGCCGTAGCCGGCGTCCGGCAACGACGCCCAGGTCTTGCGCGACTTGCGGATGGCCGAGCTGATCCAGCCCTTCTTGATGTCGGCCAGCGCCCCGGTCTCGCGCAGCAGTTCAATCGCGGCGCGGTCCTGCGACGCCGGGCCGAAGTCTGGCAGCTTGAGCCGGAGACGCAGGCTGTTCCAGGTCTTCCACAGGAACTGATAGCGCCCCGCGGCGGTCGAGTTGATCCGATACTTCGGCAGCCACACCATCTTCCGCGGGTGGTCGCTATAGGACGTGGAGCGCTCGCCGCCGACCATGACGTCATAGCCGTGGTGATCGCTGAATCGCTCCACGCCTTCGGCATGGGCGATCATGTCCAGAAAGGCGACGACGTTCTGGCCGCCAGCCTGCTCAGCGGAGAGTCGTGCCATCGGCCCCTCGCTGCTGGAACAGGCGACCGATCAGACCGAGCAGGAGGATGCCCGCCGTTACCGTGGCCGCGAGCCGGTCGGGCACGTGCGTGCGCAGATCCTCGGGGAGGTTCAGCCAGACACCTTGCAGGGCGATGGCGAAGGTCATCGCCTGCACGCTGACGAAGCGCCAAGCCTGGCGCCAGTTGTCGATTAGTTTCATGGGGGCTTCCGAAGGGAGGTAACGAAGGCGGTGACGTCCTTGCCGCCGGCAAAGCCGGCGTTGACGTCTTCGATGCGATCGGCGCGCAGCGCGCGCTCGCGCTGGACTGCGACGCGGTAGAACAAGGCAAGCTGGCGGGCGGTGGCGCGCTCGATCCACGGCCAGTCGTGGCCGTGGGCGATCAGGGTGGCGAGGACGCTGGGCCAGTCGCTGTCGGAACCGCACGACGCAGCTCCAGTGCCGCCAGCACGCGCTGCAGAAAAAAATCGGCGTTGACCGCCCAGAACGTCAGCAACAGCAGGTCGCCGTGGGCGCCGGAGAGGGCTTGGACCCAGTCGGCCGGCTGGTCGCAGGCCTGAGCGAGCAGTGCGATGGTGGCTGCGGGGTGTTGGGCGCAGACCCGGTGCAGGCGACCCAGATCGATGTTGCCGTCATCGGTCTGCTCGACCAGGTCGGCGACCAGGGCCGCGATGGCGTCGTGCAGCTTCAGGCTTTCGAAGAAGCCGATCTCGCGCACGGTGACGGTGCGATCGCCGAGCGGCAGCGTCCGATTCGGTTGCAACACGACCAGTTCATCGGCAGCGGGCTGGGGGCGTCGAACTTTGCGCGCCATTACACCCTCGCCAGTTCGATGCGGCCGAAGCCGCCCAGGTCCGGGTCCAGCGCGCGCGACTCATCGAATAGGGCCGCACCCGACAGTTGCAGGCTGCCCCACTCCTCCGAGATCAGCGCCAGCTGCTCGATGGGATTGAAAGTCAGGCGGTACAGCGTCACCTTGGCGCGCTGACCGGTGACGGTGTTGATCCCGTCCAGAATCAGCATCCGCTCCGGCGGCGGGGTGTTGAACAGGGCGATGTTGACCGTCTCGCCGTGCTTGTAGCTGGCCTTGAACGGCTGGGTCAGGCCGTCGACCTTGCGCAAGCCGATCACACCGCCGGACGCCGACTCCGTCCACCAATTCGCCGCCGGCACCGTGACCGGCGGATTGGCGCTGTCAGTAATCGCGACGTCGCTGACCCAGCCGCGATCGAGCGCGATCAAGTCGTTGGCCTTCAGGCCTGGCGGCAGCAGTTCGTTGTTGACCGATCCCGCCGGCAGGGTCGCTGGAATCGAGTACAGGCCCTCGGCCAGGTTTTCCGGGGTCGCCTCGTCCAGGGTCAGATTGACGTTGGCGGTCTTCGACTGGACCAAGCGGCCGTATAGCAGGCGATTGCCACTGAACGATTCGAACTTGTCCGAGTTTTGGACTTCCAGCGCGAGTTCGAGCTGGGGCGCGTTGCCGACCCAGCGCAGCGGACCGGGCTTGCCGGTGGACTGGCGCTGGGCGAGGTAGACCTTGCCCTGGAACGAAAAGAGGTTCGGCGCGGCCATCGGGTCGCGTGCTCCTATATATGGGTGTGGGGCCGCCGATGGGCGGCCGAGACTCAGCGGCGCAACGAGCGCAGCAGTTGCCGATCCAGATCGGCGGTGATCACGTCCAGGCCGGCCTGCGCCATGCGCGCCGGGCGGTCGCCTTTGCGCAGCATCTGGGCCAGCGACGGGCCGAACAGCGGCTCGATGGGGTAGCGCGGCACGCGGCGGTGGCCGCCGCTGCCGATCAGGGGCTCGCGCTCCCAAGCCTTGTCGATGCCCTGGCCGCGCCGCGCACGGACGAAGCCGTGGGGTTCGTGGCCTGGCCGGTTGCGGAAGATTCGGTACCGAAGACCGGACGGTGTCCCGCGCCCGGCGAAGTTCAGCAGGCCGATGCCGCGCACCCGGCCCACCAGCGCAATGCCGTCCCGGGTGATGCGCACGCTCAACCCATCGCGTATCCGGGTCGCCGACAGCGCGTATTCGGTCTGGATGTCGCGGCGCGCCAGGACCGGCCAGCGGCGTCGGAGCGTGCCGAGCGCGCGGCGCTGCGCGACCAGCACCTTGCCCGGCAGATCGCTGAGGCGCTGGGCGGTCTCCAGGGCGCCATCGGCGTTGATCGAAACCTGCATCAGCGCCGGTATCGCACGGTCAGCGTGACCTGCACCGCCACCACCGCCAGCCCCTCGGGCCGGTCGAGAAACACGATGTCCTCGACCTGCAACGGCAGGGCCTGGGGCAGCGGAATCCAGGCGTCGAGCGCGTCCTCGACATCGGCGGCGATGGCGTGGGCGCGGGCATGGGCGTCATGGAGATGCGCCGGCAGAGTCGCTTCGACCATGGCCTGAAGCAGCCGATGCTGGCCATGCGGCTTCTGGGTGTCGCGCTGCACGCCCAGTGCGGCCAGCGTCAGCCCCGGCACGTCGGGTCCGGCGTGCTGGACCGGCTCCAGCGCCACAGCACTGCCGATGTCGGTCCGATAGCCGCCATCGGTGCGGATATCGGCCAGGCGCGCAGCGATCCGCTCCAGCAGCGCCCAGGTCGGCGTCATATCAGCCATGCAGGACGGCCTCATTGACCAGACCGTCGTCGCGTACGATCGCTTCAACCGGATACGCACGGCCGGCGATCGTGACCACGTCGCCGCGACGGAACGCCCAGTCGGTGTTTCGCGCGACGACATGCCGAGCCCGACCGACGACCTGCTGGAACTCCCCCAGGCGCTCGACGCCATCGCGCACAATCAGCCGGATCGACGCCGAGGGGTTAGGTGGGCGTTGAACCTGCGTGACGGCGCCGAGCGCTTCGAAGACTACGGCGTCCATTGTCACGAACGCGTTCATAGGGTGACCTTGACCAACAGGCCGGGGCGCTGGCAGACCGGCAGCGGGTTAGACTGCGTATGCAGATCGGTACCACGGTCGAACTTGCGCGGCTCCTGCTTGGCGTACAGCAGCTGGCCCGGCGTGTTCACGGTCTCGTTAAAGTCAGCCGGGGCGACGTAGGTTGCGAACGTGTCCAGCGTGCCAACCGGGAACGCATGACCTTCGCTCTTGGCGATGAACCGGACCGGTTCCTGCCCCTCGATGCCGGTGCTGACCGTGGCTCGGTACTCCTCGAACACCACCCCCGCCATCGCGAATCCCGCGCGTTGATCGCTGCGGAAAAACTCGCCGTTCTGCCAATCCTTCCACGCTTCCTTGATGTTCTCGTGGTTTGTCAGCTTAGTCATGAAGTCTTCGCCAACCAGCACGCGCACACCGGTCATGCGCTCGCCCAGCAAGTTGTCCTCCATCCAGTGCTTGAGCTCGATGCACTTGTCGCGGATGCTGGTATCGGGATTGGCCAGTTCGAACGAGAACACCTTCGGCGTGATGTCGAAGACCTTGTAGAAGTCGATCAGCTCGGTGCCGTCGGCATCCAGGACGATGCCCTTAAGCGCGCCCATGCGCAGATGCTCCAGGGTGATCGCGTGCTTGTTGCGCATCGTCTGGAGCTTGTCGGCCATGACGCCGGCCAGCGTCGCCAGTTCGGTCTCCGACCCAAACGCGCGCACGCCGATCACTTCCTCGGGCAGGACGACATCGTCGTGCGGGATGTGCGGGATGGTCAGCGCACGCAGGTTGCGACTGCCGCGCGTGCCGACCGTGCCCGGCGCGCCGACCGGCTTGGTCGGCAGCAGGTTCAGCACGCCGTTGCGCATCTCGATCGAGACTTGGCGCGTGCGCACCGGCTTGATCGGGAACAGATTTAGCTCGTCCAGCCGGCCGTAGGTGTTCGGCAGCAGGTTGATTGCGGCGGTCAGCGAGCTGACCGAGAAGGCGGGGTTGTTGAAGGGGTTGTTCATCGACATGGATCAGACTCCCTGACGGACGAGCACGCCGAGGGCACGCAGCTGCTGGACCGCCGCGGCGCGGTGTTCGGGGGTAGCGGTGCGGGGCCAGACGAGGTAGCGATCCGAGACCGTGGCGTGGCGCACGACGACGATGCCGTCCGGGCTGGGGTCGACACTGGTGGTGATCGGCACGATCACCACCCCGGCCGCCTGCTCGCGGCCATCGGTAGCGACAGGATCGAAAGCGGCGTACTGGCCCGTCGCGGTGATGCGACCGACCATCTGGCCCAGGACGAGCACCTGGTTGGGCGCGACGGCGACCTGATCGCGCGAGTAGAGGTGATCGGCTTCGAGCTTGAGCAGATCGCCCAGGTTCGGCCCCTCAAAGACCGGGGGATACGTGGTCAGTCGGCTCACAGCGCCCTCCGGATCGCGTCGGCGCGCGCCTTTGCGGCGGCGATCAAGGGATTGCTGGCCGCATGGGCCTGCGGCGCCGGGTCGGTCGGCGTCAGGTGGCTGGCGATCTCCGGCGACTGCGCGCGCAATCCGAGCAGGCGCTGGCGCGCGGTGGCGGCGGTAATGCCTTCGGCGAGGTAGCTCGCGGTCAGGGCCGGCTGGCCGGCCAGCTCGCACAGTTCGGCGATGGCGACGGCCTCGGCGTGCGCTTGCGCGCGCGCCGCATCGACGGCAGGCGCCGTCGATTCAGGGGTGGACATGGTGGGGTTCTCCGGGAATAGCGGACGGCTTGCGTCCAGTTCGGTATGCAGTTGCCGCACGGCATCGCCGAGCGTTCCGATCCGGTCGGCCAGGCCGGCATCGAGCGCGTCCTGGCCGAAGTACAACGCGGCTTCGGTTTGACGCACGGCATCGGCGGTCAGCCCGCGTTGGTCGGCGACGGTCAGGACGAACAGCTCGTAGAGTCGATTGACCTCGGTCTGGATCGAGCCGCGCGCTTCGTCGCTAAGCGGCGCATGCGGGCTGCCGTCGTTCTTGCGCGCGCCCGCGTGGATCGGGGTGTAGGTCAGACCGGCTTGGGTATCGCGCTGCGATTGATCGACGTGGAGGGCGATGACGCCAATCGAGCCGACCCCGGCGGTGCGGGTCAGGAACACGCGCGACGCCGCGCTCGCCAGGGCATAGGCCGCCGAGAACGCGGCGTCGTTGGCCACCGCCCAGATCGGCTTACGAGCACGCGCCGCCACGATCTGATCGGCCAGATCGAACACCCCCGCGGCTTCGCCGCCGGGGCTGTCGATGTCGAGCACGATGCCGCGTACGGCCTCGTCGGCCAGCGCCGTATCGAGCCGGCGCGCGATCGTTTGGTAACTCGTCAGCCCCGACAGCGCGTCCAGTCCGGCGGTTCGCTGCACCAACGTGCCGTGGATCGGCAGCACGTAGATGCCGCGTTCGTCGGCCAGACGCGGTGGTTGCGATGTGGGCGGGCCCAACAGCGGCGGCGGCACCGTCTGCAGTTCGAATTTCGGCGCCAACACGCTCAGGATCACGTCCAGCTTGGCGCGCTGGATCAGCAGCGGCGTGTTGAACACGCGCGCCGCTACATGGGGCAGTCCGGTCATTCGGTGGGTTCGGTCGAGGACGTCGCCCGTGAAGGCGGCGGGGGATGCCGGGCACCGCTGCGGGCGACCTGGCGCGGGTCGGTGTCGAACACCAGGCCGAGTTCATCGGCGCGGATGGCGTCGGCCGCGATTTCGAGATCGATGGTCTCCGCGTCGTAGCCGGAGCTGGCGATGGCTTCCGACCGCGACAACAGACCGGCGCGGATCGCCAGGATCATCGCGTTGAATTCCTTTTCCGGATCGACCCAGTTCCAGCCCTGCGGTACCCACTTGCAGGCACGGTACGCACGCTTGCGGCGGCGGTAGCCGGGCAGTTCGATCGCGCCGGACAACACCGCAGCATCCACGAAGGCGTTCCAGATCGGCCGGCACAGCTGGTAGACCAGCACCGAGTGCTGGACCATCTCGCAGCGGCGCCGAAACTCCAGCAGGCCGGCGCGGATCGACGAGTAGTTGACCCCGGTCAGATCGCCGGTCAGCTGCTCGTAGGTGATGCCCATCGCCGCGGCGACGGCGCGGAACTGCGAGCGCAGGAACGCTTCGTAGCTGGCGCCGACGTCGGCCGGCTGAGCGAAGGTGACGCTCTCGCCCGCCTCCAGAATCTGCAGGCTGCCCGGTTCCAGGCCCAGCGGCGCGTTGCCGTGTTCGTCGGGCGGGGCATCGCCCGGCAGCGGATCGTCGGGACCGTCGCGGGTGATGAACCCGGCGAACATCGCCGCCGTCTTCTTGCGTACCAGCTCGGCGTCGTCGTACTGGTCCAGCTCGTTCAGCTTGACCAGCGCGCGCGCCAGCCACGGCTCGCCACGGATCTGGCCCGGTCGTAGCGGCCGGAAGAGATGGAACACTTCGCTGGCGGGCACGCGGTAGGTGTCCAGCCCGCCCTGCCGACTCATCGGCGCCATCGCCCCGTCTTGAGGGTGCGAGAGGTAGAGGTGGTAGGCGACCCGGCGCCCGAGTCGGTCGAACTCGATCCCGGCGCGGATCACGTTGGCGTTGGGCTGCTCGCGGTTGAGGTGCAGCGGCAGGTGCTCCGGTTCCAGGAGCTGGATCTGCAAGGGAACCGCCAGACCATCGTCCGGGCGACGCGGGCGCAGCCGGACCAGACACTCGCCACCCTCCAGAAGCGCCCGGCAGGCCAGGGCTTGCAGTCCATAGAGGTCGGTCAGCCCCGCGGCGTCGGCTTCGTCCACGAAGTCCCGCCACAGGGCGTGCAGCGCCTCGCGCTGGGCGGTGTCGGCGATCAGCGACTGCGGCTTGATGCCGGTGCCGACCGCGTTGGCGACGAACGCCTCCACCGCGGCATTGGCCCAGGCGTTGCGCCGCACCAGGTCGCGCGAGCGCACCCGCAGCGCATCGCCGGTGGCGACCAGCGCGGCGACGGCGCCGGGATTGCCGGGTTGCCAGGCAGTCGAGCGCCGGCCGTGGCCCGCTACCTCATGGACCGGCGCGCCGCCGAACATCGCGGCGCGCAGCTTGCCCCACCAGGCCATGGTTAGAAGCCCTTGGCGGTGGTGGTCAGCAGGCGGCGGACGCGACGGGGGCGGCCCTCGGTGCCGGCGAGCGCGGCCTCGATTTCGCGGATCGCGGCCAGCAGCTCGTCCACGGAGCGGTACTCGACCAGGCGGTCGCCGAAACTGACGCGGCGCTCGCCGCGCGCGAGCGCGTTGCGCAGCGCCTGCAACTGTTCGTGGGTGTACGGAAGATCGCTCATTGCATGAAACGGCTCGAAATCACCCGACGCCGGGGGCGCGGGCCAGAAACAGAAAGGCCGCCCGAAGGGGCGGCCGTGGGAAGGGGTAGCGCAGTTGGAACGGGCGGTGCGGTCGGTGGGGCCAGACCCAACGTCCGCTCCATCTCCCGCCAGTGGCGTTCTTCGAAGCGGTCGACGCCGGCCTGCATCGCCGCGGCGCGCGCCATGACGTAGCAGTCGAGGGCTTCGTTGCGGTCGCGGCGCTTCTCCCAGACCCGCTGCGGATAGCCATGCCGGTCGCGTCGGGTGATCAGGTGCTCGGCGGTCAGCTGCTGGAGAAACTCGCCGTCGACCTTCGGCAGATGAACATAGCCCGCAGGAAACACCGGTTGCCCCTCCGGGCCGATGTCGATCGATAGCCGAAGGGCGTTGTACAGCTCGAGCTTGGCGATTCCGCCGGCGACGGCGAACAGCTTCAGGCCGCGGCGCAGTCGCTTGCCCGGCACGCTGACATCGACCGCGGTCGGGATGCCGATCAACGCGGCGCCGCTGCCGACGCCCTTCATCGGCAGCAGGCGCGGGTCGGCGACGTCCCGGGCGAAGGCGTACGCCTCCTGCGTCGCGTAGCCGGTGTCCAAGCCGAGCCGGGTCAGCGGCAGCAGCGCGCCGGAGGCGTGGGTCCATTGCTCGCGTACCAGTCCCGCCAGTTCGGCCCAGACCGCGGCGCGCGCCGTGTCGCCCATCAGCACCCGGTGTTCGACCAGCCAGGTCTCACGCTCCCGGCCGAAGGCCCAGACCGAGACCTCGATCCGGTCCTTCTGCACGTCGGCGCCGCCGGCCAGCAGCAAGCCCCCAATGGGCACGGTGCCGATCCGGTAGTCCTCGCGGCGCTCCAGCAGGCGCTCCCAATCCGGGGCTTCGCCTTCCTCTTCCCAGGTCTCGCCGAGCTCGGTGTTCTTGAACGCCTTGAGCGCGGTCGCTGAGTCCTGCGCCGCCTGCCAGGCGGCGGCGATGTCGGCCCAGCTGCGCCAGCCGACCGGCGAGTACAGCGACGACAGGTGATAGCCCGCGGTCTTGCCGCGGTTCTGCGGCGCCATGGCGATCCAGCGACCCGCCGCCAGCATCGCCGTCTTGTGATGCTCGCCGATCGGCCGCTCGCAGGCCTCGCAGATGTAGCGGGCCGAGCGCGGATCGTCCCACGTCCAGCGCAGCTGTTCGAACCGCAGCCATTGTTCGTGGGCGCAATGCGGGCACGGCACGAAATACCGGCGCTGGTCGGACGCCAGGTACTCGCGCTCGATGGTCGAGGCGCCGGCAATCGTCGGCGTCGACACCAGCAGGATCTTGCGGCGGGTGAAGGTGCGGGTGCGGGCTTCGGCCAGCGCCACCGCGTCGCCTTCGCCCTCCACGTCGCGCGGGTAGCCGTCCACCTCGTCCAGAAACAGGTAGCGGACCGGCATCGAGCGCAGGCCGACCGCGCTGTTGGCGCCGGTCAGGACCAGAACCCCGCCGCGGAACTCCTTGGCGAGGATGGTGTTGCCCGAATCGCGTGCGCGCGAGGGCGCGATGCGCTCGCGCAGCGACGGCGATTCCTCAATCAGCGGATCGACCCGCTGCTTGGAGTTGCGCTTGGCCATCTCGACCGTGGGCGCCACGGCCATCATCGGCCCCGGCGCGCACGCGATCACATAGCCGATCCAGTTGTTCCCGCACTCGGTGCCGCCGACCTGCGCGCCCTTCATGAATACGACGCGCTCGATCGCCGAGGCCGGCGACAGGTCGTTCATGATGTCGCGCAGGTACGGCGTGCGCGCGGTGCGCCATCGCCCGGGCTCCGACGACGAGGTGCTCGACAGCACCCGGTCCCGGTCCGCCCAGTCCGACACGTCCAAGAACGGATCGGGCGTTAGCCCGTCGCGCCAGGCGCGGGCGACCTCATCGAAGCCGTCGTACAACGATCACTCCAGGCGGGCGACGAAGTCGCCGAGTTCGGCCAAGTGCTGGCGCACCTCGCGCTCCAGCGACACGTGCATCGCATGAGGATCGATGCCGAGCTCGGCGGCCAGCATCGAACTGATGCGTGCCGGCCAGTTCAACCAGGCGTCGCGCTCGGCGCGCGCCAGGGCGAAGACTTGGCCAATGGCCTGCTGGCGATCGATCAGTTCGCCGCGCAGCTGCGCGATACGTAGCTTGTGGTGCTGAGCCTTGAGAACTTCGTTGGCGGTCCGCGCCTGTGCGTAGCTGTTGCTGGCGGGGGCACCGGCCGGCGCGGCTAGGGAGTCCTCGCCAAAGGCCGCCGCCGCGCGCGCCCGCGCGGGGCGGGGCGCGGCCCGTGCTTCAGCCAGCTCGGCCTTGGCCGTGTTGGCGTCCCACTCGGCGTCGGCGCGGGCCGCATCGATGGTGCCGTCCGGCAACGCCGAGATGCGCCCGGTGGCGATGGCTTTGCGGACGGCGGTGTCGGAGACGCCGCGATGGCGCCCGTAGGCGCGGATGCTGATTCCCACAGGCGGTCAATCGCAGGTTCGGGCCTCCGCGACCGCCGGCCATCGGCGCAGATCAGGGTGAAGGGAAGAGGGAACACCCCAGCCCCCACCAAGGGGCTGGGGTGCGCGCTCTCAGGGGATCAGTTGCGTGGCGCGCACATCGCGGCCGTGATGGCTTGCTCCAGATATCGAATGGCCGAGCGGAGGCTGGGCTGGTACTTGGCGTCCGCCACGTCCCACACCTGCATCAACCGGGCCTGTTGTACCGCTCGATTGAGTTGATGCACCGGCAATCCTACGAATTCCGGCTCCAGCCCTTCGATGTAGCGCGCGATCTCATCGTGCAACCAGCGCAACGTCATCTCGTCCGCGCAGAGCTCGCTGGGAACCCAGCGCTTCGCGGACCAACTGCCGGTCTGATCTATGGTGCGCTCCACTGGCGCCAGCTCCCTACGGCACTCGGCCACCAGCTGCCCAATGTCCTTCGGGTCGAGGCGGCGCGTTAGAACCGCATCCGTACGCTCGGCGAAGATGCTGGCCAAGCCATAGCAGGCGAACAACGTCAACTTTGATCCGGGTTGTGAAAAGGTGTGTCCGGACCGCAGTATCCGTTCCAAATAGTCGCTGAGGCTTCGAAGCTCAGCGTCCGAGATGAATACGTCCTGGTTCATGGTTCGTTTCTCTCACACCGCGTCGTTGCGGCAGCGGCATGAACGCTTCATTTGCGGCGGAAGCCAAGCAGAACTTGCGGCACACGATGACGACGGACAGGTGCCCGACAGCTTCGCCGGGCGCCCATTACCTACTCGGGAAACTGGCCCAACGCCTCTTCCAATCCGCCGGCCGCTAAGCTGATCGCATGCTGGAAGTCGGCGTCGCGGGATCGCAGCACGTGCAGCCGCTCGACCGAGACGAGTGCCTTCTCGACCCACTGGCGCGGCGTCAGCGGCGACCGGCACTCCAGGTAGTCCTCGATCTGCTGCGCCGTGGCCGCAAGGAGGGCGGCGACCGCTTCGTTTCGGCGCTTGGGGCGTTGCTTGAGGCGATTGGCGCCGCTGAGGACGCGCAAACTCCACCGCCCCATTTCCTCGTTCACCACGGCCACCCGCGCGTGCAGTTCGATGCCGTCGATACGCCGTGCCCGGTCGATCCGCGTCCAGGGCTCCAAGAACCGGGTCAAGGCGGCACATCCGTCCACCGAGCACGTGCCGTACTCCCAGACCGGCTCCAAATCCGTCGGCGCGGTCAGCAGCCATCGAATCTGGCTCCCCAACGCACGCAGAGTGAAGAGATCTCGTTCGAAATCCATTGTTGCTGTTCCTCGATCGCCGCCCAGCGCGGCGATCGCATGAACGCTTCAATCCCCTGCGATTCAAAGCGTGAAAGCGAGGTAGTAGGTTCCGGCAGACAGGCGACGGACAGCTTGCGGCGCGCGGCAGAAGAGGGAAAACCCCAGCGCCCGATCGGGCGCTGGGGTTGACGCTCTCCGCAATCAGCCAGCGGCGTCGTTCAGCTCCTTAAGTACCGGTGCAAGGTCCATGTCCGGCTCAAATTCCAATTCGCCACGCTCAGCCAGTCGCTGGACGATGTTGACGCAACTGGCGACCAGTTGCTTCGCCGCGCTCAGCTCGTCCCCGCTAAGCTTCTCGGGGTCACCGTCGGTCATTTCTTCCAACGCGTGTTCGCAATCTCTCAAAGCAATGGCCGTGTTCTGGAATCGGCAGTAAGACATGTTCGACATGGTTTCGCTCTCAAGTTGGCCGCGATGGTGCGGCGTGGGCATGAGCGCTTCCTTCGAGCGGAATCGCAAGTGAATATCGCGGTCCATGGTCGGGCAGACAGCACAGGGACAGCGTCGGCCTAGAACCGAAGAGGGAACGCCCCAGCGCCCGGCAGGCGCTGGGGACTTCGCTCTTCGTCTGGCTCAGGCGTCGGCCAGGCCGTTGAGGTATTCGACCGTCATGTTCACATCGATGTTGAGTTCGAACTCCCTATCGTTGGCTTCGAACAACGCCTGGATAAGGCGCAGGGACTCGGTGGCTAACGCTTTGGCCGCCTCCAGCTCCTCGGGGCTAAGGCGCGGGGCCATCTGCACCGCCATGTCCGCGAGGCGGTTGGCGCATGCTTCTTGCAGCGCATGAGCGGTGCGAAACAGGTGGGTCTGTGCAATTTCAATCTTCATGGTGAGGTTCCTGGCACTCGCCGCTCCGTTGCGGCGTCGACATGAACGCTTCATTCGGCGGCAAAGCCAAGCGAATCCGTAGCGGCGCAGACAGGAAGCCGACAGCTTCTGAGTGAACCTGTCAGACACCTGTACACGCTGGAGAACGCGCGTTCTTTGTCGCGAAGACCGCTTGGCTTCTCCGCAGGGTGAAGCGTTCATGTCGCCACACCAACGACGGCCACGGAGGCCAGCGATGAAAGTGCAAACCGAACAGCTCAAGAATTTCCTGCGCGGCATGAAGCGGGCTGACCGCGCGAAGCTGGCGCAGCTGACCGCCTACGCGGACTGGTACGGCGCCGCCGCCCGCGAACTCGAGCGCCGAGCCGAGCAGCTTTTGGAAACCTTGCCCGGGGACATCTTGTTGGGGCTGGTCTCCGGCGAGATCCAGATGCGCGAGGCCATCGCCGATGTTCTTGCCGAGCAGCCCTGAACTCAGGTTCCTCAAGGCGGTGCACAGCTCGGTGCTAGTCGTCGCCGCCAGCGGAGCCCTCGACCTCAATCAACTGGCTCGCGACGAACTGATTCGTCGCGGGCTGGACCCCAGCGGCGAATGGGTTGGTCCCCGCCGCGCATACGAATTGCATCACCCTATCCAAGGAGCACAACCATGAGCACCATCGAACTGTCCCCCAACCAGCGCAGCGTTCTCGAACTGGCCCTCGACACCGAAGGCCGCATCGAGCGCTACCCCGCCAGCTTGCAGGGGGGCGCGCGCACCAGCGTCGTGCGCGGCCTGCTGCGAAACGAACTGGTCGAAGCGCACGATGCCGGCTACCGCCTCACCGCCGCCGGCTACGCGGCAATCGGCGCCAATGAGCCGGCTGGCGAGGACACCGCCAGCCAGAATGCAGGTGCCGAGCCGGAGGCCGATGCGGGCGAAGGCACGGAGCCGAGTTCGGACCATGCACTTCCCGCGCCCGAGCCCGCACCCGCACCGGCTAGGCCGAAGCGTGCCGAGCGCGGCGACACGAAGTTGGCCACGGTGGTCGGCATGCTGATGCGGCCGGAGGGCGCCACCATCGCCGAGATCATGACCAAGACCGCCTGGCAGCAGCACTCAGTGCGCGGCTTCCTCGCCGGCGCGGTTAAGAAGAAGGGCTACACCGTGACCAACACCAAGGAAGGCCAGGGCGATCGGGTGTACCGCATCGCGACCAAGGCGCCGCAAGCGGACGCCGGCAACACCGGCCCGCAGGCCGACGAAGAAGAGTAAGCCCACCCAGCGAGCCGGACGCCTGTCCGGCTCGCTGTCTCGTTCTTGTCTGCCGCGATTCCAGCAGCAGATCACACGAGAATCCGCTTGATGTTCCGTCGCGATGAAGCGTTCATGGCCTCCCAGCCACGGAGAACCACCATGCAAGACGCAGTGCCAACCCAGTCAGAATACGATCTCGCCGCCTTGCCGGCCACGCTCCTTCAGCTGGTCGAAGAGATCTTGTCCAACGATGAAAGCAGCAGCGACGCCGAACTGGCACAGTACCTGACCGAAGTCGGCCTGTCCGACACGCAAGCCCGAGACGCGCTGGCCTACCGGGATCTGTACCGCTTGAATTTCTGGGTAGTTGGCTGCACGCCGATTCGCGGCGGTGTCCAACTGCGCTACAACGGGACCGTCGGCCAGTTCGAACTCGCCTGATGCTTGGGCCGTCGCCCCGCGCCGCGCAGCGTCAGGGGCGCAGTGCTCTCAGGATCTCGGCGGCGACTTGCGGGACGATCGCGTTGCCGGCGGCGCGCAGCCGAGGAATTCTTCCGGGTATCCCATGAGCCAGAAGACGAATTCTGGGTTCAGGTATCCGCCGGCCGGCGAGGGTGCGACCTGTCGCCCAAGCATCCCATTCTCCGGCGCGCTGCCAACGCTCGATGCATCCTTGTGGTCCCGCGTCGTCGGTGTTGCCCATACTGCCTGCGCCGGGAGCGGCTGCGTGCTGCCGCTGCCGAAGGCCTGGTTCGGCCCGCCCTTCTCCCCGTCGCTCGCGCGCGGGGTGCTCCACACCGCCTTCGCCACCCCCGGCAGGCCATTGCGTCGCTCGGCCGCAAAGTCGCCGCGCTTCTCGGCATCGTTCGCCGTGGCCGTCGGCCAAACCGCCTTGGCCGCCACCTGCAAGCTGGTGATCGCCTTGCGCGGCCCGCCCGGCATCCGGGATTTCATCGCCAAGCGCGCCGCAGGCGACTTGTTGTCGTCGTTCCCCACGGCCGTCGGCCAGACGCTTGCCGACGATCCAAACCCGGTCCCGTCGATGGGGGGCGTTGACGGCGCAAGCTGGAACAACCATCGCCCGGCCGGCGTAGCCTTCGCCTTCCAGGTCAGCGAGAACTCCGTCGAGCCCCAACGGGATGAGGCCAGCAACGTTCTCGCCCAGGAATAGAGCGGGTCGCGCTTGTGCAATAAGGCGATGCAGTTCCGGCCAGAGGTGACGGTCATCCGCCTGCGCGCGTTGGCGCCCAGCGACGCTGAACGGCTGGCAGGGGAAGCCGCCGGTCCAGAGGGGCTCGTCCTCCGGCCAGCCGGCGAGCCGGGCGGCGTAGGCGAATCCGCCGATGCCCGCGAAGAAGTGGCATTGGGCGTAGCCGCGGACATCGGCGGCGGAAACAGATCGGATGTCCCGGTCATCGACGTCGCCGGCCGGGATCTGCCTGGCCCGGATCAGGTTGCGCAGCCAGTCGCATAGGTAGGGATCGTTCTCGTTGTAGTAGGCCGGGCGGGTCATTCGGCCTCCACCGGCTCAGGTTCGCTGGCAGCATCTTCGAAGCGGGCCCCGTCCCCTTGCCGGATCGCCGCCTGGCCGGTGTGGTCCTGCCAGCGCCGGACGATCACGTCGGCGTACTTCGGGTCCAGTTCGATCAGCCGCGCGCGGCGCCCAGTCTTCTCGCAGGCGATCATCGTCGTGCCCGACCCGCCGAAGGGGTCAAGCACCAGGTCGCGGCTCTTGCTGCTGTTGCGGATTGCACGCTCGACCAGCGCAACCGGTTTCATGGTCGGGTGCAGGTCGTTCTTGCTGGTGCGGTCGATGAACCAGACGTCGCCCTGGTCGCGCGCGCCGCACCAGTAGCGCTCCGTGCCGTCGCGCCACCCGTACAGGATGGGCTCGTACTGCCGTTGGTAGTCGGCATGGCCCATCGTGAACTTGTTCTTGGCCCAAATGATGAAGGTGGACCAGCGGCCGCCGGCTGCGCGGAACGCGGTCTGGAGCCGATCCAGTTCCGACGACGACATGGCGATGTAGATCGCGCCCTTGGTCAGCGCGACGATCTGGGTGCAGAAGGCTTCCAAGAACGCGCCGAAGTCCCCGCCGAGATTGTCGTTGAGAATCGGGCGGTGCTTGCCGCGCAGCTTGTCCTTGGGGTTGTTGGCGTAGTCGACGTTGTACGGCGGATCGGTGAAGGTCATGTCCACCAGCTCGTCGCCGAGTAGCGCGCCGTAGTCCGCCGCGTCGGTGGCGTCACCGCACAACACTTTGTGGCTGCCGCAGATCCAGACATCGCCGCGCCGGGAGATCGGCTGTTCCTGTACCTCGGGAACCGCATCGTCCTCGGTCAGCCCGGTCTGGTCGTCGTCGGTGAGCAGGTCGTCCAGCTCGGCATCGGTGAAGCCGAGCAGATCTAGGTCGAACTCGACATCGCGCAGCTCGGCCAGCTCCAGCCGGAGCAGGTCCTCGTCCCAGCCCGCGTTCTCGGCCAGGCGATTGTCGGCGATGACGTAAGCGCGCTTCTGCGCCGGGGTCAGATGCGCCAGCTCGATCACCGGCACCTGAGCGAGCTTCAACTGGCGCGCGGCGAGCAGCCGGCCGTGGCCGGCGATGATGCCGTTGTTGCCATCGACCAGGATCGGATTCGTCCACCCGAACTCGACGATGCTGGCGGCGATCTGCGCGACTTGCGCATCGGAGTGCGTACGTGCGTTGCGGGCAAACGGGATCAGCGCCTCGATCGGGCGCAGTTCGATCTGAGGGCTCAAGGGAAGTCCGAGTGCGAACCGGGTCGCAGCGACTGCGAACCCGATTAAGAAAGTTGACGCTAGCGGGGTTTTGCGGCCATGCCCCCCGATGTACCTAAGCTGAAGGAAGGACCCTAGTGATATAATCGAAACCTGATCGCACCAGGAATCGGTCGGCGCTGGGCACGGTGGCCCAGCGAGCAGGCCAACGAGTCGCTCACCTCATCGATCGATCCGAATCTGAACCATTACGGCCTGACGTAGGTTAGCCTCGAGATCTAGCTCGATATCCCGACGCCTTCACCAAGCAGACCCTCCACTCTCTCTTTGACTTCAGACCGCACCAGCTCCGTTGCAATGCTGCTTCAACTGAACAAGGAGCTACATGACCAGGTTTACTGTCGGCGTCACAAGCCTAGTCGAGCATAATCTCGCGGCAATCCGCGCAATGGTGGTTCTCAACCGGTTACCGGGGGTTCGTAATGTCGAAGTGGTACGAATAGAAGGCGATGAGGCGGACCTTTCGTTCGAAACGCGAAGCGAGAGTGCGCCAATCAATCTTGAGACCCAGCTAGAGGCTTTTGGTCTTCGGTGGAGATTCACCCGGCGCTCGTGATCTGATCAATGCTCTGGCGGTGAATCGGTTCTTAGTTCGATCACGCAGAAAGGACCACGCAATGGTCACGCATACACTCAAGGTGGTTCGGATCTGCGATAGCAGAGCCTTCACTGCGGGGCAACTTGCCGTCCAGTGCCTTACGCATATATCTGCGACTTGGAATGTCAGATTGGTTGCCGACGATGGCGAACGCGCCGTGGTGGTGTTCGACACCATCAATTCCACAGGCGTCATTGGGCTTAAGGCCGCTTTGGAAGCAGCAGGGCTGGCGCTGGTGAAACAGGATCGAAGCGATTGGATGGGCTGATATAGCAGGAATGAGTCCGCAATACATTTCGGACGACCAATGGATGGCCATCGTCTCTGAAATTCCACGCGGCTTGGAAGCCCGCCTACTCAATGCAGAAGCCGAGTATCGGAGCTTCATCTCGGCAGTACTCTGGGTCGCACGGCATCGGCAAAGATGGTCAAGGCTGGCGTCGCAAGGATGGAGCGGGACGCACGCAATCTACGTGAGGTACCACCGTTGGCGCCAGGCGGGAACGTGGCAGTACGTCATTGCTGCGCTGGGGCCGAACACCGAAGAAGGTGCAGCTCTGGCCCGCTTGGTTGCAGAAGGCCGGTGGATCAAGCCCGGGGCTGTTTAGGCCGGCAATGAATGTCCATAACACGGCTGGGACCGTTCGTCGGGAGCACTGATCTCTCGGCTGAAAGTCACAATTTCCCGTGCTACGTTCGAGCCGTGGGTCGTGACTTCCCCAAGTCTGCTTCGGCAAGCGACCCGCGGACAGGTCGCGCCTACGAGTCCGGCGCGGGCTGTTTTGTTTTTGGAGCAATCGTCCATTAGGAAAGGCGGACCAACCCGGAGCGGAAGGAGGCGGCGGAGGCACTCCGGGCTGGCCCTAGCGACCGCGCCGCGTTCATGGCACAGCGCGCTCAGCATGGGGATCAGACTAGGGCAATTCTTGGAGTTTTGGGACAGCGGATTGCGTTCCCCGAACTGCGATTAGCCGCGTTGACCTGCGTTAGCCGGAATCCTCTCGGCCGCCAAACCTATCTCGACGTCGGCAAATCGCGGCAACGTCCCGTTGAGATGCACCGTGACCAGACTGAGCGCATGCTGCCAGCGGCGCCATGCGGTCTTCCGGATCAAGCCCGTGCGGTTGCAGACCTCGCGCCAGGGAACGTACTGCGCTCGCAGCCAGATCAACCTGCGCTGCTCTTCGTCCAGCCAATGCAGCCAGCGCACGGTCTCGCCGAAACGGTCGATGGCGGCGGGAGACGCAGCGAAGCGCAGAATGATGCGCTCGTCGGCGTACCCCTCCCACGACTGGCGGTGGATATCGGGCCAGAACGAGGCGTATCCCTGCACCCGTGCGGGCGGCAAACGCCGCGCGGTAATCGCCGCTTCTTGGAAGCGGTCGGCGACCCGGTCGATCGTCCAGACCGTGCTCATGCTGCCGTTCCTTGAACCACCGCCCAGTACAGCAGGGCAAGCGCGTCGGCTTCGTTGTCGTCCTTCGGGTGATGCCCCCGTTGCTGCGCCGCCGCGACCATGGCGGCCTTGTCCGCATTGCCTTTGCCGGTGGCGAACTTCTTGATCGTACCGACGGGCACCCCCTGATAGGGAATCCCGTATTGCTCGCACCAAGCGGTGAGCTGCGCCAGGAAGCCGCCGTATGCGTGCGCGGCATCTACACCGCGGTGCCGACGCACCTCCTCGAAGTAGACCGCCTCGAATGGGCCGGCAAAGGCACGGGCCTCATCCAGCCAGCGGGCGAAGCGCAGGTAGCGCATGCCGCCGCCTTCGAAGCGACCCAGCTTGAAGTGCTCGGTGCCGCTGATGACCAAACCGGTGAACCGCAGTGCCCAACCCAAGCTCGTGCCCAGATCGAGTGCGAGGATGGTGGGCGCCTGGTCGTCGTGTCCGGAGTGCGCCGATGGGTAGAGCTGATCAGCTTTGGCGATGCCGGGCTCTTCACCCTGCTCGCGTGCTTCGTAAGTCATTGTTTTGTCTCTTGGTCGATGCCGCAGTGACCAAACAAGACCGTCAGAACGTAAGTCTATACGCGTGTGTGCGCGCGCACACGTAAGGAACTTACGATTCTACGGCCTCAATGGGTCACTCGGTCAGTTATCGGCGTAGGGAAGGCGGCTGTTCTGCGAGCGCGGCTTGAGCGACAGCCCGATGAGCCCTTTGACGCCGCCACTTAGGCGCTTGCGGGAGAATCCACGGGACAGCAACTGCTGCACCAGCCAGCGGGACGTACCGATGTACTCGCCGCGCTGCTCGCCGCGTTCGCGCCAGCGGTGGAAGACGTCCTCGATCGACACCCGCGCATCGCCGTGCACGTAGCAGTCCTCGGCGACGAACTCGCCGACGCGGTCCTCTTCCTCGAAGTACTCCTCGGTGGCGTCGATCACGCACTGCGGCGCGCGCAGGCCAGTCAGCTGCCAGTCCAGACAGCCCTGGACCGCCCAGGCCATGATCCCGTCGCGCTCGGCCAGAAGCTTCTCGGTCAGGCGACGGTCGCGCCGCTCCGGCGGAACGGTGACGGTGAACGGCACCATGTGCAGGCGCCGCTTCATCGCTTCATCCACGTTGCGCATGGCCGGCTTGTGGTTGCCGGCGATCACCAGCTTGAACTGCGGGATGTATTCGAAGAAGTCCTGGCGCATGAACCGCGCGCTGATCTTGTCGCCGCCGGTGATCGCCTTGAGCTTGGCCTCGTTCCAGCGCCGCCCCTGCTCGGTCTCGCTGGCGGCGACGAAGCGCGCGCCGCGCAGGCCGGCCAGGTCGGTCGGATGCCGGTCGCCACGAGTCTCCATGAAGGTCTCCATCGGCGCGTTGGTGGCGTAGTCTCCGAGGATCGTGGCCAGGGTATTGACGAACACGGACTTGCCGTTGGCGCCGGTGCCGTAGAGGAAAAACAGCGCATGCTCGGTGGTAACGCCGGTCAGGCAGTAGCCGACTACCCGTTGCAGATAGGCGGCCAGGTCGCCGTCGCCGCCAGTCACATCACCCAGGAAGCGCCGCCACGTCGGGCAATCGCCCGCCGGGCTGGCCGTGGTCAGCTTGGTCATGTGTTCGCCGCGGGCATGTCGGCGCAGTGCGCCACCACGCAGATCCACGATGCCGTTGGGGGTATTCAGTGCCCACAGGTCGCGGTCCCAGCTTTCGGCAAACGAGGCGTGGCGCGGATCGCTGCGTGCGAGCCGCTCCACCCCACCCACGGTCGACGCCGAGGCCAGCTTCGCACGTTGCGTCGGCCGCTCGGCGAAGACCTGCGCCGCGCGACAGACTCCGCGGACCAGGTGCTGCAAGACCAGGGTCCGGTCCGGGTTCCAGCGGGTGCCGGTCCAGCTCAGCCATTGGCCCCAGGCCGCACAGTAGCGCCAGTCCTCCGCGTAGTGGCGGGTGAACGCCAGGCCCAGGCCGTCGTCGCTGCTCCAGTCCAGGCCGGCGAAGTCAATCGGCGGCGGCGCACCGTCGCTGCCGGGCGCGAGGTACGTGCGCTCGCCCGCGCGCAGGAAGCCGTCGATGTCGAAGCCGTCTTCGGCGGCATCGGCCGCGTCCCAGGCCTCGGGCTTGTCCTCGGGCACGTGCAGCATGGCGCAGGACTCGGCGCCGGCCTTGAGGGCCGCTTGCGCCGCCTGCATCGCGTACTCCCAGCCGGGCTTGTCCTTGTCCGGCCAGAGCAGGACGTGCTTGCCGGCCAGTGGCGACCAATCGGTCTTCTCGATCGGGGCGTTGGCGCCGTTCATCGCGGTCGTGGCGCAGAAGCCGCGGGCGATCAGCGCATCGGCCGACTTCTCCCCTTCCACGAGGATCACCTCCAGCGCCGCGACCATACCCGGCTGGTTATAGAGCGGCCGCGGCGTCGGCGCCTGGTGCTTGCCGCGCTTGGCATCCCAGGGGCGGTACTGCTTGCCTTCAGGCGGGTCGTATCGGTACATGCAGGCGATCAGCTCGCCCTGCGCGCTCAGGTAGTCCCAGCGCGCGGTGTGCGGGCCGAGCTCGTCCATCGCCGGTTCGGAGCGGCGCCGCTTACCCGGCTCCGCTGGTACCGATGGCGGCACATGGCCGGCCAGTTCGGCAGCCATGGCCACGACGATGGCGAAGTCGTCTCGCGCGTCTAGGTTGGCGTGTGCGGCGATCAGGTCGAAGATGTCACCGCCCTCGCCGGTGGCGTGATCGGTCCACAGTCCCGCCTTGTCGCCGCCCAGAGCGATCTCCAGGCTGTCGCCGGCGGAACCGTGGATGTCGCCCACGCTGAACGATCCGCGGCGCGTGCGGCCTTGCGGATACAGCGATTTGAGTACGCCCTCCAAGCGCTGCAAAAGCAGCGCTCGCACCTCTTCGCGTTCGGCGCGTTCCGGCCGGCGCGCGCTCTCCGGCGCATCGGCATCGTTGAAGTTCATCATACCGTCCGCCTCGCCCGATCCGGTGCTTTCGGCAGCCGTCCGATCGCCTCCAGCCAAGGCATCGCTCGGCCATACCGTTCCGCAAAGCGCGAGTCGTTCCAGTTTGTTTCATTCACCAGACGATCCCGCAACGAGGCAGGATCAATGCCGGCGTTCGTCGCACACTGGATCAAGCCCTCCAGCCTTGCCATGAACGTCACCAGCCAAGGCGCCTGCTCCACCGACTCGATGAAATCTGTGCGCGGCCCCGAATTCTTCCGACCCTGACTGATCGACAAGGCTTTTGCGACCTCCTTCTTGCGCTCTTGGCGATCCTCGATACCCAAAATTCGCTCCTGCGATTGCTTACCGAGCTGCGCGATCTTGGCGGCCTCGCTGACGGTCATCTCCCCGGCCTCAACTCTTGCCACGAGCTGAGCGGCGCCGTGCTTGCGGACCTCGGAGGCTTTTCGAATCGTTCGATCAGAAACAGAAAGCATTTCAGCTACTTGTGGCTGCTTTGGGGCATTAATCGGAAAATTTTCCGATTTACGTGGCTTCCCCTTTCCCCAGACTGCAAGTTGAGCAGCCACCATCGCGCGCTGAGACTCACTGAGGTGCCGTCGCGCCACGTTCTCGCTGATCACAAACGCAACGGGATCATTGCCGCTGAACTCGACCATGCGCGGATCGATACCGCTGTCCAAACAGGCGCGGTAGCGGTGACGGCCGTCGAGAATCATCCCCTCGTACAACACAATGTCCCGAAGTTGTCCGTTGCGGCGAACATCGTCCACCAGGGCCTTGAAGGCGTCCGGCGTCATGTCGGGCAGGCTCAGGCAAAGCGGGTGAAACGAAAGACTCATCGTGCGATCTCCGGGAAGGTTTCATCGGAGCGCGGGAACACCGGGCGCCACGTCGAGTACGTCCGGCCCGAGCGGGTCGCGTTCCAAGCCTTGATGGCGGCATGCAGCATCACCGTGTCTGGGATGGACTGGCCGGTCATGCGCAGTTGCAGCAGCCGCTGCCGCAGGTGGTAGAGCGGTTCGGATTTGCCCAGGTGCTCGCCGGTGAACAGCCGCTCGATGAACTCGTCGGCCGCGTCGATGTTGCGCTGGCAGAACGCCCAGTGCAGGAACAGCGCCTTGGAATGACCCACCGGCATGACCTTGCGCGGCAGCTTGGCGACGAACTGGCTACTGCGTCGGATGGCCGCCTGCGTGTTCCAGGCCTCGATCAATTCCTGGTTGGGGTAGCGCGCACGGCTGTGCGGGATCAAGCCGCGCTGGTAGTTCAGGATCAGCGGCATCGCCGCGGCGACGGTCGATGACTCCCGCAGGCCGACGCCTTCGATCACCAACACATCCGCGCCGGTTCGTGAGCGGCCGGTGTCGATGACGTCGAATGCGCTGTTGTCCAGGCCCGTGGCCACGCACATCCGCACGTTCCCCCCGGACTCGACCACTGCCGCCAATCGGTGTTGGCCGTCGAGCAGGCGTCCGGTCGTGCTGAACTTGATGGTCTCGCCCGTCGGCTTCCAAGCGCCGCGCTGTATGTCGTGAACGTACTGCGTCACCGCGCGCTGGCGAAGTCGTCGATTGGCTTCGTTCCGGCGCAACCACGCGGTCGCGACCGCGGGCGTGATCAGCACCTGGTGAATCTCGTATTGGGTCGTATCGGGGAGGTCAATGACCGCAGTGGCGAAGGTGGAGCTGGCGCAGACGGGCGCGGAGCGGTAGTCAGCGTTCATGAGGATCTCGATTAATGGAGCGTGGGGGAGAGGGGGACGGACCAGCAACGGTCCTGCCAGGGACATTGACGGCAGGTCTGGTGGACCGGGGTGGTACTGATCCGGGGCAGAAGCTCAGCGGCATCGCAGGCGCGCAGGATCTCGACGGCGCGATCGGACGCACGCTGCGCCAGGCCACGGTCGAACGCCACGCGCTCGGCATAGATCGCCATGTCGTCGGTGCAGATCGCGGTGAACAGCGCCGGGTGTTCGTGCAGGTCGAGATACGCCTGGTACAGCGCGATCTGGGTGGCGTAGACCGGCCGGCTGGCGGCGAGTCGCTTCTTCTGCAACTCGCGGAAGGTCTTGGCGCCGACCGCCTTGTTCTCCCAGAGCATCGGGTAGTGGAAGCTGTCGGGACCTCCGACGATTACGCCATCGGCGTGACCGCGCACTCGGCCATCGGCCGTGGCGAAGCCGAACTGCGCTCCTTGGTCATTACGTGTGCGAAGGTCGAACCCGGCGAGCCGCAGCCAGTCGGCCATCCAATCCTCGACGCGGTGGCCGCGTGCGAACACCCGGAGCAGTCGACCGGGAAAGTGGCGGCCGACGTCCTTGGGAGCGTCGAAGTACTGGAATTGCAGCCGCCGGCTGCAGTCCTCGCCGAGGCTGGATGCGCCCAGATAGGCACGCGGCGGCAGGGTCGCCGCCTCGCGCTCCATCGCGGCATCCACCAGTCCGCCTAGATGCTCGGAGACATCGTGGGTGTTGAAGTCGAGCATGGCGGCCTAGAAGGGGATGGGGTCGTCGAAGGGCGCGTCGTCGGTGAGCGTCTTGTTCGGTTTGTTGCTCGGCTCGGACTGCACATGCAGCGATTTCTCGTAGGCCATCGTCACGGCCACGATCACCTCGGTGGCTTGCACTTGGGTGTACTTCGCCAGCGGCACATCGAAGCCGACGCGAGCGGCGGCGGAAGCCAGCGCGCGCAAGCAGGCGCGCTGCGCGTCAGGGGTCAGCGGGTGGGTCACGGGCAAAAGCTCCTCTATCGACGCCGGATCGCTCCGGCGTCGGGTGTCGTAGAGTTGATGGAAGGCGTTCTGGCAGCTCATCGAGCAGAACGCCCAGCGGTACGGTGTCCGCCGCGGATCACCGATTCGGCGGCGCAGGTCCAGATGACCGAACCCACGCGCCGGCCTGCCACAGGCCCAGCACGGCGTCATCGGCCATGGCGGGACATGTCGACCACGCGTTCGCGGTAGGCGATCAACGCTTGGGCGTGCGCCCGGTGCAGCTCAGCTTGGTGCTGGTAGTGCTGAACCAGGGCGTCCAGGTCGGCGCCGGAGAGCTTGCGCAGTTCAATGTAGATGCCGTGCTGGTTCGGATGCCGGTCCTGCAGGGGTGAGGTTCGCGTCATCGGCCGTTGCCCGCGCTACTCTGCCCACACGGGGCGACTGGGAACGGGCGAGCTCGCGGCCGGCGACGGCGATCCGGTAGCGAGGCGGGCCGGCGCCGCCGTCGGGCTGGTCCGCGAGGGCGGCGCCGCTCCCATGACCTCTTTGTATTGCGGGTGGTCGGGCATGATCGGAACCTTGACCACTGCCTTGTCGTCGTCATCGTTACCCTTCTCCCAGTCGACCTTACCGGCGAACACGATGCCGTCCAGGTCCGCGAAGCTCTCGATGCAGCGACCTGCCTGCGCCGCCGCGCTCTGATCGTCCGGATGAAGCCCGAACGCGGAGTTGAGTACGCCCTTGATAAAGCTGCGTCCCATCTGGCCCCAGGTCGGCCCCTTGGGGCTGTGCAGGCCGATCAACGACCACAGCTTGCGCCTGGCGTACTTTCCTTCGAGTACAACGAACTCGGCATTGAGATAGATGGCGCCGGTTTCGGGCTTGCGGGTCGCCCAGCCGTGCCGCCAACCGTTGGCCTCGTCGCTGTAGCCACCCGGTCGAATCGTCATACGGACCTTGACCAGCGTGCCTTTGGGGATGAGAGAGAACGCCGGATTCTCGGCGCTGTTGAAGTCGTTCCAGCTAGACATCGCGTCTCCTGCGAATTAGTGAAGGGGAGGAGCGTCGGCCGCGGCGGCCTCGGGCGCGCCGAGCTTGCGCATCAGCCGGCCCAGGTCCGGGGGCTCGACCAGGTCGAGGCGGCCGGATCGGTCTTTGGCCGGATAGCCCCAGGGATTGGCGGTTTGGCAGACGAAGGCGCGATAGGGCTCACCCTCGGCGGGCTTGATCTCGGCCAGCGTGATCACCTCGTCCACGATGCCCGGCAGTTCCAGGCCGGTCTTGGAGCCGTCGATCTGCAGTTCGTGGTAGCGGCGATTGAACTCGTCGGTCCGTTCATCGAGGATGCCGACGAACCAGACGTGCTTGTCCCGCGCGTGCTGGAGATGGGTCAACCACGCCACCATCTCCTGACCGAGCAGGCCATACGCCCCGCGCAGATCGGGCTTGTTGTTCCGGTCCGAGAACGCCTGCGGCTGACCCTTGCACCATTGGAAGCACAGGCGACCGGCGACGGTGATCGAGTCGATGAAAAGTGTGCGGTAGCGATCCAAGACGTGCGGATCGCCGTAGCGCAGACAGGCCTGTTCGTAGTTCCATTGGCTGAAGTGCTGGCCGTCGCGCAGCGCCGGATTCGGGCCGCCCAGGAACACGGCCAGGTCTCGGCAGTCATCCCAGGTGCGCGGGCGCAGGCTGTCGCCGGGCCAGTGTTTGACCGCCAGGTCGCCGGCCTCGATGTCCACGAACAGGGTGGTGGCCGGGTCCAGCGACCACAGCTGGTAGGTCTTACCCAGACCCCAGCGTCCTACCAACACGCCTTTGACGCCGCGCGTCTCAGCCAACCGCTGGGTGGCGGTGATAATCGGCAGAGTCATCAGTCCCCTCCCGGCAAGTGCTCGCCTGCAATGGGCTGGCTCGGCGCCTGGCTTACGCCACTCAAAATTGAGACGAACATCACGGTGTACCTTCTGTCAACGACAGACGGAACGTGGGCTTGCCGCTTTTGAGCGTGCGTGCCGCATCGAATGAGGCGCGCATCGACGCTGGCCATGCGCCGTATTTGGCCTCGCTGATGCGATAACTGATCTCCACGAACTCGCCAGGGTCCTGACCGGCTGCGCGGATGCGTTCGACGATTCGGCCCAACTGCGCTTGATCCCACTCGACGCGCTTGGGTAGCTCGACGCTGACGCGAACGACGCCGTCGCGGAACGTCACCGTCCCGGTGTCTTTCCCCTCAGCCATTCGCTGTTGTTCCGCGATCCGGTGGTATCGAAGATCAAGCGCTCGATCGATGACGTCGTAATGTGCTTTCGCACTGGCGACTGCGTTTGCGGCCTGCAGTTTCAGATCCAGCAGCATCTCCGGTGGGTACTCGGCCAGCTCCGATGCGGGGCGACCGATGCAACGCTCCAACAGCGTCATGCCGCGGCTCCCGCGGCGCCGATGCCGCATGAGCGCAGCGACGCGCTCTCGTAGGCCTCGACGTCCTCAAGGCGATATCGGATGCGGCGCTCGACTTTGAAAAAGCGCGGGCCGACCTTCTCGCGACGCCAGCGCTGCAAGGTATCGAGCGTGACTTCCCAGCGCGCGGCGAGCTGCTCAGGGGAAAGGTTGTTGCTGCTCACTCCATCACTCCTCGGTTCGATCAACGGCACGGTGTGCCGAGGACGCGAGGGTCTTCCGAAAGCCGCTATAGGTTGAAGCCGTGTTTGATATAAGTTGCTAGAGATCAGCTCGAAATTCGCACCGCGAAGCGGCGAAAGCGTAACGAAGCATGAATCGAACCGATCCAGAACCGTCTCATGACGTCCGAGTCGCACGAGTCGTATTGCGGCCTGTTCATGTGCGCGATAGGCTGCGATCAAGGTCACATACCACCACTCGAAGTGGTCATCCCCCCGGACTTCCCCATGAACAAAGGACTGTTGCACCTCACTCGTACTACTCGTTCCTGCCATCGCCAACGTTGCGCTGATCGATTCCGCGCCTCCACCCGCGTCGCCTCCTCTGTAGGCCGATGCGAGCTACCGCACCTACCGAATCCGGCCCAGATCGGATCGCGGCGACATCGCTCGATTTCGCCGTAACCCGCAGCTGCACCTACTCCGACGAGCCGTACTGCATCGGGCCGGAAAAGGCCTGATCGACGGGTTGCGTCCAGAAAAACCTCAAGGAAGTATCTTGCGTGCTCAATCTCTATTTGCGCTGGTTCGAAAGCGAACCGGTCGACGCCCTGCTGCCCGCGAAGGGCGCAGACGTCATGACCGATCTCGCTGCGCTGGGCGCATTCCACGCGCCTCGGCGAACACGCCGCGTCCAGTGCAGGGACTGCGGACGACAGCAGGCCCGACATGTCTACGAAGCCGGCGAGCACCGCTTGCTGCCGTGCATGGAGTGCGGTGGCCAAGTCGAATCGCAAGGGCCACCTTTCGAGTCGGTGCAGCTGCAACGCGAATGGTTGCCCGAGACCCTGAGCCGTCAAATGGCCGGCGAGCGAGCCAAGCCGACCGTGCTGTTGGCACAACGCTTGTGGAACTTGGCGAGCATCGATACGCCACGCGGCGACGTCTCAGTCGTGCTATTGCGCTGCGGATGGCAGGTCGACTACACGGAGGTGGTCAATGCCCTGCGCAAGATCCTCGCGTCGCGATTGATCATCCTGACCACGTCGCGGATGCATCATGACGCGCTTGGCAAGCCAGGTTGGTCCGTCGTGCCGCTCATTGGGGTGGCCAAGCTCGAGACCAACGGCCTGTGGCTGGAGCGCGAGGCGTTGATCGAGCGTCAGATCCGTGCAGATCCGTCGTCGCGAAACCCGCGGCCGCATTCGAGCGCTGGTAGCGAGAAGCCGCTGTGGTTCGAAATGGGGCCGGATAATGCCTGGCTCAGGGTCCGGCATCGCCAGCTAAGCCTGCGCGGAAAGCAACGCGCTTTTGTCGCCTCGATCACCCGCGCGCACGAGCGTGGGCGGGCGCACCACCGTCTGTCCGATGCGGTCACCGATGCCAACTACGACCGCGACATCCGCAGCTTGCAGCAGATCTGCACCCGCCGCGAGTTTCGCGACTTCATCGGCGTCGCCGACGGTTTCGTCTGGATTCGCGACGATGTGGACTGAGGCGGTCCGTACCCCGCCACGGGACCGTTCATCTCGCCCAACGCAATGCCCACTTCCCCCAACCCCAGGACTCAACATGATCGCCAAGGAAGCAAAGCTCAAGAACGACATGGTTCGTATCGCTCGGAAAGAAGCTCGGCTGCTGATCGCGCCTCTGCTTGAGCGGATCGCCGCACAAAAGAAGGAGTTGATCGAGCTAAAGCGCGGTCGGACTTTTTCCTCCTCCCCGGCCAGACAGGGGGCGCGCAAGCCGCGCCGCCCCTCGCAGGTCTCCCTCCAGGAAGCACGCGACTGGTTCTCGGCCCATGCGCTGGTCGAGCTGCGAACTCGTCTGGACCTCAGCGCCGCTCAGCTCGGTCGGTTGGCCGGTTCGTCGGTCGGCTCGATCTACCTCTGGGAATCGGGCAAGACGCCCAGCGACAACTTCGTAGTGAAGCTGGCGTCGCTGCGGAAGCTCGGGAAGCGGCGCGCCCGACAGCTACTGGAGGCGACAGCGGCGCAGTGAACGCCAAAGCTGGCCGGGCACCCCCGGCCAGCCGGGGGCCTGGTCACTCGGCAGCCTGCAACACCCGAATCAACTGCTCGGGGGCCAGGGAGTCCGCGTCCGCGGATGCCTTCTCTTGTCGGTAACGCGCGATCATCGCCTCGTAGCGCGGCAGCATCTGCTGGCCGGCGATGTAGTCGGCTCGGTCGGCCAGCTCCATGTGCATCTGCATGTACTCGACCGTAAAGCGCGTCACGGCCAAGTAGTCTCGTTCGTGCTGAGCGTCGTAGCCCGGAAATCGCACCGGCGTCCGGCTCGGTCCGACCGCGGCCGCGACGCGCTCCTGTTCGACGGGGGGCAGCTCCGCGTAGCAACGTTCCAATGCAGTCCACATGGAAAGGTGCTCCTGGACCGTGCTAACCACCGGGGGCAGCGCTTCCGGGGAGAACAGTCCCGGATAGCGGGCGGCGATTGCCCACTGCTGCTCCGCATAGATCGCTCCCATGACGAAGTCCGGATCAACTTCATCGTGCTCCTCCATGATGCCAAGCCTACGCTGGACGCTCGCCAGCATGGCCACGATCAGCCTCTCCTCGTTCGACAACTTCATTGCAGCCCCTGTTGGTGATGTGACATCCATTGCGGCCACAGAACTGCCGGCGATCCACTGCCAAAAGTTGGATTCCGGTTGCCATGGCCCACCAAAGTGTACGACGCAGAACCCATGCTCTCCCGACCAATGGGTCTCGGCGTTTGCGACGGGACAGGGGTAGCGTTCACCCAATGGACAGGACGACCGCGATTCTCGCCGAGCTACCCAGCGGTTTTCATTGGGAGGTGGCCGGGCTGGGGGCCAGCCGCCGCTGCATCGCCGTGCCTGACGCCGCACCAGAGGTTTGGCTAGCGACCATCGGCCAGAACGGTGCGACCTGTACCGCAACCATCCGCCGGCACAAGGCGCGCACCATGCAAATCGACCGACCGTTCCGAACGTCCGCAGCGGCGGCGGGCTGGGTCGCGCGATGGTTGGATCGGCAGGGGCATTTGATACAAGCCGAGCTCGGGGACCGCTTCTCCCAGCGCCTCGGCCTACCTGCGATAAGTCTGGATTAGCTTGGGCTAGCTGAGTCCAGCTCTGTTTAGCGGAATCGCGTTTCTCGGATTGGCGTCCGGCCGTCCTAGCCTTCCACGCATGTTCCCCATCGAAACGATGCGTGCCCGCCCCTGCCCCCTCCTCGTCTGCCCCCATCTCCCTGCTGCGTACTCGCGCCCTGGCCGAGCGCTGGCAGATCAACGAATGCACCATTCGCAAATGGCGCAGTCAGGGACGCGGCCCAGCGTTCGTCCTGCTCAGCGCTGGAACGGTACGGTATCGACCCGACGACATCGTTGCGTACGAGTTCGCCACCGGACTGCACCACGAGGTCCGAGCTTGAACACGACGCCCATCAATGCCGCCGCACTGCCTCCAGATCAACGCCGGCAGGCCGTAGCGAAACTGCTCGCGCTTGCTCTCGTTCGTTTCCGCACTGGCTCAGCGCCTGTTGGTTGGACCCAGAAGGGGGTTGCACTATCCCGCGCGGGAAGCGTGCATACGCACCCCGACCAACCACGTCCAACCCGCCGATGAAACTAGACGCTCCTCGTATCAGTTCGAACACCGTCGCACGCGTCATGGCATTACCGAAGATGACCATGGCCGAACTCAAAGTGCAGTGGCGCCAGCTGTTCGAACAGGAACCGATCGTCGACCAGCGCCGCTTCCTAGAGCGCCGCATCGCTTACCGCCTACAGGAACTGGAGTGGGCCAGGACCCATGCCGCCAAGCTAGAGGACAACCGCGTGCGCATCGATGCCTTCGTAGAGAAGGGAACGATTGGCCCGCGCGTGCGGAACGGTAAGCCGATGCCGGGCTCCGTTATGGTCCGGCACTTCGGCGGCGAGGACCACGTTGTGACGGTCATGCCCGACGGTCGCTTCGACTATCGCGGCCAATGCTTCACCAGCCTGTCTGCGATAGCGAAGTACATCACTGGAACGCCCTGGTCTGGCCCGGTGTTCTTCGGGCTTCGCGCCGCGAAAGCAAAGGGGAAGGGCGATGAGTGAGCGAACGGACCAAAAGCGGCTCCGGTGCGCCGTCTACACTCGTAAGTCGACTCAGGAGGGACTGGAGCGGGAATACAACTCTATTGAAGCCCAGCGCGATGCGGGGCATGCATACATCGCCAGTCGGCGATGCGAAGGCTGGATTCCGGCAAGCGATGACTACGACGATGCTGGCTTCTCGGCGGCGACAATGCTTAGACCGGCGCTACAGCGACTTCTGTCTGATATCCGTTCAGGAAAGATTGATGTCGTCCTCGTCTACAAGCTGGACCGCTTGTCCAGAAGCCTCCGGGACTTCGTCCACCTGTACTGGGAGGTGATGCAGGAGAACAACGTAGCATTCGTATCCATCACGCAGCATTTCAACACCGCAGATGCAATCGGAAAACTCATGATGAACATCATGATGTCGTTCGCTGAGTTCGACCGAGATCTCGATGTGGACCGCGCCCGCGACAAGATGATCGCGAGCAAGAAGAAGGGTCTGTGGATGCACGGCGTCCCGCCACTAGGCTATGACCTACGGAATCGTCGTCTTGTACCCGACCCAAAGGAGGCGCCGTTGGTTCGCTGGATTTTCGAACAAGTCGCAGAGGGCGTCCCCACCGCGCAGTTGGTGGCCAAGCTGCGTTCTCGCGGCGCGACCTCGAAGTTCTGGACCACTAGGAACGGGCGAGAGATCGTCGGGAAGCCCATCGACAAGTCGTTGCTGTACAAGA